>JAVBST010000014.1:0-58022 GCA_031556545.1 Oscillospiraceae bacterium
TGGCAGCTTGACCCTTTGCTGCATATTCCTCGATGGCGTCTGCTTTGCATGACGTCTGGTTTTCTATACCCTTTTTCGCCATCTGTTCCACAGCACCCTTTTTTCATTTTGGGGCTT
Source organism: Oscillospiraceae bacterium (assembly GCA_031556545.1). GTDB lineage: Bacteria > Bacillota > Clostridia > Oscillospirales > Acutalibacteraceae > JAVBST01. Next base: position 118 of record JAVBST010000014.1, read on the forward strand.
GACTTTTAATAGTTAGTCTTTCAAACCTACATGCTTGGGTGCTATACCCTAGTAGGGAGGAAGGTATCCCTCCCTCTATTTCCTATTATATAGAAACCGGAAAGCAAATTCAATAGGCTGCTGGATTTTTCAGAGCAAGTGACGCGTTGCACGAAATTGAGTATGTATTTTTGTGTATAAATTACAAAAAATACAGATGGAACACTTTAGGTTGGTTTTGCGCTGGAAAAATGAGTGCTATTTGTGGGTCTGAGAAAATTTTTAACCATTTGTAAACTTTAATATTAGGCCTTGATTTTTCCCAAATGATTGGCTAAAATAGGTATTAGCACTCTAGGCGATTGAGTGCTAATACTTTGTTGCTAATATTTTTTTGGGAGGAATTGATATGACAATCAAGCCTTTGGCAGACCGTGTGGTTCTGAAATTAGTAGAGGCCGAAGAAACCACAAAGAGCGGTATTATTTTAACAGCATCCGCGAAGGAAAAACCGCAGGTAGCGGAAGTTATCGAAGTAGGTCCCGGGGGAATGGTAGAAGGCAAAGAAGTGCAGATGTATGTCAAAAAAGGGGATAAGGTTATCACCAGCAAATATTCCGGCACAGAAATAAAGTTGGATGATGCGGAGTATACCATTGTGCGACAGTCTGATATTTTAGCCATTGTAGAATAGTATGTGAGCGCAGTAAAGAATAAAATTTTTGGAGGGAATTTTTTATGGCAAAAGAGATTATTTTTGGAGAAGCCGCCCGCAAAGCCTTGCAAGCGGGTATTGATAAACTGACGGATACGGTCAAAATCACACTGGGTCCTAAAGGCCGCAATGTGGTACTGGACAAGAAGTATGGCGCCCCTCTCATCACCAACGATGGGGTTACCATTGCCAAAGAGATCGAACTGGAAGATTCTTTTGAGAACATGGGTGCGCAACTGGTCAAGGAAGTCGCGACCAAAACCAATGATGTGGCGGGCGACGGCACGACCACCGCTACGCTGCTGGCCCAGGCGCTTGTTCGGGAAGGCATGAAGAATGTTGTAGCCGGCGCCAATCCCATGGTAGTGAAAAGAGGCATCCAGAAGGCTGTTGGTACAGCGGTGAACACCATTTCTCAAAATTCGAAACCCGTGGCCGGCACCGATGATATTGCCCGCGTCGCTACCGTTTCGGCGGATGATGAAGCGATTGGCAGATTGATTGCGGATGCCATGGAGAAAGTCTCTTCGGACGGCGTCATCACCGTGGAGGAATCCAAAACAGCCGAGACCTATTCCGAGGTTGTGGAAGGCATGCAGTTTGACCGCGGCTATGTGACCCCCTATATGGTAACCGACTCCGATAAAATGGAAGCCGTAATTGACGATGCGTACATTTTAATTACCGATAAAAAGATTTCCAATATTCAGGAGATTCTGCCTGTTTTGGAGCAGATCCTGCAATCGGGCAAAAAGCTGGTCATCATTGCCGAGGATGTGGAAGGCGAAGCCCTTGCCACCTTGATTCTTAACAAAATGCGTGGCACCTTCACCTGCGTTGCCGTCAAGGCGCCCGGCTTTGGGGATCGCCGTAAAGATATGCTCCGCGACATCGCGATCCTGACGGGCGGCGAAGTGATCACGGAAGAGTTGGGTCTCGAACTTAAGGAAGCAAAAGTTGAGCAGCTCGGCCGCGCGCGCCAGGTTAAAATTCAAAAAGAAAATACCATCATTGTGGATGGCGCGGGTGCAGAGCAGGAGATTCAGGCACGCATCCATCAGATTAAAGCCCAGATTGAAGATACCACATCGGATTTCGACCGCGAGAAGCTGCAGGAGCGTTTGGCAAAGTTGTCCGGCGGCGTTGCAGTGCTCAAGGTCGGCGCGGCTACGGAAACCGAAATGAAGGAAAAGAAGCTGCGCATTGAAGATGCACTTTCTGCGACCAAAGCGGCCGTGGAAGAAGGCATCGTCGCAGGCGGCGGCGTTGCGCTCATCAATGCCATCTCTGCGGTGGAAGCACTGCTAACGACAGAGGATGCCGATGAGAAGACCGGTATCCAGATTGTCCTGAAAGCGCTCGAGGAGCCGGTACGTCAGATTGCCGCCAATGCGGGTCTCGAAGGGTCTGTCATTGTGGATAGCATCAAACGTTCGGGTAAACTTAACTACGGCTTTGATGCTGCCAAAGAGCAATATTGCGATATGTTGGAAGTGGGCATTGTTGACCCCACCAAGGTAACTCGTTCCGCCTTGCAAAACGCGGCCTCTGTGGCGGCTATGGTGCTGACCACCGAGACCCTTGTTACCGACAAAAAAGACCCGCAGGCGGATGCTGCTGCGGCGGCCGCCGCTGCGCAGGCCGGTGCCGGCATGTATTAATCGGCAGCGAAAGCGCCGACTGCATACTTGTAGCTAAAATTGCATAATAATAGGGTGTCGCTATGTTTTGGTGACACCCTGTTATTTTTTTGTCAAGATCTTGAGGGTAAGGGCAAAGCGTGCTATAATATGAATAAAGAGGTCATATGGTGACGCTTGCATTTCGTGGATAAGAGAATCATCGGCGTACCTCAGGCGGTTCGGAGTAGGGTATTTGTGAATTCCCTAAACGGAAGGAGGAGAGAGGGCATTAGGATTCTATTACTCCGGCATTTTCATACAGGAATTTTGAGGAAAGCTCTTATATGCCAAAGTCATAGGTAACTTTGAATCCTTTGCCCCTGCAAAATGGCATACATTTGGTTAGGCGCATTTGTGTTTTTTTTGATTCTGGAAGGGATCACGGTGCAGTTGGTCAGCATCTGGTTAGCTGTCGGCAGTCTGGCGGCGCTGGGCGCGTATTCCCTGGATGTGCCGGTTTGGGGACAGATTGTCGTGTTTGGCGTAGTGACGCTGGTCTGTATTTTGTTCACAAGGCCTCTCTTGAGGCGCTTCCTGGCGCAGCAGAAAATAAAAACCAATGCCGACCGCTATGTGGGGCAGACAGGGATTGTGGTGCAGGACATCAATAATGATGCCGCAAGGGGCCAGGTGCAGGTCATGGGCAGCATTTGGACGGCGCGCGCGGTAGGCAACGCCCAAATACCGGAGGGGGAAAAGGTTCGGGTGGAAAGCATCGAAGGCGTTAAGCTGTTGGTTTCGAACCTGAAGTAAGAAAACACCCTGTTCCTCGCCGTAAGTGGCAGGGCAAGCTTCACGGGAACGTCCCAAGGGGGATTTTAGGACAAAGCCGGGCTGTGTTAATTGCGGGCTTCGCGCAGTGCGTACCCGATGCAACCGGTTCAAATAAGAAAGGGGAGATCTGTATGTCGCCAGTTTTTTTTGTATGGTTAGGCGTAGCGGCCGTTCTGATTCTGCTCATCATTGCCAACATCAAAATTGTACCCCAGTCCCGCGCCAATGTCATGGAGCGTTTGGGCGCTTATTACACGACCTGGCACACGGGCCTGCATTTTAAGATTCCTTTTATCGAGCGCGTTTCCAAGGTGGTGTCGCTCAAAGAGCAGGTGGTGGATTTTAAACCCCAGCCTGTTATCACCAAGGATAACGTTACCATGCAAATTGATACGGTGGTCTATTTCCAGATCACCGATCCCAAGCTCTATGCCTATGGCGTGGAACATCCCATGTCGGCAATTGAAAATCTTTCGGCCACCACGCTTCGAAATATAATCGGGGAAATGGAGCTGGATGCGACGCTGACCTCCCGGGATGTTATCAACGCCAAAATCCGCATCATTTTGGACGAGGCGACGGATCCATGGGGCATAAAGGTGAATCGTGTGGAGCTCAAAAATATTATTCCGCCGCGTGAAATTCAGGAGGCCATGGAAAAGCAGATGAAGGCAGAGCGCGAGCGCCGTCAATCGATTTTACGGGCGGAAGGCGAAAAACGCAGCCAGATCCTGGTGGCGGAAGGTCAAAAAGAGGCCTTGATTTTGGCGGCAGAAGCCGAAAAGGCGGCTGCCATCCTGCGCGCCGAGGCCCTGAAAGAGGCCAAAATTCGTGAGGCGGAGGGTGAGGCAGAGGCGGTATTGAAGGTACAGAACGCCACTGCGCAGGGGATTCAGATGATCAACGATTCACATCCTTCCAAAGAAGTGATTGCCATTCGTGGGTTGGAAGCCTTTACCAAAGCGGCAGACGGAAAGGCCACTAAAATTATCATTCCTTCCGAAATTCAGTCCCTTGCGGGGATGGCGGCCTCCATCAAAGAATTGGTGGTTCAAGAGGACTAGTGCTCTGGATGTGAGGGATCAACCTGCACAAAAGTATTGCGGTGGGACTGCGTTTGTCGCGGCTTTCCGATAAAAATCCGGTACTATCCGGGTGAGACTTGCAATTTTACCGGGAATACAATACAATAGAGGAGGCCGCTGGAAATAAACTAGAAGCAAGCTTTGTGCGTTTATCCACTGCGCTTTTTGTTTTTTTCGGGTATTCAGAGAATCTGTAATCAGGCTGTAGCCACTGGGCTGCAGCCTGTTCATGATTTAACCGGCGGTACAGGGGCAAACGCTCCGCGCTGCACGAAGCTAACCAGGCTGGAGCGGGATTGATGTTAATATTCCGCGCACCTGTCTTTTGGGGCGTTCCATTGTGCCTGAACCCTCGCCGCATACGGCAAAGAGTGGTTCATTACAAGTATAGGATGATTTTTTATCATAAGGGGGCATCATAATGCAAACGGTAAAAAAAGTAGCAGTGATTATGGGGAGTGACAGCGATCTTCCCGTGGTGGAAAAGGCCATTCAACAATTGCAGGGTTTACAAATTCCGGTAGAAGCCCATGTGATGTCGGCGCACCGCACACCTGAGGCGGCGATGGCTTTTGCTTCCGGCGCGAAGGAAGCCGGGTTTGGCGTTGTGATTGCGGCGGCCGGGAAGGCAGCCCATCTCGCCGGCGTATTGGCGGCGCATACAACCCTGCCGGTGATCGGCTTGCCCATTAAATCCAGCACCCTGGATGGGCTGGATGCGCTTTTGTCCACCGTGCAGATGCCCGCCGGCATCCCGGTGGCGACGGTTGCCATTGACGGCGCACAAAATGCGGCCCTGTTAGCGGCCCAGATCTTGGCTGTCTCCGACGAAGCATTGGCGGCAAAACTGCAGACGATGAAGCAAAGTATGGCGGAGGAAGTCGGGCGTAAAGACACCGCCTTACAGGAGCGTATGCAGAAAAAATAGGCGCTCTGAGGATGAGCGCAGAGGAGGGTGGACATGAAAAGCCATAGTGAAAGCTATAAAGCGGCCGGTGTCGATGTGACGGCCGGATATGAAGCGGTAGAGCTCATGAAGACGCATGTGGCGCGCACTAAAATTCCAGGCGTACTCTCAGGACTTGGCGGCTTTGGCGGTCTGTTTCAATTGGATACGGCTGGCTATCGGGAACCCGTGCTGGTGTCAGGCACCGATGGGGTGGGCACCAAGCTCAGGATTGCCTTTCTTATGGACAGGCATGACACGGTGGGCATCGATTGTGTGGCCATGTGCGCCAATGATATTGTATGCAGCGGCGCCAAACCCTTGTTTTTTTTGGACTATATCGCCGTGGGGAAGAATGTTCCGGCGCGGGTGGCGGATATTGTGAAGGGCATCGCGGAGGGCTGTGTCCAAGCGGGCTGCGCTTTGGTCGGCGGCGAAACCGCCGAAATGCCTGGCTTTTATCCGCCGGATGAATATGACGTAGCAGGCTTCTGTGTGGGCGTGGCCGAAAAAGCAAAGCTTATTGACGGCAGCCGGGTTCAGGCGGGCGATATCTTAATCGGGCTAGCTTCCTCTGGTGTACATTCCAACGGCTTTTCACTGGTGCGCAAAATATTTGATGTGAATGCGGAAAATCTGGGACAGTATATCCCTGAGCTTTCGAAAACACTGGGTGAAGCATTGCTTGCGCCCACCAGAATCTATGTCAAACCCCTACTGGCACTCATGGAAAAAGTATCCGTGCACGCTGTCTCGCATATCACGGGCGGCGGCTTTTATGAAAATATTCCCCGTATGCTGCATGACGGGGTCGAGGCGATGGTTCACAAAGCGGCGGTTCCGGTTCCGCCTATCTTCACCCTATTGCAAAAACAGGGACAAATCCCCGAGCACGATATGTACAACACCTTCAATATGGGGGTTGGATTGTGTATTGCTGTGGCGGCCGAGGACGCGGATCAAGCGGTTGCGGTTTTACGGGCCGCGGGCGAAACTGCCTATATTATGGGAGAAGTTACGGCGGGTGACGGAGGGATTGCGCTATGCTGAATATTGCCGTGCTCGTTTCGGGCGGCGGTACCAACCTGCAAGCCTTGCTGGACGCGCAGGACCGGGGAGTTTTTCCCCGGGGGCGCATTGTGCTTGTCATCAGCAGCAGCCCGGAGGCCTATGCGCTGACACGTGCCCAAGAGAAGGGGATTGCAACGGCGGTACTCATGAAGCGATCCTTTCCAAGTCCAGAAGCCTATGACGAAGCCCTGCTGGCCTTATTGCAGGAGCATACCATTGGCTTAGTGGTGCTAGCCGGTTTTCTTTCCATTTTGAGCCCGGCCATTATTGCCCGGTATGCGAACCGGATTATCAATGTACACCCGTCCTTGATTCCGGCCTTTTGTGGCAAAGGCTATTATGGCCTCAAGGTCCACGAACGGGCGCTGGAATATGGCGTCAAGGTGACGGGCGCCACAGTGCATTTTGTGGATGAGGTGCCCGATGGGGGTGCCATTATCTTGCAGAAAGCGGTGGAAGTGCAAGAGGATGATACGCCACAAGCCTTGCAGAAGCGAGTGATGGAACAGGCCGAATGGGTTATACTCCCGCAAGCGGTGGCCTTATTTTGTGAAAATCAATTGACGGTACGGGGCCGCAAGGTCTATGTATCCGGGACGGAGGAAAAAGGATGAAGAAACGCGCTTTAATCAGTGTATCGGATAAAACCGGAGTGGTGGAATTTGCCAGAGAATTGGTTGCCTGCGGTTTCGAAGTGCTGTCCACCGGCGGGACGGCAAAAGCATTGCAGGAGGCAGGAATTGCCTGCACGCAGGTATCCGATGTGACAGGGTTCCCCGAATGTCTGGATGGTCGGGTCAAAACGCTGCACCCGATGATTCACGCAGGGATTCTGGCGATGCGTTCCAATGAGGAGCACATGCGGCAACTGGAGGCACTGGAGGTGTCTCCCATCGATGTGGTCGCCATCAATCTTTATCCTTTTAAAGAGACCATTCTGAAACCGGAGGTGACTCTTCCGGAAGCCATTGAAAATATTGATATCGGCGGGCCCACCATGCTGCGCGCCGCCGCTAAGAATTATCAGGATGTCGCCGTATTGGTGGATCCTGCCGACTACGAGATTGTTCTTTCAGAGTTGCGGCAAAACGGCGCGGTGAGCAGCGATACCAAGTTCCGTCTGGCGGGGAAGGTGTTCGAGCATACGGCCCAATATGACGCGCTGATCACCAACTACCTTATGGGGCAGCGAGGGGAAAGACTGCCGCAAAATCTTACCCTGACCTTTGAAAGGGCACAGAGCATGCGCTATGGTGAGAATCCGCACCAGCAGGCCGCCTTTTATCGGGAGATCGGCAATCTGGACAATGTGCTGAGCGCCGCCGAGCAGTTGCACGGCAAGGAGCTTTCCTATAATAATATCAATGATGCCAACGGGGCCCTGGATTTGCTCAAGGAATTTGGGATGGAGGAACCCGTCGCGGTGGCCGTCAAGCACGCGAACCCCTGTGGGGTGGGGCAGGCGGCGGATCTCTATACCGCCTATAAAAAGGCTCACGATGGCGATCCGGTATCTATTTATGGCGGTATCGTGGCTGTGAACCGCGAAGTGGACGCCAAAACAGCCGAAGAGATGGCAAAAATCTTTCTCGAGATTATTCTGGCGCCATCCTTTTGTGAGGGGGCCTTGCAGATACTGACACAAAAGAAGAATATCCGTTTGCTCGCTTTGCCGGGACTGGCCAAGCCCAACGTACCCGGTACCCTCGATATGAAGAAGGTTGCGGGGGGACTGCTGGTGCAGGAACTGGATACGGAGGATTTACCGCCGGAGGAACTGCGCTGCGTAACCAAGCGGCAACCAACCGAGGCGGAGATGCGGCAACTTCGTTTTGTTTGGAAGGTGGTCAAGCATGTCAAATCCAATGGTATTGCTTTGGCCAAGGATGACATGACCGTGGGCATCGGCCCGGGTCAAACCAACCGTGTCACAGCACTCGAATTGGCTATCCGCTATGCGGGCAGTAACGCCAAGGGCGCTGTGATGGGCAGCGATGCCTTTTTCCCCTTCTCAGACAGTGTGGAAGCAGCAGCCAAGGCCGGTATTACGGCCATCATTCAGCCGGGCGGCTCTGTCCGGGATGAGGATAGCATAAAAGCGGCCGATGCGGCCGGCATTGCCATGCTCTTTACAGGGATGCGCCATTTTAAGCATTAAAGGGGGGAATGAGCGGCTGGGTTTCTGCCTGCTGCTTTTGTGATGAAAATATTGATGGTTGGCGGCGGCGGGCGTGAGCACGCGCTGATTCGAAAATTGAAAGAAAGTCCCAAAGTTTCGGCGATTTATTGCGCACCGGGCAATGCAGGTATCAGCCGGGACGCGGTCTGTTATCCGGTGGCTGCAACAGATATTCCGGGGATGGTAAAATTGGCGCGGGAACTGCAAGCAGATCTCGTGTTTGTGGCGCCGGACGATCCTTTGGCGCTGGGCATGGTGGATGCTTTGGAGGCAGAAGGGATAGCCGCCTTCGGACCCCAAAAAGCGGCGGCCGAGATTGAAGCCTCCAAGATCTTCTCTAAAAACCTTATGCAGCGCTATCAAATTCCCACGGCGGGGTATGCCGTTTTTACCGATGCACAGGAGGCACTTGCCTACATCCAAAATCAGCCTCTGCCGTTGGTGATCAAAGCGGATGGACTGGCATTGGGAAAAGGCGTCATTATTGCCCATACGCTACAGGAAGCGGAAGAGGCCGTCAATAGCATGATGCTGCACCACCAATTCGGCGCTGCGGGTGACAGAGTGGTGGTGGAAGAGTACCTTGCTGGCAGAGAAGTAACCGTGCTGGCCTTTACGGACGGCAAAACCCTCTGCCCCATGGTTTCCTCCATGGATCACAAGCCTGTTTTTGATGGCAACCAAGGCCCCAATACCGGCGGTATGGGAACCATCAGTCCCAATCCCTATTATGACGAAAAGACGGCGGCGCAGTGTATGGAGCGCATTTTCCTGCCAACCCTGCGTGCGATGGCGGAGGAAGGACGGCCTTTCAAGGGATGCCTCTACTTTGGCCTGATATTGACGGCGGATGGCCCCAAAGTGATCGAGTATAATGCTCGCTTCGGCGATCCGGAAGCCCAGGTGGTGCTGCCGCGTCTGAAGACCGATCTGGTCACAATTATCAAGGCTATTCTGGAAGAGCGTTTGGATACGGTTTCCATCGAATGGAAAGAGGATGCCTGCGCCTGCGTTATGATGGCGTCGGGCGGATATCCCGGTAAGTATCAGGGCGGAATGCCCATCACCGGATTGGATACGCAGGGACAGCATGAAGGTGTAACGGTCTACCATTCCGGTACCAAACTAGATGCGTCCGGCTTTGTCACAGCGGGCGGACGTGTATTGGGTGTCAGCGCGCTGGGGGCAAATTTGGAGGACGCGCTGGAAAAAGCCTATGCTGGTGTGGCGAATATCCATTTTGACGGTGCGCATTACCGCAAGGATATCGGGCAAGTTAAGTAGGAGAAAGCTGAGATCAGGAGGGATTAGGATGTCCAGAGTTTTTGGTGCATTGACTGAACTTATCGGCAACACACCGTTGTTGGAACTCAAACGCTATGGCGCCATAGTGGGGGCAAAGGCCCGTATCATTGCCAAACTCGAATATTTTAACCCACTGGGTTCTGTTAAGGACCGGGTGGGCTTTGCCATGATCCGGGCCGCGGAAGCAGCGGGAAAAATTCGGGAAGGCACGGTGGTCGTTGAACCGACCAGCGGCAATACCGGTGTTGCGCTGGCTTTTGTTTGCGCGGAAAAAGGATACCGCCTGATTTTGACGATGCCCGAGACCATGAGCATGGAGCGCCGCAGCCTCTTGAAAGCCCTGGGCGCCGAACTGGTGTTGACGCCAGGGGAAAAGGGGATGAGAGGCGCCATCGAAAAAGCGCAGGCATTGGCTGCGGAATTGCCCGATGCCTTTATTCCGCAGCAGTTTGAAAATGCGGCCAACCCCGCCGCCCACCGCGAGACAACGGGGCAGGAAATTCTGCGGGATATGGACGGATCGGTCGATATATTGGTGAGTGGTGTGGGCACGGGCGGCACAATAACCGGCACAGGCGGGGTGCTTAAAGCGCATAACCCTCAGATGCAGATTGTTGCGGTAGAGCCGGCGGATTCACCTGTGCTTTCCGGAGGGCAGCCCGGTCCTCATAAACTACAGGGGATTGGCGCGGGTTTTGTGCCGGCGATCCTTGATCAGTCTTTAATTGATGGCATTGTGACCGTCAAGCATGAACAGGCATTTGAGGCGGCCCGACAGGTGGCCAAAGCCGAGGGATTGCTCGTGGGCATTTCTTCTGGGGCGGCGCTGTGTGCCGCTGCGGAGCTGGCAGTGCGGCCTGAGAATGCCGGGCGTAACCTTGTGGTAATTCTGCCCGATTCGGGAGAACGCTATCTCTCGACTCCCTTGTTCCAAGAATAGCCCGAATACGAACCCCAATCCAAGGCGCAAGAGCTGCAATCACTGGCTGTAAAATCGCCGCACAGGTCGCCGGTTTTTGAGATTGCATTGCGTTTGATGGGGATTGTGTTTTTTAGGAAATACTTTTTTATCTTTGAATCACCGGCTGCTTTATGGCCGGTGATTTTTTGCTTTTTTCCGGCTGCAAAAGGTAAATTTTGCAGGCTCGATGCCCTTTTCAATAGCAAATGATTCTATTTTGCATATAATGAAACAGGTGTAAACGGAGTTCAAATTGCATAGGAGGTAAGGTCAATGAGTTTTAGCGATTCTGACTTTTTGGCGATGAGAGTCACGAATTGTTCTAATAGAGGATATTTAGCTGGCTCGCGATGGTCTGCTTATCTGGAACAAATTCTACAGGAAAGCGATTGTGAGGAAGTGCAGAATATACAAAATGCCGCTTTAGGCTCGACCGGTAGCACTGATGCTGGAAATGCGATGCAGGCAGGATCATTGCGCTATGATCCTGCTACGAATACATGGACGAGAGGGACTGGTTTTTCCCTGCGCGCAGCGAATAGCGTTGGGTGCTGCCCCTCTCGATGCATAGGCCCTACCGGTCCGTCAGGCCCCATGGGCCCACAGGGATTGCAGGGGCTACAAGGCCCGCCAGGCCCCCAGGGACTTCAAGGCCCGGCAGGTCCGCCGGGAGAGCCGGGCGGCACTCCGCAGTTTCGGGGATTACAAGCGCAATTAATTCAGAGCGGGGGAAGGGCCATTTCTGTCAATGGGAATGTGATGTTTGACAACCTGCTCAATAACCAGAGCTTGGATATTACCTACAATTTTAGTACGGGAGAATTTGTGATTGGTGCTACAGGTAACTACTACATATCATGGTGGCTTGCGGGTATTGGCTCCGGGCAAAACACGTCTATCACTTTTGCGGTAGTAATCAACGGGGTTCCCTATGCTATGGGCGCTTCGCCCGTTACCCAGGGAATTATTACAGGGATGTCACTGGTAACGGTGGGAGAAGGCCCGGCGGAGATCCGGCTTGTCAATGTTAGCGGCGATACGGTTAATCTTGCGGATACACCGGTGCAAGGTGATTTTGTGATTTTGGAAACGGCCATATAAACGAGAAAGAGAGGATGATGGTATTGGATATAATTGCACTACGGATAGAAAGAAGAGCAGATGGATCCGTCACACCGGGCGGTCGTTTGATTTTCGACACGGTTCCGCTTTTGCCGGGCAATATCACCTATGATGCCACAACGGGTACGATTACTTTTTTAGAAGCTGGCCAGTACAGTATACATTGGTGGCTGGCAACACAAAGCATTGTTTCGCCCTGCACCTCCGTTTTTGCCCTTCGTACTTCGCTCGGAGAGGAAATTAGAGGCAGTCTTCCTTTGCGAACCGGGGAAATCTCTGGCTTTGGCGTGGTAAATATTACGCAGTCCTATGCGATGCTTTCGCTATTCAACATAAGCAACCTGGAAATCATGTTGGATACACAGGTTAGTGTTAAAGCCAGCCTTATTATAACCACCGGAAGCTCCGGAAGGCCATGTCCTATTGGACCTACAGGTCCGATGGGGCCAACGGGCCCCGCCGGTCCGGCTGGTCCAACAGGGGCAACGGGGCCCACGGGTTTGCAGGGACCTTTAGGCCCTGTAGGGCCGAGAGGCATGACAGGAGCAACCGGCTCCGCCGGTCCAATGGGAGCAACCGGCCCCGCCGGTCCAATGGGGGCAACCGGCCCCGCCGGTCCGATGGGGGCAACCGGCCCTGCCGGTCCAATGGGAGCAACCGGCCCTGCCGGTCCAATGGGAGCAACCGGCCCCGCTGGTTCGATGGGGGCAACCGGCCCCGCCGGTCCAATGGGGGCAACCGGCCCTGCCGGTCCGATGGGGGCAACCGGCCCCGCCGGTCCAATGGGGGCAACCGGCCCCGCCGGTCCAATGGGAGCAACCGGCCCCGCCGGTCCAATGGGGGCAACCGGCCCCGCCGGCCAAACAGGAGCAACCGGCCCTGCCGGTTCAACAGGGGCGACCGGCCCCGCCGGCCAAACAGGAGCAACCGGCCCCGCCGGTTCAACAGGGGCGACCGGCCCCGCTGGTTCAACAGGGGCGACCGGCCCCGCCGGTCCGATAGGGCCGACAGGCCCCAGCGGGAGCGGGATGATCGCTGGCTTATATTTGCAAAAGGCGGATACCGGAACCCCTTTCCTGGCCAATAGCGCCCCCATACCGCTCAGCCAGGTGCGCTCCATCGGCACAGGCATTACCTTTTCCGGCAATAATATCAGCGTTGCGGCGGGTGTTTATTGGTTTACATGGAGTGTCATTGCACGCAGCGATGCCACGGATTCTACGGTGGTTATTTCCTTGGTGGATACCAGCAATCCGAACGCGCCCTTGGCAACTTCGGGTATCGCCTTTTTGGTCAACAGTCTCGAAAGAAGTGGCACCTGTGTCGGCAGTACAATTGTAAACTTTGGCAATGCCGCGAATTTACAACTTTTAAATAAATCGGGACACAACATTTCTGTATTATTTGCCAATGGGGAGGCAGATCATAATTTTGCATCTTCTTTGACTGTTATCAGGCTGGGCTAATATGAATCCGTTTGGAACAATACTTACCGGAATCCGGATATCATGAGGGATCGCTCCTTTATTACAGATATTACGCGGACGTTTAAGACCGGCAGTTATGAGGGAAGCGCTTCGTTGCGCAAGTAATCGATGAAGGAGCGATTCGTTGGGAGGGCTTTTATGAGCCGCTATCAAGTATGTGTTTATGCCATATGCAAAAATGAGGGAAAGTTTGTGGAACGCTGGATGACCTCCATGCGGGAGGCGGATCAAGTGATTGTGACGGATACGGGTTCCACAGATGACTCGGCGGAAAAGCTGCGGGCGCAGGGGGCGCAGGTACATGTGGAAAAAATCGTGCCATGGCGCTTTGATGTGGCCAGAAATATTTCCTTGCTGCAGGTACCTTGGGATGTGGATATTTGTGTCTGTACCGATTTGGATGAAGTGTTTGCGCCCGGCTGGCGGAAAGCCTTGGAAAGTGTCTGGGAGGATGGTGCCCAACGTGGCCGCTATCTCTACCATTGGAGCCTCAAGGCCGATGGATCTCCGGATGTGCAGTTCTATTATGATAAGGTACACAGCCGGAAAGGTTACCGCTGGCGCTATCCGGTACACGAATGCTTGCAATATACGGGAACTTTGCCGGAGCAACATGTGCTGATTCCGGGAATGGTACTCAAGCATTATCCGGATACCACTAAATCTAGGGGTACATACTTGCCGCTGCTGGAGCTGGCGGTAGAGGAGGAACCGAAAGATGCCAGAATGGCCTATTATCTCGGACGGGAGTATATGTATGCGGGACGGTGGGAATTGTGTATTCAGACCCTCAAAGGATATCTTGCCTTGCCTGGCGCTGTCTGGAAGGAGGAACGCTGTGCGGCCATGCGCTGGATTGCCAAAGGCTATGATGCGCTGGAAGATGTTCAGCAGGCCTACAGCTGGTATTTTCGCGCCATTGCAGAGATGCCCGCCATGCGGGACGCATATGTGGAATGTGCGCTGCTAGCCTATCGTATGAGCAACTGGTCCCTGACGCTGCAAATGGCGGAGACAGCACTGAAAATTGAGGAAAAATCATATAATTTTGTAAACATGGGCTATGCGTGGGATGAAACGCCCTATGATTTGGCCGCTATCGGCGCCTATTGGCTTGGACAAAAGCAGCGTGCGCGGGATTATGCGGTTGCGGCGTTGCAACTGGCGCCTAATAATGCACGGTTGCAGCAGAATCTTACGCTGATGGAGCAAGAACTCAGGGAAAACGAAGCAGAGTAAATAAAAAAACAGAGCGTGTGACTCCACTCCACGATTGCAGGAGTGGGGTACATGCTCTGCTGTTATGCGCACAGTAAGGCTGTCCGTTCTATAAAAGAAACAACCCCGCCCGGCCGATAATACAGCTGATGATAACCTGCTCGCTAGCAGGAGGGTGCCATGCCGACAGGTTCGCGCTCCCTTCTTCCGGAACAGCCGGGAGGTCTGCAGTCCGCTGCCGGGACCAGGCTCCATGTTATCATGTGTTGGGTTATAAAAGCTGTAAATCTCGTACAAGGCAGGGTGAAAGGCTTTGCTTTTATTGTTCAATAGGTTCGATTTCAAAAAGATCCTGTAAACGGTCTTCAAATATAGAGGCGATTTCATCAAACTCTTCGTCATCGTCAATCGTAACAAGAACCTCTTCAGTATTTTCCATAACGACCTTCATGATCACCAGTTCGCCGTCCGCGTCCAAAACTTTAGTGCTGGCGTCATAGACCGGCAAGAGGGCCACGTACCGGGCCTCATCCGTTTCAATGGCATCGAGCATCTCAAAGGTGTGTTCTACATCCTGATCGTCGACAACGGTAATAATATCCGGATTAAAATCTTCGCTCATAACATCCTCCAGGCTTGCGCCAAAGTGCAATTTCTATCTCAACCGGCTGTGTGGGGCATTCCATGAAACCTGATACCCCATGGGTGCTGCCTAGGGGAGCGATTCATGCCGGACGGGTGTGCACCGTGGTTCATCAATTATTTGACATTACCTCTGATTGCATTTCTATTGTACCGTCCATAAAGCGCTAAGTCAACCATTTCTTTTTGGTTTCTACTGTCAAAAAAAATTCCAGAAAGGCACTGGGTTTTTACAATTCCCTGAAATCGTGGTAATTGATTGAACCCCTTCTGCGATTGTGATATAATATATCGATATCATTACATTGGGAAGAAAAAGGACGAAGCCATGGTTGTTTTAGGAATCGATCCCGGATATGCCATTGTCGGGTATGGCGTCGTTCGCTATGAGAATAACCGCTTTTCCGTGCTTGACTACGGCGCCATCACGACGCCGGCAGGAACTGAATTCTGCCGAAGGCTCGAAATTATCTACGACGGTCTGCAAGCGGTAATGGCGAAAACCAACCCGCAGGCTATGGCCATGGAGAAGCTCTTTTATAATAACAATGCGAAAACCGTTATTGATGTCAGCCAGGCACGCGGCGTTTTGCTGTTAGCAGGCAAAAAGCAGGGGCTGGAGATCCATGAGTACACTCCGCTGCAGGTTAAGCAGGCCGTGGTTGGATACGGTCGGGCCGAAAAAAAGCAGGTGATGGAGATGACCCGGATTCTGCTGGGACTCGCGCAGGTTCCAAAACCAGACGATACGGCGGACGCTTTGGCGGTGGCAATCTGCCACGCGCATTCGGCTGGCTCCAGTCTGGGGACACTTCTAAAAGGAAGGTGAGCGCACTTGTTTTATAGTTTGCAGGGTACTTTGATTTATACGGATGGCGCGATGGCCGTGATTGAATGCGGCGGGGTGGGATTTAAATGTTTCACCACCCTTCAAACCTTGCGCAGGTTACCGCCTGTGGGCAGCGAGGCCAAGCTTTTCACCCACATGCATATCCGCGAGGATATTTTGGATTTATACGGTTTTGCCGAGATGGAGGAGCTCAATTGCTTTAAGCTCCTCATCGCTATCTCCGGAGTGGGCCCCAAGGCGGGGCTTGCCATCCTCTCGGAGATGACGGCACAGCAGCTGGCGGTTTGTATTGCGACGGGGGACAGCACCTCCATAAAACGCGCGCCGGGTATTGGGGCTAAATTAGCGCAGCGCATTGTGCTGGAACTCAAAGATAAGATGGGGCCAACCGCAGGGATTCATGAAGCCTTTGAGGGGGGGCAGGGCCCGGCCCTTTCCGCTTCAGAGAATACAGCACAAGCGGTCAGCGCGCTGCTGGTGCTCGGATATTCACAGTCGGAAGCGGCGGCGGCGCTGGCCAAACTGAACGCTGATTTGCCGGTGGAGGATCTGATTAAACAGGCGTTGAAAAACCTCATGTAGGATGACGGAGAACGCCGCCCCATACTGTTTGTAAAGGAGAGGAGGCAACAAGCATGGACACAGACTTTGAAAATCGAATTGTTGCCCCGGAATATACGGCGGCGGACGGGGAGATGGAAGTTTCGCTGCGCCCCAAGGTTCTGTCAGAGTATATCGGGCAGGAAAAAGTCAAGGAAAACTTAAATATATACATTGAGGCGGCGAATCAGCGGCAGGAAAACCTGGATCATGTGCTGTTGTATGGTCCGCCGGGATTGGGCAAGACAACGCTGGCCTGTATTATCGCCAACGAAATGAATGTCAATATCCGTATTACCTCGGGTCCGGCCATTGAAAAGCCGGGTGATCTTGCGGCGCTGCTGACCAATCTCACACAGGGAGATGTGCTCTTCATTGACGAAATCCACCGTCTGCACCGCAGTGTGGAAGAGGTGCTTTACCCCGCCATGGAGGACCACGCGCTGGATATTATTATCGGCAAAGGCCCTTCCGCCCGCTCTATCCGTATTGATTTACCGCCCTTTACGCTCGTGGGCGCCACTACCCGCGCCGGGCAGATTACCGCGCCGCTTCGGGACCGGTTTGGCGTGATCTTCCGCTTGGAGCTCTATACCAAACACGAGCTTGCGCAGATTGTCAAACGCAGCGCCCACATTCTGCAAATAGATGTGGAGGAGGAAGGGGCGCTGGAGATTGCCTCCCGTTCACGGGGTACGCCGCGTATCGCCAACCGTTTGCTTAAGCGTGTGCGTGATTTTGCGCAGGTTTGGGGGGATGGCCATATTACCCGGGACATTGCCGGGCGGGCGCTGGTGCGTATGGAAATTGACGAGATGGGCCTCGACTCGGTGGATCGGAACCTTCTGACATCCATGATCCAGAACTATAACGGAGGACCGGTGGGGCTCGAAACCATTGCGGCTACGATCGGCGAGGAAGCGGTGACCATTGAAGATGTCTATGAACCTTATCTTATGCAGATCGGCTTTCTGAGCCGCACGCCCAAGGGCCGCTGTGTTACGGCGCTCGGCTACACACATTTGGGGATTGAACCCAACCAACCGGTACAGATGAAATTATAGCACGGATTGCTTTTGTGCTTGAGAAGGGAATCTGTACCATGCGGCTTTGCCGCAAACATTCTCTGCAAAGTGATTAAACCGTTTTCAATTAAGCTTAGTATTCATTAAATTTTGTTTGGAGGCTTGCACATGGGCAAACTATTTGGAACTGACGGAGTGCGCGGTGTCGCAAATATTGAGTTGACCTGCGAGATCAGCATGCAAATCGGACGCGCGGCGGCGACGGTACTGACGGATGACACCCACCGGAAACCGCGGGTGCTAATCGGCAAGGATACGCGCCTTTCTTCGGATATGCTGGAAGCGGCTTTGGCCGCCGGCCTTTGCTCGGTGGGTGCGGACGTATTGCTGCTGGGCGTATTGCCCACCCCCGCCGTGGCTTTTTTGGTGGCTAAGTATGGCTACGACGCGGGCGTGATGATTTCGGCTTCCCACAATCCCTGCGAGTTTAACGGCATTAAAATTTTCAAAAGTGACGGTTATAAGCTGGAAGACGCGATTGAGGACGAAATTGAGCGGCTCATCTTTGAGGAACCCGAAAAGATCTTGCATAAAAATGGCGATGAGGTCGGTATTATACGCAATGCCGAGCATTCATTGGACGATTATATAGATCATCTGGTCGCTACGGCGCCAGGGGATTTCCAAGGCCTGAATGTTGCGTTGGACTGTGCCAATGGTTCGGCCAGCGTAACCGCGGAAAAGCTTTTCACCCGTTTGGGCGCGACCTGCCATGTCCTCCATGCCGAGCCCGACGGCATCAACATCAATGAGAACTGTGGCTCCACCCATATGGGCGGGCTGCAGCAATATGTTAAAGAGCATGGCTGTGATGTGGGACTGGCCTTCGATGGCGATGCCGATCGTATGCTGGCAGTGGATGAAAATGGAAATGTCGTGGACGGCGATCAAATCATGGCCATTTGCGCTAAGGACCGGTATACCAAGGGAGAATTACCGCAAAATACTTGTGTGGTAACCGTGATGAGCAATATGGGCTTTTTCAAATTTTGCACGGATCATGGTATGCATGCGGAGGTGACCAAGGTGGGTGACCGCTATGTGCTGGAGAAAATGCTGGAAAAGGGCTATTGCATCGGCGGAGAACAGTCCGGGCATGTGATTTTTCTGGATTACGCCACCACGGGAGACGGACAGCTATCCGCTATCCAGCTGCTCAGAGTTCTCAAAAGCAGCGGCAAAAAGCTCTCGGAGCTGGCGTCCGTGATGCGGATTTATCCGCAGACCCTCATCAATGTTCGGGTGACGAACGAAGGCAAAGCCCGGTATGATGGCGATGAAGTGATTCAGGAGACCATCAAAAAGGCCGAGGCGGAGCTTGGCGAAGAGGGCAGGGTGCTCGTGCGCATGTCCGGAACCGAGCCCCTGATTCGCGTTATGCTGGAAGGCAAGGACGAGGCCGTGATTACCATGCTGGGCACCCAAATTGCCGAGACGGTCCAAGAACGACTGTCCTAAATAGCCGGGAGGTTGCAATCAATGCGCGCTGCCTTGAATTGGTCGGATTATGAATTGCTGGATTGCTCGGATGGCGAACGTCTGGAGCGTTGGGGCAAAATCATCCTCATTCGGCCTGATCCGCAAATTATCTGGAAACCGGCAAAGACTCATCCTGGCTGGGCGCAGGCCCATGCCCGTTATCACCGCTCCACTACGGGCGGGGGAAGCTGGCAGGTACTGCGCGAGTTGCCGCCCGATTGGGAGATTGCGTATGACCCGCTTCGCTTTCGGGTGAAAACCATGGGCTTCAAGCATACGGGACTTTTTCCGGAGCAGGCCGTCAATTGGGATTACCTGCGGGACAAAATTACCCGGGCCGCCCGTCCGGTACGCGCCCTGAATCTGTTTGCCTATACGGGGGGCGCGACCATGGCGATGTTAGCGGTCGGCGCTCAGGTGGTGCATGTGGATTCCGCCAAGGGGATGGTAGCCTGGGCCAAGGAAAACCAGCAGCTCTCGGCGTTGCAGGAGGCTCCGGTACGCTATATGGTGGACGACTGCATCAAGTTTGTGCAACGGGAAATTCGGCGGGGCAACCGTTACGATATTTTGGTGATGGATCCACCCTCCTATGGACGGGGGCCTTCGGGCGAGATCTGGAAGCTGGAGGAACAAATTGATTCATTTCTGGCGTTATGTTTAGCGCTTTTGTCCGAGCAGCCGCTGCTCGTGCTGCTCAATTCCTATACGACGGGCTTGTCGCCCGCCGTGATGGAATACCTGCTCAAAATCGGGTTGCAGGCAAAACGGGGCGGCCGGGTCTGGTCGGATGAGCTTGGCCTGCCTGTCACGCAAACCGGCGGGATATTACCCTGCGGCGCCTCGGCCATCTGGGAGTCTGAATGATCGTAAGAAAGGAGACGGGCTCGACCATGGAAAATATCATTACATTTGACCGCGTCTCCTATACCTATGAAGAGGAACAGCGAGATCCATTTCCGGTGATTCAGGATTTGAGCCTATCCATCAAAAAAGGTGAATTTGTGGTGATTTTGGGCCATAACGGCTCAGGGAAATCGACCCTTGCCAAGCTGTGCAATGGATTGTTGCAGCCTCAGAGCGGAGAAGTATCGGTGGCGGGGATGAATACCAAATCCGAAGAGGACAAGTATGAAATTCGGCAAAAGGTCGGGCTCGTGTTCCAAAACCCGGACAACCAAATTGTGGCGACCATTGTGGAAGAGGATGTGGCGTTCGGGCCGGAAAATCTGGGTGTGGAGCCGCAAGAAATCCGCCGCCGGGTGGATGAGGCGCTGCACCGTGTAGATATGTACGAGTACCGCAAACATGAACCCCATAAGCTTTCGGGGGGACAAAAGCAGCGGGTGGCCATCGCGGGCATTATTGCGATGATGCCCGAATGCATTGTACTGGATGAGCCCACCGCTATGCTGGATCCCCGCGGGCGTGTGGAGGTTATGCAAACGGTCCGGCAGCTCAATCGGGAAAACGGGATGACCGTTGTTTTCATCACGCATTTTATGGATGAGGCCGTACAAGCCGACCGCGTGGTAGTGATGGATAACGGGAAGGTGATTCTGGACGGTCCTCCCATGGATGTGTTCTGTCATATCGAGCAGATCAAAGCGGCTGGATTGGATGTGCCGCAGGCAGCGGAACTCATCCATTTACTGCGGCGGGAAACGGTTCCCATCACGCAAAATGCCTTGACAACGGAGGCCTGTGTGGAGGTCTTATATCATTTGCTGCAAAATGTGAATACATGATTGTTCTTTTATTCCGGCGGCAGAGTTGCCGCTTCGTTTTGCTGATTTCAAAGGAGGATGCGCATGTCTGTACTGAGAACCGAACATCTGAACTACGCCTATTCTGTAGGAACCCCTTTTGAAATTGCAGCCATCCGCGATTTAAATATATCGATTGAAAAGAATGAAATTCTGGGTATCATTGGCCACACGGGTTCCGGTAAATCAACTTTGATTCAGCATTTCAACGGCCTTCTAAAACCGCAAAGCGGCAAAATCTATCTGGATGAAACGGATATTTGGGCGGAACCTGGCAAAATCCGATCCGTTCGTTTCCGGGTGGGGTTATGCTTTCAATATCCGGAATACCAGCTTTTTGAGGAAACGGTCTATAAGGACATCGCCTTTGGGCCCAAAAACATGGGGCTTTCTGAGAGCGAAATTGACGCGCGGGTACGCAAGGCCGCGCAATACATTGGATTGCCCGAAGAGGCGCTCGCCAAGTCGCCCTTCGATTTGAGCGGCGGACAAAAACGAAGAGCCGCTATCGCCGGGGTGCTGGCGATGAATCCCGAGGTGCTCGTGCTGGACGAGCCTACGGCGGGCCTTGACCCCCGCGGGCGCGACATGGTGCTGGGGCTTGTGAAGGAATATCAGCAGGAAATACAAAACACCGTGATCCTAGTTTCCCACAGCATGGAGGATGTGGCCCGGCTCGCCAACCGTGTGCTCGTGATGAATCAGGGGGAAGTAGCCATGTATGGCACGGTGGACGAAGTCTATTCCCGCGGCGATGAGCTTGTGCAAATGGGGCTCAATGTGCCGCAGATTACCCAGATTTTTGCCGGCCTTCGCAACAAAGGTCTGCATGTCCGCACCAATATATATACGGTGGAACAGGGCAAAGCAGAAATTTTGCGCTTTATGCAAAAAGGAGGGGAGGCAGGATGATCAAGGACATTACGCTGGGCCAGTTTTTCCCCGGAGACTCCGTAATTCACAAACTGGATCCCCGCATCAAAGTGGTCTTAACCTTGTTTTTTATCGTCAATATTTTTGTTTCCCAGCGTTTCGAATCTTTGCTTTTGACGATTGTCATGCTCGCGGTGATTCTGCTGCTTTCCCGGATTCATTTACGGATTATTTACCGAAGCGTAAAGCCTGTCTTGCTGGTCATCCTCTTGACGGCGATCTTAAATATATTTTATGTTAAGGGCGATGTGCTTTTTACGTTCTGGATTATTGAGGTAACCCGACAGGGGGTGCGCACGGCTATATTTATGGCTATTCGGATCCTGTGCCTGGTGGTTGGTTCCTCGGTGCTTACTTATACCACCTCGCCGACTGCTCTGACGGATGCGATGGAGCGGCTCATGTCTCCGCTCAAGATCTTCAAAATCGAAGTCCATTCCATTGCGATGATGATGACCATTGCCCTGCGGTTTATTCCGACGCTGATTGAGGAGATTGACAAAATTTCTAATGCGCAGAAGGCAAGGGGCGCCGATATGGACACCGGCGGGCTTTTACGGCGCGTTAAGGCACTCATTCCCATTCTCATTCCCTTGTTTGTATCGGCCTTCCGCCGGGCTTATGAGCTGGCCTTTGCCATGGAATGCCGGTGTTACCGAGGTGGAGAAGGGCGCACGCACATGAAACAGATGAAAACGAAACGCCGGGATCTATTCGCTTGTCTCGCGATGGTTTTGATGCTGGGCGGTATCTTGCTTTGCAATACCTATGGGATTTTATAAATCAAATCGATTCTGCGAATAAAAAAGCAATTACTTTTATTCGGCAATCAGGGGGCACCATGCGAAATTTATTGTTGACGCTGCGCTTTGACGGGCAACACTATCACGGGTGGCAAGTGCAGCCCAATGCCCTCACCGTGCAGGAAGTTTTCCAAAACGCGGTGGAACGCGTACTGAAGGTGCGCGAGGGTGTGACGGGGTGCAGCCGGACAGACAGCGGGGTTCATGCCAATATGTTCTGTTGCCACATGAAGACATCGCATCTAATCGAGCCCGCTCATTTGATCCCGGCCCTCAATGCCGTCCTGCCCCTGGATATCGCGGTGACGGACTGCCGGGAGGTGCCGCTTGATTTTCATGCCCGCTACGATTGCAAATCCAAGGAATATATTTACAAAATATGGAATCATCCTATCCGCGATCCCTTTTTGCAGCACCATGCCCTGCATTATAAAGCCCGTCTGGATGCAGATGATTTGCATCGGGCGGCACAGGCTTTTTTGGGGCAGCATGATTATAAGGGCTTTTCCAACGCGGGCAGTAAAATGGAAGATACACGCCGTACCGTAAAGCGTATCCAGATCACGCGTGAAGGGGATCTGGTGATTTTTGCAGTGGAAGCGGACGGTTTTTTATACAATATGGTGCGGATTATGGTGGGAACCCTTTTATGTATTGCCCAAGGTAAGATTGACAAGGGGAGCCTTCCTTCCATAGTGGCCGGAGGGCGACGCGAGGCGGCGGGCTTTACGGCCAAAGCCCACGGTCTCTATTTAAATCGGGTGAGATATTAGGCAATCTACAATACTTTGTTGCCGATGCAATAGAAATAGATGTCACGCTGAGGATTGGGGTGAAGAACATGGCGCCGACAATTCGGGAAGCCAAAAGAGATGTAAATACGATGGGAGATGCTCCAGAAAAATCCGAAAAAAGCGCATTCAAACGACTTTTTGGACTTTTTGGAAGGATTGTTTTTGTTGCGGTCTTAGTGGTGGCTTTGATTTTGGCGGTATTCAATTGGGACAAGCTGGCTCCGGACCGCATTGGCGGATGGATTGGCGATGTCTTTGCGCAAGGGGGCAAGGGAAATGGCTATCCCTATATGATGAACGCCGGCAATGTCATCAGCGTGGAGAATATGAGCTCCCAAGTAGCGGTGTTGACAGACACCACCCTGCTGATTTTGAACAGTACTGCCAAGGAAGTGGCCAAACGCCCCCATGAGCTGTACAAACCTTTCATGAAGACGAATAAAGAACGTGTCCTGCTGTATGAGCAGGGCGGCAACCGGGTTTGTGTAGAGAGCCGCTCGGGGAATCTTTTTGAAAAAACCTTTGAGGAGAGCATTCTCACCTGCGCCATAGGCAAAACGGGAGAGTTTGCAGTTGCAACCCGTTCCCAAAAAGCAACCAGCGAAATGAAGGTTTATTCAAAAACATTTAAAGAAATCTTAACATGGTATCTACCCAAAGGGAATATTATAGATATTGCCATCAGTCCCGACGGAAAATCAGCGGCGATTATCACGGTGGAAGCTTCCCAGGGAGAGCTCAAATCCACGCTCTACGTGTTGGACTTCACCTCGGATCAGCCTGTAGCCACCTTTGAATATGCCAACACCATGCTTCTCCGGGTTGTTTATTCCGATAGCGGCACTATCTCCGCCTTTTCGGATACCTTTGTTACCTCCATCCAGGATAAGGTGACCCGGCTAGACAATATCTCTTTTAACCATGCGTCCCTGCTTTCTTATTCCATTTCGGACGGTTCCTTGGCGTTGCTTCTCTCCAATTACAAGGCCACGGGAAATGCGGCTGTTTTGGCACTTAAAAATGACGGCACCATTGCTTTCCAAACAGACATATCCGAGGTGGTGCGGGACATAGATTACGATGGGGAAACAACAGCGGTTTTATGTGACAACAAAATGTATTATTTGGATGAAAACGGAAACCGTATCAAAGAAATTCCGCTAGAGAATGAAGTCAAAAAGATACGCATGAGTTCTTCCTATGTATATGCGCTCACTTTGGGCGGCCTTGAGCGCTATGATCTTCGCTAGGGGGCAACACCGCACCATTCGCGGCAGAAGCCTTAATACAATGTCGGTTGTTTAGAAATGGAAACTATGCTATAATATTTTTGGAAGCCAGAAGTATGGCGCATGTACAGGATCGTTGCGCTATACGGCTGGTGGCGTGGCCGCGAAGGAGGTTCTTTTTTGGGACTCATCTTTGATCTTGTGATGATACTGCTTCTGATTCTGATCATTTTGGCGGCCCGCAAAAGGGGCTTTGTCCGTATTTTGATTGAGACTTTAGGCTATATTGTGGCCGTGTTGGTTGCCGCGTTGTTAAGCGCGGGTTTGTCCAATTCCTGTTATGATCTTTTTGTTCGCCCGCCTATTACCCGTACGGTGGAAGCGCAAGTTGCGAAGGCGGAAGGCCCCGTGGTTGACCAGATTCATACGGCCTTGGAAGCGCTGCCAAAGTCTGTGAACGCGCTTATGCAAATGTCGGGGGTAACGACCTCGGATGTGGAGCAGCAGGTAGGCGTTGATGTTTCCAAACCCAGCGTTGTCGCGGATGCCGTTGCGGATGCGGTGGCGCCGCCGGTCACACAAGTGCTTAAAAGCCTGCTCTTTATTGCCTTTCTGGTAATTCTTCTGATTTTGGTGCGGCTATTGGCCCGTTCTTTGAACAAAATATTCAGTGTTCCAGTGCTGGGAACTTTGAACCGATTTCTGGGGGGGCTGTTGGGCTTGGTGCAGGGTTTTCTGTTGATTTTTGTGCTGTGCATCCTTGTCTATTGCCTGTCCGAATGGATAGGGAACGGCACCGGAACGGTGTTTGACAGGGTTGCGGAAGGCTCATATCTATATCGATTATTGATCCCTCTCAACCCCTTGGCTCGATTGTGAGCATAAATCCTGCAATTCTATAGCAGATTCAAATATTAACGCTTCAAGGTACGCTGTCGGTTTCGCCGGGATCTTTCCGAAAATCACCGCTGGGAAGGAATTCTGATGGCAGCCGCAGACAGGATTAGCAATCCGAATAACAAGAGAACGGATCAAGCTCTTGGAGAGCAGTTTTTGCCGTGGCGGTAGCGGCGGGATGGAATGGAAGTATGGAGCATAAACCTCAAGCATGGCATCAGAAGGTTTTCACAATTCCCAATATGCTTTCCCTGGTTCGTATTATTCTGGTGCCGATTTTTGTGGTGCTGTATCATAATGGCGAAGAATTGTGGGCCACCATTTTACTGGTGCTCTCGGGCATTACCGATGCGCTGGATGGATACATCGCCCGCCATTTCCATCAGATATCGGATATTGGGAAAATGCTGGATCCCATTGCAGATAAATTAACGCAGGGCGCGGTGGCGGTAATGCTGTCCTTGAAATTTAAACAGATTGCGCCGCTGCTGATTCTCTTTTTGCTAAAAGAGCTCATGATGATGGTGGGAGGCGCCATTCTCATTAAAAAAGGAAAGCGGCCTGTCGCGGCTGAGTGGTGGGGAAAACTGGCTACCTTTGTCTTTTATGGTGTGATGATTATCATTGTGGCCCTGGGTGGCGGCGCTTTCAATTACAAGCTGGAAGACAGAACCATCACCATTTTAGTTTCCATTGCGGCAGTATTCATGATTTTTTCTTTTATCAATTATGTACCAGTATTTTTCAAGTTGCATTCCGGCAATGATAAAGAGGATCATGAAGAATAATGTGATTTTGGAAAATCGGAGCCCCCAAAATGCACTGCCAAACTCCCGGTGGGTTTCCCGGAGCGGATGCCCCGGTGTAGCTTTTTGAAACGCAGGCGTGAGACTATCCGGTAATCGGGGATTACCACGAAACATTGCGTCCGTTGCGGTGTTAAAAGTAGGATTTTTTGATGATACTACGGACGGCTGAGTAAGCCCAGGTATTAATTGACGTTACTTTTCTTGCGGCAGTATGGACCGGAGAGGAATAGACAACTTATATGCAGATGATATGTTCAAGATGTAAAAAGAACCCCGCCGTTGTTTTTATTACGCGGATTGAAGGGGATAAATCAACGCCAGAAGGGCTTTGCCTGAGCTGTGCGCGAGAACTTAATATTGGCCCCATTAATCAGATGATGGATAAAATGGGGATTACAAATGATGATATCGAGGCTGTTAACGAACAGTTTATGGAGCTGATGTCTCCGGAGGAGGAAGGATTTGAACCCGGTGGCGCGGCGACGTTTCCTTTCCTGAACAATCTTTTTGGCGGAGATGCGAAAACGGAGGAAGAAAAAAAAGAGGCCGCAGACGCCAAAAAAAATGAAAAAAAGAAGATAAAGCGCAAATATCTAGATACCTATTGCATCAACCTCACCGAGAAAGCCCGGGAGAATAAAGTGGACCGCATTGTTGGCCGCGCCAAAGAAATTTACCGAGTGACGCAGATTCTTTGCCGCCGCTCCAAAAACAATCCTTGTCTCATCGGTGAGCCCGGTGTCGGCAAGACGGCCATTGCGGAGGGTCTGGCGCTCAAAATTGCGTCGGGAGATATTCCGGCACGTCTGAAAGATAAAGAGATCCATCTGCTGGATTTAACGGCGCTGGTGGCCGGAACCCAGTTCCGGGGTCAGTTTGAAAGCAGGATTAAGGGACTTGTGGACGAAGTTAAGAGTTTGGGCAACATCATTTTGTTCATTGATGAAGTGCACAACCTGGTGGGAACGGGGGACGCGGAAGGCTCCATGAACGCCGCGAATATATTGAAGCCCGCCTTGTCTCGCGGTGAGATTCAGGTGATCGGGGCCACCACTTTTACCGAATATCGAAAGCACATTGAAAAAGATGCCGCGCTGGAGCGTCGTTTTCAGCCTGTTAAAGTTGAGGAACCCTCCGTGCAGGACACCGTGGAGGTGCTCAAGGGTATTAAGGGATATTATGAAGAATACCACCATGTGCAGGTGTCGGATGCCCTGCTGTATGCCATGGTTGTTTTGTCCGAACGCTACATCAACGACCGCTTTTTGCCCGATAAAGCCATTGATCTGCTCGACGAATCCTGCTCCTGCGCCAATCTGCGCAATAAGGCGGCCAATACGGTGTTGGATTTGGAGCGCCAGCTGGACCGCTGGGAGGATGTGGAGCGGGAGATGATGCAGGAACAGCAAGAGATTGATTACGAGGCGTTGGCCAATGCCCGGGCCGAGATTTTGCAGCTTGAAAATCAGATTCAGGATTTAGGGCCGGAGGCCGCCCGGAATGAACTCACAGAAGACGATATTGCCAATGTCATTCAGCTTTGGACCGGAATTCCGGCCTCCAAGATTAAAGAGGATGACCTGAGCCGTTTGGCCAATCTGGAGAGTGAACTCAACCAAAAAATTATTGGACAGGAAGAAGCGGTGGCCCTGGTTGCCGCTGCCGTCAAGCGTACGCGGGTACAGATCAGTCCCCGCCGCCGTCCGGCCTCCTTTATCTTTGTGGGGCCCACGGGCGTAGGAAAAACCGAACTGGTCAAGCAGCTCGCCAAGCAGTTGTTTGACACACCCGAGACCCTCATTCGTCTGGATATGTCCGAGTTTATGGAAAAGCATTCGGTCTCCCGCATTATCGGCTCGCCCCCCGGCTATGTAGGTTATGACGAGGCGGGGCAGCTCACGGAGAAGGTGCGCCGCAAGCCCTACTCGCTGTTATTGTTTGATGAGATTGAAAAGGCGCATCCGGATGTGATGAACATCTTGCTGCAGATTCTGGATGAAGGAAAAATTACCGATGCGCAGGGCCGGCTGGTTAATTTTGAGAACACCGTCATTATTATGACCTCCAACGCAGGCAGCGAGAAAAAGGAAGGGGCCATGGGCTTTGCCCGGACACTGGAAGTAGCTTCCCGGGAAAAGGCACTCAAAGCCTTATCCGATTTTTTGCGTCCCGAGTTTCTGGGCCGTGTGGATGAAATTGTGGTCTTCCGGCCGCTATCGCAAGAGAACTTTGAAAGAATTGCCGTGCTGATGCTGCAGGAGTTGATTGAGCCTCTCAAAGAAAAGGGCATTGCCTTCTCCTGGGAAGAGGAAGCGCCCAAAACGCTTGTCAAAAAGGCTTATGGGGGCCAGCGTGGCGCCCGCGATTTGCGCAATATGGTGCGCCGCGAGGTGGAGAATAAAATTGCATCGCTATTGGTGGAACACCGGGGCGATCCCATTACGGTCCTCAAGCTGCAGGGCGATGAGGCACTGACGCTCCTCTCCCTGTAACCGGTTAACAGCAGGGAAGATGATATGAAATTGATGAACGCACCTGAGGCTGATTGTAGTCCACAGGTGCGTTTTTGGCGGTGTGATGGATTTCTCACAAGGGCATATTGCAATAAATCGTGTAAAATGGTAAAATAATAAGGCTGAAAGGATGATCGTTTTGAGCCGGAAACAGTGGACTATTGCCCCTTATGATAAAAATCTTGCGGCTCAAATAGCTGAGCAGTACAGTCTACCTCCTTTTACCGCCCTGCTTTTGGTGGCGCGCGGTATTGTGGCGGATGCGGACGTGGAACGCTTTTTGTCGCTCAGCACCCTGACGGATCCTTTTTTACTGACCCATATGGACAAAGCGGCAGCCCGCATCAACCGCGCTATCGAAGCCTATGAACGCATTGCAATCTATGGCGATTACGATGCCGATGGCGTGACGGCGACCGCCCTTTTATATTCCTATTTGGAGACGCGGGGCGCGGACGCTTTTTATTACATACCCGACCGTGCCGAGGACGGATATGGACTCAAAAAAGAGGCGTTGGAGGAACTCAAGGCGCGCGGAGCCAAACTGGTCATTACGGTGGACAACGGCATCAGTGCCGTGGAAGAGGCCAACTACGCCAAGGAAATCGGCTTGGAGCTGATTATTACCGACCACCATTTGCCGCCCAGCCGTTTGCCAGATACCGAGATGATTGTGAATCCCTGCTGTGAAGCGAATCCTGCGGTATTCAAGGGGGTTGCGGGCGTGGGGGTTGCCTTTAAGCTCCTATTGGCCATGGAACCCGAACAGGAGCAGGATTTACTGGAAGAATACGCGGATTTGGTAGCGTTGGGGACCATTGCCGATGTTGTGCCGCTGCTGGACGAAAATCGGATGCTGGTGCAAACCGGACTCCGCCAAATTGCGCGGGAACCCCGCATGGGGATCCGTGCGTTGCAGGAAGTTGCCAATATGGCCGATAAACCGGTGACGGCCACAGGACTTGCCTTTACGCTTCTGCCGCGCATCAATGCGGCCGGCCGCATGGGCTCGGCCGAGCGGGCGGTGCAGTTACTGCTGTGTGAAACACAAGAGGACGCCGCTTATTACGCCCAGGAGATTGACGAGGCCAACACGGCCCGGCAGCAATTGGAAGGGGATATTTTGGCACAGGCGCGTGAGCAGATTTTGGCCGATCCCGCTTTGCAGGCTGCGCGGGTACTGGTGGTGGCAGGGGAGGATTGGAACTGCGGTGTACTGGGGATTGTGGCGGCAAGGCTGATGGAGATCTACGGCAAGCCTTGTTTTGTTTTAACCTGTGAGAATGGTTGCGCCAAGGGGTCGGGACGCAGTATACAAGGTTTTTCCCTCTATGAAGCGCTGGCTTCCTTTGCGGAACAGCTGCATTATTTTGGCGGGCATACACTGGCGGCGGGCCTGACCATGCCCAAAGAAAACATTGCCGCCTTTCGCGTGGCTATGAACGATTATGCCGCTGCGCATTGCCCGGATATGCCCTTTATGCCATTGAATCTGGATTGTAAACTCAACCCTTCCACCTTGCAGCCCGACATTCTCGATGCCATCCAAGTGTTGGAGCCCTTTGGGAAGTCGAATCCGGAACCTCTTTTTGGTTTGTTTAATATGTACATTGAAGATATAAAGCCCGTGGGCAATGGGAATCATTTGCGCATCACGTTTTCCAGGAAGGAAAATACTGTTACGGCCATGCGCTTTGGCGTTTCCCTCGAAGCTTTCCCCTATCAAAAGGGGGACTGCGTGGATTTAGCCGTAAAGCTGCAAAAAAACGAATTCAAGGGCGTTACTTCCCTCTCCGTGCAAATTCGGGATTTGCGTCCCAGCGGGGTGGACGAAGCGGCCTTGCTGCAAAGTATCCGCCTCTATGAATGCTGGAAACGGCAGGAGGCATTGGCGCCCGAAGAATCGCTCTCGCTGCTCGCTACCCGGCAAGAAATTGCCCAGGTATACCGGACGCTCAAGCAACACAAGGGCTGGCGCTATCCTGCGGATATTCTGCACTACCGCTGTGGGTTACCTGCGCTGTCCTTTGCGAAAATGATGATTGCTCTGGAGGTTTTGCAGGAATTCCATATTATTACCATGCATATAGATGGTGATATATTATGCTGTGGCTTGTGTGAAACAACAGAGAAGGCGGATTTGGATACATCTGTCCTGCTGCAGCAGCTAAAGGCACAGTAACGGGCGGGACTTGCCTATCACAGCCGCTTGCAACGGCTGTACAGGAATCTGATTATTCTATAAAGAGGAGGGATAGGGGCAAAGCCTCACGGCGTCCATGCGAGATCCGTTTGTATGGCTGTGATTACCGCTGCTCCTTTTTATGGAAACAAAAGACTATATCCAAAAAGAATACGGGGAATTGTGCGACCTTCTTAAAAACAGCAGCGGTAATTATGATTTTGTGCTGATTGACCATGCCTATGAATTGGCAAAAGCGGCGCACAGCGGACAGACCCGTACCTCCGGACAGCCCTATGTCTGCCATCCGATTGAAGTGGCCAAGATTCTGGCAGAGCTGGGGATGGATACGGAATCGGTGGTGGCTGCCCTCTTGCACGATGTGGTTGAGGACACCGACATCCCCTTGCAGGAAATCCGTAAGGATTTTGGCGAGGATATTGCCAATTTGGTGGACGGTGTTACGAAATTGGGGAAAATCCCCCTCTCCAGCAAAGAAGAAACACAGGCGGAAAATATCCGCAAAATGCTGCTGGCGATGTCGCAGGATATCCGGGTGATCATCATCAAGCTTGCGGACCGCCTTCATAATATGCGCACCCTCTCTTTTTTGCCCGAGCAAAAGCGGAGAGACAAATCGCTGGAGACGATCGAAGTTTATGCGCCCATTGCCCATCGATTGGGAATCCGGGCGGTGAAGGAAGAGCTGGAGGATTTAGCCCTCAGCTTTCTGGATCCGATTGCGTATCAGGATATCGAAGCGGCGCTGGCATGGCACGAGAGTGCCCGCAATGCCTTTTTGCAGGATATCCGCGCGCAGATTGGTGCGCGGTTGGAGACGGTGGTTCCCCATGCGCATATTGAAGGTCGAATTAAGAGCATTCACGGGATCTACCGAAAAATGTATATGCAGGGGCGTAATTTTGACGAAATCTATGATGTCTATGCCGTCCGGATTATTGTGGACACAGTCGTTGACTGCTATAATGTGCTGGGCGTTATCCATGATATGTACAAACCTTTACCGGGTCGTTTTAAGGATTATATTTCGACACCCAAGCCCAACATGTACCAGTCCCTGCACACCACGGTGATCGGTAAGGCCGGGGTGCCTTTTGAGGTGCAGATTCGCACCTGGGAGATGCACCAGACGGCGGAATACGGCATCGCGGCGCACTGGAAATATAAACTCGGCATGTCAGGTACCGAAAAATTCGAGGAGCGGCTCGCTTGGATCCGGCAGCTCCTGGAGATGCAAAAGGATTCGGATGATGTGGAGGATATTGTCCGCACCATCAAAACGGATTTAGCGCCGGAAGAGGTTTTTGTTTTCACGCCCAAAGGGGATGTGATTAACCTGCCCAAGGGCGCCACCGTAATCGATTTTGCCTATGCGATTCATTCGGCGGTGGGCAACCGCATGTCCGGCGCCAAGGTCGATGGCCGGATCGTTCCAATTGACTACCAGGTCAAGACGGGAGAGATCGTGGAAGTGCTGACCTCCTCTCAGCAGGGGAAGGGGCCAAGCCGCGACTGGCTCAATATTGTGCGAACCTCCGAGGCGCGCAGCAAAATCCGTTCTTGGTTCAAAAAAGAAAAAAGAGAAGAAAATATTATAGAGGGCAAGGCGGAGCTGGAACGGGAGTTAAAGCGCAACAATGTCCGGCTCCCGGAAGATGCCATGCGCGAGTTTATCGAGCATCTGGCGGAACGCCAGTCCTGCAAGGGCGTGGAGGATTTTTATGCGGCCATTGGTTATGGCGGCATCAGTGTCTCCCGTTTGATGCATTATGTAAAAGAGGAATACAACCGCATCATGAAGGGGAAAACGGTCGTAGATCCCGGGCAGTTTATGGTGCCGGAAAGACCCTCGGGCAACCATTCGGGTGTGATTGTGGAAGGCATTGACAATTGCCTGATCAAGCTTTCACGCTGCTGCAATCCCTTGCCGGGTGACGGAATTATCGGTTTCATTACCCGGGGGCATGGGGTGTCGGTACACAAACGGGATTGCACCAATGTGCCTAGAGAAATCTGGGCGGCGGCGGAGCCCGAACGCTGGGTGCAGGTACACTGGATTCAAAAGGACCAGGAAGAGTTCCGTTCCGGACTCCAGATTGTGGCGCTGGACCGCCGGGCCCTGCTTGCCGATGTCACCTCGCAGCTGGCCAATATGCATGTGATGCTGCATTCAATGAATGCGCGGGAACTAAAAGATGGCCGCTGTGTCATTACCCTTCTTGTCAGCATCAACGGCATTGAGCATCTCAAAAGTATTATGACACGTCTCCAGAAGGTAGAGGGCGTCCTCTCGGTGGAGCGTTCCGGGATATAAGAAGCGAAAACGGCAGACTTTTATCCGCATGAATCACCAAAGGAGTATCTATGAGAGCAGTCATACAACGGGTTTCACAAGCACGGGTTGATATTGCCGGGGAAAAGCGGGCGGAAATAGGGGGAGGACTCCTGATTTTGTTGGGTGTTTCCCGCGATGACGCAGAGGAAGAGGCGCGGAAATTGGCCGCCAAAATTGCCGCACTGCGGATTTTTCCGGACGGAGCCGGTAAAATGAACCGCTCCATCATAGAGCAGGGGGGTAGCTTGCTGGTAGTCTCTAATTTCACGCTATACGCGGATAGTAAAAAGGGGAACAGGCCCTCCTTTGACACGGCGGCGTCTGGGGAGATGGCGGATCATCTTTACAAGCTCTTTTTGGAGGCATTGGAACAGCAGGTACAAAAACCCGTATGCCGGGGTGAGTTCGGGGCGGACATGCAGGTTGCTTTAGTGAATGATGGCCCGGTGACCATCTTGCTGGATACGGATGTCTGGAAGCGAAAAACTGGAGGGATTGCATGAAAATCAATATAATTACATTGGGCGCCTTTCAAACCAATTGCTATCTGTTACAGGATGAAGTTACCGGCAAAGCGGTCATCATTGATCCCGGACTCTGGACCCGGGAGCTGGAAAAACAGATAGCGGCGGTTGGCCCTGTAAATATCGAATATATTCTATTGACGCATTGCCACTTTGACCATATTTTGGGCGTTTCTAAGACGCGTGAGATAACACGCGCAAAAGTGGCCATCCATGCGCTGGATGTTCCTGGGCTATCCAACACCTCGATCAGCCGTCAGCTATTTCATGGTGGTGGTGCTGAAAAGCCGGTCGATCCGGATATCTTACTGCAGGACGGCGATACTTTGTCGGTAGGCACTTTGTCTATACAGGTGATGCACACGCCGGGACACACTTGCGGCTCGTGCTGCTATATTGTCGACGATGTGATTTTTTCGGGGGATACCCTCTTTATGGGTACGGTGGGTCGTGTGGATTTTGCGACAGGCAGCCTTAGGGATATGCTGCAATCGGTGAAACGGCTGGCTGCGCTGCCAGGGGATTACCGGGTGCTGCCCGGACATGACGCATCGACCACGCTGGAGGGGGAGCGCCGCACCAATCCCTACATTCTCGATATGTATCCTGAGAAAGAAGCCTTTTTAGAAGGCCTGATTCAGTAACCCTCAATTTAGAAATAGCCGCCCTAAGCGGTGGAATGGAACCTACATGATTTTATGGATTGACGGACATTGTTTTCATTACGAGATGGAGAATCTCTGCCGGGTATTTTTTCCTTATGAACCCATTCAGCGGGTATATAGCGAAACCGCAGGGGAGATGCTAGTATATACCGCGTTGCGCAAAGGGGATGCGCAAACGCAGCTGCTTGTGAAAGTGCAGTTTCCCGGAAAATGCCGGGAGGAGGCAACCGCCGTATCCAATATGGTGGCAGATTATACGCAGCAATGCGAATTGCAGATGGCCCTTTTGCTATTTGAGATCTTATGCGATTTGACGGGCTACCGTCCGGATTGGGGCGTTTTGACAGGGGTACGCCCCGCCAAGCTCATGCGCAAGCTTCTGGAGCAGGAGACGCGGGAAGAAGCCTTTTCCTATTTTACAAAGGAGCTGCGGGTATCGGCCGAAAAGACGGCTTTGACACAGGCGGTTATAGACCGGGAAACGCCGATTTTACAGCGTTCCACCCTGGATTCTTTTAGCCTCTATATTGCGATTCCTTTTTGCCCCACGCGCTGTCACTACTGTTCCTTTGTCTCACATTCCATTTCGAATGCCGGCAAATATCTGGAGCCCTATCTGGAGCGGTTATGCCGGGAACTGGAGTCGACGGCTCTTATGGCTCGCGAACTGGGTCTTACGCTGCGCACGGTCTATATCGGGGGCGGTACGCCGACCACGTTGGATGTGGGGCACTTGCGCAAATTGCTGCAGGCGGTACAGGATTGCTTTCCGGAAAGGGTGTGGGAATACACCTTGGAGGCAGGCCGCCCGGATACCATTACGCAGGACAAACTGCAGTGTATTAGGGACTATCCGGTTACCCGCATCAGCATCAATCCGCAGACCATGCAAAATGCATTGCTCGAAGGCATCGGCCGCGCGCATACGGTGGAACAGACGGTTGAAGCGTACAAAATGGCGCGTGATGCCGGTTTTGATAACATTAATATGGATTTGATTGCCGGTTTGCCGGAGGATACCACCGAGGGCTATATGCAGAGCTTAGAAGAAGTACTCGCTTTATGCCCTCAGAGCGTGACGGTGCATACCCTGGCCCTCAAGCGCGCTTCATCGATGGTTGCGCAGCAGGGCTACACCCGCTATGCGACGGAAAGTTTGACAGGGGATATGCTGCGAAAAGGCGCGGAAAGTCTTGCACGGCATGGGATTTTACCCTATTATATGTACCGCCAAAGCCGGACGGTGGGAAATCTTGAGAATGTGGGTTATGCACAAGAAGGATACGAATGCCAATATAATATATATATGATGGATGAAACCCACACGGTGCTGGGCGTAGGCGCCGGGGCTGTGACCAAATTAAAAGCGCCGGACGGACCGCGCATTGAGCGAATCTATAACTTCAAGTACCCTTATGAATACTGCAACCGCTTTGAGGAACTCATCACCCGCAAAGAGGGCATCCGGAGCTTTTATGCCGATCTAAAGGGCTGATACGAATCCCGGAATGAGCACTTTGCAGCAGGCTACGGGGTATCGTTTGCCAAGTTGCAAGTTCGCCCCAGGGGTGGCGAATAAAACCCCAAAAGCTGCGGCAAGCGGATTCCGTGCTTCGTGGAGCGCAGGCACCGGCGCAGCCGGTGCAAGATTCGTATGGGGGATTATCTATTCACGGCCCATTCATATGCTGGTCATAAATTCCATATATGATAGTGTGGGACTAGTATTGGAGTGATAGCTTGTCAAATATTAATAATAACTTAGAATATATTAATGAAAATGCAATGAATAACGCAATGTCCTTCTTGCAAGAGGCGGAGCGGCGCTACCGCAATATCGTGTGGAGCGCTGCACAGGCCATTGAGGAATTCCGTGCCAAACGAAAAATTATTTTGCTGACCGGACCCAGCAGTTCGGGCAAGACCACGACCGCCGCTATGCTGGCTGGTCGGCTGCTGGAAAAGGGCCATCAGGTATCCACCATATCGCTGGATAATTTCTATAAATCCCGGACGGAAGCGCCAAGATTGCAAAACGGGGATCTGGATTTGGAATCGGTGCATGCGCTGGACCTGCCGCTGCTGCGGTCGACCTTTGCCAAATTAATCCGGGACGGCGCTTGCGAGATGCCGGAATTCGATTTTTCCGTGGGGGCACGAAAAGAACAGTTTCATCCGGTGTATCTTCAGGAAGGGGATGTGGCCATAGTAGAGGGTATCCATGCCTTCAATCCTGCCGTGGTGGAAAGCTTTCCGCCGGAATACGTGCATAAGATTTATGTCAGCGTCTCTTCCCGGATTTATAATTTGCAGGGCAAAATCATTCTCAACAAACGCAACATTCGCTTTATCCGCAGAATGATCCGGGATTACTATTTCCGCAACAGTTCTCCCGAGGAGACCTACCAGCTCTGGGCGTCCGTCCAGCAGGGGGAAGATCAGTATCTGTTTCCCTATAAGGATTCGGCCGATATTCGCATTAACTCCATCCATCTGTATGAGATGTGCGTGTTTAAGCAGACGGCGCTGCAACTGCTTGATACCATCCGGCCGGACAGCCCGCACTACCCTTCTGCGCAACAGATTGCCACGAGTCTCCGGCAGTTTGCCGAGCTGCCTAAAACCATGATCCCGGCAGACTCATTGCTTAAAGAGTTTGTTGCAGTATAATACGAATCATAATAAAAAATAAGGAGTTGCTTACGTTATGGCATTTTTTGATGATGTTGTTACCGCTACCCAAAAAGCGGGCAAAAAAGTGGGAGACAAAACCAAGGAGATTGTCAACAGCACCAAGCAGCGCATGAAACTACATGACATTGAGGAAAAGATCAGCAACCAGTACAGAAGTCTGGGCGAGTACATTTACGCCACCAGTAAAACAGACGCCAACACCGCCGAGGAAATGCAGGCTAGAATTGCCGTGATCGATGCGTTGAAGGCGGAATACGAAGAACAGAAAGTGATTCTCGCGGAGGCCAAGAACGATGTCCGCTGCAATGTCTGCGGCAAATTCACGGAGAAAGAGTACGATTTTTGCGGCTTTTGCGGCGCGCGCTTGGCGAAATAGGGGAAAAATTTACTGAAAGGAGAAGCAGCGGGCTGCTTCTCCTTTTGCTGTTTAGGCAAGAGACAGGAGGAGAATGCTGTGCAGGATGCCTGCCGCCAAAGCGCGGATTATATTGCGGGACATCTCCCGATGATCCCCCAAACGGCCCTGGTGTTGGGTTCGGGCATGCAGGAATTCCGAAAAGAGATTGCAATTGAAGCGCTAATCGATTATAATGATATCCTATGTTTCCCAAAACCTTCCACGCCCTCACATCGTGGGGAACTGATCCTGGGGAGGTTGCGGGAACTGCCTGTGCTGCTGCTTTGCGGGCGCAGTCACTATTATGAAAACTACTCGATGGGCGAGATAAGCGATTATGTACCGGTGCTCCATTTGTTGGGGATTCGCAACCTGATTCTCACGAACGCCGCCGGCGCTATCAATACCGGGTATCATGTTGGCGATCTGGTGCTGGTGCGGGATCATATCAAATTTTTCGATGAGAGCCCCCTCAGGGACATGCAAGCCGCCAACACGGCGGATAAGTTTGTGGATATGAGCCGGGCTTACAGTGAAAGGCTCTTGGCGCTTTGCCATCAGGCGGGATGCGCGGCACATCTTCCTTTGTGGGAAGGGGTCTATGCCTATATGTCCGGCCCCCAGTACGAAACGCCCGCAGAGATTCGCGCCCTGCGCGTATTGGGCGCGGATTTGGTGGGGATGTCCACCGTGCCGGAAGTCATCCGGGCAGCCTACTGTGAGCTGGAGGTGCTGTGCATCTCTCATGTCACCAATATGGCGGCGGGTATCGAGAAAACCCGCCTGTCACATACAGCGGTGGTCCAACGGGCCAAAGAGAATGAGAACCTCTTCTACCGGCTTTTTTCGGAGCTGCTGCCTTTGCTGGCGGAAGAGCGTTCTAAATGAAAACAAAACAAGCATAAGTATGGAAGAGAGATGAGGCGTACCTGTTGTTTCGGCCATGGATGAAACTGCTGAGATTTTTCTTCTTTGAATTGCCCAGGCAACAGGCGATCCGCCCTGCGGATTTTAATGCTGTTTATGAGATAGTTGGAGAGTGTTGTAATTGGCCGCGAGAAAAAAACAATCGATGCTTAACGGCGCCTTTATTTTGATTTTCTTTACCCTTGTGGTGAAGGTGATCGGCGCAATTTTCAAAATGCCCCTGACCAATATCATTACCAATGATGGGAGGGGCTATTTTTCTACAGCCTACGATTTGTATACTTCTATTTACGCCATTTCCATGGTGGGTTTGCCCATTGCCTTATCCCGGCTGATATCCCAGAATATTGCGCTGCACCGTTTCCGGGATGTTAAAAAGCTCTTTAAAATTGCGATTCGCCTCTACACCATTATTGGTGTTATTGGTATGGTGGCGCTGTTGTTGATTGCAAGACCCTATGCGACCAGTGTTGTCAAGAGTCCGGACGCCATGCTTTGTATGGTAGCATTGGCTCCCTCCATCTTTTTCTGCTGTATTATGTCGGCCTACCGGGGTTATTATGAAGGTATGTCTAACATGTTCCCCACGGGCCTTTCCCAGATGATTGAAGCTTTGGTTAAACTGGTAGTGGGCTTGGTCTTGGCTAAATTCATTATGGATTTGGGCATGAATCAATATGCGGCCAAGGGCTCTGTATTTGGCATCCCGGTGGCTAACCAGGAGGAAGCCCTCAATAAACTCTATCCATTTGCGGCAGCCGGCGCCATTTTGGGCGTCACGGTGGGGACACTGGGGAGCCTGATTTATCTGGCCCTGCGGCACAAGTTTCGAGGCAATGACATTACCCAGCAGGAATTGGCATTATCGCCGCCTGCCGCTTCCAATAAGAACACTTTGAAGAGGTTGGCTTGGGTTGCACTCCCCTTAATTTTGAGTGCCTTTATTTCCAATATTACCAATCTGATTGATTCGGCCACCATCCAGAACCGACTGGCGCATGCCGTAGTAACGGGTGGGAATACCATCAATCCTGTCATTGAGAGCATCTACGAGGGAATTATCCCGGCGGCCAAAAACACCATTAAGTTATTGCCCAATTATCTGTGGGGCTGCTACAATACTGCCCTTGATTTTAAAAACTTGATCCCCACCATTACCATCTCCATCGGGGTCAGCGCTTTGCCGGCGCTCTCTTCTGCGTGGACGCTCAAAGATAAACCCCGCATCCGAACCACCATTGAATCCACCTTGCGGTTGACCACCTTGATTACCCTCCCGGTTGGTTTTGGCATGGCGGTTCTGCCCAAGCAGATTCTGGATCTCGTCTATGCCGATACGGCAATTGCCGCCCCCATCCTGCGGGTCTACGGCGCGTCTCTCTTACTGATTGCCATTTCGGGCCCTCTGGCCAGTTTGTTGCAGGCCATTGGCCGTACCGATGTGACGGTGAAATCGGTTTTTATCGGCGGCATTATCAAGGTTATCCTCAATTATGTTTTGATCGGTACGCCGTCCATCAATATTCAGGGGGCCCCCTATAGCACACTGTTCTGTTACATTGCCATTGTCGGCTACAATCTCTTCTTCCTCATTAAGGCGACCAAGATGGTACCCAATATGCTGCGGGTGTTTATCCGGCCGCTGCTGGCTGCGCTCTGCTGCGGCTTTGCCGCATGGGCGGGCTACGGTCTCCTTTCCAGAATAATAGATGGGAAAATACTGACCATTCTGGCCATTGGCGTGGCGGGTATTGTGTATGTGTTGGCATTGTTCTTGTTCCGGGCCATTTCCAGGGAAGACGTGCTGATGTTGCCCAAGGGAGAAAAAATTGCGGAAAGACTTGAAAAATATCGGCTTATCAGTTAGAATATTCCAAGATGTTTTTTGAAAAAAACGCAGAACCATGGGGATTGCGCCCGGCGGAAGGGCATAATAATGATAGTTTTTTGTTTAAAATTGATATTTATTGCGGTGGAGGAAAATTTTTGGTTGATTTTATAGTAAAGAACAGGTATAATATTAACGATTTGTTGGAAATCATGTCTTTGCTGCGCTCCGAACAGGGCTGCCCGTGGGATCGGGAACAAAATCATCTGAGTATCGCCAAAAATTTCATTGAAGAAACCTATGAAGTCATTGACGCCATTCATCAGGGTGATTTAGACTTGCTAAAGGAAGAACTGGGCGATGTTCTGATGCAAGTCGTTTTTCATGCGCAAATGGAGAAAGAGGCGGATGGCTTTACCTTCGAGGACGTGGTGGACGGGGTCTGCAAAAAACTGGTGCATCGGCATCCGCATGTGTTTGGGGATGTAATTGCGCGGGATGCGGATACAGTTCTGAAAAATTGGGACGATATCAAAAAGGTCGAAAAGGGACAAGCTCACCAGTCCCAAAGCATGCAGGCCATTCCCCGCCAGCTACCGGCACTCATGCGGGCCACGAAAGTACAGCAAAAGGCGGCGAAGGTCGGCTTTGACTGGGATGATCTTTCGGGTGCGCTCGATAAATTAGAAGAAGAGATCGGTGAATTAAAGCAGGCGGTTGCGGCAAATAATACTCTTGAGACCGCGCAGGAGATGGGGGATTTGCTTTTTGCCGCTGTCAACGTCTCCCGTTTTGTCAAAGCGGAGGCCGAGGAAGCGCTGACGGCTGCAACCGACAAATTTATACGCCGTTTCACGCAGGTTGAGGAGCAGGTTGCACGGCAAGGGCTACAAATGCAGGATTTGCCCCTCGCTGAATTGGACAGGCTATGGGATGCCGTCAAGGAGAAGGAACGTGCGTAGCCGTTTCCTCTGGCGCTAGGATCTCCGGTGTGGTGTTTGGATGACGATGAAATGAAATTTTTAAATTTCATTGTAAATATTAATTAAGGAGTAGAAGGCATGAATAAAACGGAATTTATTTCAAGTGTTGCGGAAAAGACCGGTATGTCCAAGAAAGATGCCGAAAAATCTGTCGGAGCGGTTTTGGATACTATTCAGGATGCATTGTCTAGCGGCGATAAAGTACAGCTGGTAGGTTTTGGAACCTTTGAGGTTCGCGAACGTGCGGAGAAGCAGGGTCTGAACCCCCGTACCAAAGAAGCCATTACCATCCCGGCGTCTAAATTACCCGCTTTTAAGGCAGGTAAGGCATTCAAGGATGCAGTTGCGAAATAAATGAAGAATAGAGGAGCCGGCTTATAGAGCCGGCTCTATTGCGTTACGCCCTTGGTTATCCGCCGCAATAAATCGTTATAGGGGAGAATGCCATGCGACTCGATAAATATTTGAAGATATCACGAATTATTAAACGCCGCACCCTTGCCAACGAAGCCTGTGACGCCAAGCGGATTTTGGTGAACGGGAAGCCTGCGCGGGCCTCCTATGACGTAAAAATTGGCGATGTGATTGAGTTTACCATGGGATCGTCCTCTTTTAAGGGGGAGGTTACAGCCCTGACGGAGCACGTCACCAAAGAAAACGCGGGTCAGATGTACAAGATCATCCAATAAGTTCGATTTTTACAAAACCCGGTTTTAGGGACAGGTATACTTTCCAGAGGTTGGACATATGTATTATAACACAACCGCCTGCGCTGGAGCATGAGCTTAGCGAAATTCACAGGTAGCATGGCGCAGCTTTTCGGGGCTCATTCCCGCCCCTTGGGGTGTACAATGAGATGCCTTGTGGCGTTACCGCGGGGAGCGCATCGGTGGTGTTGATAGTGTCAAAACTGGGAGGTATGTACTGTGATGATGGAAGAAAAAAAGACCGTAAAGATGCCCCATAACCTGATTTTAGAGGATCGCCGCTCCTTAACGGTATCCGGGGTGGCGGATGTGGACAGCTTTGACGAGCAGACCGTTATTATATTTACGGATATGGGTGAGTTGACCGTGAAGGGCCTGGATTTGCATATCAATAAATTGAGTGTGGATACGGGCGAATTGACGATGGAAGGGAAAATCGTTTCTCTTTCTTATCAGGATGAGCAACCCCATACCGCAGGCTTTTTTGGAAAACTGTTCCGTTAGTCTATGGTAATGCATAACATGACTGTGTCGGGGCAGCTGCAAATGTTTCTGCTGTCATGCGGCGTGGGATTTTTACTGGGCATTTTGTATGATGTCTTTCGCTTGCTCCGCATGGCGTTTTTCAAACAGGCCCTGGCAGTCTTTATTCAGGATGTGTTATATTGGTGCGCTTGCGCCGTTTGCAGTTTTTTGTTTATATTGGCCGTCAATTCCGGTGAAATCCGCAGCTTTTTGCTGGTGGGGGAACTCATTGGGTGGTTGATCTATTATTTGACACTGGGTTCTTTGGTGATGAAAGCGAACCGCCTGTTGATTGCGCTTTTTAAAAAACTATTCACGGTTCTTTTTACTTGCATTTTGGCCCCCTTTCGCCTGCTTTTTCGTCTATTGGCTCCGATTGCGAAAGGAATAGGCCGCCTTTTTAAAAATATTTTTAAAATTTTTTATAATAATTCAAAGTTACGCTTGAAACAGCAGCAGGTTTTATTGTATAATTTACGCAGAGTATCTAAAAAGAATAAAAGTCGGCCCGTCAGGGGAGAACATAAAAAATGAAGAAGCCAAAACAGAAAAAAAGCTTCATATTGCGCGTTGCCTTGCTACTTGTAACCGTATATGTGGTTTTCTCCTTGGTGCAGCTTCAAATCCAGGTGAGCGATTCCAATGCCAAGGTATCGCAAGCCCAGGAGGAGCTGGAAAAACAAAATAACAAAAACGAGGAATTGAAACGGCTTCTGGAAAATGGGAAAGAAGCTGAGATTGTCGAACGTATCGCACGGGAACGTTTGGATTATGTAATGCCTGATGAAAAGGTGTTTTACGATATCTCTGGGAACTAGTTTTTGGAGGATTGTAAAACATCGGGTTTGAGATAGAATATATACATGTTTTTTCGCACCTTTTGGGTGTCGGCAAACCGATCAGAGTGAAAACGGGAGGTCATAGTCGCTTTTATGCAGTTTGAAGTTGGAGCTGTGGTGGAGGGCAAAGTAACAGGCCTGACCAATTTTGGCGCTTTTGTGGAATTACCTGGGGGAAAGACCGGGATGGTTCATATTTCCGAAGTTGCGCAAAATTATGTAAAAGAAATACGGGATTACCTGCAGGAAAATCAGATTGTGAAAGTCAAGATTATCAGTGTGGGTGAGGATGGCAAGATTCGGCTGTCCATGAAGGGTGCGCAGAAAAGTGCGGAAACGCCCGGAGAACGGCGTCCTGCCGGAAGGAAGCCAACCGGCGGTGATTGGCAGTCAAAACGGAACGAGGGGATGTCTTTCGAGGACATGATGTCCAAGTTCAAACAAGTCAGCGATGAAAAAATATCGGATTTGCGGCGGGGAACGGAATCCAAGCACGGAGGATTCTCCAGGCGATCCAATTAGGGTGGCTAAAAGAGGGGTTGACGGGGTGTGAACAGCACCCCGTTTTTGTAGCTGTCAGACAGACCGCAGGCATCTTAAATGCGTGCGGCTTGTGTCTGCGGCGAGTTATACTCGCTGTTTGGAAATTGCAGGGCTGTTTTTAAATGGAGTTGCGTTTTCTGAAAAGTGGCAATCGCGAGCATGGTCCATTAGAGCAAATTGACACGGCAAGGTGAGTTTTGTCAATTTGCTCTAATGGCTATTATGGGGTGGGAGCGTTTATCGTGCTGATTAAGAACGTGAAAATACATACGATGGCAGACAAGGTCATTGAAAATGGCTTTATATGGGCGCGTGACGGCGTGATTGCGCAGGTTGGGGAGATGGCGGAGTGCCCCCAAACGGCTGATAGCGAACCTCTGGATGCAGCCGGTTTGCAGCTTTATCCCGGATTTGTGGACGCGCATTGCCATATTGGACTCTTTGGCGATGCGTTGGGGTTTGAGGGGGAAGACGGCAATGAAGAGACCGATCCCTGCACACCGCAGCTGCGCGCCATCGATGCCATCAACCCCATGGACCGCTGCTTTGGGGAGGCCCTGGATGCGGGGATCACCACCGTGGTTACAGGCCCCGGCAGCGCCAACGCCATTGGCGGACAGATGCTGGCAATGGCCACCCACGGCACCTGCGTGGACGAAATGCTGGTTAAAGCCCCCCTCGCTATGAAAATGGCGCTGGGCGAAAATCCCAAGACGGTATACAACAGCAAGAATCAGGCGCCGGTTACCCGCATG
This sequence comes from Oscillospiraceae bacterium, assembly GCA_031556545.1. GTDB lineage: Bacteria > Bacillota > Clostridia > Oscillospirales > Acutalibacteraceae > JAVBST01. The sequence goes on from JAVBST010000014.1 coordinate 44,967, forward strand.
GCGACGGCGGCCCTGATCCGGGAACAGCTACTCAAGGCGCGGCAATACGGAAATGCCATGGCGCTCGCCAAAGAGGACAGCGCCTATGATGAGCCCGATTACGATATGAAGGCAGAGGCGTTGTTACCGGTGTTGCGCGGAGAAATCCCTGTACATTTTCATGCCCACCGTTGTGACGATATCTACACCGGGATACGTCTTGCTAAAGAGTTTGGTCTGCGCTATACCCTGGTACATGCTACACAGGGCTACCGGATTGCGCAGGAGCTCGCCAAGCAAGGTGTAAAAGTGCTGGCCGGCCCCTTGCTTTGTGACCGCTCCAAACCGGAGCTGGCCGACCTGACGCCGGCAGCCCCGGCGTTTTTTTCGAAGGCCGGGATCCCCTTTGCGATTGTAACCGATCATCCGGTGATTCCCATCCAGTATTTACAGCTGTCGGCAGCCTTGGCGGTGCGGGAGGGCTTGGATGCACAGGAGGCTCTCAAGGCCATCACCTGTTATCCGGCCCGGATTTGCGGGATCGAGGATCGAGTGGGATCCGTTGTTGTTGGGAAAGAGGCGAATTTTGTCCTTTTCCGGGGCAGCCCGCTGGACATTTTGGAAAAGCCGAAGATGGTTATTTGCCGCGGGAAACGGGTACGCTAAGGAGGATTTATACATGCGGGAATTGGACACAAAAATCTTGACACAAGCAGTTAAGGCAATGTGCATAGAAGCCAATCGTTTTTTGCCGGAGGATATTGCGCAATGTTTGCAGCAATGCGCGGCCACGGAGAGAAATCCCTTAGCACAGTCGGTGCTGCAGGATTTGAACTATAACGCAGAACTGGCAAAGGACATGCGGATTCCGGTCTGTCAGGATACGGGGATGGCAGTTGTTTTTGCTGAAATCGGACAAGAGGTACACCTTGTAAACGGCGATTTTGAGGCGGCTGTTCACGAAGGTGTGCGGCAGGGCTATGTAGAGGGTCGGTTGCGTTGCTCGGTGGTAGGGGACCCCTTGCGCCGTGTCAATACGGAGGATAACACGCCCGCCATTTTACACACGAGGATGGTTCCGGGGGACCGTGTCACGCTTACGGTGGCGCCCAAAGGATTCGGCAGTGAGAACATGAGCGCCATAAGGATGCTAACTCCGGCGGCGAATCAAGACGATATTCTGGATTTTGTGGTAGAAACGGTGCGAAAGGCCGGAAGTAATCCCTGTCCGCCCATGGTGGTGGGGGTCGGTATCGGGGGCGATTTTGAGTGGGCCGCGATCCTGGCTAAAAAGGCGCTCTGCCGGGATATCCGGCAACGGCATCCGGATCTGCTGTATCGGGATTTGGAGGAGGCCATGCTGCAGGCGGTGAATCAGACCCATATTGGGCCGCAGGGCTTTGGCGGGGATACCACAGCGCTCGCCGTCAATATCGAAACTTATCCCACCCACATTGCGGGACTGCCCGTCGCTGTCAATATCGGCTGCCATGTTACCCGGCATTGTACAAGGATTATTTGACACTTCATATTTCATTCTCTTGGTGAATGTGTTATAATATAACTGGAAGTTCATGTACTTCCATAGGAACAATTTTCAAAGGAGATGTTGTGGATGAAAGTCACAATAACCGGGAGAAAATGTACACCAAGGGAATCCTTCAAGGAAAGGGTCAATAAGAAACTCCAGAAAATTGATAAATTCTTTGGAGAAGACGCGGATGCCAAGGTGACGGTCACGGTTGAGAAATCATCTCAAGATGTGGAAATTACAGTGAAGCACAATGGTATGATTTATCGTGCGGAGGAATCCGCGCCGGATATGCAGGAGGCGCTCGACCGTTGTGTGGACGCCCTGATTCGCAAGATCCGGAAAAATAAAACGCGCATTGAAAAACGATTGCGTGAGGGCGCGTTTGAAAGCCTGTTGGCAGAACCGCCGGTGGAAGAAGAGAGCGAATTTGAACTGGTACGAACAAAATCGATTCCACTCAAACCATTGGATGAACAAGAGGCTATTTTGCAGATGAATATGCTAGGACATCAGTTTTATATGTTTCTCAATGCTTCCACGGAGCAGGTTAATGTTGTATATCGGCGGAATGATGGCGGTTATGGCCTCTTGGAACCCGATTTAGGATAAACAGCGGATCTTGATGAGATAGGAGGCCGTAGTTTTATACTGCGGCCTCTGTGTTTGAGTAGGGAAGGATATGCAGTGTATGAGTGAAACTCGATTTGTCGCGCCTTGTTTATTGGGGCTGGAGGGTTTGGTGGCGGACGAGCTGAGAATGATGGACGCGCCAGCGGTACAGGCAGAAAACGGACGGGTGTTTTTTGGCGGGGATGATGCGATGTTGGCCCGCGCCAACTTGAACAGCCGATTTGCCGAGCGTATCCAGATTGTATTGGGGCAATTTGAGGCCACCAGCTTTGACGCCTTGTTTGAGCAGGTGAAACGGCTGCCTTGGGAAAAATATATCGGCAAGTGGGATGCGTTCCCCGTGAAGGGATGGTCCCTGAACTCAAAGCTGTATTCCATTCCGGATTGTCAGTCCATCATCAAAAAAGCAGTCGTGGAACGCCTAAAAGCGCACTACCATCTGTCATGGTTCGAGGAGACGGGCCCGCTGCATCAAATCCAATTCTCTTTGATGAAGGACCAGGCGACTCTGATGCTGGATACCTCAGGCGTAGGCTTGCATAAGCGGGGTTACCGGCCGGCAGCTGCAGAGGCGCCGATTAAGGAAACCCTTGCCGCTGCGATTGTGAAACTCGCGCGGGTGCGCCCGGGAACAACGCTCTATGATCCCTTTTGCGGTTCCGGGACGCTGCTGATTGAAGGCTGCCTCCAGGCCTTGCGCATGGCGCCGGGGCTGAACCGCGCCTTTGCCGCCGAGAAGTGGAGCAGTATCCCGGCTTCTGTTTGGCAGGAGGAACGGCATAGAGCCTTGTCGTTAATTCGCAAAGAGGCAGAGTTTGCTGCCTATGGCTCGGATATTGATGAGACGGCCTTGGCGTTGTCGCGGGAAAATGCCAAACGGGCAGGTGTGAACGCCTATATCCAGTGGCAGAAGGCCGATATCCGCGATTTTACCATGCCAACCGAGAGCGGCATCGTCGTGTGTAATCCGCCCTATGGAGAGCGCCTGCTCGATTTGCAGACTGCAGAAGCGCTCTACCAAGAGATGGGAAAAGTCTTCACCCCGCAAAAGGGGAAGAGCTATTATATTATGACGGCGGATGAGTTGTTCGAAAAATGGATGGGACGCCGGGCCGATAAACGCCGCAAGCTTTATAACGGCAACATCAAGTGTCAGCTTTATATGTATTTTCGATGAATATTGGGAGGCTCCGAGATGCACCACGTCTTTATTGTCAATCCTGTTGCAGGCAAAGGCAAAGCCCTCGCTATCCTGACCCCGCTGTTGCAGCACTGTTTTAAGGAAAAGCCGGACGCTTATACGGTCCATGTTACCGGAGGGCCGGGCGAAGCGGTATCCTATATAAAAGAACGGGCGCAGACGGGCGAGGCAGTGCGCTTTTACGCCTGCGGCGGTGACGGTACCCTCTTCGAAGTGGTCAACGGCGCCTATGGTTTTCCGCATGTGGAGATAGCGTCGGTGCCCTTGGGGACAGGCAACGACTTTATTCGCCTGTTTGGTGGAAAAGAGAGTTTTCTCAATCTCGCCGCGCAGATAGAGGGAACGCCCGTGACACTGGATTTAATCCGTTGCGGCGAACACCACGCCATTAACTTATGCTCCATGGGCATGGATGCAGAAGTGGGCGCTAATATGCTAAAATTCAAAAAGCTGCCCCTGCCGCCCCGTATGATCTATACCCTGGCTCTGTTGTATTGTTTCTTGCGCAAAATCCGCAACCGCTTTGAAATCCAGATTGATGATGCCCCCCCCATCAAGGGAAGCTTTCTCTTTGCGCTGGCGGGCAATTCGCGCTGGTATGGCGGAGGGTATATGGGGGCGCCGCTGGCGGTGCCGGATGATGGCCTGCTTGACTTTGTGCTGGTGAAATCTGTTTCCCGCCTGCGGATTTTGAGCCTTCTGAAAACCTATAAAAACGGGGGCGTTCTGGAACTGAAGGATATCTGCACCTTTATTCGTGGTCGCCGGATGCGGGTACGTTCGGAAGCTCCGGCAACCGTGAATATGGATGGCGAATGTAAAAGTGTGCGGGATGTCGCCTTCCACATTCAAAAGGCAGCCATTCGATTTTGCATACCCAAGGGCTTGCAATACCACCCTTCTGAGATTTTAAATTTGTGAGCCAAAACTGACCGAAAGCGTAAAAAATACGGACGAAACGAACCAAAACCACCTGATCACATAAAATAGTGATGAGGTGATTTTTTATGCTGCAAGGACTGTTGTATCTGTTTTTGTTTATTCTGGTATTGCTGGGTATCTCCTCCCTGATACAGGAAGTGCTGCTGCGGATATTTGTTCCAAAAAGGAACAGAAAGACCCTCTTGATCTTGCCCATTGGCGAGGATGTAAAGCAAGCGGAGTATATTCTGCGCGGCGCGGAAATGTACGCCAAAATTTTAGGCGACCGTCTGTGCGGGCATATCATCATTGTGGATTGCGGGATGGATACGCAGACACAGGCCATTTGCGCGGCCCTTTGCAGGGATTTGGACGGTATGGAGGTTTGTACCTGTGAGGAGCTGCAGCGTATTCTCCAAAAGGGATGACCTAAACCACAAGAGCCCTCCTTCGGCCCGGCACAGAGACTGTGCGGGACGAGGGAGGGCTTTTCGCAGCTATGCGAAGCGGTTGGCTCCATCCCGCATGAAGATAATGGGTAAAAGTAAGGTATTGCCCCGTTTTTACTATGAGGGCATGCAGCTTAGTTTTTGCGTTTGCGGGACAGATTCAATAAGCTCAGGCCATAGAACAGCAGAATCGTGGCCACCAGTACCAGAATATGTATGAACGGAGTAGCCGTATAACCGCCGTAGGAAAAGGTCACGCCAAATTCCTGTTTGAACTCCGTAATGGATGCCGCCGGCGCACCCTGGAAAACCTTGCCGATCGGGGCCTCCGCCATCAGTTGCCGGAGCAGAGCGGCGGAGTGGGAGACGGGAAATATTTTAACCACATACTGTATGGAAGTTGGCAGGGTGCCAACGGGGATATAGATGCCGGTCAAAAAGCCGACCAGTGTTCCGATGACAGTACTGGCGGTGGCAAACGCGTTTTGGCTTTTAAAAAAAGAAACGATAAAAAAGACGATGGCACTGCTGGAAAAGACGGATAGGATAATGGTGCCAAGCACCTTAAGCAACGTAAAGAAGGAGAGAAGCGATCCGCCGCTGCTGATAATATAGACTTCTGCAAACACCAGAGCAAGAAGGCTCATGATGATGCCGATCAGCACGGAACTGAGGACGTAGCCTGCCGCCAAAGATTTACGGGGAAGGGGGGAGGAGGAAAAATCCTTAAGGGTCTTTTTGCTGCGGTCGTCCACCATGATGCCAAAGGCCCCCATACAGGTGGTGATGGAAGTGACGGCAAGGAGTCCCGCCATAATCCAGCTATCCATCATAAAGCGGGCGTGTTCCTTATTGTCAAATCCCTGCATCATCATATCGCCGAGGAACAGAACGTAAAGGCCGATGACAATCAGTACGCCTAACAGGGAGAAGAAGACAGAAGCGCGGTCACGGAAAAAGATTTTCAAGTTTCGCTTGGCAATCGCAATCATTCCCGAATCTCCTTTCCCGTGATGCCGATAAAGGCGTCGTCCATACTGCCGTTTTTGATTTCGATATTGGTGAGATAAGGGCGGCATTTTTCAATAATGGGCAAGGCGTCAAGGGTGCTTTGCAAGGCTACCGATAGGCTGTTTCCGTGGCGATGGAAGGAGAGGGCATCTGCCTGCAATATTTGTATCACAGTGTCGGGAGCATTTGTCCAAAGTGTAAGGGTGTCGTTGCTGTACTGTTCCCGCAGGCCTGAAGGGGTACCCTTGGCGGAAATTTCGCCGTTGTCGATGATGATCACATAATCGGCCGCTGACGCCTCCTCCATATAATGAGTAGTGAGGAAAACCGTCATACCCGTTTCCTTTTGGAGCTTTTGTACAGTATCCCAGATACTTTGCCGGGTTTGTGGGTCCAGTCCCGTGGTGGGTTCGTCCAAAAAGAGAAGCTTGGGAGTGTTCACCAGCGCGCGGGCAATATCGGAGCGCCGCCGCTGTCCACCCGAGAGAGTCCCATAGCGGCGGTTCAGGAATTCGGTCACGCCGGCCGCTTCTGCGGCATCCTGCACGGATTGGCGTAACTGTGTGGCGGTCAGGGGGTAGAAGCTGCCGCGGTATAAGAGGTTTTCCTTAACGGTCAAAAGCGGATCCAGAATACTGTCTTGAAAGACAACACCAATCTTGGAGCGGATAGCGGCGTCATCCCTGCCGAGACTGCAGCCGTCCAACATCACCGAACCGCTGTCCGGCTGTAGCAGGGTGCAGACAATATCAATGGTGGTTGACTTGCCTGCGCCGTTTGGGCCCAGAAAAGCGAATAGCTTACCCTGCTCCACATAAAAGCTGATGTCCCTGACCGCCTGAACGGCGCCATAGGATTTTCGCAGATCTTGCACTTCCAATATTTTGTTCATGCGACACCTCGTTACAAACTATTTTTAGATGCGATACAAAGCGTACCGAATGCACAACATCCCCATTTTTTTATTGTGGAATAAAATTATAACACAACATCTGGGAAATATCCAGTCTTTTCCCAGGTTTGTTGTGGCAGCGAGAGCGCTGCCTTTCCTTTATGTTTCTCGCATTAAGTTAAAGGTTTCATAAAGATTCAGCTTGCCGTACCCCCATCGATAGTCCGGATAGGTGACATTTTGATCACGGGTACAACCTCGGATTAAATAGGATTTGATCCGGTACGTATTCAAGAAGTTATCACGCCTGTCAGTAATGCCCCATTGCAGCATTAGGGCGCAGGCTCCGGCTGTGATGGCTGCGGACACGCTGGTACCGCTCATCGTGCCGTATCCGGTCGGATAGATGCCGCCGACGTTGACGCCGGGCGCCACCAGATCCGGCGCGTTTATCTCGCTACGGGTTGGTCCCCAGGAGGAAGGGGGGTACAGGCTGTTGTTTTGGCTGTTGTAAGCGCCGCAGGTGATGACGCCGATGGTAGTGCCGGGGTTTACAACGGTATAGTTGGGGGAGGGGCGCAAGAATACAATATCCGGATCGATAAAACCCGTCAGCGGCAGCCAGGCGTGATAGGTGCCGTTCAAAATAATGTCGCCATGCATGGTGATGGTCCAGACCCCCGGGGTGGCATTGGTAATCTTAATCCGGGTGTTTTGTGCGCCGCTACCATCGACGGGAAAGAAGTATTCAATAGAAATAGTGGCTCTTTCCAAAATGAGAGTGGTTTGAAACCGGGATCCTATTTTGGCGGGAACCCTCCCCACCAGTTCGCCGGTAGGTGATTTTAATGAGACCGAAAAACGATCGGAGCCGCGGTTCCAAATTGTCAGAAAAATATTGCCGCCGTTTTCCCCAACTCGTATTTCGATATCGTCCCTCCCCTCGGCATTGGATACACTGCCCTGCATATGGTGTTGCGCCGTACTTTCGTTGCCGGCGGCCGTGCATAAGCAAACGCCCACGCGGGCGGATATATCCCCCAGATAGTGCTCGAACATGCTTGTGCCATCATGTCCGCCAAAATTAGTGCCAATGCCGATGCAGATGGATACCGGACGATCCAGTTCTCTCGCCTTTGTGTAAATGTATTCGAGCCCCATCACCAAAGAGGTGGATTCAAAGGCATTTTTCTGTTCGGAGGGGATCAAGTATTGTTCGTAATAGAAAAGGCGTGCCTGTTTAAGCTTGACAACAATCAGTTCCGCTTCGGGTGCTGCACCGATATATTGGCCGCTTTCCCGGCTGGCCGCCACGGAGGCCAAAAAGGTGCCGTGGCCCACGGTATCCCGTTGCGGCACCACAGAATAGGGATCATCTGCGAGCAGGGCTTCGTTGATCTGCTGCTGCGTGTATTCAGCGCCAATATAAAAGCGATCCGGTGGAGTTCCGCTGGAGGCGCTTTGGTCCCAAAGGAACTGAATGCGGCTGGTACCATCCTCGTATTGGAAGGCGGTGTTTGTGTAGTCGATGCCGGTGTCAATGAAAGCCAAGAGCACACCTTCTCCACGAAGATTCAAATAGGGCTGGTTTTGGACCGCGGCAATGCCGGCCGCTTCCAGATTGGAGCGGTCCAATAATCCCAATACGGTTGCAAAGGTACTCAGGGATAAAACACCGAAATCTCGCTCGATTTGATCCATGTAATTCCGGTTTACATGGGCGATGGCGTAGTTTCCCATCAAGCTGGGGCCAATCCGTACATAGGGGTGACTTTCCGCATACCGGGTTAGGTAGGCTCCTTCACGAATCATGAAATCCACGGTATCCGGGTCATTGACAAACTCTTGCATGGACATTTCCGGACTCATCCTGTCGTAACACCTCCCGTTGTATTACGTTGACAATGGAAAGGAGGAAAAATTTTGGCAGTAGGCTGCAACCACGGGGCGCAGCGCAAACCGGAACCCCGCACATAGAAGTAGGACGCCCACTCTCCGCGGCAGAGACCGCGAGGTATCAGCCCCAAAATGCGGCACCACACATCCGGCAGGTATGGCATGGTGGATGCCCCCGTGCAGCCGGCTAAAATGCGGGTGTAATATAGTGTATCAGATAATCCATGGTGTTCTTTAAGCAGAGGGTTCCGTATCCCCAAACCGGATTGGGGTATGTGCGGGAGGCATCCCTTTGTGCCCCCTTCTGCAAAAAGGCCTTGGCGCGCTGTCCGTATAAAAATGGATCATGATTTTGTACAATACCCCATTCCATCATCAAAGCCGCCGATCCTGTAACGAAGGGCGCTGCCATGCTGGTGCCGGTAAAGCGGTCGTAGCCTCCTCCAATCCGGGGCGCCAGTACATTGACGGCCGGCGCGACCAAATCGGGCTTGACATAGACCGAGTTGCGGGTATAGCCGCGCCCGGAAAAGCTGGCGGCACTATTGATAAGGGCGTTGTACCCTCCCACGGTGATAACATTGCGGGCAGTGGAGGGCAAACTGAGGGTAGTATCGGTGGTGGGGTTCAAAAAAGCAGTATCGGCCCCCACTTCTTCGGTTGTGGGAAGCCAGATATCAAAACGCCCATCCGTAACCTGCTCTCCGTACACTTTGAGCTGCCAAACCCCGGCCGGAAAGGGGATGCCTGTGCTCTGTAACTGAAAAAATACTTCCTGATCTTCGTTGTAATGGGTGGGCTGCCCATAATAAATCGCAATGGGGATACCATCCATTTGCAGGGAGCGCGTAGCCTCTTCGGGGCGGAGAATGCCGCTGGATTGCCCACTGGGAGCAATGAGCTCCAAGGTAAAGGTATCCACAAAATTTTTCCAGAAAGTGATGTACATGGATTGCAGGCCGCCTCCGGTGACAAAGCTCGTCTGAGTAGTTTCACTCTGCCTTACCTGTCCGGCGAAATGGTGGCCTACCGCACCTTCGTTGCCGGATGCCACGACAATCGCGGCCTTCCACTTTTGGGCCATATCATCTATGTAGGTTTCAAAAAGAGAGCTGCCATCATGAGCGCCGTTGTTGGTACCAAAGCTTAAATTGACAGCCAGGGGGCGATCCAGAGACTGGGCTTTGTCAAAAATATATTTGAGGGCGCGCATAATTTCTGTGGTGCGCGCAAAGGATCTCCCGCCCTGTTGGCCCAGGCGCACCACAATCAAAGAAGCTTCCGGTGCGGCGCCTTGCTCTTGTCCTCCGCTGGCTCGTCCATTGCCTGCCGCAATACCTGCGACCGCCGTACCGTGCCCCACTGTATCCATGGGAGGAATGACCGAAAAGGGAACTGCACTTTGCAGGGCCTCGTCGATTTGCGTGCGGTTATACTCTGTACCCTGAGTAAATCCCGAGGGGGGAGGCCCCGTCCCGGTTTGATCCCAGATGTAGAGGATTCGGCTCAAATTGTCTTCACTGCGGAAATCCGGATGGGTATAATCGATTCCGGAGTCGATGATCCCCACAATTGTGCCATTTCCTCGCAGCTCGTGCGAGGTATTGCTTTGCACCTGTGTGATACAGGCGCGGTTCATATCCTCGAGAAGATTGGGCGTAAGAATTTTGGGCAATTCGATGTACTCCACCTGGGAAAAACTGTACAACAGCGGAATCTGTTCGCTGCGCAACGTAATGATGGCGTAGTTTTCGTCCAGGATTTCCACACTGGCGCCGAGTGCCGTGCCGACCTGTTGAATATCATCATTGTATTTGACAATAACCTCTGTATTGCCTTCCTCCGGCAGGATGGCGATGGGCAGCGTGAGCGATTTTTCCATATTGTTTGGCAAAGTGCCTCACACCCTCTCGTCTAGATGGGGATCATACGGTTTACTATGCGGGAGCGCTGTATAATATTTATATGGAGAAATATGCGGATTCATGAGTGAAGGTTGAGGGAAGCGCAAAAACTTGGCCATTTTGGAACCATTTTTCGAAAAATAGCATACAATATCATAAACCGGCTGCAGCATGGAATGTGCTTTGTGTTTTTCACAGGCTGCGGCAGGGGAGTGCTCCATTTGGAACACCTATTACATTGGCCATGAAAAGCAACATTAATTTCGGCAGCTTGATCCATTGCCAAAGTAACAGTACGTATGGCGCATATTACTCCGGCATAAAGGAGCTTCCCTCAAAATTCCTGCGTGTAAATGCCGGAGTAAATAGCTACCCGCATACATATAAAAGACGATTTTTGTGACTTTTTCACTTTTTAGTGATTGGCACAGGACAGAAAGGAGAATAGTATTATGCCTGATGCACGCAATATGGACCCACCCCTTACCGCTACAGGCCGTCTGCAGGTAGGTGCGTTCGATATTGATATTGGGATGCCTGCCGCCAACGCAACCATCCGTGTGACACAAACTGCCAATCCCGATGTTGTGATGGAGGAATTGATTACCGACGACTCAGGACAAACTGTTGTAATTGAGCTGCCGGCGCCCCCGATGGAACTTTCTCTGACACCACAAGAAGTCGCGCAACCTTATAGCGAATATGATATTCGCGTCACACTGCAGGGATATCGGCCCATTGATATAGTGGGGGTACAGGTGTTGCCGGATACGACCGCATATCAGGACGTACGCTTGACCCCGGAGACCAACCTCGGTGCGGATACCCAAACCATTCATATTTTGCCGAACACACTCTGGGGGACATTTCCACCCAAAATTCCCGAAGATCCGGTCAAACCTCTGCCGCCTTCCGGAGGGTTTGTCGTTTTAAGCCAGGCGGTTATTCCCGAATATATCATTGTGCATGCGGGAGTTCCCTCCGATGCCACAGCGCCCAATTACTGGGTGCCATTTAAGGATTACATTAAAAATGTAGCTAGCTGTGAAATATATTCGACCTGGCCCGAGCAAACCATCATTGCTAATGTATTGGCAATTTTATCCTTTACCCTGAATCGGGTGTTTACAGAATGGTACCGGGGGAAAGGCTACAATTTTACCATTACGAATTCCACGGCCTATGACCATGCTTTTGTATATAAGCGTAATATTTTTGAAAGCATATCGCGCGTGGTGGACGATATTTTCACAACGTTTATGACCAAGCCGGATATCCGGCAACCCCTGTTCTCCCAGTACTGCGACGGGAACAGAGTGCAATGCCCAAACTGGATGACACAGTGGGGGTCGAAACAGCTCGGCGATCAGGGTTATGATGCCATCAGTATTTTACGAAGTTTTTATGGAAATGATGTGTACCTGGTGACGGCCAATAAAGTCGCGGGTATTCCGAGTTCGTTTCCGGGTACCAATTTACAAGTGGGGTCGCGCGGCCCCGCAGTTCGGACTATCCAGGAGCAGCTCAATGCGATTTCCAACAATTATCCTGCCATCAATAAAATTCGAGTGGACGGCGCTTTTGGAGAACAAACCCGCAGGGCTGTCCAAACCTTTCAGCAGATTTTCCGTATGCCTGCGTCTGGCATTGTTGATTTTCCCACTTGGTATAGAATTTCGGATGTGTATGTGGCCGTTACACGAATGGCAGAGTTGACATAGGCGTTTGAATTAGCTCTGCGGCACGGATTATATAAAATTTACTTATCCCAACTATTGCTTTCATGACATAAAAATATGTATGGAAAAAACCAACGGCCCCAACCGTAACGATTGTACGGTTGGGGCTGATTGGATGCAATAGTGCCAAACGATTGTCGTGCGACGTTTTCGCATTCGGAAGATACTACATTTATGAAGCAGATTGTGTCACATTGATGTTTGCGATGGTAAATGAACCATCTCTGGTGTTGCCCATCAATATAGGGATAATACCGCTTCTTGACGTGGTAGTTGCACCTGCGCTGATGGTAACGGTCGCATTGGTGTTGCCGTTTTGGACAAACGAAGGAGCATTGATCCAATCTGGGCGCGAGGCGTAATTCAGGGAACCGTATTGGTAGTACTGATAGCCTCCCGGCAAGGTGATAGTTTGACTGCCTCCCTGCTTCGGCAAGGTAATATTGTAGGTTGCCGGTTGCCCACCCTGCAAATAGCAAAGCTGTGATACGATCGTATTACCCATTTGTGCTCTCACGGAACCGTCGCGCGCACTGGTAGTGTTATTTTGCTCCATTCTATAAGTTGATTGCACCCCATTGTCATAACGGTCTACGATCCATGGTTGGCTGTAGTACATCGTCGCGTTTCTCCAAGCGCCATGTGTCAGTGTGTAGCTGCCACCCGCAGGTGGAACCAAGTAGAAATCTACATCAGGGGCTTTAAATGAAGGAGGATTAATGATAATCACCTGCATAACTGGCACGGTGATGTTGATTTGGTAAACGCCCGTTGTGGTAGTGTTGGCGCTGTAGTTGCGGATGCACAAGTAGTAGGTTTGCCCCGCTGTCAATGTATAGTCGATCTTAAAGTTGCGGTTCCCTCCGCTATCATCGTTGGAGGCGATCATGGTACCGGTAC
>JAVBST010000010.1:0-81996 GCA_031556545.1 Oscillospiraceae bacterium
ACAATATTGCAAAGGGCTGTGGTTGGAGCCTTTCAAAAACCATCTAGTGGTAGGAGCAAACGACCAATCCACAGCATCCCTTACAGTGTAGCACAGCCCTTGGAGAGGGGCTCTAATAACTACTACTCTATAATACAAGGAGAAAAGAAAATGATTACATTGTATAATATTGATGTAGATAAGTTCACCGAGCTGGTGGACGGCGCAAAGGGCAATGTATATATGGTGACCGATGAGGGGGATCGTCTCAATCTTAAAAGCAAGCTTTGCCAGCTTTATGGACTGAAAATGCTGTTAGACGCTGTGGATACCGGCACCATCACCGCCACATTAGAATGCGATGATGTAAATGACAACAAGATGTTTATGGATTATATGATTTCCAAAAAAATGCCTTCGCAAAACTAAATCTTGTATATGCATGGACGAAAACGGATTTCTCAAACGAGAAATCCGTTTTTTTGTATTTTTGCACTGCCGCTGCCCTTGTTCCGCAAGGTAAGCGCGAACCCGGCCTGCATGCAAAGTTCCGTTAAAGAGGCGAAATTCGACCGTTCCTTTTTCGAACACGCTGTGGAAGTTAATTCCGTAATGCTGGCTCTCGTGGTAGTGCTGGGCGCGCCGCTGATTCGGATCATCGGCGTACCAGGGTAGCAGAACCCACTTTGCTGCTCAGAGTGTTATTGAAGCCGTCATAGCCGAAGGTATAGCTCATGCCGTTGTGGCCAATGCTCTGCAGCACACCATACGGAAGGGAGGTGCTAACCTTATGGAAATCAGACAAATCAATCAGTCTGTTCCGGTCATTCCGAAGGCAAAACGGGTGGCGGCCTACGCGAGAGTATCCACCGGCAAAGATGTCATGCTTCACTCTCTATCGGCGCAAATATCCTATTACAGTGATCTGATCGGCAAACATCCGGAATGGGAATATTCGGGCGTGTTCGCGGATGAAGCGATTACCAGCACCAAGGAGAGTCGCCCCGGATTCCAAAAAATGCTCAGCGAATGCCGAGCCGGAAAAATTGAATTAATACTCACGAAGTCCATCTCAAGGTTTGCGAGAAACGCTGTCACCGTCTTAGCCTTGGTTTTGCGTTTTCATAGCTGCCCGCCGATTTCAAATAGACCTCAAACACAATGCCGCCCAAGGGTTCCTGTACCTGTTCGTTTTCAGGGTCAACATTGGGGTCGGGGTCGTCAGAGTGCTTCACAAGCTGGATTCTGCCTTTGATAACGGTGTTTTTGACCTCGGTGGGAACAAGATTGACTTCAACCTCTTGTCCGGCGTAATCAATCGTCACAGGATACTCTTTCTGCGAAAGGGTGTAGCCTTTTGGCGGAACAATCTCTTTGACGGTATAGCTGCCCAGCGGCACTTCCTTTGAAATAACGAAAGTGTTATTTCCGCAATAAAGACGTTCAACCTCGCTGCCTTTGGAATCAATCAGCCTGAAAACCGCACCGGAAAGGGTAGCATCACCCTGTGCCTGCGCCGCTGTTTCTGCATCCAACTTGGTGATTTTGATTTGTCCGACTTGGGGCTTTTCGGGAACGGTGATTTCAGGACAGTAGACAACCTCTGCCAAACCGAGAGTGCCTGTGAGGGTGCGGGTGTAGATGTTTTTATCTACAACAAATCCCCACGGGGCTTGGGGTTGACGGTATAGCTGCCGAGGGGCAGAGCCTTTGACTGTCCGCATCCGTCCGTGCCTGTGACAATCGTATCGACAACCACGCCGTTCGCGTTCTTCACGGTAAATTCCGCGCCCGCGAGGGAGTAATCGCCCATCACGGGGTTACTGTTGGTTTTCACGACCGTAATAATACCGAGTTTTTTGACGTTATCAAAGTTTACCGTGGCGGTTTGACCACCCTTAACCTCAACGTCAACGGGGTTCGGCGTGGGTTCAACAAAATCGTCCGAAAGATTGATTTCCTCTACCTTATACTAGCCTGCCGCAAGGTTCGGGATGCTGATTCTGCCGTCATCCGCGCTCGTATACGTTCCGACATTCGTGCCGTCCTGTTTTGTGACGCGAAACTGAAACCCGCCGACTTTGCCCTCGTTGTTCTTTGTTGTCTTAACAATGGCGAGCGTTCCTGTGGATACTTTGGCTTTGACATAGGCGGGGATAGGGTCGGCGATGTCCTGACCGCTCATTACAAGCCCCTGCACCTCGCCCTTTACGACAATGGCGTTACTGCACCAAAAAGCGACCGCGCTCCGCTTTGAGCCCGAACGGGTCGCGGAAATGTCGATTGTGCCTGTCGGCGGCCTGGTTGTGCTGATAATCAGGTTGTTGCCCTGCTTATTAAAGCTCACGCCTGTGGTCGTGCTTGAAAAATCAAAGCTGCCGAGAACGCCGTTGCTGTCTGCCAGCGTAACGGAATATTTCGAGCCGTCCCAAGTGAGTTCATGAACAGTAGCACGGGCAAGCGACGTACTCATGAAGCTGGGGATTTTGCTGTGATTCTGCACCGAGCTTACAATGCGGTTGTAGTTTGCGAAAATCTCAGGGCGCAGAGGGTGTTCCGCCTTGATTTTGTCGGTGATTGCGTTTAGTCCTGCGGGAACAGCAACTTTGCTGAAATCGGGAGCGCGTTCGCCGACAATGGTTTCCCACACCAAAAGCTGTGTTGCGATGTTGTTGGCAAGGTCGGCTTCGCTCATAGTGGTTGACACCGTGCCTGTGTAGCCGTACTGAAATATACGGCCAAGCAAAATTGGAATTTCCGTTGATGTCAGGCTTCCGTTGTTATACGAGCCGAGAAAATCTTCGGGAAGAATTTCAGGTTCGCTGTCACCAGTTCTTAACGGCACATCAGGCTGGACGCAGTAGGCGGCTTGATTGCCTTTGTTCGTTGCGTACATACTGCCGTGAAGTCTTGTAGCGGAGGACCACCCAGGAATAAACCGCTCACCCAAATTGTTTAGGACAAGCGGTTCATCAATTATGCCGCAGTATCTCTTCTCTTTTGTTTTATTTTAAAAGATATACTATATGTTGATAAAACTTATTCTCATTTTAGAAAAAATATTTTATAATAGTTTTGTATATTTTGGGGATTTTTTAGCCTGTTTGCCATATCGAAAACACTTGAAACGGAAAATGAGGAATGTATATGATCTGAGGAAAGGCTTACAGGCTTAATCCGGGCCTGTATAGCCCGCGTGGAGAAACCTGATATGGAAAGTATCCGACCCGGCGAATTATAGATCGTTTCAGGAATGCGGTGCAATCCTTTGGCAGCAGGCAAAACAGGGTTGATCCCCCGGCAATTCGTTTCTCTGCTGGCTTTTTCAAGTTTTACCATCGACTTTTTTAAGCATGGAATGATGAAAGGAAGAAAAAATGAAAGCATTAAAAAAATCAGTAAGTTTGATCTTGGTATTAATGTTTATTTTCGCGGCATTAACGGTTCCCGTGGCGGCAGACACCTGGCCTACCCTCAAGAAAGATTCAGCAGCTAAGAACGAAGTTTACGCCCTGCAGTATTTACTGAATCATTGGAATTATGGCCCGACATTGGTGGTTGATGGATCCTTTGGCCCAAATACACTCACCGCCGTCAAAAATTTTCAAACCAAAAAAAAGCTTACCGCGGATGGAATTGTGGGGACAGGCACCTGGACGGCACTCACGAATTTCAATCAGAGCACGAGCAATTATTCCGGGAAGGCAACCAAAGCGCTTCAATATTTGCTAAAAAACAAATACTCGATCCCCGCTCTCACAGTAGACGGCTCCTTTGGACCCGCGACCAAGGATGCAGTGCTCGCCTTTCAAAAGAAATTTGGGTTAAGCAAGGATGGGGTCGTGGGACCGAATACATGGAAAAAACTGGTCAGCACTTCCGCACAGGCCGTGATTAATTGGGGTGGCTTTAATTGCAAAGGTTATGCTTTCGGCGCAACAAAATTCTTATATGAAAAAGATTCGCCCGGAGTAACCGTCACACCATGTAGTAAAAACGCCACATTAAAGTCAGGCGAATATTTGATTGCCTATCGTTATACCGCAAGCACAGACCATTCGAAATCTACGTGGGACTTCCACTATTGGAAAAAAGATCCAAGAACTGGGTACTGGTGGGACAAGCACGGCACTAGTCCTGTCGAGTTCTTAGGTAGCGCGAATCCGGATGCTGATAGCAACTGGCTTAGGAGCCCTGGTAACTATGATAGCCCAACAGCATACTACAAAGTTACAGGGACATTCTGGGCTTTTCCGTATTAAGACACGCGATACTACAGAGCTGTTGCAGATATCGTTAATAACGCAGGAGGGTTCGCGATTACTTCTATGGGTGCCTGTATCGGCTATATGCTGCCAGATCAAAAAGCAACTGCGCCCATAAATTCACACAACATACATAACGTAAAAGCAGATTGTTTTTAAGTTTTTCACTCAAAAACAATCTGCTTTTTGGGCGTAAATTCTCTCTAGCTGTAAGGCTGAACCCACCTCGCAGCTGCAATCCAAAACGGAATCTGCGAGAGTAGAACTGGTGGAGATGAAGAGATTCGAACTCTCGACCTTACGGATGCGAACCGTACGCTCTCCCAACTGAGCTACACCCCCACATAGGCACAATCAATATTATACATGAAATCCGGCAAATAGCAAGATAAAATTTGCGATAAGAGCTTGTTTTTTTATAGACTATCTTCCAAAGAACAAAAATCCGCTTGACTATGCCGCCACACGGATTCTTGTTCTCGTATCATGCTTTACAGCGTTGCTCTGCCCTTTATATATGGCAGGCATCCGCATCGGGGATCTCACCCACAATGGGGGTGGGATCAATGCCTTGGCGCTGATAATAGTCGGCAATGGCTGCCTTCACGGCTTGCTCGGCCAGAACGGAGCAGTGAATCTTATGGGAGGGAAGCCCGTCCAAGGCCTCCACAACGGCTTTATTCGTCAACGATAAGGCTTCTGTGAGAGAATGGCCCTTAATCATATCCGTTGCGATGGAACTCGTGGCAATGGCAGAACCGCAGCCAAAGGTTTTGAATTTTACATCTGTAATGATGTTGTTTTCCACCTTAATGTACATTTTCATGATGTCGCCACAAACGGCATTCCCCACTTCCCCAACGCCGTTTGCATCCAAAAGTTCTCCGACATTATGAGGGTTGGCAAAATGCTCCATAACTTTTTCGCTATACATATTCCTCATCCTTTCCTGGGTTACGATCTTTATTTGACTTCTTCTGCTTTAATCTTTTCCCAAAGCGGGGACATATCCCGTAAGCGCTGCACAATGGAAGGCAGGACAGACAAAATATAATCCACATCCTCAAGGGTATTTTCATCACTGAAGGACAGCCGCAGGGAGCCGTGCGCAATTTCATGCGGCAATCCAATGGAGAGCAATACATGGCTGGGCTCCAGAGAACCCGAGGTGCAAGCCGAACCGGAGGAGGAACTGATCCCGTTCATGTCCAACAACAATAACAGAGATTCGCCCTCAATGCCCTCAAAGCACATATTCACATTCCCGGCCAAGCGCTGTCCGGGGTCACCATTCAGACGGGAACGCTCAATTTTCAGGGCATTCTCAATGAAATGATCGCGCAGCCTAGATAAATGCGCCACCCTGCCCTCCATATCCCGAACTGCATCCGCCATGGCCACGCTGAGTCCCACGATGCCGGGAACATTTTCGGTACCGGCTCTGCGGTTGCGTTCCTGCGCTCCGCCCTGGATCAAATTGGGGATGATGACGCCTTTGCGAATATATAAAGCGCCAACGCCTTTGGGGCCATGAAACTTATGGGCGGAAAGGGACAGTAAGTCTATATTCTGCGCCTGCACATCCATGGGCACGAGTCCAATGGCCTGCACTGCGTCCGTATGAAACAGCACCTTTTTTTCCCGGCAGAGCTTTCCGATTTCAGCAATCGGCTGGATGGTACCGATCTCATTGTTGGCCGTCATAATGGTAACAAGCGCGGTATTCTCCTGCATAGCAGCACGCAGGTCTTCCATTTTGACAATTCCGTTTTCATAAACATCAAGGTATGTCACCGAAAAGCCTTCATCCTCCAGCATTTTTAAGGTGTACAGGACGGCATGATGCTCAAATTTACTGGAGATAATATGATCTTTGCCTTTTTTGCGCCCGGCGAGTGCCGCACCCCGGATGGCCCAGTTATCCGCCTCGGAACCCCCGGAGGTAAAATAAATTTCTCGAGGTTGCGCATTGAGCATCGTAGCCACTTTTTCCCGTGCTGCTTCCAATGCGCGTTTGGCATCGGAACCGACGGTATACAAACTGGAGGGATTCCCGTAAATCTCTGTGAAATAGGGGAGCATCGCCTCCACAACATTCTGTGATACTTTGGTGGTTGCGGCATTATCTGCGTAAACAAACCGTTTCATAGGATATTTCACTTCGCTTTCGATAAAACTTGAGGAAAACATCTGCGTGCATTCATTCTATACTATTTTAGTAGGAATTGCAAGAGGTACTCGAAAAAAATATTTTCTATCACAATTCCACATATCCGCTCTGCTTATTTTTCGCCGTTTTTGTAGCGGTATGCCTGTTCCACGGCCAATTTGTCGCAACGCTCGTTTTCTGGATGCCCGTCATGTCCACGCACCCAGATCACCTGCACCTTGTGCCGATGGTACTGTGCCAATAACGCTTCCCAGAGTTCGGGATTGAGTACGGGCTCCTTGTTGGATTTCCGCCAGCCGTTTTTAGCCCAGCCTTCTGCCCACCCCTTTTGCAAACCAAACACAACATATTGCGAATCCGAGTAAAGCGAGACTTCGCAGGATTCTTTTAGCGCCTTGAATCCTTCAATTACAGCCGTTAATTCCATGCGATTATTGGTGGTGTGCGCTTCTCCGCCCGCCAGTATTTTCTCTTGGCCCTGATAGCGCAGGATCGTCCCCCATCCGCCGGGGCCCGGATTGCCGAGGCATGCGCCATCCGTAAAGATTTCTACTTTTTTCAAGGCGTATACCCCTTTCCGCATATTAGGAAAACACGAATCATAATTTTTAATTATATACCAATTTGGCTATAAAATCCATACGTATTTTTGAGTTCTATGTTATTCTATTAGCAGGTGGATTTGCCAAGGTGCAACCTTGACAGCAATCAAGGCAATCCTATATAATGAATTTCTACACTGGCAAAATCTAGAATTCGTTTCTGAATGATAAAGGAGCATTTTATGTCCTACAAAAATGCCTTTAACGGCAACATTCAAATTTCACTTGGTACCGCTACCAAAATACTGGCCAAATATCCGGCCTCGGCGAAATCCTTGATGAAAATCGCCAACGGACAAAGCCGGGCCGAAAAAACGCGGCACAAAAATGCCGCGCAAGGGGTAGAAGTGCCCCCTCTTATGATTGTCAGTACTACCACACAGTGCAACCTAAACTGCGTGGGCTGCTATGCCAACGCACAGCAACGGCTGCCGAACGCAGAACTGCCCAAAGACGTCATTACGCAATTGCTGAACGAGGCCACGGGACTCGGGGTCAGCATTGTCATGCTGGCGGGCGGAGAACCCCTCATGAATCCCTATTGGATGGAGGCATTGGGGCAGCATCCGGAGTTGCTGGGCATCCTCTTCACGAACGGCACGCTGATCGACACAACAACCTTGTCTTGGTTTGACGCACACCGCAGCGTCATTCCCACACTGAGCCTGGAGGGCAGCCCAAAGCAAACCGATACGCGGCGCGGCGCAGGTGTGTATGATCAGGTAGTCCGCTCTATGACGGCTCTACACGCAAAAGGCATCCCCTTTGGCCTGTCCATCACCATGACCTCGTCCAATATGGACACCGTACTGAACGACGCTTTTCTAGACGAATACATTCAGCGTGGCTGCGTCCTTTTTATTTTGGTGGAATATGTACCCATACAGCCTGGCAGCGAGCCGCTCTTGTTATCCAAACCGCAGAAACAGCGGCTCAATACATTTGCGGAACAAAGCATGCGTAAGCATCCTATTCTATGCATCCCCTTCCCGGGCGATGAAGAGCCGTACGGCGGCTGTTTGGCGGCCGGACGGGGATTCATACATATCAATGCGAACGGAGATATCGAGCCCTGTCCCTTTGCGCCTTTCTCCGATCAAAACCTTGCGCATACTACCCTGAAAGAGGCACTCGGTTCTAAATTCTTATCAGCGATCCGGGACAATCATCATCTGCTGAAGGAGGGCGAAGGCGGCTGCGCACTATGGAACAACCGCGAGTGGCTGATGCAGTTGCTGCAAAAACAGCCCTAAAATAAAAGCCTTTTCCCCGATAACGCGCAAGGTGTTGTATCATAAAAGTGATATTGGAAAGATAGCAAGGTGAACACGTTTTGCCGGAAAGCTCGTTCAACTATTTTGACGGATTAACTACGGCGTGGTTTCAAAAAGCACTGGTACTCCCACCCAGGTGCAGCAAGAAGCCCGGCCTGTTATTGCCGCCGGAAAACATATGCGCTACGTCCTCCATGGAACTTGGCATTGATGTGGGCGAAATTGATTTAATTGTACAAATCGGAAATCCATTTACCATCTCCAGTGCCATGCAGCGGCCGCGCTCACCCACGCCGGGTTTTCCCTGCAAATGCACGAATTTGTGCTATACCGCAGCACACTGCACAAAATATAGGGTTATGATAAATTCCCGCCGGGCCGGTTGCTCCTTCCAGGACAACCCACCCGGTTTTTTTGTCGTGGAGTAATACGAATCGCTTAAGGAGGTATTTACTTGCGAGAACTCCATGTGCAAGTTTCCGAGGCAGGGGAGCTGGTCCTCCCCGAAAGTAATTTTGCCGGATACGACGGCGAACACCTGGCAAGCAAACTGCTAATCCATTTGCCGCCATCGCTTTTAGCGGCAGGCGCCAGTTATTTTCGTCTACAATTCACCACCGGTCTGCAAAACACCTTCAAATCCGACATGCTCTATCCGGAAGATGGTCAGCTCCATTTTGAATTGCCGGCCCACGTAATGGTATGGGGCAAACTGGAGGTCCAAATCACAGCATACGACATGTCGGGAGAAGCCTTACATCATCTCATCAAAAGCAATATCTTTTCCTTGGAGGTAGGTGAATCTCTGGGGCATACGGATCAGGTATTATTCCCGGACAGCGGAGCATGGAACGAATCCCAGATCTTTCAGCCGCTTTCTCAAAAGGGAGAAAAAGGCGGTTATGCCAGCTTGGATCAAAACGGTCGGGTGCCGCTTGCACAGCTGCCGGAAGATTGGGAGACTGCCACAGGCACTTCCGGAGAGCCTCTGCGCTTTTCCGTGGGCGCAGTTTCCACCTTGCCTGCCGGTAACAACGCCCGTGTCGTTAATTCAGGAGCAGGCGCTCATGTCGTGCTGGATTTCGGTATTCCCAGGGGCGAAAAGGGCGAGAAAGGCGATCCGGCGGTGGAGAACCTCTCCAAAACCAAGGCAGTCATTGCCAAGATGCAACAAAAACAGCCGGTCAAGATCGTCTGCTATGGTGACAGCATGACCTACGGTTATACCATCGGTTCCGGGGCACAGGTGGCAAATCCCTATCCCAAGGTCTTGCAGCAGAATCTTAGGGAGCTGTACCTGAATGAGAATATTACGGTGATCAACGCCGGACATTGCGGATGGCGAACGAATGAGGCTTTGGCAGGCATCAGCGAAGTGATCCACCACGCGCCGGATCTCTGCCTCTTCATGTTCGGCATCCATGACATGAAAGGGAGCTCCACCGGAGGCAGCCCGATTACACTACAACAATATCAGGAAAATACCGAGGCCATCATCAATGCCTTGCTGGCCCAAAATATTGTTCCTGTCGTGATGACACCGACCCCGGTCAATCTCAGCAGCATCGCGGCCGATTATCAGGTTGGGCAGGACATCGCTAAAGAAGTGGTGATCTTGGAACGGTTGACGCGGCAGTATGGTCTGTGCCTCATTCACACCTACAAGGCCATCCAGACACTTTTCAATCATTGCTGGGTGGATCCGCTGACATTCAGCAGTGACGGTATGCACTTTTCGCCGGAAGGCTATCCGTATTTGGCGCACATTGTTCTCAAAGACTTATGCGGAATTCGGGAAGTTGCTTCGGGTGACTATATTGCCAGTACCATCAACAACGAGGATATGGTACTTGACCTTGCCTTGGTCGGCAGCAATGTGCATACCGGCTATAAGGCTCAGGCTTTCTATAATAATATTCTGCTGTGCACCGCCAATAGCAGTGGAGCCAACCGCAACGGAACCGCCGTCAAGCTGTTTGTCTATAACCACATTAAAGGCATGAAAGCCCGTTTGCATTATCCCAAATCCCCCAGCGGAGATACGGGCGCTTCCACCGGGTTCCGCAATAATGGGGTGTTCTATCCCACTGACTTCTACAGCCCCGTAAATTTTGCGGACGGGTACACGGACATCCCGCTGGATTTCGGCCTCAATCAAATTGAGATGCGGGCTACGGACTGCAGTCAGACCGGAACCGGTAACTTCTCAAAGAGCCTGTTTTGGGGCGGCACCGTCTTCTTTCGAGAGGGCGACGTGGGCGCCCAAGGCCCGCCCGGACAGGGCTGGAAATATGTGAAAGTCGCCAGTGAAGCAGCGGCGCTAGCCCTATCCACTGCAGGCGACTTTACAATATACGGGTGGTGATGTGACATGCGATATATGATCGAAGGAACAGCACTGTCCGGACTTGCTTGCGAGGGCAAGACCTTACTGGGCCTTGTACTGGACGGACGGGTCATATACCGGACGCCTGCGGCGGCACTAAGCGCCAGTTTTGACAAAGCCAGCGTTAAGGTAAACACACCGGTTGGCTGGACGCTGGTTGTTCGAAACGCAACATCCTACTCCATATACAACAGCAGCGGTAACAAAATGGGCGTGTCCAATGTGACCAAGACAGACCATCCGGATGGAACCACCACCTACCGCGGGGAATTACAGATTGGCAGCGCTGGAAAAGACCGTACCTTTAATTTTTACGCGCATGATGGCTCCTGGCAAAGCCCCAATACGGCGACAGCAACCATTACCATTACAGCGTCTTAACCGACTGCTACAGGGCGTACGCTCCAGGGGGCCCAGCGATGACACGCCGCTGCTTTTGACGGCTATCCCCCTGCCCCTTGCGTCAAGAAGCGGTCCATTGCATCCAGTAATAAGAGGGAGGTAACACGTATGAAATTTGCAGTCTATGCCGGACACGGCGGTAGCGATCCGGGCGCCGTCTATGGAAGGCGGAAAGAGAAAGATTACACCCTATCCCTGATGAAGGCTGTCACAGAGTGCTTAAAGGCTGCCGGGCAGACCGTCATGAACAACCGCAGCGGTGATGTGGATTCTTTTATAAAGGACAAAACGGCGCAAGCCAATGCCGCCAACGTTGACGCTGTCATTGAGTTGCACCTGAACGCGGGTGGCGGGACGGGCTCCGAGGTGTATTATGATAAGGTCGGAAAGTCCAAAAATTTGGCACAGGCAATTCTCGACCCGCTCATTGCCTTCGGCTACAAAAGCCGGGGTATCAAGACGAGGCTCAATGATACCGGCAACGATTATTTTGCTATCATTCGGGACAGCAAAGCTCCCTGCGTTCTAGTGGAGAGCTGCTTCCTCGACCATGACGGCGACATGATCAAGTTCAATGCCGATACGGTGGGCCAAGCCATTGCCAAGGGCATTATGCAGGCTTACTCTATCAAACCCCATGTCCGTGTGGCTTCGGACGGTAAATGCTACCGGGTACAGGTTGGCGCCTATTCTGTGCAAGAAAACGCAATAAAAATGGCAGAAAAACTGCAAAAGCTGGGATTTGAAGCCTACATTGCGGAAAGCCAGGAGGAAGGCAAATAACTGGCGATAGAGAGAAGAATACTTTACATTAACCATAAAGGAGAAGGCATATGACCTATTTGCAGGACTTCCTGAAACCTGAAATGACCGCTTTGGTCCCACTATTATGGGGTCTCGGTTGGATTATCAAACGAAAAACCCCTATTCCGGATGCACGCATCCCCTATATTTTGGGGCTGTTGGCTATAATACTGAGTTTAATCTATCTCGCAGGTACAGAGCGCCTGCATGTTTGGCAGGATGCTGTAAGCCTGCTCTTTTCGGGCGTGACCCAAGGCCTTGCTCTGGCCGCCGTCAGTGTCTATGGCAATCAGCTGCTTAAACAGTACAACAAGCAGGGCTAGTGTAAAAAGATAAGAAAAAGGACCTTGAGGGCAGGATATGCTCCCTCGAGGTCCTTTTTGCACCGGTTTTACAAATCTGCCTGAATGGTATTCAACAGTCCGCCCTTTGCAATGATACTCTGAATGAAGGGCGGGAAGGGCTCGGCCTTAAAAGTCTTGCCCGTAGTTTCGTCTACAATTTGGCCGGTATCAAAATCCACGCTGACCTTGTCACCATTCTGTATGGCCTGCGCTGCCTCCTCGCATTCGAGGATGGGCAGCCCGATGTTGATGGCGTTGCGGTAAAAAATGCGGGCGAAGCTGGCTGCAATCACGCAGACGATGCCGGAAGCCTTGATGGCGATGGGGGCATGTT
The DNA here is from genome assembly GCA_031556545.1 of Oscillospiraceae bacterium. GTDB lineage: Bacteria > Bacillota > Clostridia > Oscillospirales > Acutalibacteraceae > JAVBST01. The sequence continues at coordinate 12,561 of JAVBST010000010.1, forward strand.
CTCGGGAAGAGCCGCAGCCGAAATTCTTGTCGGCCACCATAATGTCGCCCGGTTGCACTTTATGCACAAAATCCTGGTCGATATCCTCCATGCAATGGGCCGCGAGTTCCTTTGCGTCCACCGTGTTCAAATACCGCGCCGGGATAATGACGTCGGTATCCACATTGCTGCCATATTTATGCACACTGCCTTGTACTTTCATGTTGTTTTGCTCCCTTCTTTAAACAGAGGCCGGATCGGCAATATATCCGACCACGGCGCTGGCTGCCGCTACCGCAGGTCCCGCCAAATACACCTCGGACTCGGTATGCCCCATGCGGCCTACAAAATTGCGGTTGGTGGTGGCGACAGCACGTTCTCCAGCGGCTAGGATACCCATATGCCCGCCGAGACAGGGGCCACAGGTGGGGGTACTCACTACCGCGCCCGCATCAATAAAGATTTCGACAAGCCCTTCCTTCAGCGCCTCCAGATAAATCTTTTGGGTGGCCGGAATCACAATGGTGCGCACTTGCTTCTTCACCTTTTTACCTTTTAAGATAGAGGCCGCCATGCGCAAATCCTCAATGCGCCCATTGGTACAAGAGCCAATCACCACCTGATCGATGGCAATATGTCCCACCGCATCAATGGGATGGGTGTTCTCCGGTAAATGCGGAAATGCCACCGTGGGGCGAAGGGTATTCAGGTCAATGTGGATTTCTTCATCATATTGTGCGTCCGCATCCGCTTCAAAAATTTTGAAGGGACGCACGGCGCGGCCTTCCATAAAGCCTAGCGTAGCGGCATCCACCGGGAAAATACCATTCTTGGCGCCGGCCTCAATGGCCATATTGGCAATGCACAGCCGGTCTTCAATGCTGAGTTCCTGCAATCCCTCTCCGGTAAATTCAAGGGAGCGGTAGAGCGCCCCGTCCACGCCGATGCGGCCTATGAGCTCCAGGACTACATCCTTGCCCCCTACAAAGGGCTGTTTTTTGCCCGTAATCACCACTTTAATGGCGGAGGGCACCTTAAACCAGGTCTTGCCGGTCGCCATCCCTGCCGCCATATCGGTGGAGCCTACCCCTGTGGAAAAAGCGCCCAGTGCGCCGTAGGTACAAGTGTGTGAATCCGCACCAATAATGCAGTCTCCGGGGACGACCAAGCCTTTTTCGGGCAGGAGAGCATGCTCAATTCCCATCTCGCCTACATCAAAAAAGTTTTCAATCTCATATTGGCCGGCAAAAGTCCGTACCCGTTTGCATTGCTGCGCGGCCTTGATATCCTTATTGGGGGTAAAATGGTCCATTACCAGGGAAATACGGGATTTATCAAACACTTTATTCGCCCCCGCTTTTTCGAACTCCTGAATGGCAACAGGCGACGTGATATCATTCCCCAGCACCATATCCAATTGGGCTTCAATCAATTGCCCCGCTTTTACTTCGCTGAGTCCGGCATGAGCAGCCAGAATTTTTTGTGTCATGGTCATTCCCATAAAATGTGTTCCTCCATCTTAATATTTTCACTAGTTTAAGCTGTATTCAATCGAATCCACCAGCGCTTTCCAACTGGCTTCGATAATATCATATGCCACGCCCACCGTGGTCCAGACACGCTGTCCATCGGTGGAGGTAATCAGAACCCGGACCTTAGCGGCGGTCGCGTCACGGGATTCGATGACACGCACTTTATAGTCGATCAAATAGACATCCGCCAGGCTGGGATAAAAGCCCATCAAGGCTTCTCTGAGCGCTACGTCTAATGCGTGCACCGGACCGTCCCCTTCCGCGGCGGCCACTTTCAAGGTGCCCTCCACTTTTAGTTTAATGGTGGCGGTGGCACTATGTCCGTTATCGCTGGGCATTTCGTCAAGCACTTTGTAGCTGACCAGATCAAAGTAGGGTTTGTAGTCCCCCATCACCTTGCGGACAATCAAATCAAAGCTGCTCTCTGCGCCTTCAAACTGATATCCTTCCAATTCCAGCGCCTTAAGTGTCTCGATGATAGCAGAGGTTTTGGGAGAATCCCGTTGAACGTCCGGATACAGCTTATGTACCCGCTTAAGAACCGCCGCACGGCCCGCAATCTCGGACATTAAGAAACGGCGTTCGTTGCCCACCTGCTCAGGATCAATTTGCTCAAAGGAGCGGCTGTTTTTGAGGACGCCATCGGCATGCATTCCGGCTTTGTGTGCAAAGGCGCTGCGCCCTACAAAAGGATCGGTTTTGGGAAGGTTGATGTTGGAGATTTCAGCGATCTCGTGGGCGGTTGCCGTCAGACGCTGCATATTGCCGGCGGGCAGCAGCTCATAGCCCTCTTTGAGCTGTAAATTAGGAATGATGGTGGAAAGATTGGCATTACCACAGCGTTCTCCATAGCCAAGGTAAGTACCCTGCACATGCCTTGCCCCGGCCTTGACGGCCATAATAGAATTGGCAACGGCCATACCGCAGTCGTTATGGCAATGGATGCCCACAAGTGCTTCGGGGAAACGGGCGCATATTTGCTTCGTGACCTGATAAATCTCATCCGGGAAGGTACCGCCATTGGTGTCACAGAGAACCAGGCCATCCGCGCCGCCGCGCAATGCGGCCTGCAAGGCCTCCAGCGCGTATCCGGGACGATCTTTATACCCGTCAAAAAAGTGTTCTGCGTCAAAGTAAACCTTCTTTTGGTGACCTTTGAAAAACGCGCAGGTGTCTTCAATCATCCGCAAGTTTTCTTCGAGTGTCGTATGCAAAATTTCTGTGGCGTGTAAATCCCACGTTTTCCCAAAAATCGCCACAACATCGGTTCCCGCCGTCAAGAGTGCTTGGCAGTTTTGATCCTCCTGCACCGCTATCTCTTTGCGGCGGGTACTGCCAAAGGCCACAAGCTGCATACAATGCCATTGCATTTGCCGTGCCCGCTCAAAAAAGGCCAAGTCCTTGGGATTGGAACTGGGATTGCCGGCCTCCACATAGTGAACGCCTAACCCATCCAGGGCGCGGGCGATGGCGAGCTTGTCTTCCACAGAGAAGGAGATTCCTTCCGCTTGCGCGCCGTCCCGCATGGTAGAATCGAAAACTTCAATTTTTCTGCTCATGGTTCGCTGCAGGAAGGGTGCGTAGGAACAAAAAACGCAGCTCCCTATACAATCATCCTGCATGTTCCTCCTTTATACAATACATTCAACGTTTATTCCACCGTTTTCTCCACAATACAATTCTACAGGTCGTTTTATTGCTCGTTTCGCAATTGTAAGGTTGAAAATCTTTACAATTTATCCTTCGATCTGCCAAATGCTATTGTCGCCGCGCTCTAAGGCTGTCAAGCCTGTCCGGGCCAATTCGACAATGCCGAACTGCCGAATATTCTCAATAAAATGGTCTAAACGGGATGGAATACCGGTTAATTCCACCGTCATGGTTTTATCGCCCACGTCCATAACACGGGCGCCATACTGGGTGGCAGTCTTGAGCAGTTGGGCGCGCTCCGCCGGCAAGGCAACCAGCTTTACAAGCAATAATTCGCTCGTGCTGGCTTCTTCCGGCTCCAGTCGCACCACCTTGATCACATCCTCCAGCTTTAAGAGCTGTTTTTCCATTTGCCGGAAAGTGGATGGATCAGCACTCGCGACAATGGTCATGCGTGAATATTGCATATCCTCCGTCTCGCTGACAGTCAGGCTGATGATGTTATAACCCCGGCGGGAGAAGAGACCGGCGACCCGCAATAAGACACCGTAGTGGTTTTGCACCAGCGCGGATAATACCAATTGTTGCTGCATCTTATATTCCCTCCTCATCAAACATCCATATCGTCAATCGTATCGGCCAGGTCACCGCCTGGCGGAATCATGGGCAACACATTGACATCGGGCGAAATATGGCAGTCGATCACCACCGGGCCCGGTTCGGCGAAAGCGGCCTGCAACACACTGTCCATCTCTTCCGGCTTTTCAATGCGCATGCCTGTCGCACCGAATGCCTCGGCAAGCTTTTTAATATCGGTCTTTCGGTGGGGATCTGTCGCGGAAAAGCGCCCTTCATAAAAGGCCTTTTGCCACTGCCGTACCATTCCCAACACTTGATTGTTCATTACCAGCACAATCACCTTGAGCTGATAGGACACCAGCGTCGTGATTTCCTGCAGATTCATGTGGAAACTGCCGTCTCCACTAAAGAGGACCACCGTCTTGTCCGGCATACCTACCTTGGCGCCAATCGCCGCGCCCAAGCCGTAGCCCATGGTGCCAAGCCCTCCGCTCGTGAGAAGAGTGCGGGGCTTTTCAAAAGGATAGAACTGCGCCACCCACATTTGATGTTGACCCACATCTGTTGCCACAATGGTATCCCCGGGAACCATGGCCGCCACTTTTTCAATTAAATCCCTGGGATTGACATACCCATCCTTTTTGCGTGTTCCCACTTTGCCCTTGGGCGCCTTGATTTCCTCCAGCCATTCCTCATGCTTGCAAGGAGGCAGACGATCATAGAGAATTGTCAGCACCCGCTGTAAATCAGCGGCGATATGCAAGGCTGAGTGAACGTTTTTATCCATTTCCGCCGCGTCAATATCAACGTGGATGATGGTTGCCTTGGACGCAAAGCTGGCACGATTGCCGGCCACCCGGTCTGAGAAACGCGCTCCCGCCACCAGCAATAAATCGCAATTGTGGGCGGCCCAGTTGGCGATATAGGTGCCGTGCATACCAATCATCCCCAAATGCAGCGGATGGTGATGCGGAAATCCTCCCAAAGCCATTGTGGAAGAGACGACCGGAATCTGCAGCTTTTCGGCAAGCGATAGCAACTCAGCAGAAGCATTGGAGGAAATAATCCCGCCGCCCAAATAAATCAAAGGCTTTTTACATGCCTGCAGCAGCGCCACCGCCTGATCCATACGGCTGGCCTTGGGTTCCCGCGCGGGCAAAGGGAGCGTGGCTGCTTTGGGCACAAATTCACATTCCATGGCGGTAATATCCTTGGGCACATCCACCAGCACAGGACCTTTTCGACCCGTATTGGCAATGCGGAAGGCCTCCCGAATAGTATCGGCCAATTCCATAATATTTTTCACAATATAGTTATGCTTGGTGATAGGCATGGTGATGCCGGTGATGTCTACCTCCTGAAAACTGTCACGTCCCAATAAGGACAGCGCCACATTCCCGGTGATGGCGACGAGCGGAATCGAATCCATATAGGCGGTGGCAATCCCCGTGACCAGATTGGTGGCGCCGGGGCCAGAGGTGGCAAAAACCACGCCCGTCTTGCCCGTAGCCCTGGAATAACCGTCGGCAGCGTGGGCGGCTCCCTGTTCATGGGCGGTCAAAATATGGCGAATGCGATCCGCGCTTTTATAAAGCTCGTCATATATATTGAGGACAGCGCCGCCCGGATATCCAAAAACGGTATCCACACCCTGCTCCAATAGGACTTCCATAATGATCTGTGCACCTGTCATTTTCATGATTTCTTTCCTCCTGTAGATACATTGCGGCGTGGGGAGCAAAACACTCCAGGAATATCAAAAAACCTTCGTCTCCCAATCAAGAGACGAAGGTAAAATTCCTCCGCGGTACCACTCTAATTGCCCATCCTACAGGCCGCTTATCGTATCAGGCCCAAAAGCCGAATACTCGCTTTGATAACGTAAAGCACTCCGTTCCTCGCTACTGGGGTAAACCCGTTGGTTCGGACAGCTGGTAGGGTGATATTCTCACAGGCCAATGGTTGCCTTTCACCGTACGGCAACTCTCTGCACAATGGAGCTATGATACTGATCCCTGTCATCGCCTTTATTGATATTACTATCATAATATCATTAAACATTCCGCTTGTCAAGAGGTTTTGGTTTGTATTTTCATTCCCATTTTAGGGGTACGAACGCGCCCAATGCGCCGGTGCTGCCGGATTACTTGCGTGTAAGCCTGTGCAGGGCCTTGTTAATGCCCTGTAATTTCCTGCGCAAATCATCCATTTCCTGGGTAGATAGATGCCCGAAAACCTGTTGCAGCGCTTGGCTGGTAATCGCTTGCACAATCGGCTGCAGCTCCATACCCTGCTGGGTCAGGTATACATAAACAACCCGGCTATCCATCACGGAGCGCTCTTTGCGCACATAGCCCAACTGCTCCAGCTTTTGCACCGAAAAGGTCACCGTTGAACGATCCCTGTCCAAAGCTTCCGCAACCATGCTCATGGTTACCTTGTTTTTCATGGATAGAACCAGTATGACATCACACAAGCTTGAGAAGGATGGCTGAAACCCGGCCTCCTGCAGCAAGTTATGCAAATGCTGTTGGTATTGAAGATGCGCCCGGCTAATCAAAGATAATGTCTGTTTCTGTCTCATAAAATTGTCCATGGCCTCATTATAGAATAATATTTCACATTTAGCAAGGACAATCAGAAAGACGAGCCAAACAATTTTTGGGCATATGCGGCTTCGGTCTCCTATCGGCTCTGTTGCAAACAACAAAACGGCATGGATGCAGCATATCCCTTACTGCACAAAGAAGAAAAAAACTCCACGCCCCTACACATTGAACCGGAACAGCACCACATCCCCATCCTGCATGGTATATCCCTTGCCTTCGCTGCGAATGAGGCCCTTCTCCTTGGCCACCGCCATAGAACCACATTCCATCAGCGTATCGAAGGCAATAACCTCCGCTCGGATAAAGCCCCGTTGGATGTCCGAGTGGATTTTGCCGGCTGCGGCAGGCGCGAGAGTTCCTTTCGTAATGGTCCAGGCCCGAACCTCCGGCTTGCCGGCCGTTAAAAAAGAAATGAGTCCCAAAAGGTGATAGCAGGCCTGAATCAATTGGTCGAGACCTGACTGCTCAATGTGGAGCTCCTGCAAAAACAACGCCTTTTCCTCCGCCTCCAAGGGCGCAATCTGTGCCTCCAGCTCGGCGCAAATGGGCAATACCTCCGCGTCCTCAGACGCGGCCAACTTCGCTACGGTCTGCAAGTGGGTATTTTGCTGTATATCCCCTGCAAAATCACCCTCACAAAAATTACAGGCATAAATCACAGGCTTATTGGATAACAGCGGCATCGTTTGCAAGATGGCTTCCTCTTCCGCCGTGTACTCCAAAGCGCGGGCAGATATTCCCTCTTCCAGCGCGGCCATCACCCGTTCAAACAGCGCCACCGACTCGCCTGCGGATTTATCCCCCTTCATGAGCTTGCGGTCCTTATCAAGGCGCCGCTGCAAGATCTCGATATCGGATAAAATCAATTCCAGGTTGATGATTTCAATATCACGCAACGGATCGACATGCCCCTCTACATGCAGAATATCCGCATCTTCAAAGCAGCGCACCACATGCACAATGGCATCCACTTCCCGAATATGGGAGAGAAATTTATTTCCCAGGCCCTCCCCTTTCGAGGCCCCTTTTACAAGTCCCGCAATATCCAAAAATTCAATCATTGCCGGAGTGCGCTTTTCAGGCGCATACATTTCTGCCAGCCGATCCAAGCGTTCATCCGGAACGGCAACCACCCCCATGTTGGGTTCAATGGTACAAAAAGCATAATTGGCCGATTGCGCCCCCGCGTTGGTGATCGCATTAAAAAGCGTACTTTTGCCCACATTGGGCAGCCCTACAATTCCTAATTTCATGCAATTGTTCTATCCTTCCACAAGAGAGATTGTTGATTCGGCTGCGCCGGTATTCGCTGCTTCCCGTAAAAAAGCGGCGCAGTTTTGAGTATATATTTTCTTCCCCGGCACTTGCAACGGGGACTCCTGCCGGGTATTCGCAGCTAGTAAAAGGTCCTCCCTAGCCTATTCCCGCTGTGACCACTCCCATAAATACAGGGAAGCCACCGATCCATAGGGGGAATAGCGCCTACAGTAGCGTTCAAACTGTTCGCGCGGCAGCGTTTCGAGCCCATACAGCCGCATCATGCCACGCCGTATCGCCAAATCGCCAAAGCTCACCACATCCGGCCGGCACAGGGAAAAAATCAGGAGCATCTCTGCCGTCCAGACCCCAACGCCGCGCAATGCCGAAAGCTGCCGAATCACTGCCTGATCCGACAAGGCCGGCAGAGCCGCAAAATCCACCTGTCCGCTATGCGCCGCCTGCGCAATGCCCTGAATGTAACCCGCTTTGCGCATCGATAGGCCGCAGCCCTGAATCGCCTCAACGGCGCATTCGGACAACGCGGCGGGCGTGATTGCCCCCATCCGCTCCACAAGCCTGCTCCAAACGGTATCGGCAGCCTTGCTGGAGATTTGCTGGCTCACCACACTCATCACCAGCGCCATAAAGGGGTCTGGCATCACGGCACGCTCAATTTGCCCCACCGCATCAATAGCCGCGGAGAGCTTTTTATCCCGGCATTTTAAATAGGAGATTTCATTGTCCCCATATTCAAAAATGGGCATGTTGCTTTTCCAAATTCAAAAGTTTCTCCTTGACCGCCAAGCCTCCACGATAACCGATGAGGTTGCCATTGCGGCCCACTACCCGGTGGCAGGGAATGAAAATCGGAATGGGGTTGCGGTTATTAGCCATCCCCACAGCCCGTGCCGCTTTGGGATTGCCAACTGCCGCTGCAATTTCAGCATAGCTTGCGGTTTTAGCGTAGGGAATCTTTTGCAGTTCTGCCCATACCCGGCGCATATAGTCGGTTCCTTCCGGCGCCAAGGGCAGGGAAAATTCGCTTACCGTTCCACTGAGATACTGCCGGAGCTGGCGGGCCGCCTCCTTAAGAATCGGGGTTTCCATCTCCTCCGCGTCCATCGAGGGTCTTTCCCCTTCAAAAAAGACGTGTGTGATGCTGCCATCTGTTTCCGCAATCGCGAGTCTTCCAAGGTCCGTTTGATAATAACAAAATGCCATTATGCCAACCTTCCTCTCTGATGTTGTCAAACCATCGTCGTCAGTGGCTATTGACCCTCTTCCGTAAAAACGCGCCTTTGGGGATATGCCGATCGCAGGGCAGACGCAGCCTCTGCATAGGATGAGGCGCCGCCTCGACAGCCTCCCCCTCCTCGGTCAGAATTTCGGTGACCTGCAAAGAATAGGGGGGGTGATGCGGCTCCAGCACCTCCAGTTCCTCCTGCAAAAAGAACCGGTTGCGCTGCGTCACGGTGATGTAGGTACCGTCCGAAGCTTCTACTACGGCAGCCACCGTATACCCTCTGACATAGCCGCCATAACCGTAAACCTGGTTGTCCGGCTGGGCACCCAAAAAGAAACCCGTCCCATATTCCCGGTGGCTGACCTTCTCCGTCTCCTCCACCATCCAGGCCGCGGGCCGGTAATCCGGAGCGGGCGCCGCGAGATAGGCATCAATGGCACAGCGGTAGGCATGGGTAATCACCGCCGTATAATAGGCCGACTTCGCCCGGCCCTCAATCTTCAGGCTATTGACGCCCGCCGCCAGCAGCGCCGGAATGTGTTCGATCATACAAAGATCCTTGGCATTGAAAAAATAAGTGCCCTCCTCGTCCTCTACTACCGGAAAATACTGTCCCGGCCGCTTTTCCTCCACCAAGCTGTATTGCCAGCGGCAGGGCTGTGCGCAATCGCCCCGGTTGGCATCCCGCCCGGTCAGATAGCTCGAAATCAGGCACCGGCCCGAAAAAGAGACGCACATCGCGCCATGCACAAAACACTCGAGCTCCAACGCCTCCGAAGTATTGGCACGAATGTCGGCAATCTCCTGTAAGCTCAGCTCCCGCGCCAGAACCACGCGGGTTGCCCCCAGCGAATAATAGGCTTGCGCGGCCGCATAATTCACAATTCCGGCTTGCGTGGAAATATGCACCTCCAGTTCCGGCGCCTGTTGACGAACTGACTGCAAAACGCCCAAATCGGATACGATCAGGGCGTCCACGGAAAGCTCCCGGCAGGTTTCCACAAAGGAGGGCAACGCTGCCAAGTCTTCGTTACGGGGCAGGATGTTGCAAGCCACATAGACCTTGACGCCGCGCGTGCGGGCATAGTCGATGCCTGCACGCATGTCATCCTGTGTAAAATTGGAGGGCGAAGTGCGCATCCCGAATGCTTTGCCCGCTATATACACGGCATCGGCGCCGTAATCCACCGCTGCCCGTAGCCGCTCCAAATCCCCTGCGGGTGCCAACAATTCGGGTCTGTGCATCTTCACTCTTCTCCTTTATTGATCCGTATCCACGCCGCCCGCCACAGAATCTACTTCGTTGGCCATGCGGATATTCTCCTTATGCTCGTCGAAAGTGACAGCATAGTAATATCTCCCCTTGGAATCCGTCACAAAGTAGTAATAGTTTGTGTCTGCGGGATAAAGCACCGCATTGATGGCGGCCAAGCCAGGCGAACAGACTGCGCCGGACGGCAGACCCTTGCAGACATAGGTGTTGTAATAAGCGTTATAACGGGCGGTGTTCTCCGTCAGATTGGGGATAATGTCGTCATTGACATAATTGATGGTAACGTCTGACTGCAGATTGGGGAAATCTCCGGGATTGTTTAAACGGTTGCAGAATACAGAGGCTACCTTTGGCATGTTTTCGTTATCACTTGCCTCTTTTTGCACAATCGACGCCAGCGTCAACACTTCGTCCATAGACATACCGATTGCATCGGCCTGTTTACGCATCTCCGGCGTGATTTGCGTTTCCAGATTATCTAAAAACCGCTTAATAACCTCCTCGGGTGTGTCGCCGATATAGAAATTATACGTATCCGGGAACATGTATCCTTCCAAACGGTAGAAGCGGTTCTCACTGGTGGGGCATCCATTAACCAAAGGATATTTTCCGGAAAAATTGCTCTTTTGCAATTCGCGGAGAAAAGCCACCCGGCTGCACACTTCCGCCCGTTCCAGATAGTCCGCGATTTGATTGAGCGTCCATCCTTCCGGGAATGTGAGCTTCACCGTTTCCCGCTCTTCTTTTGACTCCTGAATCTCCTTGATCATTCCCTCATATCCCATGGTCCCCTTGAGGGAATAAGTCCCCGCCGGATAGTTATCCTTCTTTTTCATCACCTTTGTAAAGAGTTTGAAAAAAATGGGCTGGTTAATCAAACCTTCCTCATGCAGAATTTCCGCCATTTCACTGGTGTCGGTTTGCTCGGGTACCGTCACTTCCACGGACTCATCGCTTTTCATAAAACCCAGCAAATCTGTTAAACACGACACCATGAAAGCCGCCAGCATGATGGCCGCCACCACAATCACCGTTGTCATCACAATGCCGGAAAAACACCCTACAGTTCCTGTTTTTTTAGATCTGGGCTTCCCCCATTTATTGGCTTTGTGAGAAAGCTCACTATCTTCTCGATTATGGTCATCCGCTTCCGCCATGTATGGAGGCTTGCTTGTCGATTTGGATATTTGTGCGGTATTCTCTCGCGCCATCTCATGGGCAGGCCTCTCCTGTGGTGTAGAAGGCAGTCCGGCCGGAGGGCGTTTTTCTCGCTGAGGAATCTGTGGAGAAATCCCTTCCTCCTCCATATGAACAATAAAAGGGGTTTTGTTTTCGTTTTTAGGCAGCTCCTGCGTACCGGCCTCTTCCTTCTGCGGGGAAAATTGCCCCTCTTCCGGCTGTGATCCCTCTTGATCCGGCAAATACTTGTCGTCGTGCATAAGCATGGGCGAAATGGTACCTGCCACCTCTCATCCAAGGGGTTTGACAGGGTACATCACGCGCCTTCCCTCCTTCTCTCGCTGGCTTGCCGCCTCCATAATATCAAACAGCGTTCTGCGGCTGCCTCTCACTTGTTTAGAATATAGCAAAATCCAATAAAAACGGACCGCTTCCCGCAGCAGAAACCGCATGGTATCAGGCTTCATAGAATGCTTCAACGGGGCGTACAATCAGATCCAAAATGCTACGCCACACTCCTGGCGGGTTTTGCGAAGCGCCTACCCCGACGCAGCCAGTGACAAGATTCCTTTCCAAGATCAATACCATCTTTTCCCCTTGCAAGCATCTCACCTTCTGCCATCAAAATCCAAACGGATAAACCTTGGAAATTTACCCACATATTAATTCACCAAACCATCCGCGCCACATACTATGTAGTAAATAAAACTGAGAGGTGAACGGTATGTTTAACGATTGCAATAATAACACAACGTGGGTACTCTTGATTCTCATAGTATTGCTGGGCTGCTGCTTCAATTAACCATGGCTGACTTACATGTCCCCCTTCAATTCTGTGTAGCCCGCGCTCCGGCGTAGTGCCGGACATTACGCTGTTCTTCGCCGGAGCCGTCTACACAACACATAGCTCCAAAAGCAATCAATTCCCACTGTCCGAAAGACCTCAGGGAAGAAGGATCCCTTCTTCCCTAATCACCGCGTCCACAGGCCGATCCCAAGGCTCCCGGGGCAGTTCCTCCAACTCGCATGCGCCATAACAAAGCGCCACGGGTTGCCCCGGATACTGTGCCAGAAAAGCGTCATAGTAGCCCCCGCCAAATCCGAGGCGGTACCGGGCATGGTCTACCGCCAGCGCCGGTGTCACACAAATGCTGCTGGCAAAATTCGAGACTAGCTCACCACAAGCGGCGTCAGGCTCCGGAACTCCATAAGGGCCCGGCTTTATCTCCTCCAAACTTCGAATCAAATAGAAACCCATGGATTGGCCGTCAGCGCTGCACTTAGGCAGCGCTAACGGTTTCTTGCGCGTCAGCATGGTTTCTATAAAGCGGCGCGTATCTACCTCAATGCCGCAGGAAGCATAGCATAAAATTAAAGCGGCCGGGTGTTCTGCCTCCCAAGCGAGCAAATGTGCCGTAATGCTCTGATCCCACTTTTGTTTTTGTTGGGGATCTATGTTGCGCCGGAGCGCTTTCATGGATTTGCGCAAATCCGCTTTTCGCTCCGCCAGGGGATTTACCGTGTGAATTGCATTGATTTCCATACCTTTTCCGCGACATCCTTTGATTGTAAAATTTCGGCAATCGCATACGCAAACTCGCACGCAACCCCCGCACCGCGTGCCGTGATGATTTTGCCGTCCACGCACACTGGCTCCTGCAAAACCTCGGCCCCTGTCAATTCTGCTTCAAATCCGGGAAAGCAGACTGCCTTTTTGCCCTGTAACAACCCCTTGTGTCCCAAAATGGAGGGGGCGGCACAAATGGCGGCGATATACCGTTGCTCTTTTTGCATAAAATCCAAAAACGCCTGCACGAGGGGAGACTTTTCCAAGTTCAAAGTCCCCGGCATCCCCCCCGGTAACACGATCATCTCCAGCGAAGCATGCATCTTGGCCTCCGCTCCCATAAGATCGGCCTCCACCTTAATACTATGGGAACCCGTCACCGCCTTACCGGTGACGCCGACAGTCTGCACGGGCAACTCGGCGCGGCGCAAAAAATCCACGGTCGCCAGCGCCTCGATTTCTTCAAATCCCTCCGCTAAAAAAACATAGATCATCCTAAAGGTCCTCCTTTCCTGAGCCGTGTTGTCTATTCTAAGGTCAGTCCAAGATAAGCATCCGCATCGATCTCCAGAGGTGGGACAAGTCCGGTTTCCAATAACATCCCCGCATCTTGCGGCAGGGTCTTGTCGCCTGCTGCCTGAAAATCGGCGGGCAGATAAAACGCAAAGGTGTTGGCTTGAAAGGCCCGCAGCAGGACTGCCGCCGCGCAGGGCAAGGAGGCTGGGGTTGCCCCCAGTTCCAGCACATCCACCGCCCCGGCAAAAGCCCGGCACAATGCATAGCCATCCGCCAAGTCCGATGTAAAGCCAATTGCCTTGCCCCCTGTGAGCACACACTCCCGCCGGGCATAAGAAACAGCTTCCAAATCCCATAACAAGTTCCCATTTCGGGCTCCATAATAGCTGTCGCGAAGAGCGGCAAGCTCCCTGTCCGTAAGGTTTTTTTCCTTTGCAGCAGAAATTTCCATACTTTTGAGCTCTTCACGGGAAAACACGACTTTCTTTCGCCGAAAAGCCGCTTTGTAACCCAATTTGGCATAAAAAGAAAACAAACTCCGCGAAGCCGGCGCCAGCGCAATGGCGGCACTACCACGCAACCGAACCTGCTCGGCCGCAAATCCCATCAGCTTGCTCATGATGCCCCGTCCCTGATAGTCTGGATGGGTAGCCGCGGCATAGAGATAATCGGCCTTGATTGCCGCTGCGCCCGCCGCAATCCGGCAAGGCAAGAGGAAGAGCATGGCCACGGCCTTGTTATCTTCCAGCGCCACCGCTGCATTATGCGGCACATAGCGCGAAGTAAAAAACAGATCCATGTAGGCGTCGGTGTCTCCAAAGCACCGGTGCCATATGGTTCTGAGCTGCGCTTCTATACCGGAAGGCCGCGTATCCGCAAAGGTCAGTTCCGTCATACTTCCGCCTTCAATACCGCGCGGAACTTCTCCAGCAAAATGGCCGGATGATAGGAGAGCTTGGCCTTGCGCAGCCCTTCCACATCCATATCTTCCTCGCGGTTAATGTATTGATACCGGGACAAATTGCGCACCGCAAACTCCCGGTTGATCATCGGATAGGCGCCCTGCGTGGAAGCAAAGGCCTTTTCTATATGCAGACAAAACGTATCGTCATTAAGCTCTTCGCCTACGGTATATGCGACAATTTTACCTTGGGTGCGGATGAGTCCGCCCTTTAAATCCAAATCAAAATAATGCCGGAAGGCACGCAAGACCGCCACGAGCTCCTCACTGAGTCCCTCTTGGTCCTTCTCGCTGTTTGCCCGCTGCCATTCGGCGGTCATATCCAAGCATTCACTCAGATTTTCAGGGGTAATATCCTCATAGCACCAGTCGGCATTATCCCGCATAAAGTTGGCGATGTGGTTGCGCTTGCCATGATACTTGCGCCCCGCAAGATTCGTAAGATCCTCGGTGGCATAAATATAATCGAAACCGCCCCGGTAGGGGACAAAGTCGAAGGTATCTGGAAAAAGAGCCTCCAATTTCTCCCGTGCGGGCTGTGTCACACCATGCATGGAAAAAGCATGGCCGCATTCTCTGGCATCCTGCATAAGCCGCTCGACCACCGCTTTGAAGTCTCCCTCGCCCGCAGGGCAGCTATAGGAAGGCCGGTAATAGTTCCCTTTGGAGAGAAAAAAATCCTCATAGCGCAAAATCCCGGTTTGATACACAGGACTCCACATATAAACATTGCCAAAACAATACTCACATCCATTGTACTGCGAAGCCTGGAAGGCCTGCTTCACCCACCCCTTGTCCCGCATGGTAGGCGCTTTGAATTCCAACATGTTGTCACCTTTCGTCCCTTCTGAACAGACTACATACTCTTGCCCCGTTTCTATTGTGCCGGGGCCACACATAAACCTCACCGAATTATATCAAATTCTCACCAAAATAACAACCATATATTGCTCCTGCAATTAAATATAGGAATTTTGCGGCAAATTGCCCTGCATCATCACTGAAAACGGGATATCTGCACCTTCATAAGTTCGTCCGTTAACATGGCTTCTGCACGGAAAAGGCAGCGGTATGAAGAGGATTGCTAGCGTTCGAACAGGAAATGGGAGACTTTGTTATAACATTGACAAAGGCAGGCGCTTGGATTATAATTTAGGGTGTTTACAATATTGCTATTGCGGCAAAGACTGGTTTGCCGCTGTTATGGAGAGGAGTTTGTCTTTTGGGATATACCATTGCACAGAAAATACTAAAAGCCCATCTGGTGGATGGGGACCCCGCGCTAAAGACGGGGCAGGAAATCGGACTCAAAATTGACCAAACCCTGACACAGGATGCCACGGGTACCATGGCCTATCTGGAATTTGAGGCTATGGGGGTACCGCGTGTCCAAACGGAATGCTCGGTGGCCTATATTGACCACAACACCCTGCAATCGGGTTTTGAGAACGCGGACGACCATAAGTTTATTCAGTCCGCCGCCAAAAAATATGGTTTATATTATTCCCGTCCCGGCAATGGAATATGTCATCAGGTTCATCTGGAGCGCTTTGGCGCGCCGGGCAAAACCCTGATCGGCTCGGATAGCCACACCCCCACGGGCGGGGGGATCGGGATGCTCGCGTTCGGCGCGGGCGGCCTGGATGTAGCCGTTGCAATGGGAGGCGGCAGCTATTATATCGCCGTTCCCAAAATGGTCAAAGTGAACTTGACCGGACAGCTGCGTCCCTGGGTGAGTGCCAAAGATGTGATCCTCCGGGTTTTGCAGATGCTCTCTGTCAAGGGCGGCGTCGGCAAAATCATTGAATACGGCGGTAACGGAATCGCCACACTTTCTGTCCCCGAGCGCGCCACCATCACCAATATGGGCGCAGAGCTGGGCGCCACCACTTCCATTTTCCCCTCTGACAGCATTACCCGCGCTTTTCTCAAGGCGCAGGGCCGCGAAGCGAGCTTTACAGAGCTCTGCTCGGACCCGGACGCTGTGTATGACGAAACCTACGAGATTGACCTGTCCGCTCTGGAGCCCTTGGCTGCGTTACCCCACAGTCCCGATCATGTTGAAAAGGTGGCGGAGCTCCATGCCACAGTGGTGGATCAGGTATGTATTGGATCCTGCACCAATTCCTCCCTGTTGGACCTCATGAAGGTTGCCGCCATCTTAAAGGGAAAAACGGTGCATCCCCAGGTAAGTTTGAGCATTGCGCCCGGTTCCAAACAGGTTCTGAACATGCTGGCGCAGGACGGTACTCTCTCCATTTTGATTGATGCGGGCGCGCGTATTCTGGAGAGCGCCTGCGGCCCCTGCATTGGAATGGGCCAGTCGCCCCGCTCAGCCGGCGTCTCCCTGCGCACCTTCAACCGCAACTTTGAAGGACGCTCAGGCACGGCAGACGCGCAGGTATTCCTCGTCAGCCCTGAAACTGCGGCCATCTCGGCTCTTACCGGACACATAACCGATCCCCGCACCCTGGGCGAAGCGCCTAGTATAAACCTGCCCGGTCAATTCCTCATCAACGACAATATGATTGACCCGCCGGCGCCGCCCGAGGAGGCCGGCAGCGTCACGCTCTATAAAGGCCCCAACATCAAAAACTGTCCCCTAGGCGCGCCGCTGGCAGATCAAATCGCCGCCAAGGCGTTGCTCAAAGTGGGCGATAATATTACCACAGACCATATTATGCCGGCCGGTTCCAAACTCTTGCCCTACCGTTCCAATATCCCGCACCTTGCCAACTTTTGCTTCACGCGCTGTGACGAGGAATTCCCCCTGCGCT
The DNA here is from genome assembly GCA_031556545.1 of Oscillospiraceae bacterium. GTDB lineage: Bacteria > Bacillota > Clostridia > Oscillospirales > Acutalibacteraceae > JAVBST01. The sequence continues at coordinate 29,686 of JAVBST010000010.1, forward strand.
GCCAAAAGGAAGGCAAAGGCATCATTGTGGGTGGTTCCAACTACGGGCAGGGCTCTTCCCGTGAACACGCCGCGCTGGTGCCTCTCTATCTGGGCATTCAAGCGGTACTGGTCAAGTCCTTTGCCCGCATCCATCAGGCCAATTTGATCAATGCCGGAATTTTGCCCCTCACCTTCCAGCACGAGGACGACTATGACAAGATCCAAGAGGGCGACAGCCTGCGCATTGAAGGTATTTTGGAAAGCCTTGAAAAAGGTGCAGCCATCACGGTATACAACGAGAGAACAGGCGTGAAAATCCCGGCGGATTGCGCGTTATCTGCTCGCCAACAAGCTATTTTGCGTTGTGGCGGCCTCCTGGGTTATACCCGCAGCCAATTGGAAAAGGCGTAGCCCCCTTTGGGATGCTTTGGAGGCAAGCCTTTTTGAGGCTTGCCAAGATTTTTTACACGCCCGCTAATCACCCCGAATTCCAGCCGCCGGGGATGTTTCTTTTTCGTGCCATGCGGCAGCACACAGGAGTCTTATGCAAAATACACTCAACCACATTTCGAATCTGATTACCCAGCAACTCGAGCGCATTGAAAAAATGAAGCAAGACAAGGATTTTGTAGATTATAGTTCCCTGCCCCAAATCGTAATCGGCGTATGCGGCGGGGACGGTATCGGCCCCATCATTACAAAAGAAGCTGCCCGTGTACTGGCTCAACTGTTGCAGGCGGAAGTGGCCGCCGGCAAAGTGGTCTTTCGGGATATCGACGGCCTCACCATCGAAAACCGGGCCGCCGTCAACAAGGCCATTCCAGAGGACGTGCTGGCCGAACTTAAAAAGTGCCACGTTATCTTAAAGGGCCCCACTACCACCCCCCGTGCGGGCGATCCCTGGCCCAATATTGAGAGCGCCAATGTGGCCATGCGCAAGGAGCTGGATCTTTTCGCCAATGTGCGGCCTGTCAAGGTACCCGAGCAGGGTATTGACTGGACCTTCTTCCGCGAAAACACCGAGGGCGCTTATACCTTGGGTTCGCAGGGCGTTCACATTACAGATGATCTTGCCATCGATTTCACCGTCACCACCACGCAGGGCGTCGAGCGCATCGCACGGCTCGCCTATGAGTATGCGCGCAACAACCAAAAAGAGCGTGTTTCCATTATCACAAAGGCCAACGTCATCAAGACCACCGATGGCAAATTCCTGAAAATCTGTCAAGCCATCGGCGAAGAATATCCCGAGATTCAGACCGACGATTGGTATATCGACATCACCACCGCCAAGCTCATTGACGAAAAACGGCGCCGTGATTTCCGCGTCTTTATCCTGCCCAACCTCTACGGCGACATCATCACCGACGAAGCCGCCGAGTTCCAGGGCGGCGTCGGTACTGCCGGCAGCGCCAATATCGGCAAGCAATATGCTATGTTCGAAGCCATCCATGGATCGGCGCCCCGCATGATGCAGGAAGGCCGCGGCCCTTATGCCGACCCGTGCTCCATGCTGCGTGCAAGCGTCCTGCTGCTCTCCCACATTGGATTCCAAGGGCAGGCGGACCGGTTGGAGAAGGCGCTGGACATCTGCATGTACGAGGAAAAACGCCTGCAAATTACCGGCCGTGATACAGGCTGCACCTGCGCCGAATTCGGAGACTATGTGCTGGAAACCCTGCAAAAGAATTAGTGTTTACACGATTCCTCCGGCAAATGAATTTCCCTGCCGCAGAGCGGCGGGGGAGGTTCGCCGGGCGCATGAATGGTGTAAACATTCCGCTTTCAGCGGTGATGGCACGGCAAATTGCCGTGCTCTTTGAAACCATCATCGGATGGTTTCAAAGTTTATTGAGTATAAGAAGATGGGTGAATATGTATGCTCAAACGTGACAAAATATCCCTCTCGGTGATTAAACGCCTTCCCCGCTATTACCGCTTTTTGGGCGAACTGCAAAAGCACGGCATATCCCGCATCTCTTCCCGGGAACTGGCACAGCGCATGCTGCTGACCGCCTCGCAAATCCGCCAGGACTTTAACTGCTTCGGGGGATTTGGCCAACAGGGCTACGGCTATAACGTCGCCCAGCTTTACCATGAGATCGGTTCCATATTGGGCGTGGAGAACCACGTTAAAACCATTTTGATCGGCGCCGGCAATCTGGGGCGCGCCATCGCCTTCCATATGGAATTTGAAATGCGCGGCTTCCAGTTGGTGGGGATTTTTGACCGCAACGAGGCCATGTCCGGACAGCTCGTACGGGGACTCCCCGTTCGGCACATCAGCGGGCTGGATGATTTTTGCCGGGAGCAGCTTCCCAAAGCGTGCCTGCTCTGCATTCCACAGGAACAGGCCCAGGAAACGGTTAAGCAGCTTGTGGGGTTGGGCATTCAGGGCTTTTGGAATTTTACACACTACGATTTTGCACACCAATATCCACATATCACGGTTGAAAACGTACATCTGGCAGATTCCCTCATGACCCTTTCTTACCGTCTTAAAACCCTGTGCGAGGAATCTCCTACCTTACCTCCGGAAGCGGAAAATATTGCAGAACTGCAACAATAACTGTTTCGCAACATTAATTTATCAAAAACAAATGCTTGTCCTTTATAATTTTATATGATATAATATATTGGGATAAATTGTGAATCAATTTATCTCTTATATTTTTGATATTTTAAGGAGTAAGGATTCGTGAACAATTCTACAACCAAAGCTGCCATCATCGGCGCAGGTTTTGTCGGCTCGTCAATCGCCCTTACGCTTGCCATGAATTCCTCGGTTTCCAAGCTGGTTATGATCGATGTGAATAAAGAAAAAGCCGAAGGCGAGGCCATGGATATCAATCACGGCTTGCCGTTTTTGGGACAAATGGATATTTATGCCGGCGATTATTCCGAAGTGAAGGACAGCGATATTATTATCATTACCGCGGGTGTGAACCGTAAACCCGGGGAGACCCGTTTGGACTTGGCCAAGAAGAATATTGCGATTACAGACGATGTCATTCAGAATATCATGAAACACTATAACGGCGGTGTGATTTTGGTGGTCTCCAATCCTGTGGATATTCTGACCTATACCATTCAAAAGCACAGCGGCCTGCCCCAGAGCCACGTCTTTGGCACAGGCACGGTATTGGATACCTACCGCTTCAAGTACATATTGGGGCAGCATTTCCACGTGGACGTTACCAATGTGCGCGGTTATATTATCGGCGAACACGGCGACAGCCAAATCCCGCTGTGGAGTACGGTGGGTGTAGCGGGCATGGCCTACAAACGCTACTGTGAGATCTATCATATTGACATGGACGAACAGGCCATCGAAAATGAGGTACGCACAGCCGGCGCGCAGGTCATTCAGAAGAAGGGCGCCACCCATTATGCCATCGCTATGGCCGTGTGTAAAATTGTTGAATCCGTCATCAATGACCGCAATTCTATCTTACCTGTCAGCACTGTGATGCGGGGTACCTTCGGGATTGAGAACGTTGCATTGAGCATTCCCACCCGCGTTTCCGCTCAGGGCGCGGACCGCGTTATGCCCATAACACTGCATGATACGGAGCTGAATGCGCTCCTGAACTCTGGCCATAAACTCAAGGAAACGCTGAAAGAATTGGGCGTCTTAGTCTAACCCGCTTACCTGCATTCACTGATCCTGTCCGGATTTTTATTAAAAAATCCGGACAGGATAAAGCATAGCCCAAATACAGACCAATCAGAAAGGACATACAAATCTATGGATATGAAGGAAAAGGCCTTGCAAATGCACGAAGCCTGGCAGGGCAAGCTTGAGGTTATCAGCCGGGCGCCCCTGAACACGAAAGAGGATCTCTCCGTTGCCTATACGCCTGGCGTTGCCGAACCCTGCCTCGCCATTGAAAAAGATGTGGATCTTTCCTATAAATATACCCGCCGCGCCAATATGGTCGCGGTTGTCACCGACGGAACCGCCGTACTGGGTCTTGGCGATATCGGCCCCGAGGCCGGTATGCCCGTGATGGAGGGCAAATGTGTCCTTTTCAAAAGCTTTGGCGATGTGGATGCTTTCCCCCTCTGTATTCGTTCCAAGGATGTAGATCAAATTGTCAATACTGTCGCCTTGCTGGCAGGCAGCTTCGGCGGCATTAATCTGGAGGATATTTCCGCGCCGCGCTGCTTCGAAATCGAGCGCCGCCTCAAGGAAATCTGTGATATTCCCATCTTCCATGACGATCAGCACGGCACTGCCGTAGTAACCGTAGCGGCCATGCTCAATGCGCTGAAATTGGCCAAAAAAGATATTCAGGATATCGAGGTTGTGGTGAACGGTTCCGGTGCCGCGGGCATTGCCGTAACCCGCTTGCTGATGAGCATGGGGCTCAAAAAAGTGATTCTGTGTGACCGCAGCGGTGCCATTTATACAGGCCGCGACGGCCTTAACGACGAAAAGGCAGAGATGGCTAAAATCTCCAACCTGCAAAAAAAGAGTGGCTCTTTACAGGATGTGCTCGTGGGCGCCGATGTCTTTATCGGCCTGTCCGCTCCCAATTGCGTCACCCCGGAGATGGTGAAGTCCATGAACTGTGATCCCATTATCTTCGCCATGTCCAACCCCACGCCCGAAATTATGCCTGATTTAGCACTGGCTGCGGGCGCCAAGGTGGTCGGTACCGGCCGCTCGGATTTTGCCAACCAAATCAACAACGTGTTAGCCTTCCCCGGCATCTTCCGCGGAGCCTTGGATGTGCGGGCCTCCGACATCAATGATGATATGAAAATTGCGGCTGCCAAGGCCATTGCTTCCCTGATTACGGAGGAGCAGCTCACGCCGGATTACATCATCCCCTCCCCCTTTGATAAACAAGTCGCCGCCGTGGTCGCAAAAGCAGTTGCGCAGGCCGCGCGGGATTCGGGCGTGGCCAGAATCTAACCCCCTTCACCCGATATACTAAGGGGCTGTTGCGAAACGAATTTTCGATCGCAAAATGCACAAATAAATGAAATAAATGGTAGGGGCTGATGCCTTCATCGACCCGAAAAACGGCAAAATTTGCTGAATTTCGGACTGATGTTAGCATCAGCCCCTACTTGTTTTGTCCATTTTTTGCATCGAACCGTTTTGCGACAGCCCCTTTTTGGTATTGCTCTACCTCCCAAATTTCTCCTGATACGCCTTTATGCTCCGCTCAATACTCCGCTTCGCTTCCTGGCTGCCCAGAACCTCTTTTACCACCGTTTCCTTGTGTTCAAGCATCTTGTACACCGCATAAAAATGGCTGATTTCTTCAAAAATATGGGCGGGAAGATCCCCTACGTCGTTGTAAGAATCATAGAAGGGATCATCCGTGCACACGGCAATGATCTTCTCGTCCACATCGCCCGAATCAATCATCTTGAGCACGCCGATGGGTCTGCTTTCCACCAGTGTCATGGGTGTAATGCTCTCCGAAGAGAGAATGAGCACATCCAAAGGGTCATTATCCTCGGCGTATGTCAGCGGAATAAAGCCATAGTTTGCGGGATAATGCGTGGAAGTGAACAGAATTCGGTCCAGTTTGAGCATCCCCGTATCCTTGTCAAGCTCATATTTATTTTTGCTTCCCTTGGAAATCTCCACCACCGAAACGAATACATCCTTGCTGATCCGGTCTGCCGCGATGTCATGCCAAATATTCATCCTTTTGCCACCTTTCTGTTGCTTTTATTATGATCCCCTAAGCTTCTTTCCAACAACCTGCATTTGTTGTTTATCTAAAGTGAAGCTGATCCGCAAGTCCACAATTCGATCCCGATATAAAATATAGTACCTACTTCCCATGCCGTCATCACTGCGGTATGCTTTTTCTGCGCCGAAGTCTTTCGGGTCAACTTCTCTGTAATCCCCAAAGAATTCGACATTATGCACTTTTTCGTTGAGAAGCAGATTATAAGCCCAATGCAGTTTGGTTTGATAAATTGTGTATGCCATATAAGGGCTCACTTCATCTCCATAAGGTGGCCGCTCGGAATAATGATCCTGCCAAATGATAAAATGTTCGCCCTGTATCTTCTCGGAAGAATAGCTCGAATCGGTGGTCATCCCCAAATCCGCCATCGACAGAGGCAGCTTGTCGTGATAAATCGTTTCCGTCACCGTCGTCTCCCCTTGCCGGTAGGTAACCTCCTGTGCACCCTTGAGTCCCTCTGCCGCATTCACCCCGAACCAGATAACGATCATCATGCATATGTAACACAAGAGTCTGCCCGTGTTGCCGGCAGACACCCAGAGGCGCCAATCCGGAGCCGAAAACTGGGTACGCCGCATCACCCACTTGACTAAAGCGGTAAGGCCTGCAAAGGCAATGCCTGTCCCCAGAAGGATCAAAAGCAAGATTCTCACATTGGCCTCCGGTATCAGACTAAAATAAACCCAGCCGCCCAGCCATAAAATATCCACAATTGCCAACAGAGCCACCGGCCATTTTATTAGAAAAGAATTGTAATCTGAAAAACCGTGCCCCGACTCCACCTGACGCGTGGCCCGGCGATACCAGATCCAATAAGCCAGCAACTGATAACAACAGGACAATGCTAGCGGCATACCTATAAGCAGTTCCAAGAAGAAAAAGGAACTGCTCAGCATCTTTGTTACATTAAAAGTCGATACAAATAAGAAAAACACCAAAAAGACTAATGGACAACAAATCCACCCCCACAAAACCTCCCTCCACATCATTTTGTGGATTTGCCGCAGCTTTTGAGCGGGATCCGGTTCAATAGGGGGCGCCTGTTCATCGAGCGTGTTAAAAATCTGCATCCGCCCCTCCACACAGACAAAATGCCAGCCTAAATTAAGCGCCGCACCCAGATACGACTCGTGGGTTGCATTCCGGAATTGATAACCGCCAAACTTTTCTGCTGTGATTTCGACGGTATACCGAATCCTTTGCGGCTCACATTTCCAAAAGTGATAATGCACCCCCTGTTTATGGTCGAGCACCCAGCCTTCCAAGGCCATCTGCTCCAAAAACTGCCGAATGCTGTCCAATTCGTTGTTTTTGCAAAGAAACCTGCGGCTGGTTTGATTGTGATCTTTTACGCGCATTTATTCGACTCCTTGAATCAATTTTTACTAGAAGGAACCGCCGGCCCCCCCGTGTGAGGTGCCGCTGGAGGAGGAATGGGTAGAGGACCCCCCTCCGCCACTGCTGCTATCCTCCGATCTGCGGGTACGGGTGGTATGGGTCGAATGGAAAGTATCGAGCTGATGGGTCAGTTGGAAAGGCTGCTTGGCATAGGCACCGGCATCCAACGCTTTCATTTTGCGGTTGTGCGCCAAAATCATGAACAGCAGGATAAGGAGCCCCACCCCTAAGCCAATGGGTATGGAAATGCCGATATAACGGGGATAGGGAAAGAGCCGGGACTGTACCCGTTGCAGGAAGATATGCGCCGCCGCCGCATAATTGCCCATACGCATATCGCTTTCCATATCCGCAATGATGGTATTCAGCCGCGCATCCGTAAAAGTCTTAATGGCCTTTCCGGTTGTAGAAATCCAATACTCCCGATGCTGCATATCAATCAGCAGCAGGAGCCCCGAATGTTCCGCATCCAAACCAAAGCCATTATAATCATAAAAATCATCGGCATATTCCATGGTGCTGGAGCCGTTTGTATCCTCGGTGGTCACGATGACCACATCCACTTGAAAGCGGTCCGCCATTGCTTGGGCTCTTACCATCAGGTCTTCCTGTTCCGTACCCGTAAAGAGTCCGGCATCATCATAGACCTTCGCATGGGTATCCACCGCCGCAGAGGCGCAAAAGGTCACGCTCAATAAAAGCAGCGCCGTCATCAGAAACGCCGCCAATACTCTTATCCGTTTCATATGGCCCCTCCTAGATGCAACAGTGTCATGATCAAAAAGCTCACAAGCGCAGTGGCAGCGCTCAGCGCTCCCAGCCACACAAATACCCTGCCCTTACTGATGGGCAACTTGCCCACCATCTTGGCGGATTGACCGTTCATTGCATAACTCATGGGGTTTCCCTTATAGGTAACGCTCAGCGTCCACACAGGCAACATTACATTTTTATGACTTTGCTTTTTATAGGTGGGTTGAAAATGGGTTACATCCACGCTGGTGTATTGCATGGTGGTGCGCATCATGGATTGCAGTGCCGACTGTGCCCGGGCGTCCGCCCGCTGAAAGCACTGCTCCGCGTTGACATCAAAGCTTTCCGCAAAATGGCCCGACAAATATGGCATGGAAAAACGCACCATCTGGCTGTAGTCAAAGGGCTCCAGCGCATCCATGAGCTGGTCATCCATGCGTTTGGAACCATCCGCCGGGATTTGTGAGAAGGAGGCCTCCCCTGCCCGCTCAACCGCGTAGATATCAGTTTTTGTATAGTTATAATGGGAATCGCTCCAGGTCTGTATTTGCTTGCCCCAGGCGGACATTTGACCTTGCATATCAAAATCATACAGCCAAAATGGCACATACAGGCCCCCAACCTCGCCTTTTTTGGCAAAGGCCAAAAAATCCCGGGGCAATAAAGGCTTGCGTTTGCATAATTTTAGCATCGCATTGGCGGCCTCTTCTCTTTTCACTTTAAAAGGCAAAATATATTCGGGCTGATGCTCGTTCTCCAGGTGCGAGGCGATAACCGTCGGATTATGGCAATAGACGCAGAACGTAGCGGCCGTCACCGCATCGGTAATGATTTGCCCGCCGCAGCTCGGGCATACGTAGGCCACGGCATCACTGCCATAAGCCTGACCCGGCTGCTTTTCAATATACTCTTTTTCAACCTCTTCACTGCCCGTCTGCGCCTCAATCTTATCCATCTCCTGCTGACTCACCAAGTTGCCGCAAAACTTACAGTGCCACATTTGGCCTCCGATATCAAACTCCATCGGCGCCATACATTGGGGGCATTTATAACTGACGACTTTCATGCGTGTGCCTCCTTTGCTTCAAATCAGATCAAGCAATGCTGCGATTACAGCTTACAGCCACAGGATGAGCAGAATTTACCGCCCTCTACTTTGCTGCCGCACTCCGGGCAGAACTGCGCCTTAGGTCGGGCGTTGCCGCAAGAAGAACAGAAGTTGCCAGATACCGTACTGCCGCAGTTGCCGCACGTCCAGCTATCGGCGGAAGGCGCCGGAGCGGCTTGTTTTGGCCGCTGTGCTTCCTCACGTCTCATCTGCTCCTGATTGCTCTGGCTGGCTCCGGCCATAAAGTTGCCGCCCGCCTGCATCCCGAGGCCAACTCCCATAAAGCCCTGCATGGAGCCGGCCGCATTGGAACCGGCTGCTTCCACACCCCGGGCCACGCTGCCCTGCACATAACCCTCCCGCACGGAGGCATCCGAAAGCATGGCGCCTTGATTTCGGATATTGATCAGCTTCTTGGATTCCTCGTCATAGCCAAGGCTGGCGATACCCACCGACTCAATACGCATACCTCGGCGGCCCACCCAATCCTCGTCCAGGGTGTCTGCCATATACTTGGCGAGCTCCTGTGTCTTGGAGGTCACATGCGAAATTCGGATGCCATCCACCGACATCTGGTTGATTGAGGACTGCAGCGCCGACAAAAATTCTGCCATATAGAGCTGGTTAATATCGTTGATATCCACGTGCTCCGCGTTGCGGGCAACTACTTCCGTAAAAAACAAAAGCGGATCCACTATCTTGATAGAAAAATAGCCGTGCGCTCGCAGGTACAATTCGGCATTGTAGAAATTGTCAAAATAATTGATGGGATTGGGCGTTCCAAAGGGTATGTTTTTTATCTCCTGGGTGTTGATATAATACACCCGCTGTTTAAAGGGGGTTACACCGCCATATTTTACGCGCTGGAAGGTATTGCGAACCGCATCGCCAAAATTACCGTTGAAGAGAGAGGGCGTGTTGTCATTTTTTACCGTGTAGTAGCCGGCCTCCGCCGAAAAGTCAACCACTTTTCCCCCATCGGTCAGCAACATAAATTGGTTGGGGGAGACCATAATGGTAGATCCGTCGGTAATCAGATCGTCTGTTCCCTTTTTATTCTGATTGCGTTTGTCGTTCGGACGCACCTTAACACCGGGCGCCATCACAACTGTATCGCCCATACCGTCCGCTTCAATGACCTCAAGCCACTGCTCGGCAAGACCGCCGCCAATGGCCGCTGTTGCTGCACGAATAATGCCCATTTGATTCCCAACCCTTCTTTATTTTTCTTGCGTTTATTATAACACAACTGCCTCTAAAATGAAAACACCATGGTATCTGCATGGAAATATTCCTGCAGAAAGGAGCCTTTTTAAAGGCCCTCTTGCATATTCTATACTGTATATCCTTTTCTCTCTTCTAGAATACCGTGCAAATAGATAAAAACTATTGCGAATGATGCAAATATATGTTATAATTTGTGCATGGAAGGAAAATCCATCCAATAAATATAAGGAGGAATTCAGATGAAAAAAAGTATCGCACTACTACTGGTCTTCGCCTTAGTTTCCCTTATGGCCTTTGGTATGACGGGCTGCTCCAGCAAAAACGTGGATGTGGGCATTGTCCTGCCGACCAAAGACGAACCCCGCTGGCTGCAGGATGAAGCCAAATTCAAAGAGGTCATCGGCTCGGATTACAATGTGGAAATCCTGTTCAGCCAAGGCAAAACAGACGTGGAAAAATCGAACGTGGAAAACTTGCTTGCCAAGGGCATCAAAGTACTTATCATCTGCCCGCAGGACGCTGCCGGCGCAGCTGCTGCAGCCGATGCAGCTCGGGATAAAGGCGTGAAAGTCATCTCTTATGACCGCCTGATCACGGGCACGGAGGCGGTGGACTACTACGTCACTTTTGACAGTATCTCCGTTGGCAAAGAGCAGGCCCAGTATTTGGTGGATCACACTTCCGGAAAAGGCAACCCCTTATATCTGTATGCCGGAGGCGCTTCGGACAATAATGCCTTCCTCTTCTTTGAAGGCGCTTGGAGTGTCTTGCAGCCCAAGGTGGCTGACGGAACCTTCCGAATTGTGAACTCCAGCGAGGCCGTCACCTTACAAACCAAGGCCGAACTAACCCGTGATGAACAATCCAAAATTATTGGCCAGATCACCACTGCCTGGGATTTCAACACCGCTAAAGGCTTAGCGGAAGCGCATCTTGCCAATGCCGCCGCCGCAGATAAGGGCAATGTCTTCATCCTGGCTCCCAACGATGGAACCGCCCGCGCCATTGCGGACACCTTCGGGGCGGACCCCGCGGTTACCAGCTACATCATCACCGGCCAAGATGCGGAAAAACCCTCTGTGCAGTACATTATTGATGGCCAACAATCCATGACGGTGTTTAAAGACACCCGCGTGCTGGCCACAGATGCCATGAACATGGCTATTGCGCTGCTGAAGGGTGAAACGCCCGACGCACCCGCCTCTTACAACAATGGAAAAATCGACGTTCCCTCTAAACAAACTCCAATTGTCTCGGTGGATAAGGACAATGTCAAAACTGCTTTGATTGACTCCGGATATTATACTGCCGGTGACTTCCAAAATCTCAGCTAATCGCGGTTTTTGATGCCATTCTCTTTAGGGCGGAAAAGTATTTCCGCCCTAAATTGGTATCTTAAGCATTTTCCCCATAACAGCCCTCCGAAATTTTCGATGGCCGTTGTGGTAAACCGCGGGTAGAGGCGTATTTGCACTAATCTCTGATCACCGCACAGAAAGGGATTTTGAAATATGGGAAACTATATTCTTGAAATGGACACGATAACCAAAACTTTTCCGGGTGTTAAAGCGCTGGATCAGGTCTCTTTCAAGGTAAAGAAGGGTGAGATCCACTGTCTGGTGGGAGAAAACGGCGCCGGAAAATCCACGCTGATGAAGGTTTTGTCCGGTGTCTATCCCCATCACTCTTATACTGGACGGATTGTCTATCAGGAACAGGAACAGCGCTTTTCCAATATTGCCGACAGTGAAAAGGTTGGCATTGCCATTATTTATCAGGAATTGGCGCTGATCCCGGAAATGAGTGTTTATGAAAATATTTTTTTGGGGCATGAAATCAAAAAAGGGTTAACCATCAACTGGAACGAAACCATCGTCCGGGCCAGTCAAGTGCTCAAAAAAGTCAAGCTGGACATCAACCCGGAGACCAAAGTCAAGGAGTTCGGCGTTGGTGTGCAGCAGCTGATTGAAATCGCCAAAGCTTTGAGTAAAGATGTAAAGCTCCTTATTCTGGATGAGCCGACGGCTGCTCTGAGTGAAAACGACAGCCAGAATCTTTTATTGCTGATCAAACAGCTCAAAGAACAGGGCGTTACCTGTATTATGATTTCGCACAAGCTCAAGGAAGTGATCTCCATAGCCGACACCATCACCGTGCTGCGGGATGGAAAAACCATCACATCTCTTAACGCCGCCGAACGTGCCGTCACGGAAACGGAACTCATAAAATTTATGGTGGGCAGGGAGATTGAAAACATCTATCCCAAACGTGAAGCCAAAGCTTCTGACGAGATTTGTTTCGCCCTGCAAAACTGGAGCGCCTTCGACCCCGTGAAAGGTCGGCAAATTTTATCCGGCATCAATATGCACGTGAAAAAGGGCGAAATTGTCGGCATTGCAGGTTTGATGGGCGCCGGCCGGACTGAATTGGCGCTTTCGGTTTTTGGCAACACAACCGGCTATCAGACCAGCGGAGAGTTGTATGTATCTGGGCAAAAAATCTCCTTGAAATCCCCTGCCGATGCCATCGAATCCGGGATTGCCTATGTAACGGAGGACCGCAAATTGAACGGCCTCATTTTGATCCAGGATATCAAAAGCAACATTACTTTGGCCAATCTAAAAAGCTTGGCCAAATACAGTGTGATCAATCAAAACGAAGAAGTTCATGCCGCCAACAAGCTGTTCCGGGAATTGGGCATCAAAGCACCTTCCATTGAGCAAACTGTGGGCAATCTTTCGGGCGGCAACCAGCAAAAGGTATCTGTAGCAAAATGGATGTTTGCCGAGCCGAAAATTTTGATTCTGGATGAACCGACACGTGGGATTGACGTGGGAGCAAAATTTGAAATCTATAATTTAATGAATGAATTGGTTACCCAGGGAATGAGCATTATCATGATTTCCTCTGAACTGCTTGAGGTAATCGGTATGAGCGATAGGATCTATGTCGTTTCGGAAGGTAGGATTACGGGCGAGGTTTCCTCCGATGAAGCTACCGAAGAACGAATTATGGAAATGGCAACTGCATAGGAGATGAAGATATGAAAAATATTCGTGAATATGGCATGTACATTGCGCTGGGCGTTATCATTATTTTGTTTGCGATTTTTACCTCGGGCACTTTTATTACTCCGGAGAATATTTCCAACTTACTCAAACAGTGTGCATATATCGCAGTCCTAGCCGTTGGCATGACGCTTGTGATTATTATTAAGCACATCGATTTATCCGTTGGCTATATCGCCGGCTTCTTGGGAGCCATTGCAGCGCTTTTGATGACAAAGTCTGGCGTTAACACCTGGTTCGCTATCGTCATCATTTTACTGATCGGCGCCGCAATTGGCCTCATGAACGGATTGCTGGTCGCCAAAGTGGGAGTTCCTGCCTTTGTGGTCACCCTGGCGGGTATGCTGGCTTTCCACGGCCTGCTACAGATCGCCACGGAGGGTACCGGCTCCATCATCATTCCCAACCGGGACTTTGTCGCCATCGGTGATGGCTACATACCGGATATTTTCGGGGGAAAATTTCATGTTTTAACACTGATCATCGGCATCCTGGGCATTGCGTTATATATCATTTTCCAATTTAAAGCGCGCTCCGATAAAATCCGATATGAGTTTGAAGTGCCGAAAATGTCCATCTTTCTATTAAAACTGGCCGCTGTTTCAGCCATCATTTTAGTCATCGTTATCGTGCTGGCCGGCCATAACGGCATTCCCTGGCCCGTTGTCGTGGTGGGCGGCGTGGTCTTCATATTCCATTTTATCATGACCAAGACAACGCTCGGCCGTCACATCTATGGCATTGGCGGCAACGGCGAAGCCGCCGAGCTTTCGGGTGTCAGTGTCAAAAAGGTTACCGTATTTGTTTTTGTCGCCATGAGTACAATGGCCGCGTTGTCCGGCGTCCTGTACGCCGCTCGGCTGCATTCCGCCACCACCACCGCGGGCAATGGCTTTGAACTGGATGCGATTGCTGCCGCCTACGTGGGCGGCGTTTCGGCAGGCGGCGGCGTCGGTAAAGTCACCAATTCCATTATTGGCGCCCTGGTTATGGCCTCGCTCATCAATGGCATGAAGCTGATGGGCACGGGCGAGTCCTTCCAATATGTCATTCGCGGCATTATCTTGGTGCTCGCCGTGGTGTTTGATTTATCTACCCGCAGGCAAAAAGCTAAGGTGCAGGCCAAAACAGAAGCCGCCGCATTGTAAGAACACTGCGGTTATCCGTCCCCGATTGCGTCCTCGACACACCGAAAGCCGAAGCAATTGGATTATCTTTGCGGCGCGCCGATGGCACAGTCTGCTGCTGAAATTTTTCCTTCCCTTATTTTCCAAAGGGAATAGAATTTCCATCCAAGCGCAAAAGGACCGGAGATCTTGTCAGTATCTCCGGTCCTTGATTTATAATATTTTTCCCTTTACTTGGCCGAACTGTAGGCATAGCCCGCTTCCGTAGTCTTCCCCTTGATGCGGAACAGTTCATCTACGGTCACAAATACATAGCCCCTCGCTTGCATGAGATCAATCGCCTTGAGGGCCCCCTGTACGCTGGTAGAGTAAATATCATGCATTAGAATAATATCGCCGTCTACGGCTGTACTGGCTATGTAATTGGCATGCCTCTCGGCATCCTTATACTTCCAGTCGTTGGTATCCACCGACCACATAATGAAGGGCTGTGAAAAACACTGGCGTACCGCCTCGTTTTGGTATCCTCCCGGCGGACGAATATAGCGTGGGACAACACCCGTCGCCTGTTCAATCAGCGTATTCGTGGAATCAATTTCAGTTTGTGCCTGCTCCAGAGAAAGCTTGGTCAGATACTTGTGGTCATACGTATGATTGGCAATTTGGTGACCTTCCTCCGCCGCTCTTTTCAAAACATCCCCATACTTTTCCACCTGACAGCCCAGCACAAAAAAGGTTGCCAAAACCCCGCGTTGCTTGAGTCCGTCTAATAATTCCGCTGTAAACTGTCCCGGACCATCATCAAAGGTGAGCGCCACATACTTCACCGTTCCGTCATTCTCCGGCAGCGCCGGCAACGGGGAGGGGGTCGTCGCTGGAGGGGCAGGCGTCTCTGCTTTTGGCTGCTCCTGCTTGGGCGTTTCGGTCTTCGGCGGCGCCACGGACTCCGGCTCCGGCGTTGGAATTGAAGGCGTTCCCAACTTAAAGAAACCCTCCAATTCTTTTAGCGGAATTGCCACCGGCAAGGCACGTGTGTTATACTTGGGCATCATGGCGGGCGCCAAGTTGAAAACTAGTTGATCCTCCTTCAGGGCGAAGTTATTAAAACAGCATTTGCGCGGCAACATCAAGTCGCTGCTCTCTTGCATATCGATACCGTCTTGCTCCGCCAGATATTGTCTGAGCAGTTCCGATAATTTATCCATATATTGGGTATCCTCTGCAAAGAGGTCAGAAAGCGCATATTTGCCACCGGTTTTTAAATTGTAGACCTGGTTGATCACCTTGGTCCGGTTCCTGTCATGATCCTCAAAGTTCTTATTAATCGTATACTGCACACTGAGGATATCCTGCGCATAGTAGGATAAAGCGTAAGTGATTCTAACGGAGCTGAGATCGGCGCACCGCTTGGACTTTTCATCGCAGCCGGTTTTAATCTGATCCATTTCACCGTTGACAAAGGCTTCAATATCCAGATTGACGCCTTTGTGGTGGGTTACCGGATAACGAGCCTCCAGCAAAACATCTTGATAGGTTTCCGTCTTGCTGCCAGATTGCATGGTTGTTGTCTGCTTCGCCGTAGCGCCGGGTGATAATAAAAGTACATTCGAAAGATTCACTGGTGCAGTGGGGGCAAAAAAGTTTTCTCCGGATTTTATCATAGGCGCCGGGAAAGAGTCCACCAGCACCAAAACCAGAAACAAACAAATCACAGCGACCAAAACCGTTAATCTCTTTTTCATGCCAACATTCCTCTTAAACTCATTCGCTACAAATATATGCCCGCATATTCTCAATCGTCTTCTCGCCAAACCCTCGAATGTTGATGAGATCATCTACCCCATAAAAGGTACCAATTTCCTGGCGATAATCCAAAATGGCTTGGGCTTTTACTGCCCCAATACCAGGTACCGCCATCAGTTCTTCCTTGGTAGCCGTATTGATATTAATAGGAAATTGCACTTCCACTTCGGGCGTCTCCGTTTCATCGGTATCGGATCGGCCCGAAACCTCCGACGGATCCGGCTGCCCGGCGACAATGCTGCCTTGCGAAGCCACAGCGCCCTGCAAGGGAGCGGCGGACTCCTCCGGCACATAATGGATAACTGCCGGCTGCAACGATGGGGCAGAAAAGGCTAAATAAATAACCAGCACCGCCCCCAAGATCAAGGCAGCAATAATCACATATACTTCATGCCGATTCTGGCCGGCGGGGGATGCAATATCCGCTTTTAATTTTCGTTCGTCCATCGTCTTCAACTTCGTTATTATTTAATAGCTTGCCCTATTATATCATAAATTTCGAGTTTTTTCTACTGAAAAAGCGATTTTTATTTGCCTTATCTATGGATTTTTGTTAGTATTATGTTGTAGATCTTTCATCCTTATCTTACAACATACTTCCATGGTTTTCAACCATCTATACCCCCATAATTCCTCTGCATGCTAAACCCGTAATCGTAATTTATAATATGCTCGTACCGGAGGGATAATTACTATGGCTAACTTGTTTGAGTTTGTGCTGAACACGCAAAAAGAGGGCTTCTATAACATCACCAAAGAAGTGGAGCATGCCATTGCGCAAAGCGGCGTCGCCGAAGGCATCGCTCTCGTCTTTTGCCCGCACACCACCGGGGCCATTACCATCACCGAGAACACCGACCCCATGGTTTGCGCCGATATCCTGTTAGGGATGATGCGGGCATTTCCTGATTACAGCGATTACAAGCATTCAGAAGGTAACTCCTTCGCACATCTCAAATCCAGCGCCATGGGTTGTGAAATGAGCCTGATCATCAGCGGAGGCTGGCCCCTCTTGGGTGCTTGGCAGGCCATCTATTTTTGCGAATTTGACGGCCCTCGGGAAAGACGGTTTTATGTAAAAGTCATGAACGGATAAAGAATCCTCGCCATCATAATCCCCCAAACATACAAAGCACCCTCTTTGTTTTCAGTATCGTATACCGAAAACAAAGGGGGTGTTTATCACATCCAAGGTGGACCTGTTTATTACTTCTTTAATTCCATGGCCTGTTTCGCTTTTTCTACAATATGCTGTGCGTTCAAGCCAAATAGCTCCAACAGCTCCAGTGCGGGGCCGGAACATCCGAAAACATCCTCTACGCCTACCCGCAGCACGGGTACCGGACAGGTCTCCGCCACCACTTCCGCCACTGCGGAACCCAATCCGCCAATGATATTATGCTCTTCCGCCGTTACAATCGCACCCGTCTCTCTGGCTGCAGCCGCAATGATGTCACGGTCAATGGGCTTGATGGTATGCAGATTGATAAGCCGCGCACGGATTCCCTGGTTCTGGAGCTGCTCAGCCGCAGCAATCGCCCGTTCCACCAGCAGTCCGGTGGCAATAATGGTAACGTCCGTTCCCTCCTGCAAGAGCACGCCCTTTCCCCATTGGAAGCGATAATCCGAAGAGAAAATCACGGGAACCGGCAAACGGCCAAAGCGCATATAAACCGGCCCTTGATATTTTGCCGCCGCGCACACGGCCGCATATGCTTCCACTGCGTCCGCCGGATTGATGATGGTCATTCCGGGCAAGGTGCGCATGAGTCCAATATCTTCGCAGCACTGATGAGAAGCGCCGTCCTCTCCCACTGAGATGCCGGCATGGGAAGCGCCAATTTTGACATTTAAATGGGGATTGCAAATGGAGTTGCGCACCTGTTCAAAAGCGCGCGCCGCCGCAAACATGGCAAAGGAACTGGCAAACACAATGTTGCCGCAGGATGCCAGACCTGCCGCCACACTCATCATATTGGCCTCCGCGATACCGCAATTGAAAAAGCGGTCCGGATAGGCCTTTTGGAAAAGCCCCGTCTTGGTGGCGGCGGCAAGATCCGCATCCAGTACCAAGAGATTGCTGTATTTTGCTCCCAAATCCACCAACGCCTGCCCATAAGCGTCCCGCGTGGCTTGTCTCTTTTGCTCCATATACGACTCCATTCCACCGGCTTATCCGGCCTAGATTAAAGGTGGCAGGCTCAGCCCGCACCTATATCATGCATCAACCAACCTCGCAACAAAGAAGTTGCCGCGTTGTGTTTAAAAGAATCTCCTGCGGTTCGAAAGATGGCTTATTGTTCCAATAATGCGTAGGCTTCCTTGAGCTCCGTCATCGCCGTTTCATAATGCTCTTCATTGGGTGCCATCCCATGCCATCCGGCTTCGTTTTCCATGAAAGAGACCCCTTTGCCTTTTACAGTTTTCATAATAATAGCGGTCGGTTTTCCCTTCACCGTTTCGGCAAATTGCACGGCCTCCTCAATTTCGGCAAGGGAATGGCCGTCGATGGTGCGAACCGCAAAGCCAAAGGCCTCAAATTTTTCGGCAATCGGATAAGGTGAATTGACCTCCTCCAGCGTACCATCAATTTGTAAATTATTGTTGTCGACAATGACAAGCAGGTTATCTAATTTTTTGTGGGTCGCAAACATTGCGGCTTCCCAAACTTGTCCTTCTTCAATTTCACCGTCGCCCAAAACCGTAATGACACGATAATCCTTCCCAAAAACCTTCGCGCTCAGCGCCATACCGGCTGCGGCGGAAATCCCCTGGCCCAAAGAGCCGGTGCTCATATCGATACCTGGCACCTTGTTCATATCGGGATGTCCCTGGAGGTTAGAATCGGATTTGCGTAAAGTGGCAATTTTATCCCATGGAAAGTAGCCCTTTAACGCCAGGGCCGGATACAAGGCCGGTGCGGCATGTCCCTTGGAGAGCACCAATCGATCCCGATCCTCCCATTGGGGATTTTTCGGATCAATTCTGAGCTTGGCAAAATACAAAAACGCAACCAGCTCCGCAATGGACAGGGATCCTCCCGGATGCCCGCATTTGGCATGATACGTGCCTTCAATGACCCCCATGCGGATCTGGCAGGCTATTTTTTTCAGCTGTTTCTCGAATGATGGATCCATACTTTTGACCGACCTCCATAATTGAACATCTATACTTTTGTATGTTTGCGCCCGACAGGCGGTTTGCATGTCATATTCGGTAACACAGGCAACCGGAAAACCCAGTCATATCTATACAGCTAAGAATTTTCATCGACCGGAGATAGAGACGGCTCCGAAAACAAGACAGGACTTCATTTTACCGAACCTTCCCCGCATGCTCGATGAGATAGTCCAAAAACTCACCCACAGCCCCCTCTTCGGCGGAACAGAATTGATGTGTGGCCGTTGCGCGCAATTCCTCCGGCGCACCTTTGACAACGGCGGAAATCCCCGCAGCCTGCAAAAGGGCCAAATCATTAAAATAATCGCCGATGGCACCGCATTGTTCCATGTTCACGCCCAATATCTGGGCTAAAACAGACAGGGTAGTGCCTTTATTGACGTCCAGCGGCAGCATCTCATAATAGTTAGGAGAAGAACTGACAAAGGACACGCAGGTGATATTTTGCGTCTGCACATAGTCGGCCAGCTCCTGCAAATCTTCGGGCTCCCCTGTCAGCAATACCTTATGCCAATGCGGGGGAAGCGCTGCCATGGAAGTCGAAATATAAGATAAATGCTCGATTTCCATCTGTTTTATTATAACATGATTCAGCCGTAAAACATATAGTTCATCTTGTATATAGATTTCCACGCCAATTCGGGGAAATTTATTCAAAATCATCTCCACCAGTGCTCCTGCCTCTTCAGGCATATAGGCGTTCCAAAGATATGCATCCGTACCGAAGTCATAAATGGCCGTACCGTTCGAGACAATGGCGGGACATAAACTGCTGGCCTGCTGCGCAAAAGGGCGAATGGACGGCGCCGACCGTCCGCTGGCAATGGTAAAAATACCCCCCTGTTCCTGAAAGCGCGCTATGGAGGTAAGGTTGCGCTCGGGAATTTTCCCCTGCATATCCGTCAATGTTCCATCAATATCTGAAATTACTATCCACCCGCTGAGCGGTTGATTTGTCAATGTTCATCGTTCCTTTCGCACATGATGCTCTCTATTTTCTGCTATCAATTGCCAAGACCATAAATCTACATTTTTTGCTGTAAGCGTCCTAAAAAATCCTCGAAATAGGTTGGCAGCGCACTTTCCAGCTGTATCCAATCCCCACTGCGCGGATGTGTAAAACCGATGTGCTTGGCATGTAGACATTGCCCGGAGAAGGCTTTCTCCGCCGCCGCTCCATAGAGGGTGTCGCCCGCAATCGGGTGGCCTAAATAGGCCATATGCACCCGGATTTGATGGGTGCGGCCAGTCTCCAGCCGCAAGGCCATATGGGCAAATCCCGGATATTCTGCTAAGGTTTCATAATGTGTGACTGCATGCCTGGAATGCTGGGGCGTAACCGCCATTTTCTTGCGCTGCACAGGGTGCCGCCCGATGGGAGCATCCACCGTGCCGCTTGCTGGACGCAGATGGCCACGCGCCACGGCCTCATAGCGGCGCAGAAAGGTGTGGGCCTTAATTTGCGCGGCCAGCCGGTCATGGGCAAAATCGTTCTTGGCCACCAGCAGCAGCCCGCTTGTATCCTTGTCAATACGATGTACAATGCCAGGGCGCATCACCCCGTTGATACCTGATAAACTGTCACCACAATGGGCCAAAAGAGCATTGACCAGCGTCCCTTCCCAGTGCCCTGCCGCCGGGTGAACCACCATACCCTTGGGTTTGTTTACCACCAGTAAATCTTCATCCTCCATCAGGATGTCAAGTAATATGGCTTGCGGCTTTGCATCCATAGGCGCCGGTTCGGGTATGCGCACCAAGATTTGATCGCCCGCTTTAATACGGTAATTTTTTTCAACGATCCTCTGATTGACAAGTATATTGCCCTCTTCCAGCAATTTTTGCACAGAAGAACGCGTCAAATCCGTTTTTATTGCCGCAAGGTAACTATCAATGCGAATTCCAACGTCCGCCTCGGGGACCGTATGCTCCCATTCCGCAGCCATATCGATTACCCCGCATCCCTTTTCAGTTTCAGCTCGTCTTCTTTCATAAAAAATATCAGGTGAACCAACAGCATAATCACGCCCGTCACCACCAAAATATCAGCAAAGTTAAAGACAGCGAAATCCACAAAGATAAACTGAATATAATCAATGACATACTGCCGGAATATTCGGTCAATCATGTTGCCGAGGCCGCCGCCAATCAACAAGATTGCCGCCACTTGCAGAAATTTCGTTTGTAGTTTGCCCTTCACCAGCATATAAATTCCCACCGTTAAAATCACGATGGTCAAAATAATAAAGAGCCAACGTGCATTTTCCAAAATGCCAAAGGCAGCGCCGCGGTTTTCGAGGTAATGAAATTGCAAAACGCGGGGTATAAAGACATAGGCCGCCTCATGCTGCAAGGTCAATTGCACGACCACTTTGACGAGTTGATCGACCGCCACCAACAAAACGATTACGCTCAATGATAAGGCAAGTACCATGGTTATTTCCTTTCCCTGTTCCCTGATACGAATCTGCTCGCGGTTTGGCCGCGGGGCAATATTCGATGGATGAATTCGGATTTTCGCCTGCTTTGCATCGCCAAAGCAATAGTATAAAATGACTTTCCCCGCCGCAAGCGGCGGGGGAAATAATGATCTATTCGCCTTTTAGTATCGATGCGCAGCGGGCACAGAGCGTGGGCTGTCCCCTATCCTGCCCTACCGTCTCACTATACATCCAACAGCGCTCACATTTCGCTCCGGAGGCAGGCTTGACGGTCACCGATAACCCTTCCAGTTCCCCTTTGAATGCTCCTTCGCCCGTCTCCAGTGATACTTGGGAGACAATGAGAACCTCAGGAAGCTGCGAGAGCGCCTGCTCCAAAAAGTCGTGGAGATCCCCCTGCGCATGGAGCAATACCTGCGCTTCCAGCGAAGCGCCAATTACTTTCGCGGTTCGGGCCAGCTCCAAGGCTTTCTGCACATCCTCACGGACAGCATGCAGCCTCTCCCAATAATTCAGGAAAGCATCATCCTCCTGCAATCCCGAAAGCGACGGCATATCGTTATAGGCAACAAAGCGCGCGTCCGCGTCTGCGTGATGGGGCATATAGCACCAGATTTCTTCCGCCGTAAAGGACAAAAGGGGCGCAATCAGCCGGGTCATCACATCCAGCACACGGTAAATGACGGTTTGCGCCGCTCGGCGGGTCTCGCTGGAGGCCTTCTCCACATAGAGCCTGTCCTTGAGGACATCCAAATAGAAATTGGACATATCCAGCACACAGAAATTGTGTACCGCATGAAAAATAGTATGATACTCATATTTCTCATAAGAGGCGCGAGTTTTCGTGATCAACTCATCGAGGCGCATCATAGCCCAGCGGTCAATGGAGCGCAACTTGTCCAACGGCACCGCGTCCGTATCGGGGTTAAAATCCGCAAGGTTGCCGAGAATAAAACGGGCTGTATTACGGATTTTGCGGTATATCTCGGAGAGCTGCTTTAAAATATCCTTGGAGATGCGAATGTCGGCATGGTAATCCGAAGAGGCAACCCATAAGCGCAGGATATCCGCGCCGTATTGCGCCACAATTTCTTCGGGCTCAATACCGTTGCCAAGGGACTTGGACATCTTGCGCCCGTCCCCGTCCACAACCCAGCCATGGGCAATTGCGGCTTTAAAAGGAGAAGTCCCCTTGGTCGCTACCGCCGTCAGCAAAGAAGACTGGAACCAGCCCCGAAATTGATCCGCACCTTCCAAATAAACATCCGCTGGAAAACGCAGATAATCCCTTTGTTCCAATACGGCGGCATGGCTCGATCCGGAATCAAACCAGACATCCATGATGTCCTTTTCTTTCTCAAATTCGGTACCGCCACATGCGCCGCAGCAGGTACCCTCAGGCAATATTTCGGCAGCCGGATGCGTAAACCACGCATCCGAACCCTCTGCCCGGAAGAGATCGGCTACCGCCATCATGGCCTCGCGGGAAATGTGCTCCTTCCCGCACTGCTTGCAGTAAAAAACCGGGATGGGCACCCCCCATTTGCGTTGGCGGGAAATGCACCAATCGCGGCGCTCCCGAATCATAGACTGCATACGGTCCTTGCCCCACTCAGGGTACCATTCCACTTGTTCCGCAGCATCGATAGCCGCCTGTTTAAAATCCGCAATTGAGCAGAACCACTGATCGGTCGCACGGAATAAAACCGGGTTCTTACAGCGCCAGCAATGGGGATAGGTATGTACAATTCTTTCCCCCGCCAGCATTTTGCCCGTAGCCTGTAATTGTTTACCGATCACACGGTTGGCTTCCTCCGTCGTCAGCCCCGCAACGTCCGCGCCCGCCTCGGCAGTCATTTTCCCTTGACTGTCCACCGGCACCAAAATGGGTAACTCCGGATAATTCTGGCAGACCACATAGTCCTCCACGCCATGTCCGGGGGCCGTGTGTACGCATCCCGTACCGCTCTCCAACGTGACATGATCGCCGACAATCACCAGCGATTCCCGCTCCAAAAAAGGATGGGCGGTACGCATATGTTCGAGCTCGTTCCCCTGCAAGGTGCCAAGCACCTGATAATCTTCGATCCCCGCGCTTTGCATCGTGCTTTCCACACGAGCCTGCGCCATCACATAATATTCACCGCCCGCCTGTACCAGGGCGTAGCTAAACTCAGGCCCCACCGAAATGGCAACATTGCCCGGCAGGGTCCACGTGGTGGTGGTCCAAATGACAAAATAGGTTTTGGCAAGCTCGGCACCCAATGCCCGCAACTTGCCCCCATCCTCAATCAGCGGAAACTTGACAAAAATTGAAAAGCAAGGATCTTCCTGATACTCAATCTCCGCCTCGGCCAAAGCCGTGCCGCAGTCCGAGCACCAATAAACGGGCTTAAGGCCCTTGTAAATATAGTTCTTGCTGGCCATTTCCGCAAATACTTCAATTTGCTTGGCCTCAAAATCAGGCGTCAGGGTAATATAGGGCTTGTCCCATTCGCCGATGACCCCCAGGCGCTTAAAAGAACGACGCTGATCCTCTAAATAAGAAAGGGCAAAATCGCGGCAGAGCTTACGCAGCTCCACATCAGAAATGGCACTGTTATTATCGATCCCCGCCTTTTTGCGGGCTTTGAGCTCTGTGGGCAAACCGTGGGTATCCCAGCCGGGCACATAAGGAGACTGAAACCCGGACATATTTTTATACCGGACGATAAAATCCTTCAGCACCTTATTGAGCGCCGTCCCCAGATGGATATCGCCATTCGCATAGGGAGGCCCATCATGCAGTATAAAAAGAGGCTTGCCTGCATTTTTTTGCAAGAGCCCCTCGTAGAGTTTCTTCTGTTCGAATTGCTCTAACCAAACGGGCTCTTTCTGTGGCAGGCCAGCTCTCATCGGAAAATCCGTTACCGGCAAATTTAATGTTTTATTGAAATCGTCAGACATCTATTGTTCTCCCATCCGCCGCCACCGAAGCGGCTAAAACAGCACTCAGCCCCCTGTCGGTGCGGGTTCAGGGGGCAAGTAAGTCCGGCGCTATTGGCACTCCGGACACTATTTGCGTTTTCTCAAAAATCCCTTTTTGGGAACTTGCGCATCCTCTTCAAAAATATCAAAACTGTCGCTCAGACGCATCGTGGCCTGCTGTGCCTCCTCGGGCACCTGGCTCACATCAAAGTGAATATTAAAGCCACGCATACGCTTGACATTGGTCTGTAAGGCGGGATTATCCTGCGGAAGATTCATGGCAATGGGCTCACTGCCGGGCAGTTGAATGTTGAGATCCTCTTCTGTAGGTTCCAAAGTCTCAGCAGCCTCCGATGCTTGGGTTGCCGGAGCATAAGCAGTCGACTCCATAGACGGCAACGGTTCCGGCTCCTGATCCGCCACATCCGGCGCAGGTTCTTCTTCGTATTCCGCGGCCGGCTCTTCCTGATATGCCAAGGGAACGGATTGAAGCGAGCCCGCATGCTCTGTTGCATTTTCCCGGGGCGTAGCCTTTCTTGCCGCTACTGAATAGTCATATTCGACCTCCGGCCGTGGGTGGATTCGGGGATAATCCTCTTCAAAAGAGGAGGGTAAAATATCTTCAAAGGAGGACGGTGGCTCGGGCAGATCCGCAGCCAAAGGCGGCTCCGGTTCCACATAGTCCCGGTATCCACTGTGATACCCGAGATTGGTCTCGTCCTGCACGGTCGAAAGTTCATTAATCAGGCTGACGTGCGCCTTATAGACGGACATAAGCTTTGTTTTGAATTCCAGTACCTCTTTTTGCATATTGGCCAAGTGATCTTTTTCCCGCAGGAATTCAAGTTTGGCCGCCGAAGTGATATGTTCTGCTTGCGCAATGGCTTCCCGAATCATCTTCTCTGATTCTTCCACCGAAACTTTAATGGTATTATCCGCTTCTTCTTTGGCGCGGGTTAAAATTTCCGCTGCCTTTTCATTTGAAGAATTAATGATCATATTGGATTTCAGCTCCGCGTCCGCCAGCATTTTAACCGCCTTTTGCTTGGCCTCCTGGCGCTCGCTTTTGATTCCCTCCCGGGTATCCAACACAATCCGCTCTGCCGTTTTCTGCGCTGCCACAAGGGCAGAGCCGATACTTTCCTCTTCCCTGCGATACGCTTCAATTTTTTCGGCCAGCAACTGCAACTTGGCAATCAGTTCGCTGTTTTCCCGGTAAAGCTGGGAATAGGAATCAAACACGGTCTCTAGAAACGCATTTACATCCTCGGCTTTGTAGCTGTTCCTACTCGCCTTTTGGAGGGATACGTATTTTATATCATTAGGATTGAGCATGGAAAAGCCCCCTTTCGATCCGTATCCACAAAATACTATATATATTTCCGCTTAAATATTATAAATATTTTTCCGCCAATAGAAAATATCTGTCTTTTTTGGTTTTGGGGCCAATGGAGCGGATCACAAACCGTCCCTTACCCGAGACCGAAAGAATCGCGCCCTCTTCCAAGCGCTTGGCGGGATTGGTGCATACTTCAAAGTTGACCCGTACCGTAGACGAAGTGACCCAGCACGTTGCCTCGGTTCTGCTGCAATGCAGCAAGGCGTGCAGGATACAGTCGAGCCTCGCCGAGGCAATGGTGCCTCGAATGGGTTCAAAATGCTGTGGTACGGCGGGAATCGTCTGTGTTGTCACATGACAGGCTACTCCAACGCGGCCAATTTGATGCAGCTCCTGCAGAATAAATTCCGCCACCGATCTGTCACACAGAACAAATCCCTGCCTCTGCTGCGTCAAAATATCTCCGAGGGTAGTTCTCTTAATTCCCAAGCTGAGTAACGCCCCCAAAAAATCCCGATGTGTCAGAACATCCTGTTGCCGGAAAGTAACCTCCAAGGCTACAATCGGAAACGAGGCCTTTTCTCTTATGGCGTCAGAAGGGAAAATCCCTAACATGACCCGGGTCGCCTGCTCTACTCCCCCAAAAAACGAATAGCAAGCCGAACCCTGCCGGCGCAACTCCCCTTGCGCTATATGGCGCTGCCGTTCATCCAAAAAGCCCAGATACTGCGGAGTCTGCTTTTTTTCGCAAAGACTCAGCGCATCCTGAATACGAGCTTTCAAGAGAGAATCGGTAAGCTCAGAAGTGTCGCTGTAACGCTTCATATCTGCATTATAACCGAAGAGAATTGAAAAAAATGTCGTTTAAAAGAAGACGCCATTATTTTCTAATTCATCGATTAAATCCCCCATCAGATTGACATTGTAGGGGGTGATGATAAAGGTGCTGTTGGCGACCCGCTTGAGCTGTCCGCCATTGGCGTATGCCACACCGCTGAGAAAGTCAACCAGACGCCGGGCAATCTCTTTGCTGGCGGATTCCAGATTCAGCACGATGGTGCGCTTGTTGTTGAGATGATCGGCGATGTTGCTCGCGTCATCGAAACGCTCCGGCTTGACCAGGACTACCTGCAGCTGAGCGGTGGTATGTATATTGACCACTTTGTTGTTGTTCGTGCGGGTTCTGGCTTCCGCCGCCGCGGTCGCTCTCTCTTCCGCCTCTTTGCTATAGTTCGTTAGGTCTTCATTCTCAAAATCCTCGTAATAGTCTTCCTCAGGCACGCTCATAATATTTTTGATTTTCTCCATAAAGCCCATAAATACTACCTCCTTTTTTTGAAACCCCTATTCTATTATTTCTTGTGAACATTAACGCCATAACACTATTATGGATTTTTTCTGCCCATATGTCAACAAGAAATTTGACAAGCATGAGAATAAAAGGGAATTTCCAACACTTTTTATCGCATAATCTTGCCGTCATACAAATCTTTGCCCCGCATAATCACATTGTCATAGAGTTTGATGCTGTTTCGATCATTATTGAGTTCCACAATTACGTAATCGTCCTCATCTCCTTCATATAATATTTTGACTGTTTTGAAGCTAACTTTGTTCCCAGTGAGCACATAAGCCCCTTGCACTCCATCCACCATGCGAATTGCCGATTTGCCGATGCGCAGGCCATTATGTTGCTTGAGTACAATCTGCCCCGTCTCCTTGCGCAAATTGGATAAGCGTTCGTTCATTAGATTACAGCTAAGAATCAAGGTCCCTTTCTGCATATCGGAAGAATAGAAGCGTTCTACCGTCACCGGCAAAGCGTCTACGCCCGATAAAGGCAAGTTGATGCTCAGCACGGTGCCGGTGCTCAGGGACGGCATCCGCTTTAAATCCACGTTGCAAATCAGATACCAGTCAAACTCACTGACCACCTTGCCAATACAATCGGGAGGCACCGCGGCGGGCCCGGATGCAATATAGGCCGCCACCTGATCATACTGCAAATCCCTCACCGTATCATAGTCAACGGTTTCCTCATAACCATCCACCCGGCTGATAAAATAGCCGGAAAGAGGCGACAAAATCTCCGTCTTGGTAATTTCCGGTTTCTGCAGAATTTGCTGTTGTTCGTCCCGAAGGGTGCTCAGCTTATCTTCAAAGCTGTGCAACTGTCCCGTCACCAGTTGGTGCTTATTGAGTTGCTTCAGCAGTTCACTTTCATAATACGAAAGGCTCTTAAGATCTCCCGATTCAATGACCGTTTCCGCTTCGTTTACAGCCGCATTGATGTCTCGATTGATAAAGTCCAGGTCTAACAGGCCTGAGGCGTTCTTCATGAGCGTCAGCGAATTCAGGGAATTAATTTCTTTTTGAATCTCTTCCAGCCGCAAATAATCCGTCACGTTCTCCTGCGAAGGAAAGGCAAGCGCCAGCACGCCGTCCTTGCTTACCTTGCCGCCATCCTCCGTGCGATCCAGCAGATAGCCCTGATTGGAGGAAAAGACATACTGTTCCTTGCGCACGGCGAAGACTTCGGCATCCAGGGTTTCGGGCTGCGTATAGGTGTTGGCGGTTTCGGTCGGGTAGGGCTTATAGTAGGCGCGATAGGCCTGAAAACCGATATACACCAGAATCAGCGCCCCCATAATGAGCGACACCACCCTTGTAAAGGTATGATTCAAACAATATCCCTCCCCTCATCGATTGCCTGCCTGACAATGGAACAGGCCTCCTGTAGTATCCCATCCGGCTCTTCATAATCATCCACCGTAATCCAATGGATGGCGGTATTGCGCCGGAACCACGTGAGCTGCCGCTTGGCATATTGGCGGGTACTCCGTTTGAGAGACTCCACCGCCTCTTCCAGGGGGATTTCCCCCCGTATATATCCAGCCAGTTCCTTATAGCCAATGGCCTGCCGCGCCGTCGCATGAAGCTGCGGCAAATAGTGCCGGGCTTCCTCCAGCAAGCCTTGTTGGAGCATGGCATCCACGCGGTGGTTAATGCGCGCGTAGAGCGCCTCCCTGTCTTCAAAACGCAGGCCGATCCAGCAAGACCGGTAAGGCGACGGATACGATTTTGCCGCCTGGTTGTGCCGCGACAGCGGAATGCCCGTGGTTTCATACACTTCCAGCGCCCGGATAATGCGTCCCAAATTATTGGGATGGAGCTTATCTGCCAGCTCCGGGTCCACCCCACGCAGTCGTTCAAGTAAATAGCCGTTCCCCTTTTCCCCGGCCAAACGCCGCAAATCCTCCCGCAATGCCGGCTGCCCCGCATCCGTGGGAAAGACAACATGCTCGGCTACCGCGTCAATGTAAAGGCCGGTTCCCCCCACCAGAATCGGCAGATGACCCCGCTCGTGGATTTCGGCGATACATCTGCGGGCCATAACGGAATAATCGGCCACGCTAAAGGCTTCTTCGGGGGGCAAAATGTCCATCATATGGTGGGGAACCCCCTGCCGTTCTTCGGGAGTTGGTTTGGCGGTAGCGATGTCCATGCCCCGATACACCTGCATGGAATCGGCGGATACAATCTCCCCGGAAAAATGTTGAGCCAGCGCAATCCCCAGCGCCGTTTTGCCTGAAGCGGTAGGGCCCACCAGCACCAATAAAGGAAGGTCTTTTTGCATAGGCAGAATCGATAGACCCATTTTGGCTATCGGTTCCTTTTCCCCTCCTTTTTATCGTGAATACTTGTTATGTTCGTTTAAACAGTTTTTGAATTTCTCCCTTGGTCAGCAACGCTGTGACCGGACGTCCATGGGGACAATAGCGTAAATCCGGCATGGACAAAACCCGCTCAAGAAATTGCCGCCGCTCATATTCGGAAGTGGGATCTCCCGCCTTGATGGCGGCGCGGCAAGCCACGGAATGATAAATCCAGTCAAGCTTTTCAGGCATAATCTCCGTTTTGTGCTGCAGCAGATATCCCGCGATCTCTACCAGAATGGCCGAAATTTCCGCCTCCGCCAGATGCAGAGGCACCGCGCGGATCAGCAGGGTGCCGTCTCCAAAATCATCCAACTCAAAGCCGGCCTGCGCAAGCAATTCGCCACTCTCCAGCAGCGCCGCCTGCTCCTCCTTCGTCACGCGAACGGGCAGCGCTTTCAGTAGCATTTGGCTGTGCGCTTGCGTTTGCGCCCGCAGCTCCTCAAAGAGAATCCGCTCATGCGCCGCATGCTTGTCCACAAGCCAGAACTGATCCCCCTGCTGCCCCAATAAATAAGTGCCGAACAACTCACCCAGCGACTGTACCGGCTGGGTTTCCTGGTGCTGAGACGCCGAAGGAATATCCCCGGTCTCCTTGGCCAGGATGGGTTCGGGGGGCACTAGGATTCGAGTCGGTGGCGGCTCAGGCGCCGAGACAATCTCCGTCCGGAATGTTGGCGTTATCGGGATTTTAGGACGAACTCCCTCATCCTGCAAAACCATAGGCTTGGCAGATATCGTTTGATGCTGCCAAAAATCCGGTTTTGGCGCAGGGGGCTTTTCCACCATTTTAAGCTGTGTCCCCGGCGGCTCTTCGGGCATAGCGGGCAGCACCTCCCGAACCAGAGAGGCGGGCTTTGGCATATCCTTCTCGTGCAACGTCGATTTGCACGCGTAATAAACACTGTCAAAAATCTGTTTCTCATCCGAGAAGCGCACCTCAATCTTAGCAGGATGGACATTAACATCCACCTGTGAAAGCGGAACCTGCAGGTGCAGGACGCAGGAAGGGAATTTGCCGACCATCATAGCATTTTTATAGGCCTCTTCCAACGCAACCAAACAGGTGCGAGACTTCACCAGCCGCCCGTTAATGAAAAAATGCTGCATGCTGCGGTTGGGCCGAGCCGATAATGGCCGGGCAATATAGCCGCTGACGGCAATATGATTCATGGTATAGGATACGGGTAGCAGCCCTTCGGCAAACTGGCGGCCAAAGATGGCATGGATGGCCGAAAGCAATTGGCTGTCACCCGGAGTTAACAAGATTTCCTTCTCATCGCGCAATAAGCGAAAAGAAATTTCGGGATGCGAAAGGGCAATTTTATCGAGCACAGAGGCGACGGCGTTGGCTTCCGTCACATCCTTTTTTAAAAACTTCATACGGGCCGGCGTATTGAAAAATAAATCGCGCACCACCAGTGTGGTTCCCACCGGACATCCGGCTTCTTCCAGCGCCTTGCGCTGCCCGCCTTCCACGCAATACCTC
Organism: Oscillospiraceae bacterium; assembly: GCA_031556545.1. GTDB lineage: Bacteria > Bacillota > Clostridia > Oscillospirales > Acutalibacteraceae > JAVBST01. The sequence goes on from JAVBST010000010.1 coordinate 61,000, forward strand.
GTACCCTCCAGGGCGCCATAGACGGCTGTGAGCAGCTCCACTCTGGCCACTGCTGCAATGGACGGAAGCGCCTCGCCCCGAAAACCGAGGGTGGCAATGGATTCCAAATCCTTCTCCTCCCGAAGCTTACTGGTAGCATGGCTGCAAAAAGCGGTTTCCACATCCTCTCGTGCAATCCCGCTGCCATTATCCGTTACGCGGATATAGGAAATTCCGCCGCGCTGGATTTCCACGGTGATCTTGGAAGCGCCTGCGTCAATGGCATTTTCCACAAGCTCTTTCACTACCGAGGCAGGCCTTTCCACCACCTCACCGGCCGCGATGAGCTCCGCGATATGTTGGGGCAATGCATGGATTTTTCCCATAGCACTGGTCCTTTCCTCACAGGGTTATAGCGGTTCTCCCGCCATTTTCACGAGTTCAAATAATAGGTTCATGGATTCAATGGGAGTCAGGGTATTGACATCCAGCTTTTTGAGCTTATCCATGACGACTTCATGCGTACGGGAAGCAAAACTCATCTGCATTTCCGGCACCGATTCCCTGCGGTCTGTTTTCTTCGTTTTAAAGGCGCTCTCGCCCTCCTCCAGGGAGGCTAATATCTGCTTGGCCCGGGCAATCACGCTTTCCGGAATCCCCGAGAGCTTGGCCACCTCGATGCCGTAGCTGTCATCGGCAGGGCCATGAACAATTTTGCGTAAAAAGATAATGTCGTCGCCCCGCTTCTTCACCGCGATGTTGTAGTTCTTCACCCCGGCAATGGAATGCTCCAAATCAGTCAGTTCATGATAATGCGTGGCAAAGAGGGTCTTGGCCCCCAGCTTCTTTTTGTTAGCCGTATATTCGAGGACGGAGCTCGCAATACTCATCCCGTCAAAAGTGGAGGTGCCGCGCCCGATTTCATCAAAAATAATAAGGCTTTTGGCAGTGGCATGACTCAAAATATGCGCCACCTCGTTCATCTCCACCATAAAGGTGGATTGCCCGGACGCGAGATCATCGGAGGCGCCCACCCGCGTAAAAATGCCGTCAACAATCCCGATGGAGGCGCTGGCAGCGGGCACAAAACTGCCCATTTGCGCGAGCAAAGTAATGAGCGCCACCTGCCGCATATAGGTGGATTTACCGGCCATGTTCGGGCCTGTAATGATGGCCACCTGATGATCCTTGCCATCCAAATGCGTATCGTTAGGCACAAAAGGAGCGCCCTTGAGAAGCTGCTCCACCACCGGGTGACGCCCTTCCTTGATGCGAATGGTGCCGTCCACCGTCAGCGCGGGGCGCACATACTGGTTGCGCCGGGCCACATGGGCCAGAGAGCACAAAACATCCAGTCGGGCAATAGAATGGGCGGTGTACTGAATGCGATGGATCTGTTCCGCAATCTGTTTGCGCAGCTCATGGAACAATTCATATTCCAGCGCAATACTCTTTTCCCGCGCGCTCAGCACCTTCTCTTCAAGCAGCTTGAGTTCCTGCGTAATGTACCGTTCGCAGTTTGTAAGCGTCTGTTTGCGGATATAATCCTCAGGGACCGCATCCTTAAAGGAATTGGTCACTTCAATAAAATAACCGAAAACGCGATTGTACTTAATACGTAGCTTCTTGATGCCTGTACGCTGCTGTTCCTGCTGCTCCATCTCCGCGAGGAAGCCCTTACCGTTATGTAAAATATCCTGCAGAGCATCGAGCTCCTCATGGTAACCGCGCCGGATAACACCCCCCTCTTTGAGGGTAAGGGGCGGTTCTTCCACCAGCGCCGCCTGGATGAGCGCCACCACATCGGGCAGTTCATCAATAAAAGAATGAACCTCCCGCAGCATATTGGAGGAAGCGCCTGCAATCGCCTGGCGGATGCCCGGCAAAAACGTTATGGTGTAGGCGAGCGCCACCATTTCCCGCGGGCTGACGGTGCCGTAAACGATGCGGGTCATCATACGCTCAAGGTCGTGTATGCGTCCAAAGGCCTCCCGGGATTGTTCGAGCATCATGGTATTGTGGTAGAGCTCGTCCACCGCGTTTTGACGCTTGGTAATTTGGGCAATTCCGAGCAGCGGCTGCTCTACCCAACTGCGCATCAGGCGTTTGCCCATGGCGGTCCGGGTCTTATCGAGCACCCCCAGCAAAGCGCCCTTTTGGGTTTTATTGCGCATGGTCTCCGTCAGTTCCAGATTGCGCCGCGCCAGATGGTCCAAGTGCATATACTGGTTGTCACTGTATATATCCAGCTCCCGAATATTGGAGAGATCCTTCTTTTGGGTATCATATAAGTATTGTAAAGAAGCGCCGACAGCGGCCACGATCTGGCCGTGCTCATGAAGGCCCAGCGCTTCCAGGTCTTGCTTTTGGAACTGCTTTAGAATCAAGGCCTGGCATGTGCCGGATTCAAACTTCTCCGGCGCAAGCATGTCTGCCGTGCAGTCCATGCGTTCCCGCAGGAAGAGCCGAAGCTCCTCCGATTCCACAATGGATTGCGAAAGCAGAACCTCCCGGGGCATAAAACGCCCCAGCTCATTGGCAATTTTGTGAAAGAGCTTCTTCGGAGATTCGGCCGACAGTTCTGTAGCGTGCATTTCCCCGGTGGAAACGTCCGTAAAGCATACGCCTGCCAGCTTGTCCTGCACATAAATACAGGCAAGATAATTGTTGCGGGATTCGTCCAGCATGCTGCCTTCAATAATGGTGCCCGGCGTAATCACACGGATGACATCCCGCCTGACAATGCCTTTGGCCAGCGCCGGATTCTCCATCTGCTCGCAAATGGCTACCTTATGCCCATTATCAATCAGCTTTTGAATATAGCCTTCGCAGCTGTGGTAAGGAACACCACACATGGGCGCGCGTTCCTCCTGACCACAGTCTCGGCCCGTCAATACAAGATCCAGTTCTGCCGAGGCCACCTTGGCGTCCTCAAAAAACATTTCATAAAAATCGCCCAAACGAAAAAAGAGAATAGCCCCTGGATACTGCTCTTTAATGGCAAAATATTGTTGCATCATGGGAGAAAGCTCACTCATGTATTAGGAGCATGATGTTCGCACAACGGGAACATCGCCCGCATCCTCCTCCCGTGTTTTTTCTCGTCCATAGATCCGATTAACAGCCTGAGCAACCGCCGCAATCGCCGCCGCAGGAGGCCGCAGGTTGGCAGGTTGCAGGGTCTTCACCCTGTGCGCACAATTGCATAATGCTCACCATCTGGTTGAGCAGGCCGTCTATTTCTTGTTTGGCCGCGTTATAGCGTCTCATATTTTCATTATTGACCACGGCTTCATAAACCGCTTTGTATTCTTCGCTCATGGCATTGAGCTTGTTTTCATCTCGCTCCTGTGCACTCGCTGCCGTGTTGTATTGCATACGCAGCAAGTTGAGCTTACCAATTTGATCCTGCAGCATTTGGTCTTCATCATTTTGCTGTTTGGCCATCTGATAGGCAAGAAATACTTCCTGCTGCTGCAGGGCAGCCCCTAAATCCCTTGTCATTTGCATAATATCCATAAATTGTATTGCCTCCATTGTGATTGATTATAATAATAACTCACCGCGTAAAATCCAGTTCAGGGATTCGGTCACCTGCACTTGGCAAAACTGCCCGACCAGGCTACCATCCCCTTCGAATTCGATAATGATGTTGCCGTCTGTCCGACCGCTGAGCCGGCCATGCTTGGCCCGCCCCTCTACCAATACCCGGTGGGCTTGCCCCACCATACGGCCCGTACGTTTTGCGGCAATCCCTTCCTGTAGGGCGCAAAGTTCCTGAAACCAGCGACTCTTTTCCGCTTTGGGAACGGGATCTGACAAGTCTGCGGCCGGCGTCCCCACGCGGGGTGAATAGATAAAGGTATACAGGGAAGTAAAACCGACCTGCTCCACCAGATGCAAGGTGTCTTGGAAGGCTTCATAATCTTCCCCGGGAAAACCGACAATCACATCGCTGGTAAGGGAAATTTCGGGCATCTTTTCGCGGGCATATGCGGTCAATGCCAGGTATTGTTCGGCTGTATAGCCCCGGTTCATGGCCCGCAGAATGCTATTATTCCCCGATTGGAAGGGCAAATGCAGATGTTTGGAGACTTTCTCGCAGTCCGCCATCGCATCAAGCAATTCATGGGTGCAGTCTTTGGGGTGCGAGGTCATAAAACGAATGCGGAAATCCCCCGGCAGGCTATTGAGCCGACGCAGAAGGGCCGCGAAATTGGTTGTTTCGGGCAGTCCCCGCCCATATGAATTCACATTTTGTCCCAGCAGTGTTATATCCTTGTATCCGGCTGCAACCAGTTCCCCGGCTTCCTCCATAATCCTGTCAAGCCGGCGGCTTTTTTCCCACCCCCGGACATAGGGCACCACGCAATAGGAACAAAAGTTATTGCAACCATACATAATGGACAACCAGGCTTTCACACCGCCGTCGCGCAGTACCGGCAACCCCTCCCGAATCGTGCCGCTGTCCGCCGAACAATCGAATACCCGGCCGTCACCGCAAAGTGTCTCATAGAGAAGCTGCGGCAGCTTATGAATGACATGTGTGCCGAACACAAGATCCACAAAGGGATAGCTATTGCGAATCTTCTGCGCTATATGTTCCTGCTGCACCATACACCCGCATAAGGCAATCAGCGAACCGGGCTTCCTTTGTTTATGGATTTTAAGGGCTCCCACATTGCCGAATACCCGGTCTTCTGCATGTTCCCGCACGGCACAGGTATTGAACAAAATCAAATCAGCCTCTTGTTTTTCATCCGTAAAGCCGTATCCCATGGCCTGCAAGAGGCCTTGTATCCGTTCGCCGTCCGCCACATTTTGCTGACAGCCATAAGTATGCACAAAGGCCTTGGGCGGCGTCCCTCCATAGCGTGTACGCAACACGGAACGTACAATTTCAATATACGGAATCCCCTGTTCCTCCGAAGCCGGCAGGGGTTGTAATCCAACAAATTCTCTCTCCAAACACGAAACTCCTTTAATCCATAAAGAGGGATAAAACCCTGTATCTATTTATGCTTTCTTTATATTGTACTACCGCTGGTGTTTTTCTGCAAGGAAATAATTGTAAACTTATCAAAAATATTTGCCCAAAGTTTTTCCAGTTTAAGAACACCTCCTATGGGTGATAGGGAAGGCTCTCTATAATCGCCAAAAGTACCCTTAATCAATTTGAATTAATGTCCATTTCCCACACAATTAATAAGCAGAGACTGTATCGTATGCATACAGTCTCTGCAAATTTTCGAATCCAAGTTTTCCGTTGATCCTTGCGGATCGGCATTCTACATTTCACGAAAAAGCTACACATTTGACAATTGGATAGCAGCCTTTAAAAGCCGGGATATCGGTTAATCCCAATCTTTTTTGTCGCAACAGCCACGTTGGTCTTTAGACAACTCGGGCGGGAAAAACTCTTCTTTGGGGAATTTGATTTTACGGAACAATTCGCAGGGATCATCCGTATTGCAGGCACACTCTTTTTCAGGCATACAGAAATCATACGCCGGAACCAGAATTTGCACATCCCTTTCGAGTTGGATAATGCTGAACAACCCTAATGTAACAAAGACTGCTTTTTCCGCATCGTTATCTGCGCCGTCAAAGTCGCCGTCAAAGCAGCAGCAGACACGCTTGGGGACACAGCAGCAACATGGATCGCAGCACTTGTCACACAGGTCGCAAATTTTCGCATCCAGCGCTACCGGATCCACCGCCTGCACAACCGCCCTAGGGTTGGTTGTAGTCGGCTGCAGCTGATCATCATTTTCATCCGGTCTAAATTCGCTCGAGAAAACCTTTACATTGCCATCGCTGCCGAAGAGGATGCACTTCTTTTCAAATACGCACAACCCTTGAATGGTACAGGGGGGTACCATCGGTACCGTGAGAGCGTCCAGTGTCACGCGGAAGAAATAAGTAACGTCGATGGTGTAGAATCCACGATTAAAGGGAACGGGTTCCACATCAATGAAGCAGGTAATGATTTCTGCTTTACGAACACGAACGCTGGTCGCATTATCAACAATGGGCTGCGTTCGGTCGGTGAAGTAGCACCGCAGATCTTCCAGGCAATCCTTATCTGCGCACGAATCGTAAATTCTTTCAACATCTATACAGACTGCTTCTTTAAAGCAGGTGTTACCGGCTTGGATAACCGGCTCGCGGTTTATTCTTTGGTCCGCCATTATAAAGCCTCCTATTTCAGTATTGAAGCCTTGAACTTCAATATCATACTATGACAAAAACCTGCATCGGTGACAAATAATCGAACAAGTCCCAGTCTGTCTAAAAAAAAGAGGCCAAATCGCGCGTGACAAGTAAACAACTTGTCTAAAACAAGGATTCCCATATTCTTCTACATCTCTGCATCTGCCCGCTGTAGTTTCGCAAAATTGGCCATAATACGCTTCGTTCCCACTTTGTCAAAGGCAATTTCCAACAGGTTATCATTCCCCATGGGCTTGGTGGAAAGTACAATGCCTTTACCAAAAACATTGTGCAAAACCGTGTCTCCGGGATGGTATGCTTCCTGCTTTTTGGGAGCAGCGGTGCCCAAAACGCCAATTTGATAGGCCGTTGATTTCGGGGCGGGCGCTTTTTGTGTCGGCGCGACGAAGGCCGGCTTCACTGCCGTGCGGCGATCCAAGAACGGATCGGGAATCTCTTCAATAAAGCGTGACGGCCGGTTAAACTTGGTGGCGCCGTACAATAATCGGCGGTGCGCATGCAACAGAAAAAGCTTCTTTTCTGCGCGTGTGATACCGACATAGGCGAGACGGCGCTCCTCCTCCATTTCCTCCTCGCTTTCCGCAAAGAGCGTCTGCATGCCGGGAAAGATTCCCTCTTCCATACCGACCATAAAAACCACCGGAAACTCCAGTCCCTTGGCCGCATGTAAGGTCATGAGGGTCACCGAATCTGCGGAAGCGTCATAATTATCAATGTCTGTCATGAGCGCTACTTCCTCCAAAAAGCCCGAAAGTGTCGCTTCTTCGTTTTCTTCTTCATAGGTAATCAGGTTGGAAGCAAGTTCCGCCAAGTTTTCGAGCCGTTCCTGCCCCTTTTCCAGATCCTGCGACAACGCCAGCCGATAGCCGCTCTCCTGCATCACAGTCTCCAGTGTTTTATGTAAGCTGGCATTTTCCGCCTCTTCCTGCCAATGCAGGATCATCCCTGCAAACTGCATAAGTTTTTCCGAGCGCCCGCGCAGCTTGGCATATTCGTCCGCTGTGCGAATCACCTCAAAGAGACTCAGTCCCAAACTTTCCGCAATATCCATGGCATGCGAGATCGTCGTATCGCCAATGCCCCTCTTGGGTTCGTTGATAATACGTTGCAGGCGAATATTATCATGAGGATTGTGCAGTACCGTCAGATAGGCAATGGCATCCCGTATCTCTTTGCGCTCATAAAACCGGTGTCCCCCAATAATCCGGTAGGGAATCCCCATTTTGACCAGGGTACGCTCTACGGCGTTGGATTGAGCATTCATCCGGTACAATACCGCATGATCCCGAAAAGCAGCCCCCTCTTTCACCCGCTCCATCACCGTATCGCCGACAAAGCTGGCCTCTCCCTGCTCATCCTCTGCCAAAAAGACCGTGATAAGCTCTCCTTCTTGATTCTGTGTCCACAGGCTCTTGCCTTTGCGCTGTGTATTGTTGGCAATCACGGCATTCGCAGCGCCGAGGATACTTTTAGTGGACCGGTAATTTTGTTCCAGTCGGATGACCTCCGCCTCGGGATATACCTTTTCAAACCCCAGTATATTCTCAATTGTAGCTCCCCGGAACCGATAAATACTCTGGTCATCATCGCCCACGACGCAGATATTGCGGTACTGGCCGGCCAAAAGCGTGGTCAGTGTATGCTGCGAGTGGTTCGTATCCTGATATTCATCCACCATCACATATTGGAATTGGTGTTGATACCGTTCCAGCACATCCGGATTCGTTTGCAGGAGGTGGATGGTCGCAAAAATCAGATCGTCAAAATCGAGGGCATCCGCCCGTTTTAGCATCTTTTGATACAACTCGTAGGCCGCTGCGATTTGCTTCAATCGATAATCCGAGCCCGCCGTCTGGCGGTAGCTCTCGGGCGACTGGAGCCGATCCTTGGCGCGGCTGATTTCATTTAATATAGAACGGTGGGGCAAAATTTTATCATCAATCTCCAAAAGCTTCTGGCACTCTTTCATGAGCCGCCGGGAGTCATCTGTGTCATAGATGGTAAAATTGCGTGTAAAACCCAAACGGTCTCCATCCCGCCGTAAAATGCGGGCGCAGGCCGAATGAAAGGTGCAAGCCCAAATATCCAGCGCACCTGTTCCAAGCACTACTTCCAGCCGCCGTTTGAGTTCTCCGGCGGCTTTGTTGGTAAAGGTAATGGCCAAAATCTGCCAGGGCTGCGCGGGCTGTACCGCCAATTTGCGCTGTAGCGTCTCATCGATTTCCCCCACACCTTCGAGTGCGGCACGCATTTGCATGAGATCAAGCTCCCTGATGCCTTCCGGCATGATATCGGAAGCGTAGGCATTGCCATACCGAATCAAATTGGCAATGCGGTTCACCAGTACGGTCGTCTTCCCACTGCCCGCTCCCGCCAGGATCAGCAGCGGGCCGCGTACCGCAAATACCGCTTTGCATTGCACCGGATTCATGCGTGCAAATTCTTTTTCCATCACCTGCTTTCGCAGATGCAAAAACGTTTCTCTCTGATCCATTCGAATGGAACAGGCAACCCCCTGCCCGTTCCTGCCCCCTCCTTCTTACGCTATAATCTCCTTCAAAAAGATATCCCCCCGCCACACATAGCGGAGGGATATTCCTGTTCATATCATCATTCCGGCCTATTGCAACATATTCAAAAGCACTCCTGCCGCTACTGCGGACCCAATGACACCTGCCACATTGGGGCCCATGGCGTGCATCAGCAGGAAGTTGCCCGGATTCTCTGCTTGTCCCACCCGTTGCGATACCCGCGCCGCCATGGGAACTGCGGAAACTCCGGCGGACCCAATCAGCGGATTCACTTTGCCTTTGGTGAGGACATACATCAGTTTGCCAAGGAGCACGCCCCCTGCCGTACCGAACGAAAACGCAAGCAAGCCCAATACGATAATCACGACGGTTGTGATCGTCAAAAAGTTCTGGGCCTTGGTGGAAGCGCCCACGGAAAGCCCCAAGAAAATCGTTATGATATTGAGCAGCTCGTTCTGTGCCGTTTTATTCAGCCGCTCCGTTACTCCGCATTCCTTGAGGAGATTGCCGAACATCAGCATGCCCACCAAAGTAGCGGCATCCGGCAATAAAAGCGCCACAATAATGGTGACAATAATCGGGAAGAAAATGCGTTCCGTCTTAGAAACCTGCCGCAGTGTACGCATCACAACGGACCGTTCCTTCTTGGTTGTCAACGCCTTCATGATGGGCGGCTGAATAATAGGCACAAGTGCCATGTAAGAATAAGCCGCCACGGCGATAGATCCCAAAAGCTCCGGCGCCAGTTTTGTGGTCACAAAAATCGCCGTGGGCCCGTCAGCCCCTCCGATAATGCCAATGGAAGCTGCTTGTTTATCCGAAAAACTCACAATCGAGGTCAAATCCAGGAGCTTGGCCCCCATAAAGGTCGCAAAAATCCCCATTTGGGCGGCAGCACCCAGCAAAAAGCTCATAGGGTTTGCAATGAGCGGAGAAAAGTCCGTCATCGCACCAATTCCTAAAAAGATCAGCGGCGGATAAATGCCCAACTTGACCCCTTGATAGAGGTAGTAGACCAAACCGCCCTCGTCCGTAGCCGCCAAATTTGCCATAGGCAGATTGGCCAGCAACATCCCAAAGGCAATCGGCACCAATAACAGCGGCTCAAATTTTCGTTTAATGCCCAAATACAAAAGTACGCAGGCAATGCCAATCATCAGCAGGTTCATCCAGCCATCGCCTTGAAAGAAGGCCGTGAATCCGGAATGGCGCAATATACTTGTCAGCGTATCCCAAAATTTTTGCAGATTACATCATTCCTTTTTTAGCAGCTTAATCCCTTTGTCGTGAACATTCAGAAAGGCCTGGTGTTCTCAGCCAGTCCCGCCGCGGCCCATACCGGCCGCCCTGCTTGCACTCGCTTCACGCTGCGAATTGCGTAGAGTTTAGCGTCATCCAACGTGACCGCAACCGCCGCCGCAATCACGGCCAGCAGCTCGTCTTCTTCCGCTGCTTCGCTGCCCACTGAAGCGCTCAGTGCGCTCTGCGGCGCCAGCGCTATAGAGGCTGCCGAGGGTTTCGGCCCAAGGCGCTTCATGATTTTCCCGAACATCACAAAAACAATGATCAAGAAAATCAAGGCTAAAAATACAATGGATATCCCCGTAATAGCCACTAGCATGGCAAAATCCATTTTTCATTTCACTCCTGTCCTAATGGCAAAATGCAAGAAAAAATACCAATTGGATTAAGTATACTATGTATCGCAGTTGAATGCAATTGAAAAACCGCAAAATAGGCGAAAAAGTATGCCAAACAAGCGGAGCCCCTCATCCCCTAAACAGGGGCCGCACCGTTTCCCAAATGGCATCCGCTACCTGTCCAGGCTCGCCGTCCGCATCGATAATCACTATATTTTCTCGTTCCTGCAACGCATCAAACGCCTGCAAATACGCGCTGTGTATCCGCTCTAGCTGCGCGAGGGTCTCAAACAAATCCTTCTGGGTGCGCCCCTGAATCCGGCGCATGCATTCCTCAGGCGATAATTGCAAGTACAGATGTACATCGGGACGTATTTTATGCATGACCGGTTCATTGTAGCGAATCAAATCCATTAAAGGTACCTGCTCGCTTTGATACGCAAAATTGGAAAAATAGCAGCGGTCGCTCACCACGGTCACTCCGCTGGCGACGCTGGGCAGAATGGTTTCATGCGCATGCTGCACCCGGTCCGCCGCAAATAACAATGCCATAGCCTGCGGCTCCAACTGCATCTGTCCGGACAGAGCCCGCCGAATCAACTGCCCGATGGGTTGATCCGTTGGTTCGCAGGTCACCGTGCAAGCGATCCCTGCCTGCGCCAGTTTTTGCTGCAAAAGCTGAAGCTGTGTGCTCTTGCCACTGCCATCGAGCCCCTCCAACACCAGAAATTTTCCGTTTTGACACATACGCTTCACCCTCTAAAAATCGTTTCAAGCTTATCTATGATGTGCAATGAAAAACGCATGTAAATATTTATTACCGGATAATATTATAACTCTACCTGTCCATAAAATCCATCTCTTTTCAAGTACTTCCCCAAAGATTATCCCAAAAAGTACAATTGCAGACATCTCCTGAATATACATAGAATGATCGGAGTCTACAAAAATAATATAAGCCAGTATTGGCGTTGGAGGTATGCTCATGTGTTGCCGTATTACCGATTTACGGGAAAAAGAGGTGATCAATATAAAGGATGGATGTCGTCTGGGATGCGTATGCGATGTGGAAGTGGACACAGGCTGCGGCAAGGTTGTCTCCCTGATTATATTTGGGCGCGGCATCTTTTTTGGCCTGTTCGGGCGGAATGACGATATCGTCATTTGCTGGGATGATATTCAGGTCATTGGAGACGACACCATTCTGGTATGCTTTGAAAAAAACCCTTTGCGCAGCAAAAAACGAAAGGGCATTTTCGCAAACTTATTTGGCTCCGGCCGCTAAAGCGCAGGGCGAAAAAGGCTGATTATAGAAAATTCGTCAGAATGAATATTAAAAAAGTAACAATACTAAGAAAAAACCTTGCAAAGCGCGTTCTCCCATGCTATAATTTTTTGGCAAAACACACGCCCCGTGGATCGATAGCGGTGGTGCCCGGACGCATAATTTATTTACCATGCGGTCGGAAACCGTTATTTTGGCGGGAGCGGAGGTACAAACTGAAGGAGGATTTTTTAATGGCAGTCGTATCTATGAAACAGCTTTTGGAAGCAGGTGTCCATTTTGGACATCAGACCCGCAGGTGGAACCCTAAGATGGCGCCCTATATTTTTACGGAGCGCAATGGCATCTACATCATTGACCTGCAAAAAACCGTCAAGAAGCTGGAGGCAGCTTATCTCTTTGCCAGAGAAGTCGCTGCGGAAGGCCGCGATGTGTTATTTGTCGGCACCAAGAAGCAAGCACAGGAATCCATCCGCGAAGAGGCGCAGCGTTGTGGCATGCCTTTTGTCAATGCCAGATGGCTTGGCGGTATGTTGACCAATTTCCGCACCATTCGCCGCCGAATTGACCGTTTGACACAGCTCAAAACGATGGAATCAGACGGCACTTTTGATCTGCTCCCCAAAAAGGAAGTCATTAAACTCAATCTGGAAATTGAAAAGCTTGAAAAATTCATGGGCGGTATTACGGAAATGAGAGGGTTGCCCGGCGCACTGTTTATTGTGGATCCCCGCAAGGAAAGAATTGCAGTAGCCGAGGCGCGCAAGCTCAACATTCCGATCATCGCTATTGTGGACACCAACTGTGATCCCGATGAAATTGATCATATTATCCCGGGCAACGATGATGCCATCCGTGCCGTTAAACTGATCGCCTCCGCGATGGCCAGTGCGGTTATGGAAGGTCATCAGGGCGAACAGCATGCGGAACCTGCCCAGGAAGCTACCCCCGCAACTGCGGAATAAGGATCAAGCAAACTGGCATTATTCCGGGCGATATAGTAACGCAAGTTGCTATATACGTACGACATGCAAACCGCCTATCGGGCGGCAACATGCGACAAAACGACCATGTTGCGAAATTGTCCAACAGACAATTTTGGAGTTGCATAAGTATAAAATGCCCTTGCCAATGGCTGGGGCATTTTTCGGCTGTTTGCATGGGGCATGCACTCCGCATCGCTTCCATATAAGTTTGTTGTGCTTTTCAGGTTTATTCCCCTGCTTATGGCAGGGCATGTTCGCAGCGTATTATTTAAATAAAGTTTTTGACAGGAGGACAAAATCATGGCATTTACTGCAAAAGACGTACAAACCCTGCGCGAAAGAACGGGCGTAGGTATGATGGATTGTAAAAAAGCCCTGACCGAAGCGGATGGCGATATGGAGAGAGCCGTAGATATTTTACGTGAAAAGGGCATGGCTGCAGCGGCCAAAAAAGCGAGCCGAATCGCGGCCGAAGGCATTGTGCTGGCCACTTATGACGCCGACAAAAAAGTAGGCGTGGTTGTTGAAGTCAATTCCGAGACCGATTTTGTGGCCAAGAACACGGACTTCCAAGCATTTGTCAAAAATGTTGCCGAGACCATCATTGCCAAAAATCCTGCCGATGTGGAAGCGTTGCTGCAGGCGACCCCCAATAACAGCGATCAAACCGTTGCTGCGTTATTGCAGGAAAAAGTTCTGACCATTGGTGAGAATATTCAAATCCGCCGTTTCGAGCGCAAGGAAGGCATTTGTGCCTACTATGTGCATGGCGGTGGCAGAATTGGCGTACTGCTTGAGTTGGATACCAGCTCCGAACTAGCCGCCAAACCCGAGTTCAACGAGTTTGGCAAGGACGTCTGCATGCAGATCGCAGCCATTAATCCTCTTTTCCTGGATAAAGCCAGTGTGCCCCAGGAAACCATTGATAAAGAAAAGGCCATCATGACCGAGCAGGTACTCAACGAAGGTAAGCCGGCCAATATTGCCGAAAAGATTGTTGCTGGTAAAATTGAGAAGTACTTTAAAGAGAACTGCTTGCTGGAACAGGCATTTGTAAAAGACAGTGACCAAACCGTTGGCAGCTATACCAAAGCGCAGGGCGACGCATTGGGCGGATCGATCACGCTGAAGGGCTTTGTCCGTTTTGAAAAGGGCGAGGGACTGCAAAAGCGTGAGGATAATTTTGCGGACGAAGTTGCCAGCATGATAAAATAAGATGCCTTGTGCCAAACAACACCCGCAGAGATTGCATAAGAAGGTCGGAAGAAATGGATATTTCTTCCGACCTTTAATTTTTGCGATGGTTTATACTATCCCTAAATAGAAAGCATGATAAGATCTGCGTTTCATGGCGATCCATTGCGCCATGCCGATTCCCCGTACTGCGCGCATCCAAGCCGTTTGATAGTAGCTGAAACCGCTATTTTTTCAAGCCAAACATCCATCTTAAAACATACACGCGCTTGCACCCCTCGTAAGTCAAAAAAGTCAATACCATGCTAAGCGGCATTATAATTAAGATTTGTAGCGTTGATATTGCCGTGATTTTCAAAGCCAAGCACGCTACAATCACAATCCATGATTGATGAAACAAATAAACGCCAAAAGACGATTTTGATAGATAAGAAGTCAATGGATTTCCAAAGTTTAAATAATGCTTAGCAAGGCCTAAAAGAGCCAATACATGGATCCACGAAAAGAACTCCTGAAACATATGATTTGTCATAACGGTTTCAATCATGCCGCACACCATCATGAAAAACAGCAAAAAACGGTGTCGTTCCAGCGTCTCGATAACATCGTCATGCGATAGTATAGAATAGCCAAACCCAAAATATACAATAAATTCGCCGAAACTTTTTCCGGCTATGTTTAATATCGGGTGTGTTGCCAGGGGAATGATACCGATAAGAATTAACACAATCAACGAAATTTTACCGGGGCGCATCCGTCTTACACGGGGCTGACAGAACGCCATAAATGGCATACAAACGATGGACATGACAAAGAGGTAGAAGATAAACCAAAGCTGACCGGGTGAAAATGCGCCGTCATATCCTGTAAGATCCGTTATTTTTGTGAAAAAGTTGAGGTAATTTGCATTCCCACGAAAATATATTCCTGCGATATAGGCCTGGATGGGAACCAATAAGATGACACCGAACAAAAGAGGGATCAGTAACTTTTTCACGCGCTCACTCGCATATTCCCTTATACTTCTGTGTTCCAACACATTCGCCGCGCTTATTCCGGCAATCGCAAACAGAAGCGGCATCATCCATCCCCAACAAATCTCCAGAAAAAGAGTTGTTGCAGGGATATCCGCTCCATGAATGTACCAGCTCTCCCCGAACGTATTGTATACCATGAATGTATGGTACGGAAAGAGTAAAAGAACCGTAAACGCGCGCATATTGTCGAGATATAATTTTCTAGATGTAATATTATCCGTCATGCATGACAGCTCCGTGCAAAAAATCAAATATTCACATTTATATTATAACGAAAAACGACCTGTAGGTTAAAATGCCCAGACAGTTTCAGAAACTGGCGGAAGGAGGGATTCGCCCGCCAGTGCTGAGCCGAAAACGCGTATTTTGTGCTACGAAATCCTGGTTTTCACCCATGATTTGCGGAACCAGCCTTGATTGCAATGCCGCTTTCATTATTCAGTTACAAGCGCATATGCCGAAATCTTCCGGATTCGCCATGTAACCAGCATTGATAACAAATAGGAAAACACGATTGTGACCCCACCGAAAAAAGCAATCCAAACTGAGTCAACTATAAAGTTTGCCTTCATAACACCCGCACTTTTCATTGCGATTGACATCATGGGGTTGGTATAGAACGCCCCCAATAAGCTCCCGGCTATTGCCCCAAGGATAATAGGAACCGTAAAACTAACAGAAACCTGATGCATCAATTGCAATGTGGTGAACCCGATTGCTTTCTGTATCCCCAGTTCGCGTTTGCGTCGGATGATGGAGGAACCTATCACAAAATACAACACCAATGCTACCACCAGCATCGTGATAACAAGCATAACAATCCCCATTACCTTGACAATGTTTTGGTATGAGGCCATACCTTCAGCCATGCCTTTATCAAAGTCGACCGCACTAAGCAATAACTCTCTATCAAAAGTGCTTTCTATCTTTTGGGTAAAGGCGTCCGCATCGGTTCCATCATTCAGATAAATGAATAGTGACTGTGGCTTAAATTCAGGATTTAGACGCTGAAAATCCTGTGTGAGTATGGAAACATTTTGTCCGCCCATCTGTGAGCCGTTGGAAAGCCCAACCACCTGGAAGGTTTCCTGCTTGTCACCATAGCCAACCGTTACCATGTCTCCGATTTTTTTATCCAATCTTTCTGCCAAAACTCCGGCAAGGGTAATTTCGTTATGAGCTTCCGGATACCGGCCCTCATAAGTAAGGCGCGTTTCTTTGCCTTTATAATCTGCCATAACATAAGAAGAGGCCTCAACATCGTCAACTTTGACCTTAACCTCGTCAAAATATTGCACCTTGCGCACATGATCCATCGCTTTGATCTTGTTTACTGCGTCGGTTTGATCCATTTCCGGATTCAAGACAGCAATCGAGTTGCAAATTTCCATACCCGGCACTTCCGCAAAGGTTTTTGCATCAATAGCCGTATTGTAAAACATAATAACCCCAAAAGCCCCGGTAAATGTAACGACCATCACAACAACCGCAATCATGGTGCTTTGCTTAATGTTTTGGCATATGGATTTAAACGCCAGCGCAAATGGAAGACTGCCCTTTGCCTTTTCTAAAGGCAGCCGATTCTTTTTATATTTTCGTGCGGTGCTTTCTCCCCGAAGGGCATTGATAGGACTTAATCTGATTACATGCCGCGCCGCGAAAAATGAAACAAACGCCACAATGAGCAGCAATATGGCAAAAGCCATAAAACTGATAGCGCCATCAAATCCCTGTGTCCATTTCAGCCCCGACTGTTGTTCAAACACAGAGGCAACTGCGGGCAGCGCCGGATATGACAGCGCAATCCCGGCAATGCTTCCAATGCCCGCAATCAAGCCAAACTGCAGCAGAATAGAAAGAATAATCTGACGGCTGGTGTATCCAATGGCTTTGAGCGACCCCAGTTTCATCATGTCATCTTCAATGCTGTTAACGATTCTGAAACGAACCACCAGCAGACAAACAACCGCAATAATCAAAGCGAACATAACCATCATAAGCGAAACGATTGACGCCATCATACACCGAGACAGCTCAACCAAATCAATATCAATGACAATAAGCATTTCGGAAGAATCCCCTGCAATAAGCGAGGATGAATTAAGCTGCAGAATATCCCTGATTCCGCTATCGATTTTAGACGAGTTTTTGGCATCATCCAAATCGGTGAATACAACATGCGCCTTGTATTTCTGATTAAAGAGAATATTTTTCACCTGATTGTAGGTTTCGTCGGGAAGATAGAAGCTTATATATCCCGTGTCGGTAGAGCTAAAAAAAATGTCTTCCACATAACCTCTGATGGTAAAATCAAGGGTTTTTTCGGTGTTGGTATCTGCGTCCAAGTATTTTAATGTAATTTTATCGTTTAATCGATATCCTCCAACCGCTTTGAAATAGTCGGGAATGTATACCGACATATTTTCCGGCGGCAGATGATTGTCAACAAACTTCCATTTTGACACTTCCCGCTCCTCGTCCATATTGCAGAACATGATCGGGTAATCTTTTTCGGTTCCCTTCATATCCATTTTGGCGCCGATGGAAAGAACCTCCATAATTTGTGTTTTTTCAATGTGCTCATTGCGGTTAAGGAAGTCTTTCACGGCATTTGTATATAGCGAATCCGGCACAAAGCAGTAAGCATCCGTGGGCTTCAGCTCATTCTTGAGTTTGTTAAAAAAGCTTCCATAATTTATCAGCACCAAAAGACCCGCATTAAGCAGGAAAGATGCAATGATAAACATGATAATTAGTGTAGCAGTTGCAGATTTGGTTTTGCGTATATTGGATTTGGCCTGCAACCAGAGTTTATTCATACTACCACCCCATTTCCATCAGGAAAGACTGGAGCTTTTCATGGCGTTCGTGGTCGCCGCTTTCATATTTACCCAGATTACACTCGCCGCAGATCACGCCGTCTTGTATGTACAATATCCGGTTTCCGCGTCTGGCAGAAACCAAGTCGTGAGTAACCATGATAATGCCTTGCCCGCCTCTGTTTATATCGGACAAAACATCTAAAACCGCCTTCCCCGCTGCCGAATTGAGTGATCCAGTAGGTTCGTCGGCAAAAACTACACGCGGCTTGTTGATGAGTGCGCGGACAATCGCAGCCCGTTGATTCTCTCCGCCAGACAGCTGGTTGGGGAACTTCTTCCAGATCATCTCTGTTAGCCCAACTTGGCGCAGTAACGCTTTGGCATAGTCGATTATTGCCTTTTTATCTCCGTTCAGCAGCAGACCGCCCGCCAGAATATTATCAAGAATACTCATGTTATCAAGTAAAAACATCTGCTGAAAAACAAAGCCGCAGTTTTTTCTGCGAAAAACCGCTAACTTGTCGTTGCTCATTTCGGCAATCTCTGTATCAAAAAACCTGACAGAACCGCTTGTCGGTCGATCCATGCCAGATAACGCATAAAGAAGTGTGGATTTTCCCGCGCCGGATGATCCCATAATGACTGTGAAATCTTTTTCATAAATATCGATATCCAGACTTTTTAAAACTTGCTGCTCCTGCGTGCCGGTTCTAAAGTTTTTGCACAACTTATTGGTTTTCAGAATCACATTTCCCATGATCATTTCCCTTTCAAAAAATTATTTGATCGGTCGTTCATTAACCCAATACTATTACCTTGGCAATTAGATGCAGGAAAAATTTTGGAAGTTTTACCAATTGTCGCAGTAATAATGCGCATGTGTACATCTCGCGGACACGCGCTTAAATGCAAGGCCGCGCCAAATGGCACACGGGCAATATTACGCCGGCATATAATGGCTCTCCTAAAATTCCGATATTTAAATATGCATCATCTAATGGCAACATAACTGCCACAAGAGCACCAATCCTAAAAATCTGCGCCAAAGCTGTTTTTCAAGGCCTATGAATCACACGAGGCACAAGCCGTTGCCTCAGCCGATGGGGACTTCTCCGCTTTGCAGCATTCTATTGCGGAAGGCCAGCGGGGACTGCCCCACCTCCTTTTTAAACACCCGGCTCAGGTACTTTCCGTTGATATACCCTACCGCATTGGCGATTTCGTCCATGCGCTCATTACTGAAAAGCAGCAGTTCCTTGGCTCGCTCGATACGATAATTGGTGATATAACTATAAACGCTAAAACCTGTCTCCGTCTTAAAAACACCCCGAAGCCTCGCCTCACTGATATGCAGATGCTTGGCAATCAAATCCGCATTCAGGGTGTGCACATGAAAGCACTGTTGAATATAGTGAATGGCCGCCATCACAACGTGAGAATAGTGCTTGGACGGGACACTTCCAAATAGATTGTATTTTTCCTTTATATACGAAATCGCCCCCTCCGCAGTCATCCATCTTTGGATGTCCTGCCGGGGAATCGCCATATGCTCTATATCAATCAACGAAAACCCCTGGTTAACGCGGTACTTCTTCACCAAATCTCTTGAGAGTAAAAAAATAAATTCCACCAATCCGCGGTCGTCCATACGGTCGGCCAACGCCATATATATCTGATCGATATACTCACAGATTTTATCGGCGTCATCCTGCAAGGTGGGAAATAGCTGTCCGCTCTCCCCCGGTGTGAAGGTATTTTCCTGCTGTGTCAAAGTGCTTAGATACAAAACACTGCCGCAGGCATAAAAATAGTGTTTGTTCGCTACCGCATTTGCCCGCTTATGTAAGGCCCGGCAATCTTCCAATGTTACATATTCTCCCAGCACGATCATGGAAAAGGTAATTTGCAACGCATCAGACAATGCCGCGAGTATCTCCTGGCACGCATCCGCAAAACGTTTTCCCTTAATGAGTGAGTCCATATCGCACAAAAGCAAATAGTGGTAGTCTCTGTCCCGAACCACATACAAACCCTCTATGCCCTTGAGAGCCGATTGAATATCGCCGCAAGTTACCGGTTCCACCAACTGTAACCCTAAGGCGGCTCGCAGGGATGGGAAAGGGTGATTTTGGATCAGCATCATAAATCCCAATTTTTTCCCCGACATAGCTTTCAGCCTCTTGGGAACGGTGTTAATCCCTTTCCTTTTTTCATGAAAAAAGGATATCAGACTCAATTGCGTGATTTGGCGGCACTGGCAGGCATTTTCCTCTACTTCCTGTTTGATCCGTAAAAACTTCTGCCGGGTCTCATCACTCCCCAGCTCCCGCGTCAGAATATAGCCGCTCGCATCCAAATCCAAGGCCGCACGCGTCTCCTCAAAATCCGCACAATCCGTTATAAAAACAAGCCTGACCTCCCGGTCGATAGATCTGATTTTCTGCGCCAAGGCAATCCCGCTCGTTTCCGGCATTTCGAGGGTAGTAATCACAACATCCGGCGCCTCTTTTTCAAATAAGGCCGCCCCTGTGATGGCATTGTGGGCAATTCCCACCCAGGTAAAGCCCATACTATCCCATGCAATCTGGCTCCGCAGATGCTCGATTATCGAGCAGTCACTGCCTACAATCAGTGTCCGAACCATATTGGCCGCCTCCCCTCTCACACGGCTTTCTGATTTGCATTATATCATACTGCGGAAAATTTTTCTATATAGCATGAGGTGAGCGGACAAAAGATTGTTAGAATCTGTAAATTTATTGTGCTTTTCATCAATGTTTTTACATATATTTACAACTCCATTTTGCAATAGACTTCAAAAAGCGGCCAAAACCAGTCTTTACGTAAAAAGACGGGGGCTCCTGTTTTCACAGGAACCCCCTGCAGTGCGCCGGGTTGAAACGACTGACAAGCACCGATTTAGATTAAGGTTACATTGATGCTGATCGCCTTGGGCTCAGAGACGCCGCCCTTTCCATCAACTGCATAGACATTGAACTGGCGGTTGTTGCCCGCGGTCCCAATCTTGATGGAATAAACCCAGGTGATGGTGCCGTCTGCGTTCTTTATCTTGCTGATCTGGGTCTTGCCAATATCGCTGCCGGAGGTATTCTTGATCTGAACACCGGTGGCTTTGTCACCCGTGACCACTTCAATATTCACGGGTACATTGACCTTGGCAGAAGCCGCAACAAATTTGGCGCTCTTGATCTCGATAGAGGACACCGGATTTGTGATGGTCACACCAATTTCCTTGCCTGAACGCATTCCGTATGTAGCGCTGACCGGC
>JAVBST010000001.1:0-88480 GCA_031556545.1 Oscillospiraceae bacterium
GGTATCATTGCCTGTCTGCACCATCCAAATCGGGAAATCTACGACCTTTTTGAGGACTTCGGCGCTGCTGTTGTTGCCGCCCGGGCAGGGAATGGCCGCGGCAAAGAATTCGCGCTTGGTATCATCCAGCAGATAGTTCCAAGTCTCTGCGCCGCCTGCCGAACAGCCGGCCAAATAGACACGGTCGGGGTCAACCTTGCCGGCCGCAATCATTTCGGTAATATAAGCGATGACCTTCTCACGGGCATAACCGGCATAGCCTCTTTGCGGGGCAATGACATAGCAGTCCTCGGGAGCGTTCTTAACCCAGCCGATACCGCCGAAATTGGCCAGCAATTGCACGCCTTCATTGTTTTCGTTCTGATAGGTTTCACCCGCGCCGTGGTTCCAGACCACGATGGGCAGTTTCTTGCCTTCAGCGCCTTCCGGCGTATACACGCGGAAGAAAGCGCCGTCATATTGCACATACTCAAAATCGTCAAAGATGGGGGTGACAACTTTATCCTGCTTCAGGCTCAGCGCGCTGGACAGAGAGCTACCGTCCGCAAATTTGACTTCCTTGAGGCGCTCAACGGAATAGTTCATGTCCAGTTTAACGTTCCGGCCGCCGGTATAAACCAGAGCCGAAGAACCGTTGACCGTAAAGCCGTTCTCGAGTTCGAGAATAATGTAACGGCCCGTTGCTCTGGCAGAACCCGGGGTCTTGGAATCGCTGACATAAGCCTTGGTGACTTTGCGCGCGCCGTCATAGACCACCGCGTCGTTGTTGGGGTTCTTGTTGATGGCGGATACTTTGAAGGAATTCGCATCAATGGAAGCACCGTCCACGATGCCGTTTGCGTCGATGACAACGGCTGTCACCGCCTGACCGTAGTCAAACACTTCGGTATGTACATCAAAGTTGATAGAATCCTTGGACTGCCACAGAATGTCTTCCGCAAAGGTACGGAACAACAGTGGCCAGGTTACCCAGTCATGAGAACCCGGAACGGCGTCCAGTTTGTAAGGCATCCCTTTGGCATCCAGCTTACGGGCAAGGGACATGATGGGGAAATCACCCGTGCCTTGATAGCCGAAATCATACAAGCCGGCGCCCAGATACAGAACGGGCTTGTCCAGATCGACACCCGCATTCAGATCGATGATGGCGTTGTTGCAACCGCTCAGGATTCCGAAATATCCGAATTGGGCCGCTTTCTTATACCACATCGTGGAGGTGGTCATACCGCCCATGGACAGACCGGAATAGGCGCGGTCTTGGGGCTTGTTGGAAGCATTGTAATTGGCCTCCATAAAGGGAATGATGCTGTTCATCTGGTCATCGATGATATTGTCGAAGTTCCAGCCCAGTGCCGTGTTATCCATACAAACCACGATGGCGGGCTCGGTTTTGCCTTCCGCCACAAGGTTGTCCATGATGTTGGGCACGCAGCCGTCATTCAGCCAATCCATCTCGTCACCGCCGCCGCCGTGGGACAGGTAGATGACTTTATACGGTTCGGTTCGATTTTTGTCATACCCGTAGGGCAGATAGATGGCAAGCGGTCTTGTAGCTCCGCCAAAACCGGTATAGGTCTCATAGACCACTTTACCCTTCTGGTTAGCTCTCGGAGTTTCCACGCTCATGTCCTTGCTCTGCCTGGAAGCATCAAAGGGCATATAGACCATGCTGTAATCCGCTACCCGATTGGTCTTGGAATTGATAAGCGGAGGATTCGCCGGGTCCACCTTGTTGACACCGTCCACCACATAGCGGTAGGAGAAGTGTCCGCTGGGCAGAGGCACGATCAATACCCACAGGTCGGTGCCCGCTTGTTTCATCATGTTCTCACGATAGGCCCCGCCACCGGAGAAGTGGTTCATGTTGAACATGTCTTTTGTCCACTGGAAGGACCTGTAGGTTACGGTGGCATTCTCGGACAGTTTGTAGAAATACATCAAATCGCTGTAGAGCTGTACGTTGGTTGCCGTGGCATCCTTATAGACAAAGGTTGCCGTATAGCCGGTGGGCGAAGCGGAGTCTGCACTGACGGTGACACCCTCCTGCAAGGCGGCCAGGTTCACGGTCGGGGCATCCGCCGCCGGCGCTGCCATCACTTGCGGAATCATGCTGCACAGCATCAGCAGACACACGAGCAGCGCCAGGATGCGTTTGGAGTTTCTCTTCATTTTATTTCCTCCCTATTTTTATTGGCGAATTTAGCTAAAATAATTCGTCAAAACAATGTTATCATATTCATCATGACACTTCAATATCCAAATATGATTATTTTTCTCCATATTTGATCGTTTTTGTAATTTTATAGAAATTAACGAATAAATTATAAGTCCTAGAATTTTCTTGAGCAGAAAATAGAGCAAACCTTTCTGCCGCAACGGCAAAACGGTTTGCTCTAATGAGAAGGCGATTTTACCCCAATCTACCTATAAGAAATCCACAAGCAGATTGTGCAATAATTATAAATCCGCAGTTTTTACAGAGTCAAACTCCTCCTGGATTTCCTTCGCAGGCGCCTTGGTGAGAAGGCTCACCACCACGATGACCAGCCCCGAGAAGATAAAGGCCGGCAGCAATTCATATACATCGAAAACGCCGCCAAGGGCTTTGATCCAGTTCTTCCAGATAACGACCATCGCGCCTCCAGAAATCATACCCGCGATGGCGCCGGGTAAATTCGTACGCTTCCAGAAGAGGGAGAAGAGCAGCAGCGGACCAAAGGCAGCGCCAAAGCCCGCCCAGGCATAGGAGACCAGTTCAAAGATTCCGCTGTTCTGGTCCAGCGCCATAATAGCCGCCACCACTGTCACCAGCATGATGGTGATTCTGGATACCCACATCACTTGTTTATCCGTGGCCTTTTTATGAAGAAAGCCTTTGAACAGGTTTTGTGAAATTGCGGAGGAGGTTATAAGCAGCTGTGAATCGGAGGTGCTCATGGTCGCCGCCATAATACCCGCCATCATAATGCCCGCCAAAACTGCCGGCAGGAGCTTCATGGACATTTCGATGAAAATGGTTTCGTAATTCTTGTTGGCGAGATCCGTCAAGCCACC
Organism: Oscillospiraceae bacterium; assembly: GCA_031556545.1. Taxonomy (GTDB): domain Bacteria; phylum Bacillota; class Clostridia; order Oscillospirales; family Acutalibacteraceae; genus JAVBST01. The sequence goes on from JAVBST010000001.1 coordinate 3,055, forward strand.
CGCAGAGGCATGGGGAAACACTGACACGCCCACAATTCCGATAAAGACCGCGGCACACAGCGAAATAAGGACCCAAGTAGTCGCGATAATCCGGGATTTTTTCAGCTCTTTGGAAGAGCGGATGGCCATAAACCGCAGGAGCACGTGGGGCATGCCAAAATAGCCGAGACCCCAGGCCATAGTGGAAATAATCTTTAAAAATCCAAATGAATCCGCCGATTGAGTGGAAAAGTTGAAGACTTGATCCAGCTTAAAGAAGCCCGGCATTGCTTTAACATTCTTGACCACTTCCCCAATGCCACCCGCATGGACAATCCCGACAATCAGCACCACCGTCAGGGCGATACACATCAAAATCCCCTGAATAAAGTCCGTGGTGCTTTCGGCCAAAAAGCCTCCGATTGCTGTATAAATCACAATCACGCCGGCCGATATCAGCATCATGAGGGTATAGTTAATTCCAAAAATACTGTTAAAAAGCTTGCCGCAAGCCACGAACCCGGTTGCGACATAAATCGTGAAAAACACCAAAATGATCAGAGCCGAAACATTCATGAGAACCTTGCTCTTATCCTTAAAGCGGTTGCTGAAAAAGTCAGGCACCGTAATGGAATTGTCGGCAATCTGGCTGTATTTGCGTAACCGGACGGCGACCAGCTTCCAGTTGAGATATGTGCCAATCCCCAGCCCCAGCGCCGTCCAAAAAGCTTCCCCTAAACCCGATATGTAGGCGACACCCGGCAAGCCCATCAGCAGCCAGCCGCTCATGTCCGAGGCCTCCGCGCTCATCGCGGCCACCCAAGGCCCCAAGCTCCGTCCCCCCAAAAAGAACTGGGAAGCGTTCTGGTTGCGCTTGGCGTACAGCAGCCCGATCACAATCACCAATGCCATATACCCCAACATCGCAATCAAAATAATAACCTTGTCTGTTGACATATGATTTCCTCCTCCAATTTTCAAACTGTTCCTATTGTACAAAAAAACCATCCATAATGCAATAATAAATATTAATTTTTGAAGTATCCGCTCCAAAGCGCAAACCCGCCATGATCTTCACAAAAATCCAGCGCGGGTTTTCATCCACATTCCCCTGTACAGGATGAACAAGCCCCGACAATTCCTCTGCTTGCTTTCAGCGGTAGGCTATAGTATAATTTGGTTACACTATATAGTGGCCAACGGGACACTACCCCTGTTTTTCTCTTGGTCTTTTTAGTATGGCCGCCCTTATTTTTTCGATAAAAACAGGGGTAAGGCTTTACATACCGGGGTAAGTGCAGTAAAATAGATGAGATACGAATACCCCTGTGCCCATATTATTATGGTAACTCCATTTTAAACCTGCCTTATCGGTTTTATCGGCAAACACCGTCCTCCCTGTATAAAATGCGTGAGTTACTAGGTACGATGCAAACCGCTCATTTTGCGGCACCATGCGGCAAGAGGCCGCATGCCTTACAATTGTCCCATAGACAATTGTACAGCGGCACAAGAATAGCTGGAAGGAATGTATATTTTGAAAGAACCCATTTATAAACGGATTCTACTGAAACTGAGCGGAGAAGCCCTGGCGGGGGATCGCAATTTTGGTTTGGATATCGATAAGGTGCAGGAAATCTGCAAGACCATTAAGGAATGCGCCGATATGGGCGTACAGATCGGCATTGTGGTGGGCGGCGGCAACTTCTGGCGGGGCCGTTCGAGCGGCAAAATGGACCGTACCCGCGCCGACCATATGGGGATGCTGGCTACGGTCATCAACTCCCTGGCGCTGGCGGACGCCCTTGAGCAATTCGAAGTTCCCGTACGCGTACAAACCGCCATTGAAATGAACAAAATTGCCGAACCTTATATCCGCAACCGCGCTATACGGCACTTTGAAAAGGGCCGGGTGGTCATTTTTGGCTGCGGCACCGGCAATCCCTTTTTCTCTACCGACACCGCTTCCGCATTGCGGGCCGCTGAAATTGACGCGGATGTGATTCTCAAGGCCACCAAGGTGGATGGCGTTTACACCAAGGACCCCAACACTCATGCCGATGCGGTAAAGTATGATACCCTGACCTATTTGGATGTACTCAACAATTCACTCGCGGTGATGGACAGTACCGCCGCATCCTTATGCATGGATAACCACATTCCGATCATTGTCTTTAACCTGGATGACCCGAGCAATATCCTTAAAGCGGTCACAGGCGAAAATATTGGAACCATTGTAAAGGGGGACTAAGAATGCAGGAAATCATACAGCATGCCGAGGAAAAAATGAAAAAATCACTTCATGTCTTGGAAAACGAATTCGCGGGAATTCGGGCAGGCCGCGCCAGTGTCTCCGTACTGGACAAAATTGCCGTTGATTACTATGGGACACCGACGCCCATCCAGCAGATGGCGGCCGTATCTGTGGCGGAAGCCCGCATCCTTGTCATCCAGCCCTGGGATACTTCCACGCTGGGCACAATTGAAAAAGCCATCCAAAAATCAGACCTGGGCATCAACCCGCAAAATGACGGTCGGGTACTGCGGCTGGTGTTCCCGCCCCTGACCGAGGAGCGCCGCAAGGACATCGTTAAGGATGTATTCAAAATGGCGGAAAACGATAAGATTGCCATCCGCTCCATCCGCCGTGACGCCATTGAAAAACTAAAAGGCATGAAAAAGCACAGTGAAATTACAGAGGACGACTTAAAGGACGGCGAAAAACAATTGCAGGATATCACGGATAAATACTGCAAGAATATCGATGAACTCGCACGCAAAAAAGAAAAAGAGGTAATGGAAATATAGCGAGCTCTGTTTTCTGCGACCTTATTTTATCGGAGGAGTAAACCTTGCTGTTTACTCCTTTCGGATTTGGATGGATCAAAATCATGTTCTTTCGCAAACATACAAAAAAGCTGGAAGTGGATGTCATGCCCCAGCACATCGCCATCATTATGGACGGCAATGGGCGCTGGGCCAAAAAAAGAGGCTTGATGCGCATGGCGGGCCACACAAAAGGCGCCGCAGTGTTTAAAACGATTGCACGGTATTGCAATGCCATTGGTATCCGTTATTTAACCGTCTATGCCTTTTCGACGGAAAACTGGAAACGCCCGGCCTCGGAAATCAACTCCATCATGAACCTGCTGCGGGATTATCTAAAGGATTCCTCAAATTTTAAGGGTGAGAATATTAAGCTCCAGTTTATTGGAGACCGCACCATGCTTTCGGACGATATTATCAAGCTCATGGCCAATGCCGAAAAGGATTCGGAAAACGCCACAGGGCTCATTGTGAGTTTGGCGATTAATTATGGCGGCAGGGATGATATTATTGCCGCCGCCAAAACGGTGGCACGCGATGTCCTTGCCGGCACGCTTTCCATAGACGCCATCAATGAGGCAAGCTTTTCCAAACGCCTTTACACCTGCCGCATTCCTGACCCCGATCTGATTATCCGCCCCAGCGGGGAATACCGCATTTCTAACTTTTTGCTTTGGCAGGCGGCCTATTCCGAGTTTTGGTACGCCGATGTCCTGTGGCCGGATTTTACCCCGGCACATTTGAACCAGGCTCTGGAAGATTATGCCGGCCGACACCGGCGTTTCGGCAATGTGGAATAGCGCTAGCTATGCGCCCTTTTATGCACCCGACTGCCGAAATTTTCCCGGCTTTTAATTCCAACGTACTAGCAGCTTGGAGGTAAAAACATGAAACAGCGCATCATATCCGGCGCCATTGTCGTTGCCCTGCTACTGGCTGTGGTGTATTTACGCGATTCCCTCTTTTTTAATGTAGCCATCTCTCTGATGTGCGTCATGGGCGTCTATGAGGTGCTGATGGTTACAAAAATACATAACCGTTGGATCATGAACCTAAGTGTGATCTTTGCCGCCTCTGTCCCTTTTATCAGCACGCTTTCCTCCTCCTTGCCCTTCAAAGCAGTCGCGGTCACCTATGTGATCCTCCTGTTACTTGTAATGCTCCGCTATTTCGAAACCCTGCCGTTCCGCGATGTAGCTGTCGCCTTTTGTGCTTCCCTGCTGATCGCTTCCGGCTTTTCTTCTCTGATTTATTTACGGGACATTTATATAGAGCAAAAAGACCATTTTGCGAAAATGGACGGCCTTTTCTTTATTATTTTGGTTTTCATCTGCTCTTGGATTACTGATACAGGCGCGTATTTTGTAGGGGTATTCTTTGGCAAACACAAACTCTGCCCAAAAATCAGCCCCAAAAAGACGGTAGAGGGCGCCATCGGCGGCATTGCCATCTGCGCGATTGTCAGCATGCTGGCCACCTTTTTATTTAACCAATATGTCTTTAAAGCGCCCCACCTCTCCTATTACTGGATTTTGCCTCTCTCCATCTTTTTATCCATTATGGGCATGTGCGGCGATCTGGCCGCCTCCACCATCAAACGCAATTATGACGCCAAGGATTTTGGCAACATCATGCCCGGACATGGCGGTATTATGGACCGGTTTGACAGCGTATTGTTTACCGCGCCCATTCTCTATGCCATTGTTCTCTTTATTCCCATTGTTCTCAAATATACAAAGCACTTCTTTGGATAACCCCCTCCCCTTCAGTTCACAAAATTGGGAGAGATGATCTTGCATAAAACCATTGCGATTTTAGGTTCCACCGGTTCCATCGGCACGCAGGCACTCGATGTGGTGCGTGCCCTGGGATATTCTGTGCGCGCCCTGGCGGCCCATTCAAACGTGGCGGCATTGGAAGCGCAGATCCGGGAATTCAAACCCCGCGTGGCCGCCTTAACCGATGCGGCGAGCGCCGCCGATTTACGGTTGCGGGTGGCCGATACCGGTGTCAAAGTCCTCAGCGGAATGGACGGCCTCTGCGCCGCTGCCATCCAGCCGGAAGCCGATATGGTGCTGAATGCCGTGGTAGGGATGGTGGGGCTTCGGCCCACCTTGGCCGCTATTGCGGCGGGCAAAGACATCGCTTTATCCAATAAAGAAACTCTGGTGGCCGGCGGCAAGCTGGTCATGGCAGCCGCATGGCGGCAAGGGGTCCACATTCTGCCCGTAGACAGTGAACACTCCGCGATCTTTCAATGCCTGCAGGGCGGCGACAAGGATGTGAACCGGATTATTTTGACCGCTTCGGGCGGCCCCTTTTTTGGCCGAACTCGGGATGAGCTCCAAAAAATCACGCCGGCGCAGGCTTTGCGACATCCCAACTGGTCCATGGGCGCCAAAATTACCATTGACTGCGCCACCATGATGAACAAGGGCCTCGAAATGCTGGAGGCGAGCTGGCTCTTTAACCGCCCGCCTGAAAAAATCGACATCGTGGTGCACCGAGAGAGCATTATTCACTCCATGGTGGAGTTTGTGGATTATTCCGTACTGGCCCAAATGGGACTGCCGGATATGCGCATTCCTATCCAATTGGCGCTGACATATCCGGATCGTTTCCCTTCCCCCGCACAGCGCCTCTCCTTACCGCAAATCGGGACACTCAGCTTTTTCGAACCCGATTTCGATAATTTTCCAGCTCTCGCTTTGAGCTACCGGGCCGCCCGGCAAGGCGGGCTGTATCCCGCCGCCATGAACGGCGCCAACGAGCAGGCCGTCGCGCTGTTTTTGCAGGAGAAAATTGGCTTCCTGGAGATTCCGGAGCTGATTAAGGGCGCCATGCAGGCGCAGGGCGCAGTGGAAGATTTTACGACCGAGGATGTTTATGCGGCGGACCAAGCGGCGCGCGAATATGTGTTGGCGCACATCCCCACCCGTTCCTGAAAAAAGATCTCGGATGTTTGCAAAGCTTTCACATCTTCTGTGTCCGCGCCGGGTATAATTGTAGTAGGCAAGCATAGCATGAATGCAAATTGATCGGGAAGATCCGCAAGACATACTAGGGTATAAAACATAAATGAGGTGATTGCTATTTCGGCTTTTATTTCCATTGCAGCGAGTATCGGAAGCATTTGGAACTCCGTTTGGCCCATTTTGCTGGCCATCCTCTTTTTTGGCTTGATTATTTTTATTCATGAGCTTGGACACTTTCTCAGCGCTAAATGGGCAGGCGTCAAGGTCAACGAATTCGCTATGGGCATGGGGCCCACCCTGTTTAAATTCGGCAAAAAGGAAACCACCTATGCGCTGCGCCTTTTTCCCATCGGCGGCTTTGTCAGCATGGAGGGCGAGGATGAAGAAAGCAGCGATGACCGCGCCGTAAACCGCAAGCCGCCCTGGAAGCGCGCCATTATTATGGCGGCTGGCGCCATTATGAATTTGATTTTGGGCCTTGTGATTGTGGGCATCTGGCTTGCCATCACCGGTATGGGTTCCACAACCGTCTCAAAATTTGACGCCAAGGCCGTCAGCAATGCCGAAGGCGGTCTGCAAATCGGCGATAAGATCATCGGCATCAACGGCATGCACGTTTATGACTATTTTGATATCCCTGTTGGCATGAGCCGGGACACGGATGGCTCCATTGATTTTACCGTCAAGCGCGGTGGACAAAAGGTTGATTTGCCCAATGTGCAATTTGCCACCCAAGACGTGAATGGCACCACGATGATCGTCCACGACTTTTTTGTGCAGCCTCTTAAAACCAACCCCTTTTCCCTGATCAAACAAAGCGTTCTCTATTCCGTTTCCATCGGCAGGCTCATCTGGCTCAGCCTCTTTGATATCATATCCGGGCGCTACGGCGTGAGTGAGCTCTCGGGCCCCATCGGCACGGTCGCCGTAGTGGGCAAGGCCGCTTCGGTCAGCCTAGATTCTTTCTTGATGCTGGCCGCCTTTATCACCATCAACGTGGGCATTTTCAATCTCCTGCCCATTCCGGCACTGGATGGCGGTCGCCTGCTCTTCCTGCTGATCGAAGTCATTCGCCGCAAGCCCATCAGTCCCAAATATGAGGGATATGTCCATGCCGCGGGCTTCGCGCTATTGATCCTCTTTATGGTATTTGTTTCCTTTAATGATATCCGCAACCTGATTCTCGGACGAATATGAATGCCGCCGTTGCCGGCGGCACATACATTTCGATGGGAGGAAACCATGATCGTCAGAAGAAAATCCAAACAGATACAAGTAGGAGCGTTGCCCATGGGCGGTGACGCTCCTGTTTGCGTACAATCCATGCTCAATAAACCTACCCGTGATATAGAGGGCAACGTCCGCCAAGCACAGGCGCTCGTAGAGGCCGGGTGTGAACTGATTCGAGTGGCCATCCCAAACCGGGAGGCGGTTCCCATCATCACAGTTCTCAAAGCCCAAATTGCGGTTCCCATTGTCGCCGACATTCACTTCGATTACCGTATTGCGCTGGACTGCGTTGCGGCAGGCGTGGACAAAATCCGCATCAATCCCGGCAATATTGGCGCGAAGGAGCGGGTTAAGGCCGTGGCAGAGGTCTGCAAAGCCAGAGGGATTCCCATCCGCGTCGGCGTCAATGCAGGTTCGCTCGAAAAGCACATTCTGGCTGAATATGGGGCGCCCACCCCGGAGGCTCTATGTGCCAGCGCGCTGTATCATGCGCAGCTTCTGGAGCAGTTTGACTTTACCGATATTGTCCTTTCCCTCAAATCCTCCAGTGTGCAGGACACCGTGGAAGCCTACCGACTGATTGCCGAAAAGTGCAATTACCCGCTGCACATCGGAGTGACAGAGGCGGGCACCCAATATCATGGCATTCTCAAATCTGCCGCCGCTATGGGCGCGTTACTGCTGGAAGGCATTGGAGATACCCTGCGGGTCTCTCTAACAGCCGATCCCATTGAAGAAGTCAAGGCCGGCAAGGATATCCTGAACGCCATCGGATTGCGCCGCGAGAAACTACAGGTGATCGCCTGCCCCACTTGTGCGCGCACCCAGATTGACATCATTCGTCTGGCAGAAACCGTCGAAAAACAGTTGGCACATATCAACACACCCCTGACCGTAGCCATCATGGGCTGCGCCGTTAACGGCCCGGGCGAAGCTTCCCATGCCGACATCGGCATTGCCGGCGGAGACGGATGCGCTCTGCTCTTCCGGAAAGGCGGAATTGTCCGCAAAATCCCCGAGGAACAGATTCTGTCCGCACTGCTGGAGGAAGTCGAAATTATGATAAAAGAGGAACATAAGCTTGGATAGTCAAAACTTTCTCGCGATATTTGGAAATTATTTGAGTCAGGTAAAGGATATCGCCCTGTTTCAGGGCGCTACTATCCAAACCATGGTGGTGGACAAAGAGCAAAATTGCTTATCCCTGCAGCTGGAGGGCATTGCCGCCGTACCCGCACAGGTGTTATCCGAAACGGAACAGGCCGTCTGCGCCGCGCTGGGTTTGCGGTCGGTGCGGATTCTCACCACCCAGAGCCTCCCCAGTCCACAGTCTCCCCCCGCCAACGTACCGCCGACAATCGCTGCGCAGCCAAAATCCACCCCCATCAAAACCGCCAAACGCGGCAAAGAAACAGATTTGCCCCTGCGGATGGAAACGGCCAAACCCATTTACGGCCGCGGCGGCACGGGTAAGCTGACCCCCATCAAGGATCTCGACATTCAATTGGGTACCATCACCATTTGGGGCGATATTTTCGGCCTTGATTTGCGGGAGACCAAGGATCACACCAAATACATACTCTCCCTGCATCTGACAGACTACACCGGTTCTTACTCCGTCAAACTCATTGAAGAAAAGGCCCGCTGCAAGGGCATCAGCGCCCTCAAAGACGGTTTGACGGTCTTGATACGCGGCTCGATTACCTATGATAAATATGACCGCGAAAATGTGATTCGCGCCCAGGGGATCTCCCTGGTGCAAAAAAACGCGGCAACCGACGATGCGCCCAAAAAACGCATCGAATTACATATGCACAGCAATATGTCGGCCATGGACGGCATTACGCCGGTGAACAGGCTCATTCGGCAGGCCGCCGAGTGGGGGCATGAGGCCGTCGCCATCACCGACCACGGGGTTGTGCAGTCCTACCCCGACGCCATGGCCGCCGCTGAACAGCTCGGCGGCAAAATCAAGATGATTTATGGTGTAGAAGGCTATTTTGTCAACGACATGATTCCGGTGGTTACGGGCAGCGATGAACGGGATTTTGCCGGAGAATTTGTGGTCTTTGATATCGAAACCACGGGACTTAGCGCGCAATATGAGCGCATGACAGAAATTGGCGCGGTACGGGTGGTCGATGGCAAGATTGCGGAAACCTTCAATACCTTTGTGGACCCGGAAAAGCCCATCCCGGCCAAGATTACCGCTCTGACAGGCATCACGGACAGCATGGTGGCCGGTGCGCCCAAAGAGGCCCAGGCCGTGCAGGCGTTTCTGGACTTCGCCAAGGGCGCTCCCCTGATCGCCCACAATGCCCCCTTTGATACCTCCTTCATTGCCGCCGCCTGTAAACGGCATCACATTGCCTTTTCCAACACTTATATCGATACCGTTCCCCTCGCCCGCGCCCTCTATCCGAACATCAAAAACCATAAGCTGGACACGGTTGCGGCACACCTGAAATTACCCGCCTTCAACCATCACCGCGCCAGTGATGACGCCAGAGTTCTGGCCGATATTTTTGTGGCGATGACCAGGGCCATGACGGAACGCTTTCAGATTCATCAAATCTCCGCCATCAACACGGCCTTTGCCGCAACGGACGCCCGTCATGCACGCCCCAATCACATCATTATTTTGGTCAAAAACCAGACGGGTCTAAAAAACCTATACAAGCTGATCTCTAAATCACACCTGCAATATTTTTATAAAAATCCCCGCATTCCCAAGAGTGAGCTGATCCGGCACCGGGAGGGGCTGCTGCTGGGCAGCGCCTGCCAAGCTGGCGATCTGTTCGGAGCGGTCATGGCGGGCAAGCCTTGGGGTGAGTTGTGTGATATTGCTTCCTTCTACGACTATTTGGAGATCCAGCCCGATGCCAACAATCTCTTTTTAATCCGCAACAATAAGCTGCCCAATCTTGAGCAACTGCACGAAATCAACCGCACGATTGTTAAACTCGGAGAGAAGCTGGGCAAGCCCATTGTGGCGACCGGAGATGTGCATTTCCTGCATAAAGGGGATGAGATTTTCCGCAAGCTTCTACTCTGCAGTCAGAAATTCCGGGACGCGGACGAGCCCGAACCCCTGTACTTCCGCACCACCGAAGAAATGTTGCAGGAATTCCAGTATTTGGGCAAAGAAAGAGCCTACGAAGTGGTCGTTGAGAATACCCACAAGGTAGCGGCACAAATCGAGGAGGATATCCGCCCCATCCCAAAAGGTACCTATCAGCCTAAACTGGAGGGCGCCGAAGAGGAGCTCACGGATATCACCATGCAAACCGCCAAAAAAATGTATGGCGATCCCCTGCCGCCGCAGGTGGCCGACCGGCTACAGCGGGAACTCGATTCCATCATCAAGCACGGCTTTGCGGTGCTCTACGTAATCGCACAAAAGCTGGTGGCAGATTCGGAAGAAAACGGTTATCACGTAGGCTCACGAGGTTCCGTCGGTTCCTCCTTTGTGGCCACTATGGCGGGCATTTCGGAAGTCAATCCCCTGCCCCCCCATTATTGCTGCCCCCAATGCACCCACAGCGAATTCATTGAGGATGGCAGCGTTTCCTCGGGCTTTGACCTGCCACCCAAAGATTGTCCGAAGTGCCATACCCCTATGAACCGGGACGGACATGAAATTCCCTTTGAGACCTTCTTGGGATTTGACGGGGACAAGGAGCCCGATATTGACTTGAACTTTGCGGGGGAATATCAGCCCTTTGCGCATAAATATACGGAAACCCTTTTTGGCCGGGAGAACGTATTCCGCGCCGGTACCATCTCCAGCATCGCAGAAAAAACCGCCTATGGATTTGTCAAAAACTATTTGGAAGAACGGGAACTGGTGGTACATAAGGCGGAAGAAGAGCGACTCAAAATGGGCTGCATCGGCGTCAAGCGCACAACCGGCCAGCACCCGGGCGGCATGATTGTCGTCCCGCGCGAATACGAGATCTATGATTTTACCCCCATCCAGCATCCTGCCGACGATTCAGACAAGGGCACCATTACCACCCACTTCGATTTTAATTCCCTGCACTCCACGCTCCTGAAGCTTGATATTCTGGGGCATGATGTGCCCACGCTTTATAAATATCTCGAAGATCTAACAGGCATTTCTGTCATGTCCGTGGATATCTGCGATCCCAAAATCATTCAGCTTTGTACTTCGCCCGAACCGCTGGGCATCACGGCCGAGCAACTCGGATGCGAAACGGGAACCTTATCCATCCCGGAAATGGGTACAGGCTTTGTGCGGCAAATGCTCACCGAGGCCAAGCCTAAAACCTTTTCCGATCTCTTACAAATCTCCGGCCTCTCCCACGGCACGGATGTTTGGCTCGGCAACGCCCAGGACTTGATCCAAAAAGGTGTTTGCACCATCTCCGAGGTCATCGGAACGCGGGATAGCATCATGACCTATCTGTTGCGCCGCGGCGTCCCCAAGGCCGATTCCTTCCGTATTATGGAAATTGTACGTAAGGGAAAAGCGCAAAAGCTGCTTACCCCGGATGATATTCAAATGCTCAAATCCTACGGCGTGCCCGACTGGTACATCGATTCCTGTATGAAAATCAAATACATGTTCCCCAAAGCCCATGCCGCAGCCTATGTCATCGCGGCCTTACGGCTGGGATGGTACAAAATCTACCGTCCGCTTGAATATTACGCCGCTTTTTTCACGGTGCGCGGCGACGATCTGGACGCCTTGCCCGCCATGGGCGGATTGCAAGCCGTAAAAGCCCGGATGGACGCCATTCAAGCCAAGGGCAAGGAGGCCACCACCAAGGAATCGGATCAGTTCACCATCATGCAGATTGCCTATGAAATGCTGGCACGCTCCTATTCCTTTTTGCCCGTTGATCTTTACCGCTCCGATGCCTACCGCTATTGCCTCGAGGACGGCAAAATCCGCCTCCCCTTCAACGCCCTAAAAGGGCTTGGCGGCGCGGCGGCCAAGAATCTATTTGACGCCGCCAAACAGGGCAGTTTTATTTCGGTAGATGACCTGCAGCACCGCTCCGGCATCTCCAAGGCGGTCATCGAGACCTTGTCGGAAGCCGGCGTTTTATCCGGTATTCCCAAAAGCAGCCAAATGAGTTTGTTCTAAATGATAGTATGGCAAAGGCCGCATCCGGAAGTTCCGGATGCGGCCTTGGTAAATGGTGTGCTATTCAAAGATTACCAGCCGTCCCGCTGCCGGATATGGTTGACCATGGCCTCATAATCGGCTTGGGAAAGCACCCCTGCGGTTCCTTTGCCCCAGTACGCCACATCATCAATGGCCAACCAGCGGCTCTTTTGTCCATAGGTAAAATTCACAACGCAATTGGCACCCAAAGGCGTGGCCTTGGTGATCATATCCATTTTGACATCATTGAGATTTTTCATCTGCGCACCCCATTTAAAGCTAAGATCCGAACTGACCTCGCCTCGGATCTGCACGTTGGGGGCTCCACCTTCTATGAATAGAAAATTATTGAAAAACGTCACATATCCCACGCAAATCACTCCAAGTAAAGTAATTTAGCTTTACGTTAAAATTTTCTTTTTATCCCTATTTTATGTAACTCATTTCGATTTATTACGCTTCCCGCTGCATCACTGCAATGAATTCCTGCCGAGTGGAACCGAAACCTGGTATGTCGGCGGTCGCACAGGTGCACAGTGTCCAGCCCTGCTGCGCATAGGCGTTCAGCGCCTCCTGCAACTTCTGCGGGTCAAACTTACCGGAAAACCATTTGTCTTTTTGGGTGAGCACCAGATACTGTTTCATTGTTTCTCCTCCATAACATTTCATTCGTAATATAAAGATCATAATCCACGATCTTTGCCCGCTTATTATAGCATTGCGCACAGAAAAAGTCCACATTTTTCTTTTCCTCACGCAATAAAAAAAGAATGAGTTCTATGGAATCCACAGAACCCACCTTTCTATTCCATTGACCCATCAAAGCAGGAAAGATTTCGACATCTATGCCCTTCCCCCAATATCCCTGTATTGATTATGCCGGAGTCATCTGTTTGGGCGATACGTTGCAGCACAGAGGCGTTTAGTAGCGGTCATAACGGTCACGACCGTACCGGTCGCGTCGCTGGTGCCTGCGGCGGCGTCCGTCAAAAGGGAAGTAGAAAAAGGGCGGAAAAAACGGAAATAAGAAGGGGCGGCGACGGCGGTTATAAATGTTGTTGGCAATAACCGCCTTGGCTGCCTCCTTTACCGTCTGCGGGTTATGTCCGACAGGCATGTTGGCATTTACACTGGCTTGTACAACCACCTCATCTGACATTCTATTCAAATCCGCCTCCGTCATAGCGTAAATTTGGTCCTCCGCCATCATATCCACTATATCTTCGGCGTAGGGATTCATCCGCTGATACAGTTCGGGGTACATGTCCTCTATCTCCCACATATCATCCATATCATAGTCCATATCATAATGCATAGGTCTGTCTGGATAATTATCCATCTCATTCGGCTCCTTTTATGTATTATGGGCCAAAAGGCCGCTTTGTAGTATTTTATGTGTACCGGCCGTAAATTGTTACATCCGCATTAACGAATCGCCTGCTTTCGCCGAAGCTGTCGATAGATGAATACACCAAATCATTGCTTTATTACCAATTTATTACAAAACGTAGGACTGCTTTGCTATATTGTTGGCAAAACACTATGCCATTGCATAAAATATAGTGCCACAACTGCCTTCATTACGTAACCGATAATACACCTGTACATACTGAAATCCAATTATGGGGGTCGCTCTGCAAAATAACCTTGAGCGTAAAATGTTGGCGTACAAGCAGAAAGGAGGAAAACCGTTTGGAAATCACGAAACTACATCTGGGGATGAAAGCCCCGGACTTCTCGGCCAATTCCACCATGGGCCCTCTGAAAATGTCCGATTACAAGGGAAAATGGGTGGTTCTATTCTCGCATCCGGGAGATTTTACGCCTGTCTGCACCACTGAATTCGTCGCTTTTGCAAAAGCCAGCCAGGATTTCCAGGACAGAAACACACAACTCCTGGGGCTGAGCATTGACAGCAATCCCTCTCATCTGGCATGGGTTTATAACATTTTTACAACGACGGATATTGCCATTCCCTTCCCCGTCATTGCGGATCGTATGGCGGATGTCGCCAAATTATACGGAATGATTGCGCCCGATATCAGTAACCAGGAAACCGTGCGCAACGTATTTCTCATAGATCCTCAGCAAATCATTCGCGCTATTCTGGTGTATCCCATGACGAATGGCCGCAGTATTCCCGAAATCCTGCGCCTGCTCATCGCATTGCAAACCAGTGACCGGGATCAAGTGGTAACGCCGGCCAACTGGCAGCCCGGCCAACCCGGTATGGTACCGGCGCCCGCCACCTATAACCAACTGCTGGCACGGGAAAAAGATCCAGGCGCCATGGGTCTGGAATGCAACGACTGGTTCTGGTGCTATAGCCAAAACCCTGAAAGGCTCCGCTTAAGTGGGACTGACTAGGCGAGGCCACACCATACGGAGCATCAATCCCGAAAGCGGCCACAAAGCTTTAAAAAACGCAAAGCACATACCCCGTAGTTGGATGCAGGGTATGTGCTTCATTTTGGTTTCAGCATACCTGCGAAGCTAAAAAAATTCGCACATGCTTTAAAACTGCATATTGCAGAATATTGCAGAAACAATTTTCCCTCTATGGACTTTTCACACCCCTTGCTGTACAATACCCCTGTATGGCAAAGCGAACAGAGTCTGCTTTGCGCGGCCAAGGGATCACATCACGTTATCCCTGCTATTTTGGAAAGGGGATTCTCGACATGATTGTACCGTTTATCAATTTTTCAGGACAATGCGGCGAGGCTATTGCATTTTATGAAAGCATCTTCCCGGTGGAGGACAAGCAGGTGATGCGCTTCCAGGACATGCCCCCTGACCCAAGCCATCCGCTGCCGCCAAATGCGGAAAACTATGTCCTACATGCCAGCATGATCATCGCCGGTACACGGGTATGGTGCGGAGACAGTCTGGAGGGCACCACCCCGGGGGATATGGTAACCCTGTCCGTTCCCCTCCCTACGGTGGAGGAAGTGGAAAGGGCGTTTAATAAGCTCAAGGAAGGCGGCAAAATCTACATGGATTTGGCGCCGCAGTTTTACAGCCCCAGTTACGGCTGCGTGGCAGACAAATTCGGTGTCATCTGGCATCTGCTTTGCCAGGAAGCCTAAGCCGCAAAACCCATTTCGATCGAAGCAACGGAAATTCCAAAAGCCGGGGCTATGTATGGCAATTTTGGGCCCCAACCGGCCGCGCCGGAGAGTGGTTTATTTCTTGGCTAGCCGCAACGAAGCCTACCTGGGGACACCCAGGTAGGCTTCGTTATATATCACGTATACACGCCAAGAATGCTAGCAGAACCCATTATATATGTAGAAGCTTCATGGAATGCCCTATCTCCGGCAGTTCAGCTCATTTTGCCACAAAGTCCACGCAGGATTCGCTTTCGATTTAGTTTGCAAAATATCTTTCCAGCAGGCCTTTAAAGGCTTTGCCGTGGCGGGCTTCGTCTTTGCACATTTCATGAACCGTATCATGTACCGCATCG
The DNA here is from genome assembly GCA_031556545.1 of Oscillospiraceae bacterium. Taxonomy (GTDB): domain Bacteria; phylum Bacillota; class Clostridia; order Oscillospirales; family Acutalibacteraceae; genus JAVBST01. The sequence continues at coordinate 18,665 of JAVBST010000001.1, forward strand.
TAGCCCAGTTCCTTGGCCAGCTTGGCTAAATCCAGTTTGCCGGCTGTTGCGCCATATTCAGCCTCCACGCGAACACTGAGGTTCTGCTTCGTATCAGCCGCTACCACTTCGCCCAAAAGCTCCGCGAATTTGGAAGCATGCTCTGCCTCTTCCCATGCAATACGCTTATAGGCTTCCGCCACTTCCGGATAACCTTCTCTGTCCGCCTGACGGCTCATGGCAAGGTACATGCCCACTTCGGTGCATTCTCCTTCAAAGTTCATGCGCAGACCCTGAATTACTCTCTCATCCAAGCCTTTTGCAACACCTACCCGGTGCTCATCCGCCCAGACCATCTGATCCTTTAGCTCTTTGAACATTTCCTGTTTGGCCTTACAGATCGGGCAAGCTTCGGGAGCGCTTTCTCCCTCATAAACATAACCGCAAACACCACAAACAAATTTTTTCATATTGACGCCTCCAAGTCTAAAAATTTTAAAATTCATTATTATCGATTTGTCTGGCACTGGCAGCAGGTACCGTAAAAGACAAGGCTATGATGGGCAACCCGTACGCCGCAAAGAGCTTCCGCCTGCGCGTTCAGATGCCCGCCGATATCCTTCTCTAAATCCAAAAAACGGCCGCATTGCTCACAGCAAAAGTGATCGTGTTCCCGCGTAACGGCATCAAAGCGGTCGGTTGTCCCCGTATGGATCCGTAAAATCTCTCCATCCTGTGCCAGCGTGGACAAATTACGGTAGACCGTACCCAGAGACAAGTGCGGCATTGTACCTTTTAGCTTTGTATAAAGCATTTCCGCTGTAGGATGATCCCTGCGGCCGGCAAGCTCTTCAATAAGGGCCTGCCGCTGCCGGCTAAATTTTAATTGTGCCATCGCAACCACCAAAATAATAATGATTACTATTATTATATTTATTTTGGCTGTTTTGTCAAGCCCTCAAAAATGAATATATTATATCTATTTTTTGAATTATAATTTGACATTACAATTATTGGATGGTATAATTTAGGAAAACATTTAAATGAAGGAAGGTTTTTTTGTGAATTTGAAACACAGAAAGTCCAAGATCCTGAAGGTATGGATTGGATTTGCGTTAGTTTTCCTTTTGATTGCGACTTCCTTGATGATACCCACATTAGCCGCCCAAACGGATGTTGTCGTCAACGGCGACTTTGACCCTACTTTGGAAGGCGAGATTCAAGACATTGATTGGAACGTGCATAATAACCCGGCACTGGATCATTATGACGGTGCCTATTCTGCACAGCGCGCCATCGATGCGTTGGGGGAAGCCCCTGCGGAGGACTCACACATACAGTTCAAAGAAAATAGTGTATATTTCTTCGGCTATTACACCAATTGGATTTCTGATTACATTTATTATAAAGAAACCGATCCCAATGAGAAAACATTTTCCTTCAAAGCGGAAATAGGTCTTTATAACAACAGTTCCGTCGCTACGGATTTACACAAGGGTCCCCGCACCTGGCACTCCATCTTTTCTTTCGGCTTTTGGGTAAACTGTGTTGTTAATGCCGACGGTACTGTCAGCGGCTACTACCTTGCCTTTGAGGGCTTACCCAGCCAGTCCAGCGCAGACCGAGTCGTGGTAAGAATGCTGGATCACGTGAATCTGGCGGCTCTTTCCGGCAATTCGCAGGCGATCCTCGCCGCCCCCATTGTCTACACCGAAAACATTCCAAATCTGTTTGACAACTTTGAAGATCCCCATAGCTTTGTTCTGAAATCCTCCAGCGCCAAATTTTCCGTCGTCATGGACGGTGCCCCGCTATATTCATTCGATCTGGCAACAGCCGATGCAGCTAAGAAACCCTCGGGTTATACCGGCGGTAACGATTTCGGCTTCTATTGCGGCTATGCAGGCAGCACAAGTATTTCAGGCCTCGGGGGGCATACCTGTGCGCAGTTGAGCTATGCCATCTTCTCCGACGTGAAAATTCTGACCCAAAGCATTACGCCCAAGAGCGATTTGAATGTCCGCTTTGTCGATTACAAAACCCGTAACAACACCACCCCCTCGGAAATTGATAGCGTCTACAACAGCACAGGCTACGTAGGGCAAGATTATACGGTTAAAACGCCCGCAAAGATCGGCAAGTATACCTATGTAAGTGCAAAAGGCGCTCTCACCGGTCTTTATGCGAATGCGACCCAGGAGGTTGCGCTGTACTATGTCAATCCTACGTTGAAGGTTCGCTATGTGGATGAAAACGGCAAACTTTTGGAGGCGGAAACCTTCAAAGACGGCCTGAATCTTGGTGCGCAAACCGCGACAGCCAAAGCTTTCTCGGGGTATACACTCAAGAGCGACAAAACCCAAAGCGTTACCCTCACCGCCGACAACCCTGATGGCGTGATTGCGTTTAAATATGCCAAAGAAACCTCCACCATCAATTCTCCCAAGACGGATGACAGAGGATTCTCATCCCTCTTATATGCCGGCCTGACCCTCTCGCTGATTGCCTTGTTGGTGTTCGGCATCCTTAGCCTGAAAAAATCGAGAGCGCATTAATCCCCAAAACGCCCCTCTGAACTGCGGATATTCAAAAACTGCCGGAAATAATAAAAAATATGTTGCAATTCTACTGTGGGTGTGTTAGAATATTGCAGTAGTTTAGGAGTATTTTGGAGGATAGAGTAATATGAATCCAATTGAAATTGTGTTAGGCGCTCTGTTGTTTGTGTTTGCGGTTTTAATCATTGTGGTGGTTCTGTTGCAGGAGGGCCGTTCGGCGGGTCTTTCCGGGGCAATCGCGGGTGGCGCCGATACCTTTTTAGGCAGCAAACGAGGCCGCTCTGTAGGCGAAAAACTACAGAAGTGGACCAAGTTTATTGCAATCACCTTTTTCATTTTAACACTGGGTGTGAATATTGCGTTGCTATTGATAAAATAATAAACGCCTATCAAAAGTCCCGCAAGTACGCGGGACTTTTTTTATTGCCAAAGCGTGAGATTGCACTGTATGCGGGATTGTTCCCCAAAGCTGCCCGCACCTTTGCTGTCGCGGCAATCTTTGAGGCCCCTGCAACCGGCTGCGCCGAAGCATCTGCTTCGCGGTTTCTCTGATGTGTTCCATCAAATCGGATACCCTCAGTCTCTGCCGCAGGGAGTGGTTCGTTTTTTTATATGTACAAAGCCGCATTAGCGTACAAATGCAAGCGCGTACCGTGGGTATGACACGGCAGTTGGCCGCGCTCTTTGAAACCATCCTTTGATGGTTCAAAGTTTATTGCGTATTATTCAGAACAGGGGGAAAAATACATTGCATCGATTTTTTACACGGAGAATTGCGCTGTCGAGCGTTCTGAACCTGCGGGAACTGGGCGGCTATCCCGCCGCCAATGGCACCATTACCGCTTATGGACGCTATTGGCGCTCAAACGCCTTATATAACCTCAGTCAGGAAGAAGTCAGCCGCCTTCAGGCATACAATCTGCGCAAAGTGATTGACCTTCGTTCGGAGGCGGAAAAGGAGATCCATCCCAGTTCTTTTGCAGACTGCCCCGCCATCGACTATGTGCCAATACCGGTTTTGGATCTTTTTCCAAATGCCGTTTTTGAGGGACACTTCCAAGCCAATCAAATCCGGAACATGTCCGATTTTTATAAAAACCTGATGCAATATGGCGGAGAGCAAATTGCATCCGTCCTGCGGGAGATTGCCAAAGAAACCCAAGGCGTTACACTCTTTCACTGTACGGCCGGCAAGGACCGTACCGGGATTACGGCCGCGCTGCTGCTGGGGATGGCGGGCGTGAGAGACATTGATATTATTGCGGATTACACCCTGACAGATGTATACATGTTCGAAAAATATGAAAAAATGAGACAAGAGCATCCCGATATTCCCGTGCAGTTCATGAATGCCCATGCCGAAAACATGCGCAATACCCTGGCGTTTTTAGAGGTCCAATACGGGGGGATTACAGGTTATTTGGAAAACATCGGCATCGATGCAAAGTGCAGAGAAAGCCTTATGAAAGGATTTATTTTATAGTATCCTGTTAATACTATAAAACGGTGACATTATGGCAGAGCATACCAACAAGCCTCACGCATTAGGTACCGAGAGTATCACGAAACTCCTTTTTCAATATTCGATCCCAGCCATTGTAGGCATGCTGGTTGGCGCGCTTTATAATGTGGTAGACACTTTTTTCGTAGGCAGGATGAACAATCCTTACGCGATTTCCGGCGTAGGTCTCACTTACCCTATCTCCATTGTGATTTTGGCCTTCTCCCTGCTGGTAGGCGTAGGCGCTGCGGCCAACATTTCCATTCGTCTGGGCCGCCGTGACCAAGCGGGTGCGGAAGCCGTTTTGGGCAATGCGCTGAGCATGGCATTATTTATTTCTGTCATTTTGACAGCGGGTGGCATTCTGCTTGTAAACCCTATTTTAGAGTCTTTAGGGGCCAGTGAAAATACCCTGCCCTTTGCACGGGATTATATCAATATCATTCTGGCCGGCAACGTTTTCAACGTCATCACCCTGTCGCTCAATCACTCCATACGGGGCGAGGGCAATCCCTTAAAGTCAGGTGCCACGCAGTTTATCGGGGCCGGACTCAACTGCATTTTGGACCCTATCTTCATTTTTACGTTTGGCATGGGCGTTAAAGGCGCGGCATGCGCCACGATTATCTCCCAAATGGTTTCCTGCATATGGGTGCTCGCGCACTTTTTTGGCGGCCGCAGCCATTTAAAATTCAAATGGCGCAACATGATGCCGCAGAAGGCCATTATCCTCTCCATCGCCTCCATCGGTGTCTCTCCTTTTGCCATGCAAATTGCCACCAGTGTTGCCCAAGTCATTTTAAACCGTACGATTTTTTCTATGGGGCAAGAAATCGCCGATTTTGCCATTGGCGCATCTTCTCTCATTATCCGCTTGAATTCCCTGTTACTCATGCCAATCATTGGCATTGGACAAGGACTACAGCCTATTCTGGGCTATAATTACGGCGCCAAACAGTTTGACCGGGTGACCAGTGCGCTCAAGCGGGGCATGACCGCCGGCACCTTATATGCTATTGCAGGCACTGGATTGATGGTTCTTTTCCCTGGATTCTTCATCCGTCTGTTCACCTCAGACCCGGAAATTATCCGTTACGGCACCGCGGGCCTTCGCATTTCTCTCTTAGGGAGCTTTTTCTTAGGCATTCAGATTCTCGGCACCAGCTATTTTCAAAGCGTGGGCAAAGCGCAAACCTCTGTGCTGCTCAGTCTGCTGCGCCAGGTTTTCCTGCTCATCCCGTGCTATTTGATTTTTGCAAAGCTCTGGGGGCTGACAGGCATATGGGCGGCTATGCCTGTTGCCGACACCCTCTCCGTTTTTATTACCGTTGTATTCGTATGGAAGGAAATGCAGCGTATTTATCAAACCAGAAGATTGCAGGCGCAATACTAGAATTTATTGCATAAAATTTGTGCAACTCTCCCTTTTTAGCAATTCTTTCTTCCCAAGTTTTGGATGTCCGCAACCTTGCTGTCTTGACACAATCATGTTATAATTGTGTCAAGACACAGTAAAAAACAGGCAAGGAGTTAATAAGATGAAAAAAGTTGTGGACAAAAAGACTTATAACACCGATACCGCAACGGCTGTCGCTACTCAATGCACCGGGACTTTCGGTGATCCAAACGGCTATGAAGAAACGCTGTACCAGACCCGTAAAGGAGATTATTTCCTCTATGGCAAAGGCGGTGAAAAAAGCCCTTATGTGGGAGAAAATATTCGACCCATCACATCCGCAGAAGCCACACAGTGGGTGAAAAAACAGAAGGTAGCAGTACCTGCCGTCTAATTCCCCCATATTCTTAGACATGAATGCACCTTTTTTTCCTTTCAAAGGAATAGTGCGCATGTCCCGCTCTGCGGGCACGCGCTTATACGCAAGGCCGCGCCGCTTGGAATGGCGTATGGCCATATTATTGTAGTACACCGGAATTTCCCTCAAAATTCCGGCATTGAAAATTCCCGTGTGATATATACCGAAAATACGGCTTAAATTAGTCCATTTTCAAAAAAAGAAATAAATATTATATGCCGATATAGGGCTGATGAATGAAAATGTAGGCAAGGCACTGAATACAGCCCCCATTTTCCTGGATTTTCTCAGTTTGCTCCGTTTGGCGGAATGGAAAAATTATGCATATAACAAGAGAAGCAGATTATGCGATTCGGATGGTTCATTTTATAGCTGGCAAAAGCGAAATTGTGGACGCACAAAGTATTGCCAATGCTGCAGATGTAAGCCTCAATTTTGCGCTGAAAATTTTGCGAAAATTAGTCGCCCAAGGGGTTATTACCTCTTTCAAAGGTGTTAAGGGCGGTTATATTTTGGCAAAAAGCGCGGATGAAATTTCCATTTTGGAGGTTATCGAAGCAGTGTCCGGCACTTATGTGTTTAACCGTTGCCTTTTAGAGGGCTTTGAGTGTCCCCGCAACGAGGATGGTACTTGCCCCTATCATAAGGTATTCTGTGACGTCACCCATTCGGTGAAAGGCCAACTGCAAAGCAAAACCTTTGGCGAGGTATTGCACGCTGCGCAGCAAAGTAAATCGCAAGCATAAAAAAACAAACATATATTGCAAAGAATCCGTTCCGGGTATGGGGCCAATACCGGAACGGATTCTTTTGTTGAGTGCCCGTATTCCTAATATGTAAGAATAAGCGACAAAAACAGGATGTCTTCATCGGTTTGGTTGGCAATAGAATGTACAACGCCGGGCTTAAGCAGAGAGGCGTCCCCCTTTTCCAGCACCGATTCCGCCCCATCCTCGGTATACAGCGCCCGGCCCTCGAGCATAAAAATCAGCTCTTCCTCTCCCTCATGCGCATGGGGCCCGATGGAACATTCCGGGCTCAGGGTAATCTGGGCAATTCTACGCGCTTGCCCGTCATATTCGTGTCCTTCAAACAAGTGGGTGATAATTACATCTCCTGCCCCGCCCTGCATCCGCTGGGTAATTTCCCGCACCATTTCCTCTGCTTTTTTAACCATCACATATTCCCTCCAAAACCAACTGTATCACACTCGAATTGGGGTAGTGGGTCGCCTGACACAACACTTTTTAGGCCGTCACAGATGCAAACGTTTGGCCAATTCCTCTTGAAATTTACGGTTACTCGCAATAATGATTAAAATGATAATCAGCGCCAATAAAGACAACGTTGCAACCAGGGACCAACTTAAGATAAATGCGCTTTCCACATGCAAATGAATGAGCATCTCCAGAAAAATCAAAAACAGCGCCATTTCCGCAAGCCCCACAATAATCTTCCAGTACACGTTGGATCTATGTCGGCAAAACAGGATCAGCAACACCGCAAAAAGAGTCGCTATGCCATCAATGGGCAAAGCGATTCTGTATAACCAGGTAAAGCTTTGCAAATCGATTGCGATCATCCATAGATAAATGCCGACCGCGCCTCCCGAAGCCATCATTACCAGCAAGGGATGTGGCCGCTTAAACAATAGGCGCAGCACGAGGAGAACCCAAAGAATCATGGTGGCGCCGATGACATACAGGGCCCACCAAGTCCCCTCATAATACAAAATATTAATGGAAAGACATATCAGATCCGGCAACAGCAATAGAGCCGTCATCAGTACGGCAAGGTAATGCCGGTTAATGCTTGGGAGGGAAGGCGCCCGCTGCTGGGCATAGGGAGCCGGGGCTTCATAGTCCACCGCCGTCTTGGGATTGCATACCTCCGTACCGCATAGCGCACATTTTTTTGCGGTTCTATCCAATTCCACGCCACAGTTCACGCAATATGACAACTTATCACCCTCCTCGTACCAAGGCGCACACTATACGCATCTGCAAATATTACTCCTGTAAAGGAACCACCCCAGAGGGACCGCCAAGGGCCTATAAACAGGCCGGGAAGAAGTGCTGAAGCAGTTCCCCACAAGGGAATCGCCCCCAAATGCCGCACCATACTTCCGGCGGGTTTCGCGGCGCGTTTGCCCCGGCGCAACCGGTTGAATCGAATTATTGCCGGTTACTTTCAATTTTAACGGGAATGCTGTTTTGGACGAGTTTCGTGAAAAATCGGCGTTCAATATCCGTCTCCTTCACTGCGCTGGAAAAGTTAATAACCACCTTATTCTGAAAACTGACCACTGCGCACTGCGGCCACTTTCCGATGGCGGGCCCGAGCGTAAACTCAAAGCGATCTATGCACTCTGCCATCGCGGGCGGCACCTTAACAGGCCCCAGATTGGAGAGCGTGGAGGAAAACTGCGCATCGCCCAAAAACTGAAATGCCAATGATAAAATCCAGTTTTTCAGGAACAGCGGCGTCATCCGTATCAAAAGATTGCGTTCGCTTTGTACATTTCGGGTCATCACGGCGTTGAGATACTTTTCATTGATATAATAGTGCATAAAATGATGCACTTGTTTTAATATTTCCGGAAAGGTATATTCACCCATCGCGGGATCAATTCCGGGATTAATAAAGAGGGAAAAGTTGCGCATGGTTTTGGTCTTGTAAAAGGTGCGCATATTCACCGGCACCGATACCCGCACCGGCCTGCCCCGCCGGCGGTTTTCCGCCTTTTGCTGCTCATAGTGGGCCTCGATCAGGCAGGCTGTCAGATATTCGGTAATGGACACGCCCAGTGTTCGTGTCGTCTGCAAGAGCTTGTCCAGCGGTAAAATCCCGGTAATGATGTGAAAGGTGTTAATGGGTTCGGGCGTGCCTTTGAAGTGATAGGCTTTGGGTTCCATGCCGCCCATTTTGGTACGGGAATCCGCATATTTTTTAAAAGCGTCCTCATATTCCCTGACAGATGCTTTTTTCTCAATATCTAATATGCCTTCCTCTGCCGGGATCGCTATCCCACACAGCCGCAGATATTGCGCCACCATGGTTTTGAGGAAGGTGATGGCCCCGAATCCATCGGTCACAGCGTGAAAGACTTCCAGGGTAACGCGCTTTTCATAATAATAGACCTTGAGCAAATAACCGTTGTTTTCCCGCCATTTGACATGGATCTTGGGATTCACCACATCCTGCCGGATAGCGGGTACCGGCAGTGGGTTATAATCGAGATAGTACCAGAACAGGCCCACCTTCATCTTAACCTTCATGCTGGGGAATCGCTCCATCGTCTCCGCAAAGGCCTGCTGCAGCTTATCGGGATTCACCGTTTCGCGCAGGAGTACCGATACCTTAAAAATGCTGGACCAGCCCCGGCGGTTGGTAGCCGGATAGATTTTGGCGGCATTATCCAGCCGGTACCAGCGTTTGCGATTTTGCCTGCGCCTTCTTTTTCCTTCTTCCACACAGCTCACGCCCCGATCCCGCAGGGATAATCAAACTTTGGCATATAAGCGCTTCCCTCAAAATTTCTAGAATGACATGCTGGCGTCATAGATCGTTCGGACCCAAAAAATCTCCAATTACTTCCAGATTATCTTTAGTGTACCACAATCCGCCTGGATGAGCAAGACAGATTGCCTATTTACTTTTTCTGTCTTTATGAGATAATAGATTATAAGCATTTTAATTTTGCAATAAAAAAAGGAGGCCCCTATGCCCGAACGCAACCTAAAGCGAATCCAGCAGCGGCGGGAAGCTATTCTAAACACCATGCGGGGCGTAAACCGTATAATCAACCACCTGGACCTGCCACGGCAGCGCCGCGCGCAGGATAGCATTGCGCTGTTAGTCCGGCCGCCCCGTCATGTCTCCTATGTGCATAATGAAGTGCAAGGTATCCCCTGCTGTATGATCACGCCCCATAACCTGCACAGCACCGACCGTGTCATTCTTTGCTGCCATGGCGGCGCCTTTATCGCGGGCAGTCTCAAATACGCCAAAATTATGGCGGCCAAAATCGCGGAAGCCACCGGACTTAAGAGTATGGCCTTCGCTTACCGCCTGGCACCCGAACATCCTTACCCCGCAGCGCTGGAGGATGCCCTCGCCATATTTGAGCATTTGATTGCGCAGGGATATAAACCCGAAAATATCTTCGTTGCCGGGGAATCGGCAGGCGGCAATCTGGCAGTGGAGCTCGCGCTCATGCGCAAGGAAAGGGAACTGCCGCTCCCGGGCAGACTCATATGCATGTCGCCCTGGGCCGATCTGACGGCGAGCGGCAAAAGCTATTATCAGCTTAAAGACGTAGACGCCACGCTCGACAAAACATCCTTGCAGGAGGCGGCGAAGCAATATGCGGCCGACATGCCTCTTGCCAATCCACACATCTCCCCCATCTTTGCCAATTTTGGCGGGTTTCCGCCCACCCTCATCCATGCGGGCGGGCATGAAATTCTGCTCAGCGACGCCCAAACGCTGTGTGAGCGGATGTGCACAGCGGGGGTTGACTGCCACATCCATGTATTTGAGGGACTCTGCCATGTGTTTCAGCTCTATCCCTTCCCTGAATCCAAGGAGTCCTTCCTTGAAATCGCAGATTTTTTACAGAAATGATGCGTCCGCCCCTGATTTTGTCGCCGAGACAACCGAATCCTAAAATGGGAAGGCGCCGATTGTCGGCGCCTTCCCATTTTTCCTGATTCTCATAGCAAACGCGATAATATGAATAGGGAACACTTTCGGCGCCGCCGCATTGTCCGTCTGGCGGCGCCGAAAAATTCTTGCAAGAATTTATTCGCCGTAATAGGCTTTTTTGAAAATTTCCTGGATTTCCGCAATTAAGGGATAGCGCGGGTTGGCGGAAGTACACTGATCCTCGTGCGCACGGGCCGACAACTCAGGCAGGCGGGTCATAAAGACATTCTCGTCCACCCCGCATTCCCGGATGGAGGCGGGCATATTGAGCTGCTTTTGCAGGTCTTTAACCGCCGCAATCAGATTTTGCACACTCTCTTCCTCGGTCTTGCGGCTAACCCCCAAGTGCTTGGCGATGCGCGCATATTTTTCATCGGCAATAAACTTCTCATATTTCGGGAAGGTCGCAAATTTGGTGGGCTTTTGCGCATTGTAGGCAATCACATAGGGCAAAAGGATTGCATTGGCGCGGCCATGGGGAATATTATATTCGCCGCCGAGCTTGTGCGCCATGGAGTGATTGAGCCCTAAAAAGGCATTCGTGAAAGCCATGCCGGCAATAGCGGAAGCATTGTGCATCTTTTCCCGGGCTACAGGGTCATCGGCCCCCTTTTTATAGGAGCGCGGCAGGTATTCAAATACCATCTCGATGGCCTGCATCGCGAGTCCATCCGTGTAATCGGAGGCCATGTTGGAAACATAGGCTTCGATCGCATGGGTCAGCACATCCATGCCGGTATCGGCGGTGATGGATTTGGGCATGGAGAGGGCAAACTGCGGATCGATGATGGCGACATCGGGCGTCAATTCATAGTCGGCTAGCGGATACTTAATGTTGCCGTTTTTGCGGTCGGTGATCACCGAGAAGGCCGTGACCTCCGATCCGGTACCCGAGGTGGTGGGAATGGCGACAAATTGCGCTTTTTCTCCCAACCGCGGGAAATTGAAGGTGCGCTTGCGGATATCGAGGAATTTGAGACGCAATCCGTCAAAAGAGGTTTGCGGGTGCTCATAAAAGAGCCACATCCCCTTGGCTGCATCAATGGCGGAACCGCCGCCCAACGCAATAATCACATCAGGATTGAAAGCGCGCATGGCGCCGACACCGCGCATAATGGTTTCTACATCGGGATCTGGCTCCACATCCGCGTAGATTTCCGAATGGCAGTAGACCTGCCGCCGGCGCAAATAGTACAGAATCTTATCCACATAGCCAAGCTGCACCATGGTAGGGTCCGTCACAATAAAGGCCCGCTCAATATCCGGCATCTTTTCGAGATATTGTATGGAATCCTCTTCAAAATAAATTTTGGGCGGCACCTTAAACCACTGCATATTGACCCTCCTTTTGGCAAGGCGTTTTTTATTGATGAGGTTGACAGAGGAAACATTGGAGGTGGTGGAGTTGTGTCCATACGAACCGCATCCCAGTGTCAGGGAAGGGGTGTTCGTGTTGTAGATGTCACCAATGGCGCCCTGCGATGAGGGGGAATTGGCGATTACACGGCCCACCTTCATGGCTTTGCCATAGGCGGTAATAATTTCATCGTCACTGCTGTGGATGACGGCCGAATGTCCTAGGCCGCCAAGCTCCAGCATCTTTTGCGCTTTCTGGAAGCCCTCCTTCCAATCCTTGACCACAAAATAGGCCAGTACCGGCGAGAGTTTTTCCCTCGACAGCGGATATTCGGGTCCGACATCGGGCAGCCTTGCAATCAAGATTTTGGTATCTTCCGGTACCTCCACACCGGCGTTCTTCGCAATCCAGTATGCGGATTTTCCGACAATTTCGGAGTTCACCGCCTGTTTGTCAGGGATAATGACATAATCCGAAACTTTCCGGGTCTCCTCCTCGTTCAGGAAATAGCAGCGGTTCTCCTTCATGAATTTCTCAAACAGCCCGACAATCTCCTGATCCACAATGACCGCCTGCTCCGAAGCGCAAATCATGCCGTTATCAAAGGTTTTTGAGAGCATCAAATCCGTACAGGCGCGTTCCAGTTTGGCGGTTTTTTCAATATAGCAAGGTACGTTACCGGCCCCGACGCCCAGCGCGGGCTTGCCACAGCTGTATGCCGCTTTTACCATATTGGAGCCGCCCGTTGCCAAGATCAGCGAAACACCCGGATGGTGCATCAACAAATTGGTGGCTTCCACCGATGGGGTTTCGATCCATTGAATGCAATCCTGGGGTGCCCCCGCCTTCACCGCGGCATCCCGCAGAATCCTGGCCGATTCCACCGAGCATCGCTGTGCCGAGGGGTGAAAGCCAAAAATAATGGGATTGCGCGTTTTGGCGCAGATAAGGGATTTAAACATGGCGGTGGAGGTCGGGTTGGTCACGGGTGTAACACCGGCCACAATGCCGACAGGCTCAGCCACTTCCACGTAGCCCTCCTGATCGTTTTCGTCCACCACACCCACCGTCTTTTCATATTTAATAGAATGGTAGATATACTCGGTAGCGAACATATTCTTGATGATCTTGTCCTCCAGAATGCCGCGCCCGGTCTCTTCCACAGCCAGTTTGGCCAGTTCCATATGATGGTCCAGTCCGGCCAGCGACATGGCTCGTACAATGGCGTCCACCTGCTCCTGCGTCATGGTCATATACTGCTCGAGCGCTCTTTCCGCTTTGAGCACCATGGCATCAATCGCTTCCTGCACCGAGAGCCCCGGCGTATTGTTTTCATTCTTAACAATGTTTTTATCAGCCATAGAGTTTTCCTCCCTGTATTCGTTAAATTTATAACAATATCGTACCATCTTTCCTACTATAAGTCAAGCCTTATTATGTGAGAATTTCACAGGAATAACCACAATAATTTATGCATTTATACTCATTGTCACGCAAAATATTTCACCAAAAGCGGCCCTGGTATGGGGGAAAAATCCATTGATATGTTTGGTTGCTTTTACGTCGTAAATCAGATATAATAATACTAATTTGGTTTTTACTGTTTTGTTTATATAAACACAGGCGAAAACCTTTGTTGCAGAAACGGAGGAACAAACCCCATGAGCGATAAAAAGAAAGCCTTGGAAACGGCCCTGGCTCAAATTGAAAAGCAATATGGAAAGGGCGCTATCATGCGCCTCGGCGAAAATGTTGGGATGAGTGTGGAGGCCATTTCGACAGGGTCGATCGCGCTGGATGCCGCCTTGGGCATCGGCGGGGTGCCGCGCGGACGGATCATTGAAATCTATGGTCCTGAATCCTCCGGTAAAACCACCATCGCCCTACATATTGTAGCGCAGGCCCAAAAAGCGGGCGGCGAGGCTGCCTTCATTGATGCGGAGCATGCCCTGGATCCCATTTATGCCGCCAACCTAGGCGTGGATATTGACGGACTTTTGGTTTCCCAACCCGACAATGGGGAGCAAGCTTTGGAAATTACCGAGGCATTGGTACGTTCCGGGGTTGTTGACATCGTGGTCGTGGACTCGGTCGCTGCTTTGGTGCCGCGTACCGAAATTGAAGGCAATATGGGGGATTCCCATGTGGGATTACACGCGCGCCTCATGTCGCAGGCTCTGCGCAAACTGGCGGGCTCCATTGCCAAAACCAACTGCGTAGTGGTCTTCATCAACCAGCTGCGCGATAAAGTGGGCGTCGTCTACGGTTCTTCCGAAACTACAACCGGGGGCCGGGCTCTGAAATTCTATGCTTCGGTTCGTCTGGATATTCGCCGGATTGAGCAAATCAAAGCTGGAGCCGATATCATCGGCAACCGCACCAAAGCCAAGATCGTCAAAAACAAAGTCGCGCCGCCCTTCAAGGAAGCGGAATTTGATATTATGTACGGACAGGGCATTTCCCATTATGGCGAGATCCTGGATTTGGCGGTACTGCTGAACATTGCTGAAAAGAGCGGTACGTGGTTCTCTTACGGCGCAACTCGCCTGGGGCAAGGCCGCGACAATGCCAAGGAATTCCTCAAAGCAAACCCTGAAATCACAGAAGAAATTGAAGGTAAAATCCGCGCCAATCTGGACAAACTGGCAGCCTTTCACGTGGTGGGAGCTTCCGGCGATAAGAAAGGGAAAGGGCGTGGAAAAAATGCGGCTTCTCCCTCGGCGACGCTCTCCTCAAAGTCGGCCCGCGCCCAGCTCGATATTACCGTGGATGATGACGAATGATCATCACCCAAATTGTCCCCGGCAAACGCCACCGTGTTTATCTATATCTGGATGGAGAATACGCGGCCAGCATTGACGAAGAAGTGTTTTACAGGGCCGGCTATGCCCAAGGGGACGCACTGCCCGAAGAGGCACTGGCTGCCCTGCAGGAAGAAACCGACAATCGATATGCCTACGACCGCGCCTTGCAGATCCTCTCTTTCCGGGATCACTCCTGCGGGGAACTGCGGCAAAAGCTCCGCCTCAAGGGAATGCCCGAAGCCGCCGCGCAATATGCGGTGGACCGGCTTTGTGAATTGGAGCTACTGGACGATACAAAGTATGCGTTTTCATTGGCCGAGGAACTCTCCCTGCGGCGCAACATGGGCGCCAAGCGTATTCTGTCGGAGTTGCTGCAACGGGGCATTGACCGGGATACGGCCAACGAGGCCGTGGACGCGCTGGAATCCGATGAACGGGAAACCATCGCGCAGCTATTGGAAACCAAGTTTCAAGGCAAGTTTGAAGATGAAAAGGGGCGCAACCGGACCCTGGCGGCCTTGGCCCGCATGGGCTATGCTTATGGAGATATCCGGGCAGCGCTGGAAGAATATGATGACTAGGATGGATGCAGTTTGTCAAAATACGTGGGACTGGTATCCCTCGGATGTCCCAAAAACCAAGTAGATGCGGAACTGATGCTGGCAAAATTACAACAAAATGGATATGATATTACCGCGGACCCTCTTCAGGCCCAACTGGTGATTATTAATACCTGCGGCTTTATCGAGGACGCGAAACGCGAAGCCATTGAAACCATCCTCGAATTTGCGCAGTTGAAGCAAGAAGGGAAAATAGCCGGCCTTATTGTGACCGGCTGTCTCGGAGAACGGTACCGGGACGAGGTGCGACTTGAGATGCCCGAAATCGATGCCGTGATCGGCATTGGCTGTAATGAGGATATCGTCGAAATATGTGATCGTGTCTTGCAGGGTGACCGAATGGACCGTTTTGCGGATAAAGACCGGCTCCCCCTCAATGGAGACCGTCTGCTCACGACCCCGCCCCATTACGCCTATTTGAAAATTGCGGACGGCTGCGACAACCGCTGCGCGTATTGCGCAATCCCCGCCATTCGTGGGGGTTACCGCAGCCGCACCATGGCAGATATCGTGCAGGAGGCCGAAACTTTAGCGGCACGGGGCGTGCAGGAGCTCATTCTCATTGCGCAGGACACCACCGCCTACGGCCTTGACCTCGACCACACCCATCTGTTGCCCGCACTGCTGGAAAAGCTTAGCGCCATCGAAGGCATCCGCTGGCTCCGGCTCCTGTATTGCTACCCCGAGCATATTACGGACGATTTACTCCAAATCATGCGGGACAACCCTAAGGTTCTACACTATATTGATTTGCCGTTGCAGCATGCCCATGCCGATATTTTGCGCCGTATGCACCGCAAAGGTTCACGGGAAACGCTCACCGCGCTGATTGAAAAAATCCGACGCTATTTGCCCGATGTCTGCCTGCGCACTACAGTGATGACAGGATTTCCCGGAGAAAGCGAGTCGGAATTCGAGGAGCTCTGTGGCTTCATTCAGGAAATCCGCTTTGATCGACTCGGCTGTTTCGCCTATTCTCCAGAGGAAGGCACCCCTGCCGCCAGTTTTGAGCATCAGATTCCGAGCGAGGTCAAGAAACAGCGCCAGGAGCATATTATGCAGGAACAATTCTTCATCCTGCAGTCCCAAAACCAGGCGTTGTTGAATCAAACCCTGCTCGCGCTGGTAGAGGGTTATGACGAACCAACCGGCCGCTATCGGGCCCGCACTTACCGCGACGCACCGGAGATTGACTGCACGCTCTACTTTACTTCTGAGCAACCTTACAAAGCAGGCGATTTTGTTTCGGTTACAATCCAAGAGGCCGGCACTTACGACTTGGCGGGCGTTGCCAACCCCGACACTCACAGCGCCATTGGAAGGGAGGCAAGCAAGTGAACACACCCAACAAATTGACTTTGCTGCGCATTTTACTCTCCCCCATCTTTTTAGGGATTCTATTATGGGCCAATCTGCCCTATCGATATTTTCTGGCATGTGTTATCTTTGTAATTGCTTCCGTTACTGACCTGCTGGACGGAAAGCTGGCCCGCAAAAACAATCAGATTACCAATTTTGGCAAATTCCTGGACCCGCTGGCCGATAAAATGCTGGTCTGCGCGGCCTTGCTGGGCTTTATTGAATTAAGGATCTGCACCGCGTGGATTCCCATGATTATTTTAACCCGGGAATTTTTGGTCACCTCCATCCGCTTGGTTGTCTCCAACCAAAACGGCAAGGTGATTGCGGCCAGTATTTGGGGCAAGACTAAAACGGTCAGTCAGATGACGACCATCATTTTGATCTTACTGCTTAAGCAGGTGCAGGATCTTACCCTGTTGCCGGAGGCCTTCCCGTATGCCACCATTTTTACAGTGGCCCTATGGCTCACCACCGCGCTGACCATTGTATCAGGCGCGCAATACTTTTGGGAACACCGCAGTTTACTTAAACCCTGAACGAGCCCCCTGCATATAATGGACTATTATTGCCCATCCTGAAGGAAGGAACCCTGCGAGGCCGCGCCGAAAGGGCGGCCCATGACCTTATAGGATTTTCCCTTAAAATTCCGGTATGTAAATACCGGAGTCGTAAAATAACACAAAATGCGTACACAGGGAGAAGTAGCCAATCCACTGCGATCCCAGAGAGGCCCCCAAGGCTGGAACCGGGCCGGTCACAGTCTGGCGAAATGCACCCTTCAGCACGTAGCGTGAAGCCGCAAGGTGTGTAGCTCTACGCGGTTCCGGCGCCGTTACCGCCGGACACCCGATGCCAAGGCAATACATCGGGATGGAGTGATAAATCGGAGTGGAACCGCGGACAACCGCCTCCGTCGCCATCAGGCGGCAGAGGTGTTTTTATATTACTTTGAAAATCAAAAGCAGAGGGAATTTTTGCATTTTATCCGCTGTAAAAGCAATGCTTCCACGCAAATCTGCAAACGTGAAAGGCTGTGCTCAAGCTATGTTTAAGCAATTGAAAGAAGATATCGCCTGCATCAAGGAGCGGGATCCAGCCGCTCGTTCTTCCCTGGAAATTCTATTGCTTTATCCGGGCCTTAAGGCCCTGCGAAAATATCGGAGAGCCCATTGGTGCTACCGGCACAATTTGCTCTTCCTGGCACGCTGGCTCTCCCAAAGGGCAGTGCGAAAAACGGGCATTGAAATCCATCCTGGCGCCACCATTGGCAAGCGCTTTTTTATTGATCATGGCACCGGGGTCGTCATCGGAGAGACCACGGAGATTGGCGATGATGTCACCCTCTATCAGGGTGTCACCCTGGGCGGCACGGGCAAGGATACCGGTAAACGCCATCCCACCATCGGCAACAACGTCATGATCGGCGCGGGCGCCAAGGTACTTGGCCCCTTCAAGGTAGGGGATAACAGCAATATCGCTGCGGGCGCGGTGGTATTGGATGAAGTGCCGCCGAATTCCACGGCGGTGGGCGTCCCGGCTCGGGTGGTCAAGCGCAACGGCGTGCGCATACAGCCCCTGGATCAAATCCACACCCCCGATCCGGTCTCGCAGGAGCTCTGCAAGCTGCAAATCCGTATTGAGCACTTGGAAGCATCACTGGCAAAGATGGAAGAGCATCCGGCTGCGAATCAAGAATCATGATCCCATAAAATCATACAGAATGGATGAGGACGATGAAATTATACAATACATTGACCCGGCAAAAAGAAGCATTCGTACCCGCAAACCCCTCCGAGGCCACCGTTTACGCCTGCGGCCCCACCGTATACAACTTGATCCATATCGGCAACGCGCGTCCCTTATGTGTTTTTGACGTGCTGCGCCGCTATATGGAATACCGGGGCCAAAAGGTTTGCTTTGTGCAGAATTTTACGGATATTGACGATAAGATCATTCGCCGGGCGCAGGAAGAGAACACCGGCTACGAAAGCATTGCGGAGCAGTATATCGAGGAATATTGGACAGATGCCAAAGGGCTCAATATTCGCCCCGCGACCATCCATCCCAAGGCAACGGAAAATATGCAGGAAATCCTCTCCATTATTGAAACACTGGCGAAAAAAGGCTTTGCCTACGCGGTGGGGGGCGATGTCTATTTCCGCACGCACCGCTTTGCCGAATACGGTAAATTGTCCGGACAGCCGCTGGAAGATCTGGAAGCCGGAGCCCGCATCAATGTCAGCGAGCAGAAGGACAATCCCATGGATTTTGCCTTATGGAAGGCTGCCAAACCCGGTGAGCCCTATTGGTCCAGTCCCTGGGGCAACGGCCGTCCTGGCTGGCATATTGAATGCTCCGCCATGGCCCGGCGTTATCTGGGGGAGACCATTGACATCCACTGCGGTGGACAGGATCTCATTTTTCCCCATCACGAAAACGAAATTGCCCAAAGCGAATGCTGTAACGGCAAGCCCTTCGCGCGTTTTTGGCTGCACAACGGCTACATCAACGTTGATAACATCAAGATGTCCAAATCCCTGGGCAACTTTTTCACGGTGCGGGATGTCGCGCAGGCCTACGGCTATGAACCCATCCGTTTCCTGATGATTTCCGCACACTACCGCAGCCCCATCAATTACAGCACCGAGATGATTGAGCAATGCAAGTCGGCCCTTAGCCGCCTGTATCATTGCATAAGCGAACTGGATGATTACCTGCAGAATACCCGCGTAAAGTCGGGTGAGAAAGACGCCGACATAGCATCCGGGCTTTTGAAGCGCCGGGAGCAGTTTGTGGCGGCGATGGAGGACGACCTCAATACCGCCGATGCGCTGTCTGCACTATTTGAGTTAACACGTGACATCAACACGGAGCTGGCTGCCAGCACGCTCTCCGAGATCTCCGGCACTGCCGCAAAAGCGCTTTTTGAGGAGCTTTGCGAGGTATTGGGACTCCTATATAACCGTAAAGTGGACACACTTGACAGCCAGATCGAAGCCTTAATTGCCGAGCGAACCCTTGCCCGGCAAAATAAAGATTATGCCAGAAGCGATGCCATCCGTGATGAACTAAAGGCCATGGGAATTCTCTTAAAGGATACGCCACTCGGCGTGAAGTGGTACCACGCATAACTCCAAAAGCGTCTCCTATGTTACGAAAATATAGAAAATTATTTTTACTCCTACTTTTTGGTAAAAAAAAGATTGACTTCTCCAGTTTTTCTGCTACAATGTAGCAAATGTGTTTTGCCGTTACTGAACAAAAAAAGGTCTATCCTGGTTCATTATTTGGCGATGCATGTTACTCAAAAAAACTAGGAGGTAAAAAGATGAAACGCACATCCATCAAGTTGTTGAGCCTGGTTCTAGCACTGGCCATGCTCGTAGGCGTCTTCTCCAGCACGATCCTGGCCGTGAACGCGGCCTCAACCGCGCCGAGCTATGGCGAGGACAATTTCGCCTCGAAGTTGGTGAAGCAAGGGGGCACCCTCACTTTCAGCGCCGCGGTATCTGTAGGTGACGATGTGGTTTATTCCATTGATGACAATGATTTGAGAAGCGGTATCGCTACGGTAAACGCCACCACCGGCGAGGTCACCTATGTGGCCAACAAAGCCTACGAGGATTTGGCTTCATTCGAAGTCGTGGCTACGAACGATCAAGGCGAGGACCGGATGTACGTGGATGTTGAGGTATATTCGTTCGACTCTACCATTTATGTAGATGGCGACATGAAAGACCCCATTGTGATTGATTTGAAAGAGCGCTTTGGCGCGGACGCAGTGATTACCGTGGAAGATTATCCCGCCGACTTGGTGGCTTGTACACTGGAAGATGGCGTGTTAACCATTACCAACACCGGCAAAGCAGAAAAAGGCACCTACATTGACCTGATGGTTGAAGTGGACGGCGATACCTATTACCCTTCTGTGGCAGTGTACTTCTATGACGACAGTTACACAAGGGATTTCGGTGACATGGACATCAACACCAGTTATTCTTGGGATTTTTATGCGCCTAAGAACCCTGCTGACGCTACTTATGAGGTAACTGCAGCGCCTGAAAATGGCAAAGTGACGATTGAAGACGGGATTATTACCTACACCCCCAACAAGGACTTTGCCGGCGAAGACGCTTTCACGGTTGTCCGCACAATCGCTGATGAAACCTTAACCATTGACTTTGAGGTTATTGTTTACGATATGGCCAAAATTGCTGGCCTGGTAGACAAAACCCTCGACCTGATTAAAACCATGCCCACCCTCAAGGATGATTTCAACAATCCCGATTGGGATCTGGACACGGCGCTGGCAAAAGTAGAAGAGAACAAAGCCGATATCCAAAAGATTCTCGCGGTTCTCTCCCAGATGTATCGACTGCGT
Organism: Oscillospiraceae bacterium; assembly: GCA_031556545.1. Lineage (GTDB taxonomy): Bacteria > Bacillota > Clostridia > Oscillospirales > Acutalibacteraceae > JAVBST01. Next base: position 39,748 of record JAVBST010000001.1, read on the forward strand.
GATGGCCTCAACGATGTTGAATTGTCTATGTTCGGCTGGGCACTAGAAGATGCCATTTACATGGATGACGAGCTGGCAGCCCTGTACACGAATGATATGACAGCCATTATGGCATACTACATTGCATATGAAGACAATCTCGTGGATGGAGTCATGCTGCTCATTGACGGACTCCCAAAACCAGACAAAGTGGTTTTATCCGATGCCATTCTCATCGACGGTCTGCGTGCATGGTACGAAAAGCTTTCGGCCGATCAAAAGCCTCTGGTGCTTAACTACTACAAACTAGAAGCTTGCGAAGCCCGCTTGGCAGAGCTCAAAGCGGAAGCCAAGAAAACCGCAGATCGGGAAGCGGCCAAAAAGGTAGAAGATATGATCAATGCGCTGCCGGCCGTGGATAAAGTGAAACTCTCCGATGCTCCGGCCATTGCTGCGGCTCGCGCCGCTTTCAATGCCCTGACCAATGATCAGAAAGCCCTTGTCAATCCTGATCTGCTGGCCAAATTGACCGCGCTGGAAAAAGCAATCCAGGATCTTTCCTCCGGGAACGGAACGGCTACCACTGGCACTGGCACCAACGGCAAAAACATCAACTCTCCCAAGACCGGAGAATTTTCCGACATCACGTTGATCTATTGCTTTGCGGGCCTCACCTGCATTACCTTAATTTTCTTGCTGATCCCCAAAAAGAAAAAGACCAACGAATAATCCTTCTGAGCTTTCAGCGCCCCCGCTAGTAAAATAGCGGGGGCGCTTCTTTGTACGCAACGTATAAAACAGGACGGCAACCCCAAACGGGCTGCCGTCCTGTTGTTTCATCATTAGCAACTTGCTCCATCAAGACTTATGCGAACCGGCAAACAAATCTCCCCATTACCAGCAGCGGAATGAAAACTCAGCTTGCTTTGAATCGGAGACCCACATCATGCATTCTTCTTGTTCTTCAGCAACGTAAACAACGCCGCCGCTAAAACTGCTCCGGCCAAGGGGGCCAAAAGGAATACCCATACATCCGAGAGTGCATCGCCGCCGGCAAAGATCGCAGGGCCGAGGCTACGAGCGGGGTTGACGGAGGTACCTGTCAGCGGAATGCCCACAATATGTACAAAAGCCAAAGTGAGACCGATAACAATACCCGCCACGCTCCCCTTGCTCTCATCGGAAGTAACGCCTAAAATGGTGAAAACAAAGATGCAAGTCAAAATGATCTCCACCAGAATCGCGCCGCCAACGCCGCCAGCATTGGCCACGCCGTTAGCGCCCAAACTGCCCGTTAAGTCCTTAATATTGCCGATATTCGCGACCAGCTTGAGAAGACCCGCGCCCGCAATGGCGCCTGCTACCTGCGCAATGACATAGCCGATAAAATCTGTGATGCTGAGCTTGCGCGTAATAAACATCGCTAGGGAGACCGCAGGATTGATATGGCATCCAGAAATATTGCCGATAACATAGGCCATGGCAACAATAGAGAGGCCGAAGGCTAAGGCAACCGCAAGATGTCCTCCCGCAGGCTCGCAACCTAAAAACACGGCACTCCCGCAGCCCATAAAGACCAGCACGAGCGTACCAAACAATTCGGCCCCATACTTTTGAATTTTGATCATAAACCCCATCCTTTACAATTTTATTTTTGAGAAATGTAAATTTGTGTACATTGTAACAAATCCCTGCAATTTATGCAATCTTATTTTTTAATTAGATGAATTTTATCGTTTCCACTCCCCTCCATTATTCTGGGCAGAGCAGTCGCCCGGATGCCCTCATCCCTATCACACAAAAGGAATACCCCCTTGGCAGATTGCTCAGATCTGCCAAGGGGGTATTGATGATGGAAAATGAAGTTGTAATACTATTCCTCCATTAAAATCATTACATGATTTTAATGGAGGCAACTGCAAGTTGCCGCTGCGCAAGTGCGCAGGAGGATAGCATTGACGGCATCTCATACGGTTTTACCGTAAACTTCGCTTTGCGAAGTGATTAAAAACGTTGCAACGTTTTTAATATGAGATTAGTATAATAAGGGATCAGGTCACCACTTCGAGGAAACTGGGGATCAGCTCGCCTTCATAATAGAAGAGGCCTCTGCCCAATTGATCGGCATCCCAGCTGCGCTGCGGGTTATCCGGATAGGCGGTGTATCCCCCCGCGTAGACTTCGATACGGTTCCCTGAGGGCTCCCAGAAGTAAATGGTCTGGCCGCGGGTAATGGCGTGGCGTGTGGGACCGATATCGCGTTTGATATGGTAAAGCGCCATCCAGTCCGCCGCATTTCCCACATCGCACCAGTCTTGCAACAACAAAGCAAAATGATGCATTTTGCCGGGAACCGGGTACTCTACAAACGCAACGTCATGCGCCTTATTGCCACTCGTCAGCCAAACCGCCAGGCGAGAACCGTCAGCCGTGTTGCATACCTCCGGGGCAAACATGCCCAAGACCTCTGTGAAGAAACGCTCCGCTTCCGCGATGTTGGGACCATATAGGAGCATGTGGTCAAAGCGTTGGCAGCGCATTCCTCTGGGGGGTTCCGTCCAGATGTTGGGATTATGGATTTCCGGATGTTGCTGCGCCTGCTCCACCTCGCTATACAGCTCAATGCGATGGCCTGTGCTGATGGTAAATCCCACCCGGCGTCCGAATCCGGGCTGGTTGGAGTTCTCCGGAACAACATCGGTCTTGTACCCGAAAGCTTCCGTGGCGGCCTGCAATTGATCCAGGGTCTCGTTAGAATCCACTTTGAATGCTGCGTAATCAAAGCCCGCTTCATCCGCCAGACGAAGGGTCACCGAATGATGATCGAACTCGTCATAGCCCTTGAGGCAGACCCGTCCGTCTGCCGTACGGCACACCTCGTTGAGACCCAGGATATCCTTGTAGAAATCGACTGTTTTGTCCAGATCCAGCACTCTGAGCTGGATGAGACCGGGACGCAATGTTTTACTGAGCGCCATAATTACCTTTCCTTTCTACACCTATATTTATGAAATGGGTACAATGAACAGATCTCCGCGGGGCTGCACACAACAGAGTAATACGATACCCTGCGCCTGCTCTGCTTGTGAAACATGGGCACGGCTCATACGCTTTGCAATGTGATAGTCCCCGCTTCGAATCTGCATCTTACATATTCCGCAGCCGCCGCCAAAGCATCCATAAATTGGCCCGCACTGCGCGCGTTTCATCGCCTCGAGAACCATCTCATCCTCTCGGCAAAGAAAGCTTTCCGGACGGTTTGCCACCGTGACACGGTAAGTGGTATGTACAGGGGTTACCGGCATATGGATTCCTCCCCAGCGCTTATTGTTGTTGCCGTATCTTCAACTGATAGGAGACATCAATAATCATATCCTCTTGTCCGCCCACCATCTTGCGTTTACCAAGCTCCACCAAAATGTCCCTTGGCTCCAGATCGTATTTCTCCGCCGCAGCGTACACATGCAGCAGGAAGCTCGAGTACACCCCGGCATAGCCGAGCATCAAAGACCCGTTATCCACCACCTGCGGGCGCAGCATAATAGGGTCAACCGCTGCTTTGGCAAGATCCATCAGGCCATAGAAGTCGAGGCCCGTCTCATAGCCCTTGCGCTGCAGCACGCCTGCCAATACTTCTTCTTGGGCATTGCCCGCTCCGGCACCAAGACCTCGCAGGGTTCCGTCGATATAACTGGCGCCTGTCTCGATGGCTTTGAGAGAGTTGGCAATGGCCATCCCCAAGTTATTGTGGGCATGAAAGCCGACTGGAATCTTCACGGCCCCCAGCACGGCTTCTATCCGCCGCGCCACATCATCGGGTAAAAGATAGCCTGCCGAATCCGCTAAATTGATATAGTCAGCCCCATAACTCTCCATCTTGGCAGCTTCCTCCGCAATGCGTTCAGGCGAGGCCATATGAACCATCATCAGGAAGCCAACCGCCATCATATCCATTTTTTTGGCCGCCGCGATATGCTGGGCGCTAACATCGCCTTCCGTCACATGGGTCGCCACCCGCACTGCCTTTGCGCCGCAATCATGCGCATGTTTGAGGTCTTCAATGGTACCGATACCGGGAAGGAGAAGCACGGTCAATTTGCCCTTTTTTATAACCTGGTTGGCAGCTGCCAGCAGGGTAAACTCATCTACCTTGGAAAAACCATAGGTATAGCTGGATCCACCCAACCCATCTCCGTGCGAGAGTTCAATCAAGGGGACGTTGCAGGCATCCAATCCGCCCGCAATGGCTGCAACCTGCTCCGGGGTAAAAGAATGCTTCACCGCATGGCCGCCATCCCGCAGGGTGGTGTCCACTAAAGTAATGTGCTCCGCCATGTTAACACCCTCCTTCCTGGAGCATTTCGGCGGCAATCCGCTCGGCAGTGGCCACAGCCGCCGCGTTAATGATATCTAAATTGCCCGAATAGGCGGGCAGAAAGTCGCCCTGCCCTTCCACCTGCAAAATGGTCGTCACCTTATCCCCTTCAAGCACCGGCTCCACCCGCAGACGGTAGCCCGGTACATATTGCTGCATTGCCTGCACCATCTCGGCAATGGAATTGCGAATGGCTTCAATGCCGACTTCGGGCCGCTTGACCTGCACGAGAATGGTATCCGTCATCATCAGGGGCGGCTCGGCCGGGTTGAGGACAATGATCGCCTTGCCTTTATCGGCCCCTCCCACACTAACCATGGCCTCGGAGGTGGTTTGTGTGAACTCATCCATGTTGGCACGGGTTCCCGGTCCTGCACTTTTGGAGGAGATGCAGGCGACCACCTCCGCATATTTTGCACCCGCAACCCGCTCCACCGCGTGAATGATGGGAATGGTTGCCTGACCCCCGCAAGTCACCATGTTGATATTCGGTTCACCCTTAAGCCTCTCTAAGTTGACGCTGGGCACACAATAGGGGCCCACTGCCGCGGGCGTTAAATCAATAGCAACCATCCCTTCCTCACGCAGTAAAGGCGCGTTATGCTGGTGCGCCGCCGCGGAGGTACAGTCAAAAACAATGCGCACATCCTTTTGCTTCACCACTGCCTCCACGCCCTCGATAGATACGGGGACTGCCAGCGATTCCGCTCGTTTAATGCCCTCGGATCTCACGATACCTGCCATCATGGCCATCTTCAGATGTTGGCTGCGAAAAATCTTGTACATAATATCGCTGCCGATATTGCCCGGACCAATGACGGCTACTGGAATTTTATCCAATCCATCACCTGCTTTCTGCGGCTCCGGCAATTATGCGGTAATCGCGACAATGCCGAAACCACAACTTTTTTCTATGGCTATATCCCTCTAGAGGAACGCTGCTTCCACTTCGCCCAACGTTGAAAAACGAGCCAGAAATCGATCTCCCTTTTGGGCGGCGGGCGCCGCAGAAAAAGCCCCCGATAAAACGACCTCCCCCGCTTTCAGGGTGACGCCGTAGCGCCACAGGCGGTTTGCAAGCCACGCCACCGACATTGTCGGATCGCCCAACACAGCTGCCCCAGTGCCCTGCCCTACCCTTTCTCCGTTCTTAAAGAGTTCCATGGTAACGCCCGGCAGATCCACCTCCCCAAGGGGGACCTTTTGATCACTCAATATGTATCGTCCACTGGAAGCGTTGTCGGCAATGGTGTCCACCAACTTAATCTTCCAATCGGCAATGCGGCTGTCCACAATCTCAAAGGCGGCAACCACATAATCCGTGGCGGCGCGCACCGCCTCGGGCGTCACCTGCCCACCTTTAAGATCCGCCTTCAGTACAAATGCAATCTCGCCTTCAATTTTGGGCAGAATCAGCGCATCGGTCGGGACTTTGCCGTCCTCGCAGTCCATACTGGCAAAGAGATGTCCATAGTCCGGCTCACTAACCCCCAATTGCTTTTGAATCCCTTCGGAAGTCAGTCCGATCTTTTTCCCGGAAATTGTATGGCCGAGCTCTGTCACCCGCTTTATATTATGAAGCTGAATCGCATAGGCGTCATCCACCGTGAGGGTGGGGTCAACTTCCGTCAGCGGCGGAATGGGCACCCGGCCCCGCTCCGCCTGAAAAAGCCTTTGGGCATATTCCGCAATATTTGCGTTTGGCATGGTTTTTTCTCCTTCCTCTTGTATCCATTGGCTAATCTTTCAGGAAGCCCTTCAGGAGATAGGCGAATTCCTCCGTGTGCTCAATTTGCGTCCAATGCCCACACTTGCCGAAAATATGCAGTTGTGCGTTTTCAAGCACTTTTATAAGCTTGAGGGAGGTTTCAATGGGAATTACGCGGTCCTCCCGGCCATGGATAATCAGGGTTTCCTGCTTGATCTGGCGCAGATATACCTCATTGCCTGCCATGGCATCCACACCCTTTTGGCGCGGTTCAGGGAAGAGCGCCGAAAAACTCTCTTGGAAACCCGGCAGAATGCTGGATTCATAGCGCATCCGGGCAAGATCATCATTGACGATGGCACGGTTATAGGCGAAAATATCCAATAATTCTTTCATGTTTTCGAAGGAGGGCGTATATCCCCAGACCCGGTCAAGTCCATAAGTAATGGGGAAATGAACCCCCATGCTGCCCATAAGTACCAGCTTTTGAATGCGTTCGGGATACCGCACAGCCATTGCGAGGGCCAGCGCCCCGCCAAAGGAGTTGCCCACCAAATCGGCTTTTTCAATGTGCATCGCGTCAAAAAAATCAATCGTTTGCTTCACCCAGGCATTCATATTATAAACCATGCCTTCGGGCCGGTCGGTGTAGCCGAAGCCGACCATGTCCGGCGCCAGAATATGATGCGTGTCGGCCATCAGCGGAAACAGCTTGTTCCAATTGGCCCAAGCAGTCACGCCGGGGCCGGAGCCATGCAGCATCACCACCGTACGGCCGCTGCCCACATCATGATAGTTGGTATGGAAGGCGCCTGTTTGAATAGAATTGGCGATTTCCGGTCTCTTCTGATCCATAACGATCTCTCCTGTCTTTCATTATAATGCGCATACAGTGGAGCGAATTCGTATCTCTTGGGTAGTGAAATCCCGCTTTCAAAAAAAGTTGCTAGCCTCTAAAGCCCATCGCTCTGGAAATTTCTTCCGCGGTGCTTTTCACTAACTGAACCGTGCGCTCCAGCCGTCCACTTTGCATGTTATTGTAGAGCGCGGATACGCTCACAGCATACTTTGCGCTGCCCTCCCGCTCAAAGATGGGAGCTGCCACACAGCAAAGGCCTTCCATTACCTCCCGGTCATCCAAAGCATAGCCCTGTTGCCGGATTTTGTGCAGTTCCTCTTCCAGTTTAGGCAAAGAAGTGATGGTCCTTGAGGTCATTCTCAGCATCCCGTAACGTCCAATAATGGAGCGCACCTCTGCCATCGGCATATACGCCAGCAAGGCCTTGCCAAGGCCCGTACAATGCATGGGCTGGCGTCCCCCAACGTTGGAAACAATGCGGATCATATGCGTCGAATCAATCTTATCGAGGTACAGCACCTGCCCCCGGTCCTCGGTGGCGAGCTGTATCATTTCTCCCAACTCTGCGTTGAGCCGCTGCATATACGGAAAAGCGATTGCGCGGATATCCCAGGAATGCGCCACCAGATTGCCCATTTCAAACAGGCGAACCCCGAGCTGATAGTGACCCGAAACGGGAGATTGATCAATATAGTGGTAATCCCGCAGCGTGGAGAGCAAGCCATACACCGTGCTCTTGGGCCACCCCAAAACCTGCGAAAGCTCCGTCAGGGACATTTCCCGGTTGCGCTCCGCCAACGTCTCCAGCAGCGTCAGCGCCCGGGCCACCGATTGTACATGGGAAGCATGACTTTGATTGACATCGTCCGGCAAAATTCGGCACTCCTCACTGCCGCATATCGGCAATATATATTAAAAAAATAAATAATATAGCTTGAATTTATATAACTATTATAGCATACGCTCTTATTCTCTACAAGACAATTGTTCCCGTATGCCGAATTCATATTCAGCACACGGGAACAAAATAGGTATAGGTTGTAATTTTTGGGCATATTGTCTATTTGGACTTCGTATTATCCCCGTGCATCACGGCGACGGTAGCACAGGAATCCCGCAACCATCAACACCAGTGCGATGGCGGTCAGGAGAATCAATCCGCCATAATGGAGTGTATCTATGGGCAGCCTGGGCACATTACCGAAGGGGCTCAGCTTCTCCACCCAATCGGGCAGCTTGAGCATACCGCCAAAGTACACAACAAAGAAGGAGGCTCCCAGATAAATCCAAACGAGGCCCGCTTTGTCGGGAAAAGCTCCGATGAGAAAAGCGGTCAGACCGATCATCACCCAAAGGGCAGGCAAATAGACCATCGCGGCTTTAAACATGGACATAAAAGCTACCGGGGTTGCCAGCACGGCGCTACTTGCGCTCCACAGACCCAGCATGGATACCAAAAGCATACAAAAGCTGCCGAGCAGCGAAAGGAGCAAATAGCTCCCCATCAATTTGGAGCGGGACACCGCCCTTGCCAACAAATGCTCGTTATGATTGCGCTCCTCTTCCCCTTTTAGCTTGAGCATCATCGACAGGCACGGGATGGCCGCGGCGATGGCGATGATTGCCATCAGCATCGTCGAAAAGAGCTCCGTCTTCGTAAATCCTGCGGCTGACGGCAGCATCTGCGCAATCATCTCATTTTTTGCCAGAAACGATTCAATGCTGTTCATAATGGAGCCATAGGTCGCACCCAATAGCATCAGCCCCACTAACCATGCGATGATGGTGGTACGCAGCAGGCGAAAAGCCAGTCCCAAGGGAGATTGCAGGAGCGCAGAGGCCGTCTTGCTGCCGGGTCTCTCGGGAATGAAGCCCTGATCCATATCCCGTATGGCATTTAAGTACAAAGCGACAGCGGCCACCACAAGCGCCAGCAGCAGGACGACGGGTACGGGCCACCAGAGGTCTTTGACATAGACCTGTGTGCGTAAAATGAGTCCCAAGGGAGAAATCCGGGCCAAGGTTTCATTGTTCATGTCACCGACCGCGCGCAGCATATACAGTACGCCCAGCGCCATCATGGAATAGCCGACTGCACCCCGGGAGGTGCTGCAAATCTGGCAAAACAGAGCTGTCACCGCCGCAAAAAAGATCCCTGTAGCGCCCATGCAAGCACCATAGAGCATGGAGCCTGAAAAGCCCATACTCTCCAATCCCAGCGCATATAGACCCAACCCCGTTAACAAGGCCAGCACCAGATTCACCAGGGTCGCAACGATCATCGTGGCGCTCAAAGTCGAAAGCCGGCCCACCGGCAGGGAGCGGATCACTTCAATGCGCCCGCGTTCCTCGTCACGGCGCGTATGGCGCACCACCAAAAAGATGTTCATGATCGCCACCGCCACCAGTGTAAAGAGGATCATTTCCCCAGCCACGATCGCGCCCAAGGTAAAGTTCCCGGCGCCATATATCGGCCCCACCATGGCAACCATGGCCGGATTTTGCAGCGTCCCCAGCATCGCCTGCCGGTCAGCCTGTGTGGCATACATGCCGGAAAACACGACGGGAACCGCTAAGGTTATGAAAAGCAGACAAATAAGCCAGCAAAAAATGCGCAAGCGCTCCCTGCGCAGAAAAAACCAAACCAACTTGCCATAATTGCAATTCCAACGGCTGAGCATGGTTATACCCCTCCGTTTCCATTATAATGGCTCATAAACAGATCCTCGAGCGTGGGCGGCATGCTCTCCAGCTTCAGGACGCCAAACTGTGCGATATGACTTACCACATTGTGCAGCTCCGGCACATCCACCTGAAAGGAAATCCCCCCCTGACTGGCCTGCACCCCATGGACACCCGGCACCTGCGCGAGACCCGCCGCTGGCTTGGCCGTTTCAATTTTTATATTGATGCGTGTCAAATGGCGTAAGTCACTGAGCGTTCCTGTTTCAATCAGCTTGCCCTGCCGGATAATGCCCACCCGATCGCACAAACGCTCCACTTCGGACAAAATATGGCTAGACAGAAAAATACTCTTATCTGCCTTTTTCTGTTCCATAATGCACGCCTGGAATACCTGCTCCATCAAGGGATCAAGGCCTGAGGTCGGTTCATCCAGAATATACAAATCGGCATCCGAGGCAAAGGCCGCCACCAGCGCTACCTTTTGCCGGTTGCCTTTGGAATAGGCTCTGCATTTTTTGGAGGGGTCCAAATCAAACATCTTGATCAATTTCTCGCGTTGACTTTGGTGATTGGCGCCGCGCAATTTCACAAATAAATCGATTACCTCTCCGCCCGTTAAGTTGGACCAAAGATTCACATCCCCCGGCACATAGGCAATCCGTTTATGGATCTCCACCGCATCTTTCCAAGCGTCCTTGCCAAAAACACGGGCCGTGCCCGCCGTCGCCTGCAGGATTCCCAGAAGAACCCGGATGGTCGTGGTCTTTCCGGCGCCGTTTGGCCCGATAAAGCCAAAGACCTCCCCTTCGTTTACTTTCAAATTGACCTGATTCAGAGCCGTCAATTTGCCAAATTTTTTGGTCAGGTTCTGCGTTTCGAGTATCGCCATGATGCGCTCTCCTCCTCACGATATCGCCGCTTAACTCAAAAAATAATCTTATCGTTTTTAAGTTAGCCAGCATTGCCATAAAGTGTTCCTCCACTTTTATGTGGATTGTGTATAGAAAACTTTTTTTAAGATGTCCAGGTACGCATAGAATTCTTCCCAATGGGGCGTCATATTCGCTTCGGACAACGGTTGCCCCTGCAGGCGCTGTGTGAGATCCTTTTCATAGCCGTCCATACACCACCGTATCATTTGATACACCCGCTCAGGCGCGATATCTTCGCGAAACAACCCCCTGTCCACATGCGTAAACAGCTTCTCCATTCCCAGCGCTCGAACGGCATCCATCTGCGCCTTGGCCTCCTCCGACATGGCATTTCTATCCCGATGCAGATAAAGGCTGCCAAAGAAATGGAAGGCATGCGGATTCTCGTGATAGGCCTGCATCTTCAGCACGCCCGCCAACTTGTACTTTTCAATGAAATCCGTCTGGGTCTCGTCAATCTTGAGGAGATATTTGTCCCTGATAAAAGATATTCCTGCGTCAATTAAATCATGATATAACTCCTTCTTGCTGTTAAAATAGTAAAACAGCATCCCCTTACTGATGCCGGCACGCTGCACAATCCGGTTGGTGGAGGCTTTTGCATAGCCGTGCTCACCAAATTCCTCAAAAGCCGCATTCAAGATTTCCGCTTGCTTTTCCGGGCTCAGCTCTTTAAAAACATCATTGATGGCAAATTGCCTCCTTCCTCTGAACTGACCGATCTGGTCAACGCCATTATAGCACCACTGACCAGGGTGGTCAATCCCGCAAAAAAACTAAAGATGACTTTGCTTTTTTACACATTTCATTTATTATTCCCATACGTCCAAATTCCGGTTTGCAGAGCGGACACATGCGCATGATGACTTTGGCAATGGGTATAACTTCCGCAATTTTTCCTTCTTTTAATTGCAAAGTCATCATGCAAAAAATGCTTTGCGTATCTAAAGGATGTGTGCTAGAATGACAATTACGTGCCCTATATGGCACATCATCATGGGGGAGGATTTATCCATGCGGATTTTCGATCCAAAATTCAAAGGCCATATTCCAGCCTACCTGGCACAGTGCCTTTTGGCGATGACTTTCATTTTCACGGGGCTTTTGCTCATTGACTCCTTCTCGACGCTCACCATCGTCGCCTCTCTGGGCGCGAGCACCTTCCTGGCCTTCACTATGCCCCACAGCCATGCTACCCGCCCCCGCTATTTCATTGGAGGGTACATCGTCGGCATTCTCTGCGGCATCGGAATGCATTATACGAACCTCCTGATGAGTGCCAAAAAATTGACCATTTTGGGCCATTCGCCCCATATTCTAACCTGCGCACTGGCCGTGGGACTCGCAATGCTGATTATGACCGCGCTCAACTTTGAGCATCCGCCCGCCGTCGCATTGGCCATGGGACTGGTTCTGGAAAGGCGTCTCCTGATTACGGCCGCCGCCGCCTTTTCCGCCATTCTAATCCTCGCATTTTTGAAACTGTGCCTTAAAAGCCGGCTTCGCAATTTGTTATGATAGGGTATACATAGAAAAGGAACCCCGGGGCAACAGCTGTCCCGGGGTTCCTTGTATGGTTTGTAGAAAAGAATGTTTCTATGGATTCAGACGGTTGGGACCACGGAAAATGAACATGGTCTCTTTAATGCCAAGTCCCAGCAGCAGCATGGTCAGCCGGTCAATCCCCATGCCAAATCCGCCATGGGGCGGGCAGCCATACTGGAAGAATTCGAGATAAAACTTTACGTCTTCTCCGAGGCCTTTCTCCTCTGCCTGCTGCTTCAAGACTGCATACCGGTGTTCGCGCTGTGCGCCTGTGGTAATTTCCACACCCCGCCAAATTAAATCGTAGCCTTGGGGAATGCCATCCTTGCGCATATGGTAGAAAGCGCGTTTTTCAGCATCGAAATCCGTTACAAATAAGAATTCATGGCCGTACTCTTCCTGTGCAAAGCGCTGAGAAAGCTTCTCCGCATCCGTGGTCAGGTCGCCCTTTTCGGATTCCGGCACCGTATAGCCGTACCGCTTCTCCAGCTCCGTATATAAATCCCGCAGGCGAATCACAGGAAACGGTGTCGTGGGTACGACCACCTTTTGCCCATAAAGCCGTTCAATGTCCTCACCGTATCTTGCCTGTATTTTCTGGAGCATCTGTGTCAGCAGTTCCTCTTCCAGCTGCATAAGGTCGCGGTATGAATCAATATAACTCACTTCCACATCAAAGCCGGTAAACTCCGTTGCATGTCGGCTGGTATGAGATTTTTCGGCACGGAACACCGGGCCCACTTCAAAAATCCGCTCAAATCCACCCGCCATGGCCATCTGCTTATAAAACTGCGGGCTCTGGGAGAGATAGGCCTTGCGGTCAAAGTATTCCAGCTCGAATACATCCGCACCGCTTTCACTGGCTGTGCCGATAAGCTTGGGAGAATGGATTTCCAGATAGTCGCGCTCCAGAAAGAAATCCCGCAGAACCTGCGTCATATACGTCTGCATTTTAAAGATGAATGCGTTTTGCTCGGAGCGCAGCTCCAGCCAGCGGTAATCCAGCCGCAAATCGAGGGAGGCATCCTTTTGGATGGGCAGGGCATCGGCAATGGACTCAATGGTCAGCATTGTCGGCAGCATCTCCTTGCCGCCCATTTTAACGTAATCATTTTCAACGACCTCGCCATGCGCGGTCACCACGGACTCGAGTGTGAGCTGGTCCACCACTGCCGCAACGTCGGGATGCGCCTGCTTATCAATGGTCAACTGAAGTTTGCCCGTAACATCCCGGATGACCAAAAAGGCCATCGAACGCTTATTGCGGATATTCTCCACAAAACCCTGAATTTTATAAACGGCTCCCCCGGTAATATCTTGAATCTGGGTTCTTTGCATCATTTAAAATCCTCTCTATCGCAGATCCCGGCATTTCCAGTGAAAGCCATCAGTGGAAATCGCGCTGTCTGTCCCAATGTTTTTCATTGCATTAGTATACCCGAAACGGAAAACCATGTCAATCGACGATCCCAACGCTTGTCTTAAAAAATGCGCCCTGCCATAGTTTGGGCGCGGGCGCTCCCGGCAACACACGACAGGACATCAACCTATGAACCCCCTTGCATCACAGCACAACATAGGGGCGCAATTGTGCGGCATAATAGGGATGAAGCCCGGCGGCAGCCACAAAATCATCAAAGGTCAGAAACCGGCCCATTTGTGTCCGGACAGTTATGGCATTTTGCGCTTGCACAAGACTCATGCCGGGCAGGGCCGCCAACTGCTGAACCGTGTAGCGATTCACCTGAATTTGCACCCCGGACGAGGGCAGCGGATTGTCCGCGACGGGCGGGGGCGCGGGATTCCCGGAGGCGTCCATATAGGCGGCATAATTCGACGCCATGGTAGGGTCCTGCCCGGATGGGGATCTTGGATAATCCGCACGAGCATATTGCCCCGCCATCGCCTGCCGGATCTGGTGGAGCTTTCCCTCCTTGGTATTCACAAGGGCCTCACGGCGAATCAAATATTCCTTACGGGCAGTAATTCCCCATACAATCGCGCTGATCCAAAAAGTCAACAGCATTAATACCGCGAGCGTATTGACAAAACGATACCGCTGCATAAGGCCGTTCAGCGTCCAGTACACATACCAAGGCAAGAAATGCAGACAGCCCAAAAAAGTCCACTTGGAATATTGGGCGCGAGCCCCAATCCAAATAAAGCTGATAAAGCCCAAAAAAGGAATCCATGTCCATATTAACCAAAGCGAATTCACCCATTCCCACACTTTGCCCCGGTTCGTAATATTCATATGCGTTCTCGCCTCACACCGTTCATTACAGTCTGACATATCTTACTGTCACTATTATTATAATCGATTTAAAAATATATGTCTACTTCCATTCTTATATCGGACTTGACAAATACAACTATTGGTTGTATCATAATAACAACTGATAGTTGTTATTATGATGAGGTGCTCTTATGCTTGCAAAATGCTTAAAACAATTGCGAAGGGAACAGGCCCTGACACAGGCGGCTCTGGCGGCTGAAGTGGCCGTCACCCAACAGGCGGTTGCGAAATGGGAATCGGGGCGCTCCTTTCCGGATGCGGCGACATTGAGGCAAATCGCCGAATATTTTCATGTCAGCACCGATTATTTACTGGGCGTTTCCTCTCAAATCATGGAAATGCCCCCTTTCGTTGATTCGGTCATGATTCCCATCATCGGCGCGGTGAAGGCAGGCTATGATGCGCTTGCCTACGAGGAGCCCCTGGGCGAAGAGCTCGCTAACGTACGAGATCCCGAACATTACCGCTATCTGCTGGTACGCGGAGATTCTATGGCTCCCTATATCCGGGATGGTGATTTGGCGCTGGTGCGGCTGCAGCCCACGCTGGAAAATGGTGATTTGGGCGTGGTGATCTATGGCGACGGCAATGGCACCTTGAAAAAATACCGGCAGGAAGGCGACCGCGTGATTCTCCAGCCCTTTAATCCGGATTATGAGACCATTGTTTTGGCGCAAACAGAACTGGACCAGCTCTTTATTTTCGGCAAGGTTGTCGAAACCAAAAGCCGCTGGTAAGGAAATCAATAATAAAGGTGGTGGCGCAGGGGTTCCTGCCTTCATCATGCAGTTAATGGAAAAATTGACGATTTTAGCGGACAGCGCCAAGTATGACGCCGCCTGCACCTCCTCGGGCGCCAACCGCCCCACTCCGCAAGGCGGCATCGGCAGCTCCGTTACCGCGGGGTGTTGTCACACCTTCTCGGCGGACGGGCGCTGTATCTCCCTGCTCAAAGTGCTCATGAGCAACTATTGCGCTTATGATTGCAAATACTGTGTCAACCGACACAGTAACGATGTGCCGCGCGCCGCTTTTACACCCGATGAATTGGCTGAGCTCACCCTCCAGTTTTACCGGCGCAACTATATTGAAGGGCTATTTTTGTCCAGCGGCATACTCAAGAATCCCGACTATACCATGGAACAAATGATCAAAGCGCTGGAGCTCTTGCGCTACAAATATCAGTTCTGGGGGTATGTTCACGCCAAAACCATCCCCGGCGCCGCCCCTGATCTTGTCTATCGTCTGGGCATCCTCGCCGACCGGCTAAGTGTCAACATTGAACTGCCCAGCGAGGAGAGCCTTCAAAAATTAGCCCCCCACAAAACCAAGCAGTCCATCCTCCAGCCCATGGGGCAGATCACCCGGGGCATTGAAGCGAACAGCCGGGAACTGGTGCTGTACAAGCATGCGCCCCGCTTTGCGACAGCCGGGCAGGCTACCCAAATGATCATTGGAGCGACGCCGGAAACGGACTACCGGATTTTAAAGCTCAGTGCGGGACTTTACGATCAATACAAACTCAAGCGGGTGTTTTATTCGGCCTATATTCCCACCGTAGAAGATACGCTTCTCCCTTCTGTGGATACAAAACCGCCCCTCTTACGGGAGCACAGGCTCTATCAGGCGGATTTCCTCATGCGCCAATATCGATTTAAAGCTGATGAGATTCTCAGCGAAGACGCTCCCAATTTTAATCCCTACCTGGATCCCAAATGCAACTGGGCGGTACATCATATGGATCGTTTCCCCGTGGATGTGAACCGTGCTTCGGCAGCAGAATTGCTGCGCGTTCCCGGCATTGGACCCAAAAGCGCCAGCCGCATTGTCTATGCCCGCAAGGGCGGCAAACTTGGGAGCGCCGACCTGAAGAAAATCGGGGTGGTGCTCAAACGCGCGCAATACTTCATCCTCACCCGGGACAATCCCACTGGCTATTCCATGACCCGGGAAACGGCCATCCGCGCCCTGATTGACCCCGGTGTCTTTGCCTATGGCACCGAGCAATTATCCTTGTTTGCCCCCTCGTCCGGCAACGCGCTGCCGGGCACAGGCGACGTGGCAACCATTCACGAAGCGGTGGAGGAGGCAGTCTTATGTCTGGCGGCGCACCTTTAGCCCATTCCAGCAATTTAATCTATGTTTATGACGGCTCCCTGCAGGGGTTTTATTGTTGTGTCTATGAAAGCATCTACAGCCGGCAGCTCCCTACCGATATCCTTCCGGAAGAGGAATTTGCACCCAGTTTATTTGCGCCTCAGTGGATCGAAACAGACTCTGTAAAGGCACAAAAGGTACGCGCCTCTATTGGGACAAAAGTTTCCGCTGCGGCCACAGAGCTGATTGAAACCGTGTTTTTGAGTTGCCTCAGCCACAAAGAAGTCATCATGCTCCGTTTTTTGCGCAAAGGATACCGTGAGGGTAGTGCCATTCTGCGCAAGCTGGGCGATCCTGATGTTGACGCGCTGATAAAAGCACAAAAGCATCTTGGCGGGGAGGCACACCTCCTGCTGGGCTTTGTACGTTTTTCCGACTATGACGGCATGCTCGCCGCCACCATCACCCCTAAGAATTATATTCTGCCTTTCATTGCCAAGCATTTCATTCACCGCTTTCGCAACGAAGATTTTTTAATTTATGATAAAACCCATCAGGTAATGCTGCTTTATCAGAATCGGCAATATGAGATCCTGCCTGTGGATAGCCTCCAGCTCGATCCGCCTTCCAAAGATGAGCAGCAATACCGGGCGCTCTGGAAGCGCTTTTATAAAACCATTGCCATTGAGGCACGCTATAATCCCAAATGCCGCATGACACACATGCCAAAACGCTACTGGGAAAACATGACTGAAGTGCAAGATCTGCTTTGAGCAGATAACGGACAGTCTACTTGGGACAGCAGAACCCCGGCGCAGCCGATTGCTTCCTGTCTGGCTTCTTCTCCGACTTTCGAACTTTTTTTGACCGTGTTGGGGTCCCCTGAGACAGCTCCAACACCCAATACGAACACTTTTAAAGGATTAATCATATATTACAGTGCAGGGAACTTTTTCTTGGAAAGACAACCTTGCAGAACCAGATCATTTCTATCTGTAAAGAAGGGGAAGATAGTGAAGCTTAATATGTTTAAGAATAACAACGTTAATAATTGTCGCAACAATCGCGACTGCGATTGCGAAATAGATTGCTGTTGCGGAGCAAGAGGTCCCCGCGGTTGTCCGGGCCCACAGGGCATCCCAGGTGAGACAGGCCCGGCAGGTCCAATGGGTCCTGCAGGCCCTCAAGGTGTTCAGGGTCTCCAAGGCATCCAAGGTGAAACAGGCCCCGCAGGCGCAGATGGATTGCCCGGCCCGACGGGTCCCGCAGGCCCGGCCGGCGCAGACGGATTGCCCGGCCCGACTGGCCCCGCAGGCCCGGCTGGCGCAGATGGATTGCCCGGCCCGACTGGCCCCGCAGGTCCGGCTGGCGCAGATGGATTGCCCGGCCCGACGGGTCCCGCAGGTCCGGCCGGCGCAGATGGATTGCCCGGCCCGACGGGTCCCGCAGGTCCGGCTGGCGCAGACGGATTGCCCGGCCCGACTGGCCCCGCAGGTCCGGCTGGCGCAGACGGATTGCCCGGCCCGACGGGTCCCACAGGCCCCACAGGCCCAACGGGCCCCGCAGCTGCCGACGCATCTGGCACCCTTATTCCCTATAGCACTGGCCTCGTCATGCCTGTCTATATGGATAGCAACCAGCACCCCTATACGATAGGATTCGGTAACTACAGTGAACTGCCACATCCCCTGGTCGGCGGGACACTGGAAGTCACCAACGGTCTCGTTGCCTCATACCCGTTTTATACCGCCAAAGACGCGATAATTACCGACATTGGTGTATCTATGATGGTCGTTGAAAATGTGGATTTAGGCGCCGCTGCCGCCGATATGTATATGCAGCTGTTCTACAAGATCGACACGACCTACTTCATCGCCATTCCAGAAACAAAGATTGTTTTGTCGCCCACCTTGACCGGCAACGTGGCAGCAGGTACACTATTCGAAATGATTGTGAACAACCTGAACATCCCGGTGGCGGCAGCAACGAGACTTATGCTGGTCATCCACAAAGATATCATCCAAGAGGATCAAAACGCGAGCCTGGTTGTCATGATGAGTGGAAGCATCTACCTCAAAAACACGTGATAACACAAGCAAAGGAATCTGTAGCCAATCAGTCGAAAGAAGGAGCGCTGGAGTGGCTGCGAAAGCAGCCCTCCGGCTCCATTTCATGGACAAATGAATGCGCTAAAAAAAGCCTTTTAGTATTAGAACCCTAATACTAAAAGGCTTTTGGAGCTGTTAACCAGATTCGAACTGGTGACCTCTTCCTTACCAAGGAAGTGCTCTGCCGACTGAGCTATAACAGCATTTGCATGATAACTTGCTGCTGGTCTATTATAATCTGCTTTGGGTTTCTTGTCAATACCTTTTTATGACGGCGCTATATCATTTTATTCCCCTTTATTCTTTGCCTAATGCCAAGAATTTACACGTATGGGCACTGCCATGATGGATATACTAGAAATGGTGAGATCAGCTTTTTTTGAACTACGTTTGCAAGCTTTCCTCACTAGCCGTTGCTGTAGGATTACAACAACGGCTTTCTGTTTTTACAAAGGCTCCACGCAAATATCCCCGCCTTACAATTTCAACTGAACTCCCATGTCCTCTTGCGCGGGGGTGATGCCTGCTTTGGGCAATGTTTTGGTGCGGTAACGCGTAGGGTTCTCCAAATCGCCTTCCCTGTAAATCGCCGCCTTTATAATCCGCTGGCCCTTGCGCAGCGTCATCACCTGAACCCCTTGCGTATCCTTGGTGGCCTTCACATTGACCGATCCGGTATTGACCAATAGCATTTTACCGGAAGAAGCCTGCATCAGCACTTCGCAGTCCGCCGGTGCATAGAGGATTGCCGCCAAAGGACTGCGGTCACTGTACGCATTCATCAGTTTACGGCGGTTGGTTTTGGTCTGATAGGCGCTCATATCCACTTTTGCCATCTTCCCATTGTCAAAGAAGAAGAACATATAACCTCCATAGTCCTTGGTGGCTGCCATATAAATGGCGCTCTCATTTTCCTCCATCCCCAACTTTGCGGGGATATATTCGCCCAACACGCTCGATTTTGTATCCTCAAAATCGGAGGCGCGGCATTTATAGACCTGCTGCTGATCGGTAAAAAAGAGCAGCTCGGTATTATTGCTGGACTCGATATTTTGGGTAATGACATCCCCCACTTTGAGCTTGTGTTCCCCGCTCATACGCAAGGATAGGGGGGTTATTTTTTTGAAGTAGCCTTCCTTGGTAAAAAACAGCTGCACCGCATAGTCCGGCACCTGCTCCTCCTGGGGTTCCTCCTGAATATCCTCCAGGAAGATTATCTTACTTTTGCGGGGTTGATTATATTTCTCCATGACCTTGCGGAGTTCTTGCTCAATAATATCGCGCACTCGTTTGTCATCCGCTAAAATGGCGGTAAGTTCCGCAATCTCCGCTTCCAGCTTGCCCATTTCCGCAGTGCGTTTGAGAATATATTCCCGGTTAAGGTGCCGCAGCTTGATTTCCGCCACATATTCAGCCTGCACTTCGTCGATGGCAAAGCCGATCATAAGATTGGGAACCACCTCGGCCTCTTCCTCTGTTTCGCGGACAATCCGAATGGCTTTATCAATATCCAGCAAGATTTTGGATAAGCCCTTGAGGAGATGCAGCCGCTCGGAGGCTCGACTCTTTTGGTAGTACGTGCGGCGTTTGACGCAATTCATGCGAAATGCAACCCACTCCAAAAGCAGCTCGGAGAGCCCCAGGACACGGGGTGTTCCGGAGACTAATACATTGAAATTGCAGGAAAAACTGTCCTGCAACGGCGTTATTTTATAAAGGCGCTGCATCAATTTGTCGGCATCCACCCCGCGCTTGAGGTCAATGGTAATTTTGAGGCCGTCTTTCCCGGTCTCATCGCGGATATCGGCAATTTCCTTAATCCGGCCCGCCTTAACATGTTCAATCACCTTGTCAATAATGGCTTCGCAGGTGGTGGTCGGCGGAATTTCCGTAATATCGATGCAGTGACTCTTGGCGTCATAGGCATAGCGGGAGCGGACTTTTACACTGCCCCGCCCCGTCTGATAAATCTTGGCAAGCTCTTCCCGGTCGTAGAGAATCAGCCCTCCGCCCGGAAAATCGGGGCCCATCATGGTTTCTGACGGATCCTTGTTCGGGTCTCCCATCAAGGCAATGGTGGTCTCGCAAATTTCTTTTAAATTAAAGGAGCAAATGGAGGAGGCCATCCCCACCGCGATGCCGGTGTTGGAATTGACAAGAATGGAAGGGAAGGTCACGGGCAGCAATTGTGGCTCCTTCATGGTGCTGTCGTAGTTATCCACAAAATCGACGGTATCCTTGTCAATATCATCAAAGAGCTCATGGCAGATGGATTCCAGTTTGGCTTCCGTATACCGTGCGGCCGCCCAGGCCATATCCCGGGAATAGGCCTTGCCGAAATTCCCCTTGGAGTCTACCAGGGGATATAAGAGCGCCTCATAGCCCCTGGAAAGGCGCACCATCGTATCATAAATAGCCGCGTCGCCATGCGGGTTTAAGCGCATAGTCTGCCCCACAATATTGGCGGACTTAGTACGCCCCCCGCCGAGCAGATTCATCTTATACATCATATAGAGAATCTTTCGGTGGGAGGGTTTAAACCCATCAATTTCCGGAATGGCGCGCGAAAGAATTACACTCATGGCATAGGGCATATAGTTGATTTCCAGCGCCTGGGTAATGGGCTGCCGAACAATTGCGCCGCCGCCCTCAATATGCGCACTGGAAGATCCATTATTTTTGGGGGACTCCGATCTTTTTTTCGCCGCCATCCTATCAGCTCCAACCTACAAAATCTAACATTCGAATTCTAAAATGCAACGCCTAGCTCACATCCGTCATGTCAATGAACAGGTGTCCATTCTGTGCAATATATTCCTTGCGTCCGGCCAAATTATCCCCCAGCAACAAATCAAACATATCCGAAGTTTTTTGCGCTTCCTCAGGCGTGATCTGGATGAGGCGGCGTGTGGCCGGGTTCATGGTGGTCAGGGACATCATCTCGGCTTCATTTTCACCAAGCCCTTTGGACCGCTGGATTTTGTATTTTTGATTGCCAATCCGCTCCAAAATGGCGGTTTTTTCCCGCTCCGTATAGGCAAACCAGGTTTCACCCTTAGCCTCTATCTCATACAAAGGCGACTCCGCGATATAGACCTTGCCCTCTTGCATTAACGTGGGCGTCAGGCGGTAGAGCATGGTCAAAATCAGAGTCCGGATCTGGAAGCCGTCCACATCCGCATCGGTACAAATAATAATTTTGTTCCAACGCAGGAGAGACAAATCAAAAGAGGAAAATTCCTTGCTGACTTTGTTTTTGTGCTGTACCTCCACCCCACAGCCCAGCACCTTGATGAGATCGGTTATAATCTCATTCTTGAAGATTTTATCATACTCGGATTTGAGACAGTTGAGAATCTTACCCCGCACAGGGATTATGGCCTGAAAATCGGGGTCGCGCGCCTGCTTACAGGCCCCCATCGCGGAATCACCCTCCACAATGAAGATCTCCCGCTCATTGATGTCCTTGCTGCGGCAATCCACAAATTTCTGCACCCGGTTGGTCAAATCATTGCTGCTCTGCAGGGTCTTTTTCAGGTGCAGCCGCGTTGCCTCTGACTTAATCCGGCTGCGCATGTTCACGAGCACCTGGTCGGCAATTTTGTCGGCCTCCATGCGGTTCTCAATGAAATAGACCTCCAGCTGGTGGCGCAGAAACTCCGTCATGGCCTCTTGGATAAAGCGGTTGTTGATGGCCTTCTTGGTCTGATTCTCATAGGAAGTCTGGGTGGAAAAAGAGGAAATCACCAAGATGAGGCAATCCTCCACATCCTGAAAGGTAATCTTGCTGTCGCTTTTAATATATTTGCCGCTCTGCTTCAAATAGGCGTCAATCTGCGAAACAAAGGCGCTGCGCACCGCTTTTTCAGGAGCGCCGCCATATTCGAGAAAGCTCGAGTTGTGGTAGTATTCCTTGAGCTGGTTGCGGTTGGAAAAACACAAGGCCGCGTGTACCTTGACTTTGTAAAGAGGCTTGTCCTCGCGATCACGGCCCTGGCGCTCATTCTGCCAGACCTGCACGGAAGTTAGGGCATCATCGCCCGCCGTCTCCTTCACATAGTCGGCAATGCCATGATGGAATAAGTATTCATAGCTCTCAAAACCGTGGTGCGTCTCATCTTTCAAAATAAAGGTAATCCCCGCGTTGACAATGGCCTGCCGGCGGATGACATCCTGATAATAGGCAAGGGGGATGTCAATATCGGTAAAAACCTCCCGGTCAGGCCGCCATTTAATGCGGGTGCCGGTATCCTTTTTGGAATAAGGCTCTTTGTGCAGCCCGCCCACATTTTCGCCGTGCTCAAAATGCAGGGTATAGCGGAATCCACCACTATGTACCTCTGCGTCCATATATTCGGACGCATATTGTGTAGCGCAGAGCCCAAGCCCGTTGAGGCCCAGCGAATATTCATAGCTGCCGCCATCATTGGTGTTGTATTTGCCGCCCGCATATAATTCGCAAAAGACCAGTTCCCAGTTGTATTTTTCTTCCCGGTTATTATAGTCTACCGGAATCCCCCGTCCGAAATCCTGAATTTCTACGGAATGATCCAAATAGCGTGTTACCACAATTTTTTGACCAAACCCTTCCCGGGCCTCATCAATGGAATTGGAGAGAATCTCAAAAATGGAATGCTCGCAGCCCTCCAGGCCATCCGAACCAAAAATAACAGCCGGGCGTTTGCGTACGCGATCGGCTCCCTTTAACTGCGAAATACTCTCGTTGTTATACTGTTGTCGTTTGGCTGCTGTCATCCTCAGGCGTGTACGCTTTCGCGTTACGCGCTATCCCTCCCCGGTAAAGCAAATCAAATTTTATAAAAAGAAATTTGTAAATCTGGCGCCCCAATGGTTTGTATAAACCATTCCCTATACATTAACACCCTAATGTTACTCTATATATTGTGTTAATGTCAAGCCCCGCACGGAAATGGAGGGGTAGGGGAGTCCAGCCATAAAAATAGAGAGCGAAAAACCGCTCTCTGTCTTTATGGTTTTGAAGGCGTTTTCCTACCCGTACAAAATCATTGCCTACTGCTTAGAAAACAGATCTTTGCCAACGCCGCAAATCGGACATACCCAATCGTCAGGTACATCTTCCCAAGCGGTACCCGGGGCAATACCGCTATCGGGATCGCCAACCGCCGGATCATAGATATAGCCGCACGCGTCGCACAAATACTTATCCATTGAATTGCCTCCTCAGATTATGGTTATGGTAAAGGCACTTTCCCAGCACCGAATACCCAATGGGTTTCTGCCTCAAGCTAAATTCGCTTTCCAAAGGCCATGAAGATTACAGTACGCATAGGCCGAAACCGGCCCTTCTTCAACGTAAAATGTGGCCATCGGGGCATCCCCCGGCTTTAGTGCAACACGCTGTGTGCGATTGCCCTGTGCCACCGCAATCCAGGTAATATAATGGGCGTCGGTCATCGGATGCTCCACAGAACCCACCGTGACTTTCAGAGACTTATCTTTGCGCTCCAAAACGGGGACATGCTTTTCCGTGGCCGCGTCTGTGGAATTGGCCTTGAGAACCTGCATCTCTTCGTTACAGCAAAAAATAGGCTTGCCCTCATCTTCAACCAATCCTACCAAATTGCCGCATACACTGCATCTTAAAAACACTCTGTCGTTACTCATGATTGTCCTCCTGTTCCGCTCTATGCAATAAGAGCTGTCATCCGCATTCTTTTCATCGAATACGCCCCCGCAGCAAACGGCGGGATGGGAATATCCTCTTGGTCATTGTGTTACATTGGGAGGCTGCCAAACTTGTGTGGAGCGACGCGGCGCGCTACTCCAGTGCAGCCGGTTAAAATGAAGGGAGCTGCCCTGTTCTAAAAAAGTCTGCGATGTAGGGTCCCATATTTTGATAACCGTGGTAGATGGCCATAATCAGCGCTAAAACAAACAGCCCAATCAAAAGAAACCGCACCCCGCGCAAACCGGAATAATCTTCCATGGTACTGTGAACACTCCCATCCGAAGCATTGGCACCCGCAATCCTGCGGGCCAAAAAGTGCCCGCCGCCATTGCTTGTACAGTATTATTTTACCACAACACCCTTGCTTTATCAAGCCGTTTTCAGAAAGTCGGCGCCCCAGAGAATGCCCCGTATTTCTCGCTTTTTCTTGACAACATTTTTGAAGATCGGTATAATGAAACCAAAGTACGTGGATTTATCTTAACAAATGACGCCCATGGTAATGTTTGGGGGCTGCATATCCGGATTCCTGATTGGCTATAATTTGCTCTTGTCAAGGGAGTTTCCACTCTCTTTTTTTATTTCTGCGCAGAAGGATGTGGTTCACATGACGATTTTTCCAAGCCAGTATACCCCAAAACTTGATATTGTCCAGACGGAGAAGGCCATCAAAAATTTAAAGCTTTTTTTTGAAGAGGCTCTTTCCAAATCCCTCAATTTGAGCCGGGTTTCGGCGCCCTTATTTGTGTTGCCGGAAACGGGCCTGAATGACGACCTCAATGGGATTGAGCGCCCTGTCAGCTTCGGCATTTTGGAGCAGGGCAACAAACGCGCGGAAATCGTGCAGTCACTGGCCAAATGGAAGCGCTTTGCATTAGGAAAATATGGATTTGCGCCAGGCCAGGGCTTGTATACGGATATGAACGCCATCCGTCGGGATGAAACCACCGACAATTTTCATTCCATCTATGTGGATCAGTGGGATTGGGAGGCGGTCATCCATCAAGCGGATCGCCATGCGGATACCTTGCGGCAAGTTGTCACGAAAATCTATGACGCAATCCACGCCACTGGTGCTTATATTACCTCCCTGTTCCCGCACATTCAGCACGAGCTGCCGCCGGCGATCACCTTTATTTCCACCCAGGAGCTGGAGGATCAGTATCCGAATCTCACCCCTAAAGAGCGGGAGGATGTCGCCGCAAGACAATTTGGCGCCGTCTTCATCATGGGCATCGGCGGCCCCCTCCGTTCAGGCAAGATCCATGACGGCCGAGCGCCCGACTATGACGATTGGAACCTGAACGGTGATATTCTTTTATATTTTCCGCTGTTTGACCGTGCGCTGGAGATTTCCTCCATGGGTATTCGCGTAGATGCCGATGCGCTGCGAAAGCAATGTCAAGTCCGCGAGACACCGGACCGCCTGGATACGCCCTTCTGCCGTGCCATTCTGGAAGGACAGTTGCCGTATACCATTGGCGGTGGCATCGGACAATCCAGATTGTCCATGTTTATGCTGCAAAAGGCCCATGTGGGAGAAGTGCAGTGCTCCATCTGGCCGCCCGAAACCCTTGCAGAATGCCAAAAGGCCGGAATTCCTCTGCTCTAACCCGTTGCGCGGGGATCAGCACCCCGCGACGGGCAAAGATAAACAGACGCAGATTTCCCATCCTGTTCCGCTGGAACAGGATGGATTTTTTTATTACCCCGCCGTTAATTTTCCAAAACATGCCCATACTATTACAGAGGAAAATCATGTAAAGGCATGGGGAGGGTGGCGCATGACAAAACGTGTTGTCGGTGTTTTTGCACTGGTAATGCTGATGCTGGGGCTGGTGTCCCTGCGAATCTATAGCCTGTCGGATGGGGATTATGCTGCGGTGGCGGGACAAAACCAGACGCAAACCATTACGGTTGCCAACGCGCGGGGGACTATCTATGACTGTAATGGCATTCCCCTGACCAACTCGATTATGTACTATCAGGCCGCCGTCATTCCAACCCAGGAAGCCCTGGCCGCCCTAAACCAGCAGCTGACGCAGGAGGAGCTCAGCCAAATCATGCCCCGCCTGCAGTCGGGATATCCCACTGTGATTCCCCTGCAAAACGAGCTCATTGATTCGCCGTATATCAAGCTCCTGCAAATTAAGCAGCGCTATACCGATTCCCAGTTGGCGCCCCATATTATCGGACATCTCGACAGCGGCAACCTGAACGGCGTGATGGGAATCGAAAAGGCTTATAACACCTGGCTGCAAGCGGGCGGCGGCAAGCTTTCGGTCAGCTATACCGTGGACGCAAACGGGCGTGCCCTGACGGGCGCCGAGCCCAAAGTCAATGACGATAATTACTCTTCCAAGCAAGGCGTCAGGCTGACTTTGGATTCCAAAATTCAAAAACTGGCCGAAGAAGTTGCCAAAGATCATTTTGAAACCGGAGCCATTCTCGTTGTGGAGGCCAAAACCGGCAAAATTCGTGCCGTGGCCAGCATTCCCGATTTTCAGCCCACGGATTTAGGCAAAAGTCTGGAGGATCCCAATGCACCTTTGATTAACCGGGCCTTTTCGGCCTACTCTCTGGGCTCGATCTTTAAACTGGTGGTGGCCGCCGCCGCGCTGGAATCCGGCTACGGCGAGCAAATCCCCTATGAGTGTACGGGTGTTACCGCTATAGATGGCACCAGCTTTTACTGCAATAACCATATCAGTCACGGCACCGTAGATATGAAATCCGCAGTCGCATATTCCTGCAATGGTTACTTTATTGATCTGGGGCAAAAAATTGGCGCAGAAAAGATTTTGCACATGGCCAAACAGATGGGCTTTGGCGCCGTCAAGGAAGTGGCCGACAATATGTTTTCCGATGCGGGTAATCTGCCAACTTTGGAAAGCATCACCACCCCTGCGGCGCTGGCCAACCTCTCCTTTGGGCAGGGTGAACTACTGGCAACCCCTTTGCAGGTTGCAGCCATGATCAGCGCCATTGCTGACGGCGGAAATCTGCACCAGCCTACTCTGGTGGAAGGCCTGATTGACGCGGATGGACATTCTGTGGACACCCCGCCCGCCAAGCCCGCAACCCCAGTCATCAGCGCTTCTACCGCCAGTTTGCTGCAGAACTTTATGATTGAGACGGTCAACGCAGGATATGGGGAAGGCGCCAAACCGGAAGAGGGTGGCGCGGGGGGGAAAACTGCCACAGCGCAAAGCGGCTGGATCAAGGACGGGCGAGAAGTATATCAAGCCTGGTTTGGAGGCTTTTTCCCCGCAACAGACCCAAAATACAGCGTTGTCGTTCTCAAGGAAGACGGCAAAACAGGCTCGGCTGATTGCGCACCCATCTTTAAGGAGATGGCGGACGGCATCCGCGATTTAGGTTATCTGGCATAAATAAAAGGCTTTCTCGCACCATATGGATGTCCAAAAGAGGGCAACTTTTCCACGGGAAAGGCCCGCACCGCGAGCCTGTTTCACAATATCCGTACAACTTGCGAAAAAACACTTGCATTTAAGGAGAAAACCTGATACTATATTAACGTTGCATTTTTGTATCAAAGGAGGTGCAGACACATGGCTAAATGCGAAATCTGCGGCAAGGGTGTTTCCTTCGGGATTCGAGTTTCCCACTCACACAGACGTTCCAACAGAACCTGGAAGCCCAATATCAAACGTGTAAAAGCGGTGGTAAACGGCTCTCCCAAGCGGATCTATGCCTGCACCCGTTGTCTTCGTGCGGGGAAGGTTACCCGCGCGGTATAAGGAGACACCTATGACGGTGTATCAAAAATCCAAAACACGATTTGAAATAAGAGTGTGCTGCTAAAAGCATGCTCTTTTTGTGTTTTCTGCTACCAGAAAACAGCGTCTCTTCACCTGCAACTGCCTGTTGGCAAACGCTTTGCGGCGAACAGGCGCCCGCTAATGATATTGACCGCGCAATCACAGCAATTTTTTGACGGCGCCGAGTTCCTGCTCCATCGTATTGGACTGATTGTCGCCCAAAATATAGCTGTAGGAGAAGAGCGCAAAGCCTCCTACTTTATCGCGGCTTCTCAGGCACTCTACCTGACGGGATAATATATTCTGATGTCGCACCCACTCATACCTGGGAGAATTTTCTCCCCCGCTGTCATTGCTGGCATATTGATCTTCCAGGCCGCATTTATAGGCGGCAAGCCCCACATACAAGGCCACATACTTGGAACTGACAATATTGCGCCACTCTTCCAGACAATTCTCAAAGGGCATGGCTTCATTTTCAAAGCCAAAGTAGATCTGCGGGCAAATATAATCAATATAGCCCTTTTTCTTGCACCAAAGCTTGACATCCGCATAGGAAGCCTCCATGGTGGTTTCAATATTGCCCGCGGGACTCACGCCAAACACGACCCTTTTATTAATACTCTTAACAGCGCTATAAACCCCGCTGATCAAGGCCGTCACATTGGCACGCCGCCAATCCGCCAGGCTGAGTTTACCGCCCTCGCTTTGATAAGCCCCATATTCCGCAGCGTCGATACCGGCATCTTCCGAGGGGTAAAAATAATCGTCAAAATGGATGCCGTCCACCTCATATTTGCCGACAATCTCCTTAACGCCTTCAATGATTAACTTTTGCACCTCTTCCACTGCGGGATTGTAATAGACCCCATTGGGCAGTTGGATCACCCAGCTTTTGGTTTCCGGATTCTCCATCCACTTTTTAGCGGGATTGTCTTCACTCAGTTGCATTTCGCTCCCGCCGCCGGATACCCGGTAGGGGTTGATCCATGCCTGAATTGACATACCTCGGCTGTGCGCCTCATTGATCATCACCTCCAGCGGATCGTAACCCGGATCCTTCCCCTGTTCGCCTGTTAAATAATAGCTGAAAGGGAAATAGGCGGAGGGATAAAAAGCATCGCCGAAGGGACGCACATGTACCATAACGGTATTCATCTTTAGATCTTTGATCCGATTGAACATTTCGCCCACTTTATGGGCAAAAGCTTCCTTTCCGCCCGCATCAATCATCTTAAGCTCATTAAAGGTGATCCAAACCGCCCGGACTTCGTCCTTAATTTTCACCGGTTCGTAACTTGATGGCGCTCGAGAAGTAGTGCTGACGGTGTTATTCGATTGAGAAGAACCCGTCTGCCTGTCACAACCCGCAAGCGAGAACAGTAGAACTGCGAGTAAGCAATATGTAATAATGGCTTTTTTCAATAAAATCACCTTTTCTCGATTGATAGGGCTTGTCTTCGCCTTTCCCACAGCACCTTAACAGTCTAAATCACAAGGCCGCCCTCTTCCATACTGTTAGAATTTATGCGCAGGCGGACAAAGATATGCCGGGTATTATGCTGGAAGCATCCATTCATCGCAACCGGAGAGAGGAAAAATCATGGAAACAAACAAAACCGTTCCTGACACAATCGATGCCTACATTGCCACCTTCCCGGAGGCAACACAAGCCATCTTAACCGAATTGCGCCAGGTCATTCACGCAGCAGCGCCGGAAGCCGCGGAAAAAATCAGTTACCAAATGCCCACCTTCTATTTACAGGGAAATCTGGTTCACTTTGCGGCTTTCCAGCATCATATTGGTCTTTATCCCGGCGCCAGCGGCGTAGCGGCGTTTACAGAAAAACTGGCGGACTACAAGACCTCCAAAGGAACTATTCAGTTTCCAACGGATCAGCCGCTACCCTATGACCTGATTCGTGAGATTGTGGCCTTCAGAGTCGCAGAAAACAATCAATTGGCAGTCGCAAAAAAGGCCCAGAAAAAGGCCGAAAAACAACACTTTTAACATTTTATTATACTAAATATAATTTTATTTGTAAACTATGCGCCCTTAAAATGTCCGTTCAGGCATTTTGAGAGCGTTTTCTCATATAAGCATTAACGGGAATTTTCCGGGGATAATATGGGGGCTATGACTTTATCAACCGGCTGCGCCGCGATGCACGAGAATCGTCAGGACGACCGCAAAAAGCGGCCCTATCCGGGAAATCGAACACAAGGCAGGTGAGTCTATGTCCCCATCCCTCTGGTCGGAAACCGTCCACCATTCCCTCCCCCGCCATCCGCAACTGCAAGGCGATATAAGCACAGAGGTGCTGGTAATTGGAGGCGGCATGGCCGGCATATTGTGCGCCTACCACTTACAAAGATACGGCCTATCCTGTGTGCTGGCGGAAGGACATACCATTGGCTCGGGCGTTACCCAAAATACGACCGCTAAAATTACCGCACAGCACGGTCTCCTCTATGATAAAATGCGCCGCACCTACGGTACCGAAAAAGCCAGGCAATACTATCGCGCACAAACCGAAGCGATTGAGGCTTTTCGGCAGCTCTCCATCCAATTCCCCTGCGATTTTGAAGAAAAAATCGCCTATGTATATAGCCTGAATCAGCGGCAAAAACTAGAACAGGAAGCAGCGGCCTATGAGCGATTGGGCATCCCCTTTGTATTACAGGAAAATCCGCCCTTACCCTTCCAGACGGCAGGTGCGCTGGGCATGCCGCGACAGGCACAGTTCCATCCCTTAAAACTGCTATATGGACTGTCCCGGAACCTTACGATATATGAAAACACCCTAGTAACAGACATCCGAGACCGCTGCGCCATCACTCCCCATGGCCGGATTCGCGCGAAATCCATTTTGCTCACCACGCATTTCCCCATGGTCAATATTCCGGGGCTGTATTTCCTTAAAATGTATCAGCACCGTTCCTATGTCATCGCTTTGGAAAAGGCGGTATCGCTTGGGGGCATGTATCTGGACGAGCAGGAGAAAGGACATTCCTTTCGCAATTACCAGCAGTTTCTGCTAATAGGGGGAGGCGATCACCGAACCGGAAAACAGGGCGGCGGCTGGGAGGAATTGCGACAGCTGGCGCAAAATGCCTACCCCCATGCAGTGGAGCGCTATGCTTGGGCAACGCAAGACTGCATGACACTGGACGGAATTCCGTACATCGGCCGGCACCGAAAATCTACGCCCAAACTATATGTGGCGACCGGATTCAACAAATGGGGCATGACCGGTTCCATGGTCGCGGCACAGATGCTATTGGACTGCGTCACAGAAAAAAGAAACGCTTACTCTCCCTTGTTTGATCCAAGCCGCCGAATCCTACATCCGCAATTGTTTTTGAACGCGGCCCATGCGGTCGGCGGCCTTGTTAGCTTTGGCAAACGCTGCTCGCATATGGGCTGTGCCTTGCGTTGGAATCCGCAAGAACAAACATGGGATTGTTCCTGCCACGGCTCCCGCTTCAACCCGGAAGGAGAGGTTGCTGATAATCCTGCGAAAAAAGGCATTAAACTTGCAAAGTAAAAATATAACAGTATAATAAAAATATAAGTATAATGAATCACTGGCATATCGACAGAAAGGTGGCGAAACGGATATTGCCTGCAAACTCTTTTTCGCGCCTGCGCCGACAGGCGCAGTATCCGCAGGCAACCGCTGCACATGTTACAATATTTACTGATTTCTTGCCATCCCTATGAAGGGAGTTTTAATGCCGCGCTTATACAGAGCCTGCAACAGACCCTAACACGCCAACAACATCAGGTACAGCATATTGATTTGGTGCAAGACGGATTTGACCCCGTGATGCGGGCCGAAGATCTAAAACTATGGAGCAAGGGCGAAACACAGGACCCTTTGGTACGGCAGTACCAGGCCGCCATAAATAAGGACAACCTCATTGTATTTGCCTTCCCGGTTTGGTGGGGAACGATGCCGGCCGTTTTAAAGGGCTTTTGTGATAAGGTGCTGTTACCCGGCTGGGCTTACCGCCACGGGGAAACGGGAGAAATGATTGGTCTGCTCACAACGAAAAAAGCCATCGTGATCTCAACCATGGAAACTCCTGCCGACGTTTTCAAATCCTATTATAATGACCCGGTGGAAGGCGCTTTTCTCAAAGACACCCTGCAAACTTGCGGGATCAAAGTACTGCATCACTTCCAGATTGACCGAATTATCTCAGGCGGGCGAGCCTATACCGATGCAAAATTGCATGAAATTACGCAATTTATCGAAAGCGATGAAATTCTGCTTGTGTAATTGTCTTTTCCTTTCGCTTTGCAAGCAATGACAAGTTGATCCGCTTGTCATTGCTTTCTTTATTTGCTAATTTTTCAATGTATCAATCTATATTATTTATATATCAAATATTATTTACTATTTATTAATTTATTCCTACCGAGAATTAATTCTGGAATTTGACAAGAAATTCACTTGTCGATATAAAGAAATTTCAGCCATTTACATGATATGTTTTTCTTTCCATTTATTTGAATTTTATTGCAGTGCGCCATCCAAAAAATCCCATGCAGCTACAGCCTATAATGCCAACTCGACAAATACGCTTCATGGGGAAAATGAAGCCGCCACAACTCCGTCCCTTAACGTGGGCGCATGCCACACGGATCCCGCTGTTGGCGGCCGAGGGCCCCCTTGCGCCACAACAACTTCTAGTTCCAAGAACTGCTAAAAAACCGTTGCAATTCGTTCACAATTTGGCTATACTAAATTGGTAATGGGAGTTACGGACTGGCTTTTCCCATTGAATACGGATATTTATAGGAGGAGAAAAATGGAACGGCTGTTTAAACTCAAGGAACACGGCACCAATGTGCGCACAGAAGTGATTGCGGGCATTACCACCTTTTTCACGATGGCGTACATTGTTTTTGTCAATCCAAAAATCCTGAGCGCGACGGGCATGGATTGGAACGGCGTATTGGTTGCCACCATTTTTGGCGCGGTCGTCGGCACCTTGGTTATGGCCTTTGTTGCCAATGTGCCCTATGCAGTGGCCCCCGGCATGGGCCTCAATGCTTTCTTTACGTACACGGTTTGCTTTGGGCTGGGTTTTGCGTGGCAGGAGGCCCTGGCCATGGTTTTCATCTGTGGTCTCCTCAATGTCTTTATTACCGTCACCAAAATCCGAAAGGCCATCATCAAATCCATCCCACAGGGCTTACAGTTGGCCATCGGCGGCGGTATCGGCCTATTTATTGCCTACATTGGTATCAAAGACGCGGGACTTCTAAAATTCACCTCAGATCCCGGCACCTATACCGCCTTGCCTTCCGGCACGGTGATTTCTGACAGCAGTATCATTCCGGGACTTGTGAACTTCAATAAAGGCGCCGTTTTGCTGGCGCTGGTAGGCATTATCTTAATCCTTGTCTTGATGGTGTTAAAGGTAAAGGGCGCGATTTTAATCGGGATTATTACCACCACCATCATCGGCGTGATCGCAACTGCCTGCGGTGCTCAAGTAGGGATTGCAGAACTGCCCAAATTCAGTGAATTGTTCTCCACTTCTCCCTTTAAGGGGCTTGACCAAACCTTTGGTGCCTTGTTCGGAAATCCGGGTATTGGAAGCCTTTTCTCGGATGCTTCCCGCATCCCCATGGTCATCATGGCCATCTTTGCCTTTAGCCTTTCGGATACCTTTGATACCATCGGCACTTTCATCGGCACCGGACGTAAGACGGGCATCTTTGATGCCGAGGATGAAAAGGCGCTTGAATCCAGCTCCGGTTTTAAATCCCGCATGGACAGAGCCCTCTTTGCCGATTCCACTGCAACCTCCATCGGCGCTCTTTTTGGCACCTCCAACACAACTACCTATGTGGAAAGCGCTGCCGGTATTGAAGCGGGCGGCCGTACGGGTCTTACCTCTGTAGTGACCGCTGTTCTGTTCCTGCTCTGCCTGCCGCTGCACAACCTCATCAAGGTGGTTCCCATGGCAGCCACAGCGCCTGCGCTGGTTGTGGTCGGCATCTTGATGATGGCGCCCTTCAAGGATATTGCCTGGGCACATCTGGAGGAGGCAATTCCCGCCTTCTTCACGGTCATTATCATGGTTTTTTCCTACAACATTTCTTATGGAATCGCCTTCGGCTTTATCACGTACTGTCTGGTTAAAATACTGCTGGGCAAGGCCAAGGAGGTTCATCCCATCATTTATGGTTCCACGCTCTTGTTTGTGCTAAACTTTGTTTTGCTGGCAATTAAAGACTTATAATCATAGCAACCTCAACGCAAAAGGACCTGTCGAAGCGGATTGTGATTCCGCTTTGACAGGTCCTTTTTGGATGTTTGCAAGACTCTTAGGCCGGGAGTTGTTCTTTGAAATTCCCCAGAAAGGTAAACTCCGGCAGTTCCTCTGCCAGAGAGCAAAGCAAGTTCATCGTACGGGGATGGTGCACATGGCCGCCAAAATCCAAATAAAAATAATACTGAAACTCCCGCCCGGGCATGGGCCGGGATTCGATTTTGGTCAGATTCAGCCCGCAAAGCGCAAAGCGGGCCAAAATTTGATACAGAGAGCCGGTCTTATGCGGCAGTGCAAAAATCAGGCTGATTTTATCGGCGTCCTCCGGGATAAGCATCTGCCGGGCAACACAGACAAAGCGCGTGGTATTATGGCGATGGCCCTGGATGCCCCGTGCAAGGATTTGCAAGCCGTATGTCTGTGCGGCTTCCTCGGAGGCAATGGCCGCCAGGCTTAGATCGGCAGATTGGGCTACCATGGCCGCCGCGGCAGCCGTGTTAGAAAAAGGAACGCACTCCCAACGCTGCTGTTTTACATAGGCGGCACATTGGGAGAGTCCCTGGGGATGAGAGTAAACCTGCCGGATATCCGTAATGGACACACCGGGCTTCGCCAGCAGGCAGTGGGAGATCGGCAGGTTATAAGCGCCTACCAGAGAAAAGCGGTATTGCATAACAAGATCATAGGCTTCATGCACCGACCCCGTCAGTGAATTTTCCAAAGGCAGAATGCCATATTCAGCCTGTCCTGTATCAAGAGCCGTAAAAATGTCCTCAAAGCTTTCAAAAAAGCGGAGGGCTCCCGTGGGAAACAAACATTTTGCCGCCGCGCCTGAATAGGCGCCGGGAACCCCCTGACAAGCCAGTACCGGCGACGCGGGCAAGGCAGATGGTTTAAGCGCCGCTGTAATCTGTTGCCGTAAACCTGCGCCCGAGTGCAAAGACTCATGCTGCAGCGCACGGCTGACATCCATAAGCGTGCTATACATCATTTTGGAAGCGTCCCCCCATTCACTGCCGGCTTTCCGCCCTATCCGGTCGAGGATTTCCGACTCTCGGGTCGCGTCAAGCACGGGGATTCCCGCCATTTTTTTGGTTTCCGCCACCTCGCGGGATAACTGCATACGCTGCAGCAACAGCGGCAGCAATTGTTCATCCAGAGCATCAATTTTTTGACGCAGATCCCCTAAGTTCATAACTTTTCGGCCTCCATCATGAGATCTAATAAAGCAATAGCCGCAACCGATTCGACAACAGGTACCGCGCGCGGCACAATACAGGGATCGTGCCGGCCCTGTATGGTAAGCTGGGCATTCTGGCGGGTTGCAAGATCCACCGTCTGCTGGGGGCGCGCAATGGAAGGCGTGGGCTTGATGGCCACGCGGAAGATCAGTGGCATGCCGGTGGTGATCCCCCCAAGAATTCCGCCATTATGATTGGTTTTTGTGCGCACGTTCCCCGCTTCCATCTCATAGACGTCGTTTGCTTCACTGCCGCGCATGGAAGCGAAGGCAAAGCCCGCTCCAAATTCCACCCCTTTGACAGCGGGAATTCCATAGAGCAGCGCGGCGAGGCGGTTCTCCACCCCTCCAAAGTGCGGAGAGCCCCAGCCTGCGGGCAATCCCGTCACGGCACATTCAATGACCCCCCCCAAGCTGTCCTGCTCACAGCGGGCATCCTCTATGGCTTGCTGCATTTTTTCCCTGGCCTCCGCAGACAGGACCCCAAAGCGCTCCCAGCTCAAGGCATCGATCTGTTGCGGAGAGAGAGAGACAGGATCAAGCGGCGTATCTGCGATGCCGCCGATGGCATAGATGTGCGCACCGATAGCAATATGGCGCTGTTCGAGAATTTGGCGGCATACAGCCCCCGCAAAGACAAGGGGCGCCGTCAGACGGCCGGAAAAATGGCCACCCCCCCGGGGATCCTGAAACCCCTGATAGCGCAGGAAACCAGGATAGTCCCCATGGGAGGGACGCGGCAAGTGCCCCAACTCGCCATAGTCGGCCGAGCGGGTGTTTTGGTTGCGGATAAGGACACACAGGGGCGTCCCCGTGGTGCGGCCCTGATAAAAGCCCGATAGGATTTCAGGTAAATCCGATTCCTTGCGAGGCGTAGCCCAGCGATCCGTTCCGGGCGCACGGCGCTCCATTTGGAGCTGTATGGCGGCAAGATCCAACTCCAAACCCGGCGGTAAATTGTCGATAACCACCCCAACCGCTGCCCCATGGCTCTCGCCAAACAGGGAGAGGCGAAGCGCATTACCCCATGTTGATGACATCCGTATGACCTCCTAACGCTTGAATATCCGCAAAAAAGGCGGGATAGGATTTAGCGATGCTTTGCGCGTCATGAATCGCAAAACCTTTTTGGGAAAACAGGGCCGCAATGGTGAAAGCCATGACAATGCGATGATCCTGATATCCCTGCACCGCTATATCCACTCCCCCTTCGAGTCGCCCGCTTTGCCCGATGACATCCATTCCATCTTCATAAAGCGTATGGGGCACGCCCAGGGCTTTAAGTCCCTCCGACAGGCTCTGTAGACGATCGCTCTCCTTGAGGCGCAGGCGTTTGGCGCCGCGTATACGGGTGGTGCCTTCACAAAAGATGGCGGCCACGCAAAGTATGGGGACCAGATCCGGAATGTGGGTTGCATCAATATCAACGGCATGCAGCGCACCGCACTGCTGGCTTACAAGGAGCCCGTCCCGCCATAAAAATTCCGCGCCCATAGCAGTAAGGAGGGGCAAAACGGCAGCGTCCCCCTGTATTGCATCCGGATTCAGCCCCGCTAGGGCAAGGGGGGCGCCCAAAGCGCCCGCCGTCAGAAAAAAGGCGGCCTGAGACCAGTCACTTTCCACAGTGTATGACCGGTTCCTAAAGGTCTGAGAACTGGGGATATGGAATCCGGTTGCCGTCTTATGAATCAAAACGCCGAAATCACGCAGCACCCGGAGGGTCATGTCCACATAGGGCTGTGATTCCAGCGGAGAAGTCAAGATCAGGGAGCTGTCCTCTGCCAACAGGGGCAATGCCAACAAAAGTCCCGTGATAAACTGGGAAGTGATATGGCCGCTAACGGCAAACGTGCCGCCCCGCAGCTGTCCCTCCATACATAAGGGCAACCCGCCCTCACTGCGGCATACCACGCCATGTTCGGGCAACAATTGCAAATAATCTGCCAGAGGACGTTCCGGCAATTTACCGGAGCCGATAAAGCGGGCCCTCATGCCGCCCGCCGCTGCAACTGGCAGCAGGAAGCGCAGGGTGGAGCCCGATTCCCGGCAATCAATTTCCGCGTTCTGCGGGGAAAAAATATCCGAACCGTTGATTGTCAATTTATAGTTTTCCCATTCCGCTTTCACACCCATTGCCTGCACCGCTCCCAGAGTGGCCGCAATATCTTCCGAAAGGTCAATGGGCGCGAGGGTACTGACCCCCTGCGCAAGAGCGGCACAAATGATAGCGCGATGGGCATAGCTCTTGGAAGGCGGAATGCGCAAAGAGCCGGAGAGAGCCGAGGGATAAATAAATGCTTTTTGCATAGCGTCTCCTTTTGTGTTTCAATGGTCACTTAAGAATTCGGCCAACTGTGCCAGCGGGATAGCTTGCACCTTGCTTCGCCCGATGGATTCGAGCAGCACCAGTTGCAGGGAGTCCCCCATCCGTTTTTTATCGGCGCATGCATTTTGAATCAGCTCCGGCAAAGGCGCGGGGTCGGATGTGGGAAGACGGTGCTTTTGCAGGAGCGCCAACAGCCGCGCGTACGTACCGGGCTGGGTGATCCCCCTGGCCTCGCTAGCCTTTGTGATCACGGCCATTCCGATGGCAACCGCCTCTCCGTGGGAGAGTCCTTCGAAATGATAATGCTTTTCCAGCGCATGTCCCAAGGTATGCCCGAAATTCAGAAGCATACGCTGCCCGGTATCCTTTTCGTCCGCCTGCACAATATCCCGTTTCAGGGTAACACACTCCGCAATAATCGCCTGCAGATGTGCTTTGGGATCCTCTTGCAGAAGCGTAAAGAGAGAGGGGCTCGCAATACAGGCGTATTTGACAGCCTCGGCGAGACCGTCTATGAAAAAGCGGTCAGGTAGGGTATGCAGCAAGTTCGGGTCGATGATGACCAGCAGTGGCTGCCAAAAGCTGCCGCACAGGTTTTTACCTTGGGGTAAATCTACGCCCGTCTTGCCCCCGACGGAGGAATCAATCTGAGCCAGCAAGGTGGTGGGGATCTGCACAAAGTCAATGCCCCGCAAATAGATGGAGGCGACAAACCCCACAATATCGCCTGTGACACCGCCGCCCAAGGCCACAAACAGATCCTGCCGGGTAAGACCCTGCTCCGTGGCGACGGCGAGTATTCGGCTCACCGTATCCAGGGTTTTGGAAGCCTCCCCTGCCGGAAAACAAAACCGGAATACTTCGAATCCAACGGCTTCCAAAAGCGACTGCACGGGCTCCGCATAGAGGGGTTCGACATGCGAATCGGCAATCAGCAGGATTTTGTGCGCTTTGGTTCGCCGACGGATGAGCTCTGCGCATTTTTGGAGAAGCCCTGTCTCCATATAAATGGGATAGCTCCTAGCGGTATGCACCCAAAGCTCCTTCATAACATCAGCTCCTCTTTCAGGTGATTGGCCTGCGCCAGCATCTCAAAGATGGCCGTTTTATCTTTTGTGCCAATATGTTCTTTAAATTGTCCGAGCCGGGTGATGAGATCCTCCAATGCGCCGCAAAGGGCGTCACTGTTTTGGACAAAGAGCTCGCTCCAAAGTTCCATATTGATTTTGGCTACGCGACTGACATCCTGAAAGCTGCCCGCGCTGAAGCCGTCATGCTTTTTTGCGCGGGGATTGGAAACATAGGAGCAAGCCAAAACGTGGGGAACCTGGGAGGTATAAGCGATCATATCATCATGAATTTGGGGCGTTGTAATCACACTCTGGGCAAAGCCAATTTTGATGGCCAGCGCCCGCAGCATATTGAGATCCTCGGCCGGCACTTCCAGGGGGGTGAAAATATAGCTCGCGCCATGGAAGAGGCGGGCATCGCTATTTTGAAAACCGCCCAATTCCTTCCCTGCCATCGGATGTCCGCCAATAAAGGAAAATCCGTTCTTTTGCGCGATGCGGTGGGCGGGCGCGCACAGCGGGGTTTTCACGCCGGCGGTGTCCGTTACAATCGCGCCTTTTTTGAAGTAGTGCGTATAGCTTTGCAGCAAGGGCAAGACCATATCCGGGTAGACACAGAAAAAGATGAGATCCGCCCCTGCAAGGTCTTTGGCAACCCCTACGACATCAATGGCGCGGCAGGATACGGCCTCTTCCAGCACCGAGGCGTCCGTATCCAGCCCAATAATGTGGTGGTCGGTGTACTTCTTTAGGGCCTTGGCGAGGGAACCACCAATTAAACCCAAGCCTACAATGGCAATTTGCATGTGGAATCCACCTTTCTGTCAAAGGCCTTGGCGACGGTGAAGAGGCGGCGGGCAAGGGGCTCAAATTGTTCGGGCGTCAGAGATTGCGCACCGTCTGAAAGGGCCTTCTTGGGATTGTTGTGCACTTCGATGATTAATCCGTCGGCGCCGGCGGCCAAGGCGGCCAAGGAGAGGGGCTCTACCAGCCAGGGAATCCCCGCCGCATGGCTGGGATCTACGACTACCGGCAAATGGGATAACTTTTTAAAAATGGAGACGGCCGAAACATCCAGTGTATTGCGGGTAAAAGTTTCAAACGTGCGAATCCCCCGCTCACAGAGAATGACCCGCTCATTGCCCCGGCTCATGATGTATTCGGCGCTCATCAGCGTTTCCTCCACCGTATTGGCAAGGCCCCGCTTTAATAAGATGGGCTTATCCATATGGCCGAGCTCCTTGAGCAGCTCAAAGTTTTGCATATTGCGCGCGCCCACCTGGATAATATCCACATCCTCAAAGAGAGGCAAATGTCCCGGCGACATGATTTCTGTCACAATGGGCAAGCCTGTTTTGCGTTTGGCTTCCAATAAAAGATAGAGGCCTTCGGCGCGCAGCCCTTGGAAGGCATAGGGAGAAGTACGAGGCTTAAAGGCACCGCCCCGCAAAAAGGTCGCGCCGGATGCCTTTACCTTCTCGGCAATTTCACAGATCTGCTCGCTGCTTTCCACTGAGCAGGGGCCCGCTATAATTTGCAGGGAGCCGTCACCGATTGACTGACCGCCCACGGAAATAACCGTGTCATCAGGATGAAACTTGCGGTTGGCCTTTTTATAGGGTTCCTGCACGCGCTTGACGGTTTCCACGATCTCATGCGCCTGGATGTGATCGATGTCAATCAGACTGGTATCGCCCAGGAGCCCCAGCACGGTGGACTGGGTGCCGTACCAGGTATTTACCTGCACATTGTAGGCCGCCTGCAGCTCGTCGGAAAATTTCTTGATTTGCTCCTGTGTTGGATTGGATTTGAGTACGATAATCATAATAGTTCCTCCCAAAATGAGTTTCTCCACTGTGGATTGGCGGCCTATTCACCGAACTCCGGCTTATAAGGTCACGCCCCAAGGGGCGGAGAATGTGCCCGATTGGCTTTGCCGCTTAGCGATCCTTGACAGGACGCGGAGCGATGGAATCCAGCGCCACGCTGGTTCAAATGGTGCATAGTAACGCAAAAAAACGGAACTCCATCATGAGCTCCGTTTCGGAATACCAATACGTTGTTTCAGTTCGAACTCACGACAGATTCAGTTTTTGGCAGCCAAAAAAGTACCCGCTAAAAAAATAGCCGGTAAAAAAGAAGATCGCACTTTTTTGGGTTGCCTGCTGCATCCTTAGGTTCGCTCCTTCTGAAAAAGTAAGAGTACTTATCTATAATCATAATATGAACAGTAGAAATTGTCAAGCACTTTATCGCATTATGCATCGTTTGGAGTCTCCGCAGCGTGGATTAATACGCCTTGCCCCAAACCACCATGGATGTCGCGGGCTTTCCGCAGCACACACAGGTACCGCTGAGCGTTTCCTGCTCAAAGGGCATGCAGCGGGAAGTGACGCCGGCCTGCTCCTTGAGCTGATCCTCACAGGTTTGCTCGCCGCACCACATCGCCTTGATGAAGCCCGGTTTGTTTTGGGCCGTCTCAACCAGAGTCTCTAAATCTGTAGCCGCGTAGGTCATATTCTCACGGCGCTGCAAAGCCTTCTGATACAGGCCGTCATGTACCGCCTGCAAAAGGACGGGGATTTGTGTCTGCAAATCGTCCAGGTTCACAAAGGCCTTCTCACGGTTATCGCGCCGCACCAGCACACATTGGTTCTTTTCTATGTCTTTGGGGCCAATCTCCAGGCGTAGCGGTACGCCCTTCATCTCATGCTCGGCAAACTTCCAGCCCGCCGAATTATCGGTAGCATCAAGCTTAACACGGCAGAAGGCGCGGAGTCTCTCCTGTAAGGCGGCCGCCTTTTCCATGACCCCTTCTTTATGAGGCGCGATGGGCACAATCACCACCTGCACCGGTGCGACAGCCGGCGGCAACACCAAGCCGTTATCATCACCATGCGTCATAATGATAGCCCCGATGATGCGGCTGGAAAGACCCCAGGAGGTCTGGTACGGATACTGCAGGGTATTGTCGCGGCCTGTGAACTGGATATCGAACGCACGGGAAAAGCCGTCGCCAAAATAGTGGCTGGTGCCGCTTTGCAATGCCTTGCCATCGTGCATCAAGGCCTCAATGGTATAGGTGTTCTCCGCGCCTGCAAATTTCTCTTTATCGGTTTTAAGTCCCTTGACGACCGGGATGGCGAGGCTTTCCTCGCAAAAGCTCGCATATACCTCCAGCATGCGGCGGGTCTCCTCCATGGCCTCTTCCGCCGTCTCATGCATGGTGTGACCCTCCTGCCAGAAAAATTCCATGGTCCGCAGGAAAGGGCGGGTTGTCTTCTCCCAGCGCACAACCGAACACCACTGGTTATAAAGTTTGGGCAGGTCGCGGTAGGACTGAATAATATTGGCGTAATGGTCGCAAAAAAGGGTCTCGGAGGTGGGCCGTACACACAAGCGCTCCGTCAGCTTCTCTTCGCCGCCATGGGTGACCCAGGCCACTTCGGGCGCAAAGCCTTCAACATGGTCCTTCTCCTTTTGCAGCAGGCTTTCCGGAATAAACAGCGGCATCATCACATTTTCATGACCGGTTGCCTTAAAACGGCCATCCAGATCGTTGCGGATATTCTCCCACAGCGCCGTACCGTAAGGACGAATAATCATGCAGCCACGCACACTGGAATAATCCGCGAGTTCCGCTTTCTTGACCACGTCCGTATACCATTTGGCGAAATCAACCTCCATTCCGGTGATTTCTTCCACCATCTTCTTTTCGTTTCCCATAAGTCAGTCCCCCATTCCACCGGCATCCACCAGCTTATGTGTAATTGCAGGGCTTGCCCCGTTTACATTTTACTCCAGCACTAAACATAAGAATTTTAAGGGAAGCCCTGATAGGCCGGAGTAAGATTTTCCATGCGCCGCATGAGGCGGCGCGGCCTTGCCTTTAAGCATGTATCCGCAGGGCGGGCACATATGCATTATTCCTTTAGCAATTGGGAAAACTTCTGCAATTTCCCCATTTTAAATTGCCAAGGGAATATTGATCAAACAATCCGTCGCTTGCGACGGGGTAGCCCCTCCAAAGAGGAAGCAAACGCAAAACCCGCGCTAAATCTGTGCAGCGGCAAAAATCAGTCGTCCTTGCCCTTGGTAAAACGGTTCATCAGGTTGGTGCAAAGGAAGATCAACGCCATAACCACAAAAATCCCCAGCATCCCTTTCCAAAGCAGGGTAAAAGCATGGCCGAGATCCACCGTATTGATGGCCGCCAACAGTGTAACAGGTATATTCATCATAATATGCAGCCTCCCTTAATATCTATTCTGGGATTGAGAACTTTTGCAGTCTTGCATCCCGCAATTCTTGATTGCCGGCCCATTGGCATTACAGCATGTGGGGAACCAGCGCCAGTACGATACCGCCCGCAATAACGGATCCGATTTGTCCGGCCACATTGGCGCCCACCGCGTGCATGAGAATATGATTCTGGTCGTCCTCTTTCAGCGCCATCTTTTGAATGACCCGGGCCGACATGGGGAATGCCGAAATACCGGCGCTGCCAACCATAGGATTCATTTTCTTGCCCTCCGGCAAAAAGAGGTTGAGCAGTTTCACAAAGAGCGCGCCGCCCATGGTGTCTGCAATAAAAGCAACCAGGCCCAAAAGCATAATCATCAGCGTTTGAAGTTTAATAAAGTTCTCTGCTTTCATGCTGAAGGCAATGACAATACCTAAGAAAATGGTGACCAGATTGGCCAGTGTCGTCTGGGCCGTCTGGGAAAGGCTGTCCAACTTCAGGCATTCACGGAGCAAGTTGCCGAACATCAGGAATCCAACCAACGAAACGGATGCCGGTGCAATGAGTCCCGCCAGAATGGTGACAATAATGGGGAAAAGAATGCGTGTCAGCCGACTGACTTTTTTGGGACTATAAGCCATACGGATCTGCCGTTCTTTTTTGGTGGTTACCAGCTTTATGGCAAAGGGCTGAATAATGGGCACCAGCGCCATATAGGAATAAGCCGCCACCGCAATGGGCCCTATATACTCACTGCGCAGCACCTGTGAAACCAAAATGGAGGTGGGACCGTCCGCCGCGCCAATAATGCCTATGGAAGCCGCGTCCCGCAAGGGGAATCCCAGTAAAACCGACATAATGATGGTGAAGAAGATACCAAACTGCGCCGCCGCGCCAAAGAAAAGCATTTTGGGGTTGGAGAGCAAAGGGCCGAAATCAATCATGGCGCCGATACCCACAAATAAAATTAAAGGCAGCGCCTCCGAAGATTTAATGCCGATGTTATAGAGCCATTCGATGATGCCAGTGGCCTGAACCCCCGCAAAAGTATCGGTCTTACCAATGACCTGATCCAGCACGCCACTGAAAGGAATGTTGACTAAGATAGCGCCAAATCCCATCGGTAATAACAAGGCAGGCTCCATATCCTTTTTAATGGCCAGATAAATCAAGAACCCACCAATCAAAAACATAACAAGATTTTTCCATCCATCCGCTGAAAACAGATACTGAACGCCTTCCCACAGAAAACTGAATTCTTGCAAAACGAGGCCCCCTTTTTCATTAGTTCTTATCCAAATTTTCTTGTAACGCCAAAGCAATTCGCGTGCCAGAATGAAAAATATCCCCTGCTTTCATTTGGAATCACATGGGATAATTCTTATTCAAAGAATCGTATTATCGAAAAAGCTATACTTGTCCATTATATCTTTTCACCCTTTGATTTGCAAGTAAAAATTGCTTCAAAAAGCTTGTGCTTTTCGAAGCAATTCAATAATCTTTAGACTATTTTATTGATGCTGCTCGATGTATTTCACAAGATTGCCAACGGTCTTAATGTTTTCAATCTCCTCATCCGGGATTTCCGTGTCAAACTCATCTTCCAGAGACATGAGTAAATCCACAAGATCCAGACTGTCCGCTCCCAAATCTTCGGCAAGACTGGATTCCATGGTGACCGTATCTTCTTCTAAATCCAATTGGTC
This sequence comes from Oscillospiraceae bacterium, assembly GCA_031556545.1. Taxonomy (GTDB): domain Bacteria; phylum Bacillota; class Clostridia; order Oscillospirales; family Acutalibacteraceae; genus JAVBST01. The sequence continues at coordinate 84,700 of JAVBST010000001.1, forward strand.
ACAAAGAATTTCCCTTACTTTTTCAAATACCATTAATCGCCACTCCTTAAATATAATAGTAAATCATCGAAAACTCTCTCGATCATAAGACATCACAATAGACAAAAACACCGTTTTATGGTATATTTGCGGTATCCTGTTTGCATGTCACAAAGCAATATTATTAGGATTCCCTGATTTTGTCAAGCCCATTTCATAAACTTTTCGAAATTTTTATATTTTCCGGATTTATCTGCGGGTTCCCGGAAATACTCTCTGTGCTTTTATATTCCCGCGGCAAACCGCAAAATATCCCATAGATTGATAGGATGATGAATCATGAATCAGTATGCAGTCATCGGCCACCCACTTTTGCACACCATGTCTCCCTTTATCCACCGAAAACTTTTCGCCCTCTCCGGACAAGAAGCGGAATATACCGTACAGGAAATTCGCCCGGAAGCTTTGCAACCGGAGCTGTCTCGCCTGAAAACATTTTCCGGATTCAATGTAACTATCCCCCACAAGAACACGATTATTCCTTTTTTGGACGCAGTGGATGAGATCGCCAATTTGTATGGTGCTGTCAATACCGTGGCTGTGAAAAAAGGAAAAATGAAGGGGTATAATACCGATTGCATTGGTTTTTTGCGCTCGCTGCAAGCGGCAGAAATCCCTTTAGAAGGGCGAGTTGTGATACTGGGTGCGGGCGGCGCAGCACGCATGATGGCATTTGAAGCGGTCAAAGCAGGCGCTGATGTGACCTTTGCCGTCAGAGAATCCGCTATTCCTTCCGCACAAAAAATCGTGGAGGAGATGCAAAAAAAAATTGGACGCATAACCAAAATCTCTACTATAGATGCGCTGGAAGGCCCCATCGACCTGCTGATCAACGCAACTCCGGTAGGCATGGTCCCTCATACACAAAGTATGCCGTTGAAACAAGAATTAATCCCCCGGTGCCAAAATATTTTTGATGCGGTTTATAATCCTTCCCAGACACAGTTAATTAGGGCGGGAGAAGCCCAAGGATGCCGCTGCGAAGGCGGTATGGCCATGCTGGTATGGCAAGCGGCGGCGGCCCAGACCATCTGGCATTCGGTATCATTTTCCACGTCTGCCATTCAGGGTCTCATCCAGGACAGCATCGCAGAAATGAAAAAATTGTTTTTATAAAAAATAGGGGTTGTAGCAGTGAATATTATCCTGTGCGGATTCATGGGCAGTGGAAAAAGTATGGTAGGGGAAATTTTAGCCAAAAGGCTGGGTCGCTTTTTTATTGATTTGGATCAATATATTGAAAAGGCAGCCGGCCTAAGTGTGAAGGCGATATTTGCGCAATATGGAGAAACTGACTTCCGCAGGCGCGAGCGGGAGGCACTACAGGAACTATTAGAGCGAGAAATGGCGGTAATTGCCGCAGGCGGCGGAACCTTAACCTTCTCTGAGAACCAACGCCTCTGTAAACAAAATGGCGTAATTGTATTTTTGGATGCCAGTTTGCCTGAAATTATCAAACGCCTGCAGGAGGATACCGCCCGGCCCTTACTGCAAAAGCCTGATAGAGAAGAAGTGATCCAAAAGCTCTATATCCAAAGACATCCGCAATATGCGCAATGTGCCGACATCACAGTGAATGCGGACGAAAGCCCGCTGCGTGTGGTGGAGGCCATCGCGCATCAGCTTTTTTTTCGAGGAATGCAATAATGCCGCCTGTTGCGATATGTATACGGGAAGAATTCATCAAACGCCTGGAAATGTATTTGATTTTTTGTGTTCCCCATGCTATAATATGCCTGCGCTGTTTTTGCATTATCGTATGGGCGGGAGTAGTTCAGCGGTAGAGCGTCGGCTTCCCAAGCCGAAAGTCGCGGGTTCGAATCCCGTTTCCCGCTCCAAATTAAATCCTTTGAAACGGTTTGTTTACAAGCTTTTCAGAGGGTTTTGTTTTTGAGATCGGGCCGCTTGGTGTTTATTTGGTGTTTATTACCGCTAAAACTTACGAAAAACTATGCATGCGTAGCAGTATCACTAGCCGCTAACTGTGCCCATTTTGCCGGTCTTGTACCCAGCCCTATAGCATATATGTAAAAGCTCCGTTTGAAAATCGTGTGAATATTCGGATATCCAATCAGGAGGCAGCCGCCTTCGCCATAGTGGAGTTTCTGTCTCTTTATCTAATGCTCTGGACAGCGGTTAGGTAAAGAACTTTTCATTTGCCAATCGGCTCCAATAGCGGGGCAAACTCCTCCTGTGAGCGGCGCTGCTCTGCAACCAGCTGGCGAAGATGTGTAAGACCCCTGTTTTCCATAAGCAAAAAAAGGATTCTTTGACAGTCTAGCGTTTGTTCTTTTTAGAGCAAACGTTTTTTGCGTTCAGAAACATTAGTGTCAGAATACAAAGCCATCGCAATATGAACAAAAAGGCGGTGTCACGAAATATCTCATTCTAATTCTATTTGAATTTTTCTCCAGGAAATTAAATTTTGTATTTTTGTGCTAAAATGAATTAACAAAAATTTACTATAGGGTGTAAGTTGTATATGTTATTGTTTTACCTTGCTCTCATAGAGTCAGAAGAAGATAAGCAAAAATTCGAAGCCTTATATTTGCGATATCGAGACTTGATGTATTATGTTGCCAACGGCATTCTCCATGATCAATTCATGGCGGAGGATGCCGTACATATGGCTTTTTTTAAAATTATTCATTGCCTCGATAGAATTGACGATATAAATTGTCACAAAACTAAAGGTTTTATGGTTATAGTTAGTAGGAGGGTTTCCATCAATCTGTATAACCAGAGAAAGAAAGAGTCGTCCATTGCCTGGGAAGAAATAGAGTACGAAGTGCTGGATACCAGCTTTGATGAAACGGTTTTTTCCCAATTCGAAGTGGACGCGATGGTAGATAAAATCGAATCCCTGTCTCCCATTTATCGGGATGTATTAATGCTGCACTATGTGCATGACTGTTCCGACAAGGAGATCGCCAAAATTTTGCATATTCATGATGCAGCGGTCAGAAAACGGATTGAACGTGCCAAGCAAAAGCTTGTTGCTCTTTTGAAAGATGAGGTGAATGGCTATGTCGTTAATGAACAACCAAGGTAACCATTTAAAGGAAGCTCTGACGATTTATGAAGAGCGGATGCTGTCCAGGCTACCGTCGGATGAAGCAATAAAGAATCATCCTGTTTTTTCACAGCACTTTACAAGGAAAATGGATAACCTGATTCGGCGGCAAAAAAAGCCCTATTATGTTTTATTCAACTCTGCTGGGAAACGAGTCGCCTCGATTATTATCACTTTTATTTTGATCTTCTCTATCGTATTCAGCGTAAAAGCCTTGCGCGATCCCATTGTCAACTTTTTCGTAGAAGTATACCGCACCTTCTCCACAGTTGTTTTTCAGGGAGGGGATCCTGCGGTAGTCCCAATGCAAATCGAAACCTACTTTGAACCCCTCCATATCCCGGAAGGATACCGGCAAACCGCCCGGGATGTATTTGATAGTTTGGTGCAGACCGAGTACCGGAATGAAAAGGGAGATATTCTGCTGTTTGAACAGATGACCATCCGTTATATGCAAATCAATATTGACACAGAAGGCACCACAACAGAAAAAATAGACATCCACGGCCAGGAAGGAATCTTTTTTTCCGATGAATTGTCAAGTCAAGTGCGCCACTTCGTGTAGAAAAACTTGAATAGGTGATTTCCAGCCCAAACATTTTCGGGGTCTGGAATTGATAAGAAAGAGCTTGTGCGTCAGCTCTCTTTGGTTAACCAAAGAGAGGTTCG
>JAVBST010000020.1:0-14263 GCA_031556545.1 Oscillospiraceae bacterium
TTCTTGGCGGCTTCTAATTCCGCAATCTGTTTTTCATTAAATTGGTATGTTTTCGGCACAGCACTTCACTCGCTTTCTATACCTTTATTATACCATGCTCTATTCGTGCTTGCACGTGTTTTATTTGGGGATCAGTATAAGATGCTGGAAGTTGGCTATTTGATCAATCGTAGTTTTTGGAATCGCGGGTTCGCTACCGAAGCTGCTAGAGCAGTAAAAGAATATGGGTTTTCAAACACTGATGTAATTGAAATCGGCTCAATAATTCGTGATACAAACATTGCGTCCATGAATGTTGCGATACGTAATGGCATGCTTGTGCGGAGCCGCTTTATTAAGCACTATCGTGGAATAGATATGCCGCACTATGTGTTTTCCGTTAAGCGCGGGCAATGAGTGATTTATAGAAAGTTGAGGTGCTTTTATGGCGCTTAATCTTGTAGGATGCGGATACACCGCTTGTTTGAAATGGTCTATCTTTTAATGAAGCAGAAAACCATGACCGCGAACGAGCTGGCACAGCATTTCGAGGTCTCAAGACGTACCATTCTGCGCGATATCGAAATCCTGTCGGTGGCAGGCATTCCCATCTATACCACCCAAGGCAAGGGCGGCGGCGTTTCCATCATGGAGGGATATGTCCTGAATAAGAGCCTGCTTTCCGAGGATGAGCAAAACCAGATTATTCTCGCGTTGCAGGGACTCTCCGCCACGCGGCAGCTGGAAACGGACAAGCTTCTTGGAAAGCTCTAAAACCTGTTCGAAAAGACGGATAACGACTGGATTGAGGTAGATTTCTCTCGATGGGGTCACGGTAAGGCAGACAGCCTGCGCTTTGATCTGCTCAAGCGCTCCATCTTGCTTCACACCGCCATTGCATTTGATTATGTCAGCTCTTATGGCGAGCAAAGTCAGCGAAAGGTCTATCCCCTCAAGCTGGTATTCAAGTCGAAAGCATGGTATCTCCAAGCGTTTTGCTTGAGCCGGCAGGATTACCGTACCTTCAAAATCAACCGCATGCTAAAGCTTACCGAGACGGATGAGGTTTTTCCCGCAGGTGGGTACACTCCGCAGCCGATAGACTCCCTTGTTGCGCTGGAGCTAGCTTTTCCCGCGCATGTTGCCTATAGGGTTTACGACGAGTTTGACGAAGGTGCCATTGAAAGAGACGATATCGGCGGGCTGCGTGTATTCGCAAAAATGCCGGAGAACAACTGGCTCTATGGCTTTTTGCTTTCTTTCGGGAAGGATGTCAGCGTAGTCAGCCCGGAGCGAGTCAAACTGCATTCAGAAAAACTCCGGGGATAACATGACGCACTGCTGTCATCTTTAGGGTGCTATACTTTAGGTAAAGGAGCGATGCGGATGGATTGGATAGAGCTTTATGGCGTGGACAGGCAGCCGACAAAAGCCGATATAGGGGAATTTGTCGCAAGCCCTTTGTGGGAGGACTTGAATACTTTTCTTTATGCGAATTATGAAGTCGAGCCAAGCTACAGCTACAGCGGGTGCAGCGGTCAGCCCGGCTGGAACGTGAAGTATCAAAAGGCGGGGCGCTCGCTATGCACCCTGTATGAACAGCACCCCATTTGTTTTCAGTATGCCATACTGTCTAACAAATGGGGTGCTGTTCAACCATCCATGGGGCGTTGTCTTGTATTAATGGGAAAAGAAGTCCCTTCGCCATAATCTGCCGGCAACGTGACAGGCCGCTATGGCCTGTGCCAATATGATGGGTTACTCGGTACGCAGGGCAACGACCGGATCTTTTTTGGCTGCGATTCTGGCGGGAACAAGGCCTGCAATCAAAGTCAGTATCATGCTGCCCGCTATTAATATAACCGCTGCCGGAACCGCCAAGTTGGCGATACCCTGAATATCGACCAGATTCGCAATAATCGAATTAATAGGGAAGGTTAAGAGATAAGAAATCAAAACACCAATGAGTCCCGCCACAAATCCGATAATCAGGGTTTCCGCATTGAACACCCGGGCAATATCCTTTTTGCGGCCGCCCACACTGCGCAGAATCCCAATTTCTTTGGTACGCTCAATTACCGATACATACGTGATGATTCCAATCATGATACTCGACACCACCAGAGAGATGGCCGCAAAGCCGACCAACACATACGTGATGGTATTGAGCAGGGTTCCAATCATGCTGGTGATAGTCTCTGCAAGGTCAGAATACACCACCTGCGCCGCGTTGTCTTTGCCCTGATTATATTGATCCAAATATTCTTTGACACGTTCTTTGCTGTCAAAATCCTTGGGATAGATATTGACCCCTGTGGGGCTGGTATCCGCGCCCACACTTTTCATGCATTCTTCCTTCGCCGCCTCATCCTTGAAGGGCGTATTGAGAATCAGATCATGATCGGCTTTCTCCTGCGCTACTGCCAGCTCGGACTGCTTGGCATCCGCCACGATGTAATCGGTCAGGGCCGTTGTATAAGCAATACCCGGATTGAGATAACTGCTGGCTGCCCCCTCCTTAATGCGCAAAATACCGGTTATGGTGAGGCTGGTCCCCTCCTTGCCACTGTACAGATTCTCATATTGATCAGCGGTGGACGGCGCAAAGTTTCCATCCGGCAATTTAGTATAAAAATCATTATTGGGGATGACCTTCAAAAAGGTCTTGCCAATAAAATCTTGCCAATGATAGGCTTCGGTTTCTTTCACAATGCCCAGCTTTTGAAACAGCGCCTCATCAATCCGGTTGTACTCGTCCACTACCAGTGCCACTTCGTTTTTGGCGGTCGGAAACCGACTGCCGGTACCAATCAGATCATATAGCGAGAGAATAAACGCCTCGTTGTTGGGCATCTCCTGCCAATATAGGTCGACTTCGTTCCCGTTCCCCACTATGACCCGCATGCCGGAAGGAGCGGTGGTATTATACTTGACAACGGTGTCGTCGCCTTTAGCCAGAAGGTTGATATCCACATCCCGGTTGTAAGAAATGTTATTGACCGTATCAGGCAATTCCGTTTGCATTTTTCCTACATAATCCAGATAATCCTGGGTCAGCACATTCATATGCCGGGTGGTGTTGGCCTCACTGTCATAGCGTACCAACTGATCATCTGTCCGAAATTTTTCCGCGGCGGCATTATCCTTCTCCCGCTGCTGATATTCCTGCTGCTGCGCATTGAAATCAATCATCTGTTCCCCGGTGGTCACCGTAATGGGAAAGCCAGACAGTGCTTCGGACTGCATGCTGTCTATATAGGCAGCAAGGCCGTTTGAAAGTGCAAGTACGAGCGCCACGCCAATAATACCGATGCTCCCGGCCATTGCCGTGATGATCGTCCGTCCTTTTTTAGTTAGCAAGTTTTTAAAAGAGAGGGAGGTTGCCGTCCATAAGGACATGGACGTTTTCGTCAGTTTCGCCTTTTTGACCCCGTTTGTGCCGGGCTCTGGTGCTGCCGCTTCCTCCATCGGAACAGGGTTCGTATCGGACTGGATCACACCGTCCAACAAACGCACAATTCGGTTGCTGTAGGCTTCGGCCATCTCATTATTATGTGTCACCATAATCACCAGACGGGTTTTGGCAATCTCTTTGAGGATTTCCATGATCTGCACACTGGTTTGGCTGTCCAAAGCGCCCGTCGGTTCATCTGCCAGAATAATATCGGGATTATTGACCAAGGCACGTGCAATCGCGACCCGCTGCATCTGCCCGCCCGAAAGCTGATTGGGTTTCTTTTTTATCTGATCGCTAAGGTTCACCGCAGCCAGCGCCTCTTTGGCTCTGCGCCTGCGCTCCCGTACGGATACGCCTGCCAGCGTCATGGAAATTTCCACATTGTGCAGCACGGACTGGTGGGAAATCAGATTATAATTTTGAAAAACAAAACCAATGGAATGATTGCGATAAGCATCCCAGTCCCGGTCTCTGAATAATTTTGTAGACAGATTATCCAGAAACAAATCGCCCTGTTCATAGCGATCCAGGCCGCCAATCACATTGAGAAGCGTCGTTTTGCCGCACCCCGACGGCCCCAGAATAGAAACAAACTCGCTTTCACGAAAGGCGAGAGAAATCCCCTTGAGCGCCTCTACGTTTGTATTCCCCGCCCGGTAGCTTTTAAATATATGGAGCAGTTTCAATTTTGCCATGGCCCTAACCCCCTCATTCATACAAGATTTCCTGATAATAGCAATTTTTTATGAACGGGGAGTGAACTTTTGGTAATATTACTTTGGCAGATAAGGGCTTTTCTCAAAATTCCTGTATTTGCATGCAGGAATAATAACGATCCCCTGAGAAAAAGCCTCTCCATCCCTTTTGTCCATGGAGAGGCCTTGCTTACTGCTTGTATCCATTCCAGAATACATTATTCTGCACCGGAATCATATGGATTCATCGAGTCACCGGGGGGCGGCGCGGGTGGCATAGGCTGCGGGGGAAGCCAAGGTTGTTGATAAACAGGTTCGCCCGGCCCATAGGCAACAGGGGGCGGGCCATAGGGCGGCTGCATGGGCGTCTGGCCGTAGGGGGCCGTGGGCGGCGAATAATAAGGAGGTGTGGAAGGTTGTCCGCCATAAAAAGCAGGAGGCGGACCATAGGGCGGCGTGAACGGCGGTGCATTGGGCGGCTGGCCATAGGGCACCGGGCCCACGGGATAATAGAGCGACGGCACAGGTTGTGGAACCTTCCTCAGGTGTATCAGAAATGCGATGCTTGCAGATAAAATAGCAGCAATCCCCAAAATGCGTATCCAGATGGAAATAAGATATGTCTCATAGATGCCGCCCACATGGAGGTTGCGCAAATTGTACAGTGAAGGCAGTAGAAACAGCAAATTAAGGCTGGCGATGCAAACCCACACCACACCGAACGCCGCGCCTCTGCGCGGTGTTTTGATAGCGGTCAACAATAATATCAGAAAGATCCCCGGATGCACCAATACCGAAAATAATGACCAAAAAGAAAGGTCAACAATCCTGCCTTCCAACCGAATGGTTTGATAGGGCATGATTAAAAGGGCCGCTATGAACACCATCACGGTCCCAAACACGCCCAAAATCAAAGGCAAGGTCCCTGCTGTAGTACGCTTTTTATACATATTTCTCTCCCTTTCCAATAACAACCTGAGATTGCATACATCCTAGCATGTTTTTTCTATTTCGTCAATCTTTTGCCCGCAATCCGCTTGACAAAGCCTTCGGCACAGGGGTAGAATAAAGCCAGAAACTTGCGTATGAAAGGGGTTCACTCCATGAATGAAACCATCAAGACCATCCTCAACCGGAGAAGCTACCGTGCCTATCGGCCCGAGCAAATCAAGGACGAAGAGCTCTCCCTGATTTTGGACTGTGCTTTGCATGCTCCCAGCGCCATGAATTCACAGGAGTGGCATTTTACGGTGGTACAAAACCGGCCCCTCATCGAATGGATGAATGAGCAAATCAAAGAAGCGCTTCCAGAGGCCTCAAAAGAGCGTATCAAGGGACGTTTCGGCGGCAGTGAGGATTATAACGTTTTTTACTATGCCCCCACCGTTATCATTGTTTCCGGTTTGGAACAAGACCCCTATATGCCCTTCAACTGCTCCTTTGCCACGCAGAATATTTGTCTGGCTGCGGAATCCTTGCACATCGGTTCCTGCATTTTGGGCTTTGCCGCCTTTTTATTTCAGTCTCCGCAAAGAGAAGCCGCTATGAAGAGGCTGGAAATCCCCGCAAATTACAAGCCCCTTTATGGCATTGCCCTTGGATATAAAGACAGGGACGCCATCGTTCCGGAGCGCATTCCCAACAAAGTAAACTTTATAAAATAGTCCTTTGTTATCACTAGCAGTCACCTTCCTACGGGGGCGGCTGCTATTTTTATCCGGATCTAAAATTTCACAAACTTTCTGAAACATTTTCCGCCTCTCATTTGTATAGTAGATAGCAGCGCATATGCCCCGACAAGCGCTGCTCGAATCCAGCCGCGAGATCCAATCCGCGCTCACCAGAATCCCCAGATGGAAGTGAGGAATGAAACATGGAAATGATGGCACCCACGCAAATGGAAGAAGACCCTCTAGGCTTGCAATTGTCTCGCACCGAGGATTGTATGAAAGCAACCATGCAGACCTATGGTAATATGATCCTGCGCCTTTGTTTTCTGTATCTGAGAAATCAAACGGAAGCCGAGGATGCCTTTCAGGATATCCTGATCCGCACCTTTGAGAAGGATCGGCAGTTTGCGTCAGAGGAGCATCTTAAGGCGTGGCTTATCCGCTGCACCAAAAATCACTGCAAAAATGTGTTAAACAACTTTTGGCGCAAAAATAAAGTTGCCCTTGAGGATGTCTGCGTCGCTACTGCCGACATCTATGACGAGGGGCTGATCCCCAGTCTCTTATCCTTACCCGGGAAATATAAATCCGTGCTTTATCTGCATTATTATGAAAACTACCCCACCTTGGAAATCGCGCAAATATTACATCTCAACGAGTCCACCGTCCGCACACAACTCAAGCGGGGCCGGGAGAAATTAAAAGCCATTTTGCTCAAGGGAGGCTATGATTATGTCTGAGATCAATTTGAAATTTTTGGATCAAATTAAAATAAGTGACTCCCTCATGCAACGCACACTTGAAAAGATCCAGCAAAAGGAAAAACCGACCCGTTATTTCCCTTATAAGCAGGCACTGGCGGGTGCGATGGCTCTGATATGCCTCTTGGGGGTCTTTGCCTGGCAACGCCTCTGGAACGGTAACAAATCCGCGGTTACTGAAAGCGCCACCGCTGCCACGCAAAGCGATGGCTACAGCGCGGCCTATGACTACGCGCCCACCAGCAGCGAGGAAGCAAGTTCCGTAGCGTCCTTGCCCCAATACGTCCCTCAATATGCTGCCGATGGAAAAGAAATTCTGGCTTTTCCAGACTATGTTGGTACTTTTTCTTGGGGACCTACTTGTAGTTTTCTTGATATGTTAGAAACTGAAAATCTCTATGACAACGGTCCTTTATATGAAATACAGGGTGAAATTACCAGTCTGCCAGTGTACAAAAACCCCAAGTATGATGAGGCAGGGTTGCGCAAGCTTGCCCAGCGATATCTGGACTATTTTAACGACAAACCCGTGGGAACGGAGAGAGTTGAAAAGGGAAGCGAAATTATTAATGTACCCGCTATTTATTACATGCCAGGCGATGATGTGGTTGCTTTTTTAACCTGCACAGGGAAAAATACACATATGACGATTAAAGAATCCGGTACCGCACAGATTTCTTTCACTGATGTGGCAATCCCTTCGAACCTTAGCACAGACGAAGAAAAAATGGCATTTTGTTATGAGCAGTTTGCCGATCTCTTCAAGTTCCAGAAACCCACCTATGAAGTACGGCACCAAACCGTCGCCCCCGGCGAAGAAAACGTGTACTACTATGCATATGAGGGCGCGGGTGATACATTAGAAGAACGAGCACTCAATTATTCGGCAAAGCGGGTAGAGTTTAGTATCTACGACAATAGCTTTGGGAGTTTTACGATGACATTTACCCCCGATCTAAGTACGACAGTCAATTATCCCATTATCAGCTCTGAGGAAGCAGTTGAGAAATGTTATAAAGCGGCACAGCAAGCATACCCGGATCAAGATGTTAATAAACGCTTTCAGGTGGAACGCGTGGAACTCATTTATGATGTTGATGACAGCATGGACCATACACAACCCGCCTATAAAATATGGTTGCACGATACCCAGCCTGAAATGCAAAGGAAAAACGGATATAAAACCGTGCTGCCCGTCATCGTCGAAGCTATACCCTCAGAATATATCGAATATAGATTCTTTTCCAATAATATCATGGGCCGATAACGCCTCCTTGCATACACACCAAAGCGCCGCCCAGTTAAAATCCGGGCGGCGCTTTATCGATTCTTCTTAACTGCAGCCTGTCGTGGTGCCGCATTCGGTGCAGACCTTGCAGGTGCCGTTTTTGATCATTTTGGTGCTCTTGCAGTGAGGGCAGATATCGCCGTGCAAGTAGTCTTTCGCGGTATAGGTCTTGTGGAGGATCTCCTCAATATCCGGCCCGCGGTGCTCCCGTTCCCAGCCATCGGGCTTGACCTGGCAATTGCTGTAGTTGCCCAGTTCAATGTCGATAATCTTACTGATGAGATCCGAGATGGAATCCACAAACTTGATATAGGGGTGCCCCGTTACAATACCGCTGGGCTCATACTTTTGTCCCCGGTACATGCTGGCGATATCCTCAGCCGGCACGCCGTACTGCAACATCTCGGAAATGGTGGTAGACATGCTGTCGAGCAGACCTTTTGTCAGAGAGCCCTGCCGGCCGCAGGAGACATAAATTTCACCCAGCCGCCCATCCTCATAAAAGGATGTCGTAATATAAAGTTTGAGTCCATTGATAGCCGCCTCATGCACCCGCGCCATGCGAATCCCCGAAGGTTTGATGCGCAGGGGTTTGTAATGGGACTTAGGGGTGCGGATATATTCCAAAAGTTCATTGTAGGTATAGTCCGTGAGCTCCTTTTTCTGCTGTGTGTCCCTACTCGTATTCAGGGGCTGCGAGGCCTTGCAGCCATCACGGTAAAGGGCAATGGCCTTAACGCCGAGCTGCCAGGAGAGAAGATAAATATTTTTAATTTCCTCCACTGTCGCCTGTCCCGGCAAATTAACTGTCTTACTGATGGCACCCGTCACATGCGGGCTCAAGGCACCCATCATTTTGACATGCCCCTCGGGGCTGATATAACGCTCGCCTGTACCGCAACGATTGGCGGTATCAAACACAGCATAATCGCTCTCCTTCAAATGGGGCGCACCCTCAATTTTGCCGTCAATGACGTTGCCGCCCTCGTCTTTACGCATCACGTAGGAGACAATCGCATCAATCTGGCTTTCACTGTATCCCAATTGGTGCAGCGCCGCCGGAAGGGCGGGATTCACAATCACCATAAAGCCGCCACCGATTAATTTTTTGTAGGTCACATGGCTAAAAAAAGGTTCGGAGGAGGTGGTCGCACAGTCCATGGCGAAGGCGATGGTCCCTGTAGGCGCCAATACGGACACCTGCGCGTTGCGGAATCCAAACTGCTCCCCGGCCTGCAAGGTATCCTGCCACACCTCCGACAGGCTGTCCGCCAGATTCGACAGCTTCAAGCTTTTGAGCAGCGAATGGCTGACACAAACGGGCTGATAGGGCATATCTTCAAAATGAGAATCCTTTTTACTGTAAGAAGCGGCGCGTGCATGGTTGCGGATGACCCGGTTCATATGGGGACGGTTGAGTTCATAGCAAGCAAAGGGGCCCACTTTTTCGGCCATCAATGCCGAAACGTAATAGGAATACCCTGTCATCAGGCTCGTGAGAGCCGACGCCACCGCCCTGGCCTCCTCGGAATCATAGGGCAACCCCATCAGCATAAAGAGCATGCCAAGATTGGTCAGCCCCAAGCCTGTAGTTCTAAATTTATAGGATTTGCGGGCAATATCTTTAGTGGGAAACTGTCCGCAATGAATTGTTGCTTCCAGAACGAGCTGTACCATTTTAATGGTATGTAGATAAGCGTCGATATCAAAGGCACCTTTTTTTGCATCATAAAACTTTGTAATATTGATGCTGGCCAAGTTGCAGGCCGTATCGTCCAGGAACATGTACTCCGAACAGGGGTTCGAAGCATTAATGCGGTTATGTGGCTCGTTATAAATGCCATCCTCCCCGCAGGGGCAAGTGTGCCAAGCATTGATGCGGTCGTCAAACTGGACGCCTGGATCGCCACAGCGCCAGGCCGCATACGCAATTTTATCCCACATCTCCGCCACCGGGATCTCCCCATCGGCGCTTCGGTCAATACGCCCTTTGGTTTGCCAAACAGCTTCCGTTTCGGTAAGAGAGCGCATAAAAACATCGGGGATGCGTACCGAATTGTTCGCGTTCTGCCCTGATACCGTCTCATAGGCATCCCCTTCAATGCTCGTGGAATAGCCCATTTTTCCCAAAGCCAGCACTTTATCCTCCTCTTTAGCTTTCCAGAGGATATAATCCATAATTTCAGGATGATCCAAATTAAGAATATTCATTTTGGCGGCGCGACGGGTCGTACCGCCCGATTTGATGGCGCCGGCGTTACGGTCGGAGACCTTGAGAAAGCTCAAAAGTCCCGAAGATTTGCCTCCGCCCGATAAAAATTCATTCTTGGCGCGGATGGGCGACCAATTGCTGCCCACCCCTGATCCATACTTGAACAGCAGCGTTTCCGTTGTCAGCTGATCGGTAAGGGATTTTTCTCCCAACAGGGCGTCCGCAACACTGATAATGAAACAGGCAGAACCCTGCGTTCTCGTATACGAATCCTCCGCCTGGCGTACATCTTCTAATTTTTCGTCATAATAATAATGACCTGAGGAACTGCCGCCAATCCCATAGGCGGTTTTAAGGCCCGTATTAAACCACTGAGGGCTGTTGGGCGCCCACATCTGGGAAAGCAGCATAAACGCCAGTTCATCATAGACAATTTCTTTTTGCTCTTTAGTGATCAGCCCCTCGTCACAAAGAGCCTCCACCCAAAATGATACCATCCGGTGCACCAGCTGCCGCATGGAATATTCCGCGCCACGCTCCCCCGGCACTCCTTTTTTCCGAAAATACTTGCTGGCAATAATATCACAGGCACTTTGGGAATAGTGCTCAGGAAACTCTAGCTCTCGCATATCCGTGATCACTTCATCCGTGGCATAATTCTTAAGCTTAACATCCACTTTCTTCCATTTAAAAAGATCATATACGCTTTTTTTCTGACGGTCAAGCTCCTTGGTAAAAAAGCGCACCAGCTTTGCATCCAGCAGCATTTTCTTTTTCCTCCATCTTATCACACATTTTTATCACGTTATATCGGGGCGCCCGCACATGCAGGCAAGAGAAAGCCTCAGTCTGGGCCGTAACAACTGTATCTCAAAAGATTTCCCAAGGAAGCCCCGGCAAATCCGAGATATCATCGACAGCGGCGCACCCCGAAGACAGAAAACAACTTGCAGAATGCCACGCCATTTTTCCTAATGAAAAACACGAAGCATCTGTCTCGCGCATCCGGTTCAAGTACCATATATTGTATCATCACAAGACCTTCGTGTCAATATATCGTTTCTATTTCATAAAACTCATCTTCCCGCCACCCTTGTACAAAGCATGAAGAAACAAACGGCCTCACGCTGCGGCACTGAGCTTTTTAGGATGTACCAGCCGAAAATAAATTGTCATATTGTACCTGCGTCAACGCATAAATTTTGAAATACCGGGTCATTCTACCTGATTATGATCAAAACATCTCTGTCTACACATCGAATTAGGGCATCCATTTGTAATTCTTTCTGTCTGTGATTTTCAAAGTAATGTATCCTTCGCCATCACCATCAACAACGCTTCATGCATAAGACTTAATAAGATGCTGAACCCCCCGGCTTTATGCCGAGGGGTTCGTTTGGCAGAAATAAAACTGCGGAAAAGAAGGCCACAAAAGTATCTCCCGGAAAATTTGGAACATCGTGACGCTGAACCCAATCGCTCCGCAAACTGTCACCACTAAGCGTCAATGCTAACCGGGTACTTTTCCTCTCGCGGTGTAACCCGCCAAATACGTCCGCAGCTTGGCGGCGGGGCAATGGATTCGAGCTCCTACGGTACCCAAGAACTGTCGCAGAAAACGTTTGGGCTAAGCTAACCGCATCTGATGCGTTGCGCCGAGCCTACCACTCTACAGTTTAATAGGATTACAGCTGCCGATACTCCTTGTTTTGTTCGCCGAGGAAGTGCCGTTAATAACGCATTTCCTCCAAATTTTCAATGAGATTCAGATTTTTACAGCCTCCCTGCTTTTTACAGATCCCTTCATGCAGGCAACGAAGTTTAACGCCTTCTTGTCTTGGAAAAACCGTATCAAACAGTACATTTTTATCCATCGCGGAACAATATTGCTCATAAGGTCCTTTCAAATAGCGCAACTAATTTCCCCTCCCTAAAAATAGTAGGCTATAAAGTATTATATTCAATATACAGGTACTTAAACAGCGCCCACAAAGAAAACTGCAAATTATTTTCGCGTTTCCTTAATAATCGTATAGAGAACGGAATATCTGTCCAACACTATATCATATACATAACTTGAAAGGACGGGTTATTCATGGAAAATATACTCAAAAAAATAAGACTGGGAAAAGCACAAGTAAAACCAACCGGGAAATCAGACCTTTTGATCCATGAAATTCGGGAGGTATGTGCAAGAATTAACCGTGCTTATACACTTTTTGAAATGGAAGATGATCAGGATCTGATTGAAGCGGCTATTTTTGAACTGGAATCACTAAAATCAAGGTATCGATATCTATTGAAAGAGGCTCGGGAACGCAATATCAATTGTGCTCCGTTTGAGGTGATACAAAGTTATAATCGGGAGGATAATCAATTGGGGTAGCAGCAATAGTGATGGTATGTGCGGTGGGAATTGTTGGTTTTATTCTCATCTTGTGGGCCATCTTAAAATCGAAGCGTCCCATTAAAGAGGGGTTTTATTCCATTTTGCAAGGAATTATTGCCCTGTTTGCGGTAAATGTAACAGGAGCGCTTACCGGGATTACCATCGGGGTAAACATATGGAGTATTCTTTGCAGTTGCATTGCGGGCGCACCTGGTGTCATACTTTTGTTACTGCTCAAATTGCTCTGGGCAGCGTAAGCTAATCAGCGGCAAAACAGGGATGGCTTGCGTTTATCACACTAGATTCAGATCAAGATGCTGGGTAATAAAATGAAGGATTGCCGCATCTCTCTATTTACACTATATCACGGGGGGGAGTAGGACATTCTAGGACATCATTGCTAAGAGACTCCACGATATTCTGTTCACCCATGTCAATCCTCCTTTCTGCCGATCATAAGCTTTGCCAGCGCAATGTATTCAGCGTTTTTCCGCTCTGCATTGGGTAAAGGAATACAACACCATACGCCCATATTCTGCGCTGGGTTACAGACCGCCTGCCCCTGCTGCAAAATTAGCCGTTTGATCTACATAAAACGGTGGAAATACGGAAAACGCCAAGGCGTTTACTCACATTCCCACCCTATTGCGGCTATTGCTAAAATCCACCCCGAACTCTCTATCCCGCTGGTACATAATATGGGGGCTGATCAGGTATGCTGTCTTCGGAAAAGCTAAACAATTTCAAACCATCAAGTAATAGCTTTATTCTGTTCCCTCAAAATGGTAATCTTGAAGAATTAAAGATTTAGCAAACAAAAAGCCTTTTCAGATATCAGGCGGCGAACGTCAACGGGTCGCAATTGCAAGAGCTTTAGTTAAAAATCCGACAGTGATTTTTGCGGACGAACCTACTGCATCGCTTGATAAGAAAAATGCTGAATTAATTTTTTCAATTTTAAAGAAAGCATCTAAAGATGCAATAGTTATAATTTCAACTCATGATATTTCTTTGTTAAAAGGCGATGAAAGAGTAGTTAAGATTGAGAACCTAAATCTTGTAGATGCATAAAAGTAGCATAAGGTTTATTAGAGTCGCAAAATCAAAAATTTCTTTCACACCCCAAATATTTTAGTAAAACCGTGGGAGCAAAACGTTTTGTCTCCGTGCTAACGTTGCGTGCCATCCGGACAAGCATAACACGAACCCTGTATAATCTTGTCAAAGAACGAAAAATATTCGAGTGCAATCTATAAGGTCAGCCTTTCCACCATGTGGGGCGCCTGGGCCAAATACTGTTATCGGGTGGATGTGGGGCGGTTTGCCTGGTTTGCCCAAAAGGTATGGGATGTGGATTGTGAGGATGGGGAAAAGGCTGCACTGGAAGGAATTGATAAAACCATCTGCTTTTTTCAGTCTTTAGGGATGCCGGTTTCTATGAACGATCTGGGTATAGGGATTTTATCAGCGCCAATTATTGCGGAATTGGCTGACAGCTGCGTTTTCCATGGCAAGCGTCTGGTCGGAAACTTCCGGCCATTGCACAAACAGGATATCATCGCGATATACCACATGGCAAATTTCTGATCTTCCCGTTAACGAAATCATAGTCGCAACTTGCGGGATTTTTCTCGCGCCGCAAAGGTGAACACGGCATAGGGACCCATCCCGCACGACAAAACGGAGCACACAGCCGCGCGAAAATCAATATTTGTATCAAGCAACAGTAAAAGGGTCTTTTCACACGTCTGAAAAGGCCCTTTTTTAGCGCAACGCGGATACTATATAAACCCAAAACAAAAACCGGGGAAT
>JAVBST010000016.1:0-31812 GCA_031556545.1 Oscillospiraceae bacterium
ATGAACCTCAAAAAGCTGGCACTATGGCGTTGGAAGGAGCGCTCTTTCTTCTCCCTTTTCGCTTTTTTTACTCCCACGTATTGCAAAAAGGCATTTTCATCCGCTTTCACGGTTTGAAAATGCCTTTCTTTGACAGGCTGGCGCCCCGGAACAAAAGTGCCGGGGCGCCTCGTTATGGTACTCAAAAAAGTATCGGTTTCAATCAGCTTAGGCTTTGATCAGCTCAATAATCGCCATCTCCGCTGCATCGCCGCGGCGGGGCCCTGTTCTGATGATGCGGCAATAGCCACCGTTCCGATCTTTATATGAGGGAGAAATTTCGTCAAAAAGCTTTTTGACCACATCTTCTTTGGTCACAAATGAAAGTGCCAACCGCTTCGCATAGAGGGTATCATCCTTGGCAACCGTAATCAGTTTTTCTGCCAGGGAGCGAACCTCCTTCGCACGGGTCACGGTCGTCTCAATTTTGCCATTTTCCAAGAGAAAAGTGACCATGGCTCTGAGCATCGCTTTACGATGATCTGTGGCTCTTCCGAGCTTTCTGGTACCGGGCATTGCTACTCACTCCTTTACCGTAGGTACTGGGGAACGCCTCACTGCCAAGGGAAGCATACACCCCAGATCGATCTACTTATTCTTCTTCGGAAGACAGACTCAGTCCTAGGGAGTTGAGCTTGGCAACCACCTCATCCAGAGACTTGCGTCCTAGGTTGCGGACTTTCATCATATCCTCTTCCGTCTTATTGGTTAAATCTTCTACCGTATTGATTCCGGCCCGCTTCAAGCAGTTGAAAGAACGCACCGAAAGGTCAAGTTCCTCAATGGTCATCTCCAAGACTTTCTGGTTGCCATTATCATCCTTGACAACCATTATCTCTGAATCATACTGTTTCTCAGAAAGATCCACAAATAAGTTGAGGTGCTCGTTGAGGATCTTGGCTGCGAGTGAAACCGCTTCTTTGGCGGAAATGGTTCCATTCGTCCATACTTCGAGGGTCAACTTGTCATAGTCCGTGATTTGACCGACACGGGTATTTTCGACGGCATAGTTCACTTTCAAAACAGGCGTGTAGATGGAATCCACTGCAATCACGCCGATCACAGGCTGCATCTGCTGCTTGTTGCGTTCCGCCGGCACATAGCCGCGCCCATGATCCAGTGTCAATTCCATATTGAGCTGCGCGCCCGCACTCAGCGAGGCGATATGCCAATCGGGATTGAGAATCTCCACTTCGGAATCAGCTTTGATACTGGCGGAAGTCACTTCGCATTCGCCGTTCGCTTCGATATAAACCGTCTTGGGCCCTTCGCCATGTAATTTAACAATAACACCCTTGAGATTCAAGACAATTTCTGTAACATCTTCTTTGACACAAGGGATGGTTGAAAACTCATGCAGGACACCGTCAATCTTGACGGAGGTCACCGCATAACCCGGCAACGACGAGAGCAGCACGCGGCGCAAGCTGTTGCCGAGCGTAGTTCCATAGCCTCTTTCCAGTGGTTCTACAATAAATTTCCCATAATTATCTTCGCCGGTTGACGCAGCAATCTCAATTCTGGGCTTCTCAATCTCAATCATGCAAAACCCTCCTTGTTAAACACGTACAAAGTTGTACCTGCTGTTATTTCCACCTGGCGTATGCACATTATTTAGAATAATACTCAACAATGAGATGCTCCTCAACAGGTGTTTCAATTTCTTCCCGCTCGGGCAGTTTGAGTACCTTTGCCTCAAAAGTCTCAGGAGACATATCCAGCCACCTGGGAATAGGACGGGAAGCATTGGATTCCAAGAGCTCCTTGATCTTAACACTGTCACGGCTCTTGGGCTTAATGGTCAACGTATCCCCGGGTTTCACCAGGTAAGAGGGAATATTGACCTTGCGGCCGTTGACCTTGTAATGCCCGTGAAGCACCAATTGGCGGGCCTCCGCGCGGGAGCTGCCCCAGCCCAGGGAATACACGACATTATCGAGGCGGCTCTCACAAATACGCAGTAAGTTTTCACCTGTGATCCCCTGCGCACGCTCCGCCATCAGGAAATACTTATGGAACTGGCTTTCGCCCACGCCATAATATCTTCTGGCCTGCTGCTTTGCACGCAGCTGTATGCCATATTCAGATGTTTTTTTGCGGCTTTGTCCGTGCTGGCCGGGGGCATAGGCTCGGCGATCTACTGAACACTTTTTGGAATAACAGCGGTCACCTTTCAAAAAGAGCTTCTTACCTTCACGACGGCACAGCTTACAAACTGCATCGGTATATCTTGACATGTTTCATTCACCTCCTGAAATTCGGTTATACACGCCTTCTCTTGGGCGGACGGCAGCCATTATGCGGAATCGGGGTTACGTCCTTAATCATGTTGACTTCGAGACCCGCGTTTTGCAGGGCGCGAATCGCCGCTTCTCTTCCGGAGCCCGGTCCCTTCACATAGACTTCAACCGATTTCATCCCATGTTCCATCGCCGCCTTAGCTGCGGTTTCGGCCGCCGACTGTGCGGCGTAGGGAGTTGATTTTCTGGAACCTCTAAAGCCCAATTCACCAGCGCTGGCCCACGATATCGCATTTCCTTGTGTATCGGAAATGGTCACGATGGTATTGTTGAAGGTGGATTGGATATGCGCAGCGCCACGTTCGATATTTTTACGCTCACGGCGTCTGCGGGTGGCGGTATTCTTCTTTCCGGAACCCTTGATTGCCATACTCTATCCCTCCTAGCTTACTTCTTCTTGTTGGCTATCGTCTTCTTGGGGCCCTTACGGGTGCGGGCATTGGTCTTGGAACGCTGCCCACGAACAGGAAGACCCTTGCGGTGGCGGACGCCACGATAGCAACCGATCTCAATAAGCCTTTTGATTCCGAACGCCACGTCTCGGCGTAAATCACCTTCCACGCGGAAATTCTTATCAATGTGCTCACGTAGCTTAGAAACATCTTCCTCGGATAAATCTTTGACACGGATGTCCGGATTTATACCGGTCGCTTTCAGAATATCATTTGCAGACTTGCGGCCCAACCCAAAAATATAGGTGAGCCCTATTTCGACCCGCTTGTCTCTCGGCAGGTCGACACCAGCTATACGCGCCATTTGTGCACCTCCACTAAATCGGTTTCATTCACACCGCAGCTGTACGATGTAAAATTGCGGTCCGACCGGTCCACACCGGCCAATAGACAGGACCTGTTTTAGCCCTGCCGTTGTTTATGCTTGGGATTGGCGCAGATCACCATGATTTTACCATGCCGTTTGATGATCTTGCATTTCTCGCATATCTTTTTGACAGAAGGTCTGACTTTCATGGGTTTACCTCCTATGATTATACCTAAGGCATAATCCAGCAAATTTAAAACTTGGTTCTTCCCGGCCCCTCTGGGAACCGGTATAATATGAACTTTTGCCCATGCCGTTTGGCAGCCGCTTTTCCCGGCATCGGCAAAAGGATATTATCAGATATACTTGGCTATTTCGATCGCCAGGTAATCCGTCCGCGGGTTAAGTCATAGGGCGACATCTCAACGGTCACCTTATCCCCCGGCAGGATGCGAATAAAATTCATACGCAATTTGCCGGAGATATGGGCCAGTATCTTGTGCCCGTTGGGCAATTCCACCTGGAACATGGCGTTAGGCAATGCTTCCACCACGGTTCCTTCAATTTCTATCATATCTTGTTTAGACATCGCAGTTTTCCTCCCTTGCGCAATCCACCTGCATATCCCCGTCGTTAAACGGACGTAGCGCTTTGCGCAGCATGCGGTTGGTCAAAAATACCTCGGCGGGCAAAATGGTGGACGTTGGGGCAATATGCCGGATATTTTTTCGTTTGGGACGTATGAGCGGCCTTTCTTTGCCATCGGCAACCCATACGGCATTCCCATCCATTTGCAGTACCACCAAAAATGAACCCTTATCCCGTCCCGCCTTGGAACAGACTACACTTCCCTTTTCCAGCATCCAAGCCACGCCCTTTCCTAAAGCAACGTCATAATGACGGGCCCGCTCTGGGTAATGGCAATGGTATGCTCGAAATGCGCGGAAAGCTTGCCGTCGGCGGTCACCACCGTCCATCCGTCCGAGAGGACCTTGATGGGGAAGCTCCCCTGGTTCACCATGGGTTCCACCGCCAGGGTCATGCCTTCCATCAGGCGGACGCCGCGTCCGGGCATCCCAAAATTGGGCACGCTGGGATCTTCATGAAGATGGGCCCCGACACCATGACCGGTAAAATCGCGCACCACCGAATAGCCATGCGCTTGCACATACTGCTGGATAGCCGCGCTGATATCCCCAATCCGAGCGCCTAAGCGGGCGGCCCGAATTCCCTCGAACAGGCTTTCCCGGGTCGCATCGCAAAGCTGCTGCGCCTCCTGGGAAATAGTGCCTGCGGCAAAGGTGGCGGCATTGTCAGAATGATAGCCATTATACTTCGCGCTGATATCAATGCTGACAATATCTCCCGGTTGAATCACCGTACGAGGACTGGGTATGCCGTGGATAACTTGCTGATTGATAGAAATACAGGTGCTGGCGGGATAGCCATTGTATCCAAGGGTACTGGAAACAGCGCCGCTTTTGGTAATAAACTCACTGACGAGCTTATCAATCGCGGCCGTTGTGATACCCGGTTCAACGGCCTCTCCCGCTAGCTGTAATGCTCTTGCCGCAATTTTGCAGGACTCCTGCATGAGTTTGAGTTCACGGCTTGTTTTGAGCACAATCATATTCAATTCTCCAGGGCGGCCAGGGTCAGCGCCGTTGTATCGGCAACCTCTTCCTGCCCTTCCACAATACGCAATTTGCCGGCCTTTTCATAGTAGCTCTTCAGGGGTTCCGTCTGCTCGTGGTAAACCTGGAGCCGATCCAGAACCGTTTCAGGCTGGTCATCCTTACGCTGGATTAGATCACCGCCGCACTTATCACATGCGCCTTCTTGCTTGGAAGGCTTATAAAGCAAGTGATAGGACGCGCCGCAATCCTGACAGACACGGCGTCCCGACATGCGCGTAACGATCTTCTCGTCGGGCACTTCAATGTCGATGACTTTATCAATAACGACCCCCATGGCCTCAAGCGCTTCCGCCTGTGCAATGGTACGGGGAAAACCGTCAAGAATAAAGCCGTTCTGGCAGTCATCCTGAGAGAGCCTCTCCTGAATGATGCCGATGACCACCGCATCCGGAACCAATTGACCGGCGTCCACATAGGCTTTGGCCTTCTGTCCCATCTCGGTGCCCTGCTTTAAGGCTTCACGAATGATATTGCCGGTGGAAATGGTGGGGATCAAAAGCTTTTCGCAAATCACTTCAGCCTGCGTCCCCTTGCCGGCCCCCGGTGCGCCTAAAAGTATCAGTTTCATACCTCTAATCCTCCAGTCGCGTTTATTCTAAGAAGCCTTTGTAATGCCGCATCATCATCTGGGATTCGATCTGCCGTACCGTCTCCAGGGCAACGCCCACAAGAATCAGCACAGAGGTTCCCCCCAAGGAAATGTTGACTTTGGCAAAGATAGAAATCATAATCGGAAGAATGGCAATGACGCTCAGGAAAATCGCGCCTAATAAAGTTATGCGGTTCAAAATACGATGGATGTAATCAGCCGTGGGACGGCCCGGACGAATGCCGGGAATCGCACCGCTGTTCTTGCGCAGGTTGTTTGCCATTTCAATTGGATTGTATTGGATGGTCGCATAGAAGAAGGCAAACATGATGATGAGCAAGAAATAAGCCAGCGCATAACCCCAGTTGTTGGATTTAAAGAAGTTAAAGAAGCCTTCCCAGAACCCGCCGGACTTGATCTTGACAAACATTTGAATGGTAGCCGGCAGGGAGAGAATGGAGCTGGCAAAAATGATGGGCAAAACACCCGAAAGATTCACCTTGATAGGCATATGCGTACTTTGCCCGCCATAGACCTTCCGGCCTACCACACGTTTGGCATATTGGATGGGAATCCGGCGCTCGGCATTGTCCATCCAGACAATAAACCCAATCACGCACAGGAAAAGCACCACAATAAAGGGAATTAAAATAATATTGGTCATATTATTCGTCTTAATGCCGTCGGTGTAGAAGTATTGCCACAATGTCATAAAGGCCATGGGGCCACGCGAGACAATACCCGCAAAGAGAATAATGGAGATGCCGTTCCCGATCCCTTTTTCGTTGATCTGTTCCCCCAACCACATGATGAGGGCGGTACCTGCGGTAAAGGATAAAATGATGACAATTGCCGTAAAGATGCCGGGGAACCCGGATTTGTAATGCAAGTATCCTTCACTCTGCCGTAGGAAAATATAATAGGCTGTACTTTGAATGAGGCCCAGCCCCACAGCGGCGTACCGGGTAATCGATGCAATCTTTTTGCGGCCTTCCTCGCCCTCTTTGGCCAGACGGCCCAAGGCGGGAATCGCAACGGTTAGGAGTTCCATAATAATCGATGCGTTAATATATGGCGTAATGGACATGGCAAACAGGGTGGCATATTTTAACGCATCGCCGGATAAAATGCTGAGATAATTGATGATGGAATCCGAAGACCCGATGTTGATGCCTTCTTTGGCATTCACAAAGGGAACCGGAACGGCAGCGCCGATACGGAAAATCAAGATGATCATCAGGGTGTAAAGAATCTTTTTACGCAGATCGGTAATTTTCCATGCATTGCGAAAGGTTTCAAACATGTCAAATCACCTCCGCCTTTCCACCGGCACTTTCAATTTTCTGCTTGGCAGACTCGGAAAACGCATGAACCTTCACCGTGAGCTTCTTGGTGAGTTCCCCTTTTCCCAAGATCTTAACGCCATCAAGCGGTTTTTTAATAATTCCGCGCTGCATCAAAAGCGCTGTGTCTACAACATCTCCGGCTTTAAAAGCCTCCAAAGCCGAAATGTTCACAATGGCATATTCTTTGCCGAAAATATTGACGAATCCTCTTTTGGGAACACGTCTCTGTAATGGCATCTGGCCGCCTTCAAATCCAGCGCGCATACCCTTTCCGGAACGTGCTTTTTGGCCTTTGTGTCCTTTGCCGGCAGTTTTACCCTGCCCGCTGGCGGGACCACGGCCAATACGCTTACGCTCCTTCTTAGAGCCCGGCGCCGGAGAGAGCTCGTGTAATTTCATTTCAGTCGCACCTCCTTGCTTACGCCTGGGTTACGTTGATAAGATGAGCGATCTTTTTCACCTTACCCTGTGTTGCGGGGTTATCAGGCTGCTCCTTCACGTCCCCGATTTTATGAAGTCCAAGTGCATGAGCGGTGGCAATTTGACTTTTCGTACTGCCAATCAAGCTCTTAACCAGCTTAACTTGTAAATCTGCCATCATGTCCACCCTCCTACTTTAATATTTCTTTTACAGTTTTGCCCCGAATAGCGGCAACTTGCTGTGCATCGCGCAACGAGGACAGGCCGTCGATCGTGGCACGCACTACATTGCAGGGATTATTGGAACGCAGCGCCTTCGTACGGATATCTTTGATACCCGCGGTCTCCACCACGGCACGCACAGGGCCACCGGCAATAACGCCGGTACCGGGTGCCGCCGGTTTCAACAACACGACGCCGGCGCCGAATTTTCCGATAATTTCATGGGGGATACTGGTTCCCTTCATGGAAATCTTGATCAGGTTTTTCTTGGCGTCCTCAATACCCTTGCGGATAGCGTCGGGCACTTCGCCCGCTTTGCCGAGTCCGAATCCGACAACACCGTTGCCGTCTCCTACCACGACCAGTGCGGAAAACTTAAAGATTCTGCCGCCCTTGACCGTCTTGGAAACACGGTTAATGGAGACAACCCGCTCTTTGAGATCTAATACGGTTGGATCAATCATAGCCAAAGGTTTTTCCTCCTTACTTAGAACTTGAGGCCGCCCTCGCGGGCACCTTCTGCCAGCGACTGCACACGTCCGTGATAAATGTAGCCACCGCGGTCGAATACAACCTCGGTAATGCCTTTGTCCGCGGCGCGTTTAGCAAGGGCTTTGCCTATTGCCTTAGCCGCATCCTTGTTTCCGCCGTAACCGGAAAAATCCTTTTCCACACTGGAGGCGGCAACAAGGGTAACGCCCTTTACATCATCTATGAGCTGTGCATAGATATTGCTCAGGGAGCGGTAAACATTCAGGCGCGGGCGCTGTGCGGTTCCCGAGAGCTTCCCACGGACCCTTTTATGGCGGCGGGACCTCGATTGATTACTGTTCTGCCTTTTCACCATAGTGTTTGACTCCTATCCTTACTTCTTGCCAGCCTTGCCTTCCTTACGGCGGACCACTTCGTCAGCATATTTAATCCCCTTGCCTTTATAGGGCTCCGGGGGACGTTTTTCCCGTACGTTCGCGGCGAACTGACCCACCACTTGTCTGTCGGGACCTGAAATTACAATTTTGTTGGGCGTGGGTACCTCAATGCTGATGCCTTCAATCTCATCCATGATGACCTGATGGGAATACCCCAGGTTCATCACCAGAGACTTGCCTTGCTTCTGCGCACGATAACCCACGCCGTTGATTTCCAGATCCTTGTGGAAGCCGTTGGTCACGCCTTCCACCATGTTGGCGACCAAGGTACGGGTCAAGCCATGCAGCGCACGGTTTTCTTTCTGATCGTTGGGCCGTTCCACCTTAATTTCCGAGCCCTCCAGGGTTACCTTCATGTTGGGATGCACGTTTCTTGTGAGCGTCGCCTTGCTGCCTTTGACAGTTACGGTGTTGCCCTCAATTTTCACGTCCACGCCCGCAGGTACCACAATGGGCATTTTACCAATACGTGACATTCTCTCTACCCCCTTACCAAATGAATGCCAGGACTTCGCCGCCGACATTCTCTTTGCGGGCCTGCCTGTCAGTCATAATGCCCTTCGAAGTGGAAAGAATGGCAATACCAAGGCCTTTCATGACCTTTGGCATGTCTTCACAGTTTGTGTAGATGCGCAAGCCGGGCTTAGAAACTCTGCGCAAGCCTGTGAGAGTCTGTGCTTTGTCGGCTCCATATTTGAGCACAATACGTATAACACCCTGCTTTCCGTCCGGAATGACCTGAAAGCTTTTCACATATCCTTCATCCACCAGAATCTGTGCAATCGACTTCTTCATATTGGATGCCGGAATATCCACCGAATCGTGTTTTGCCGAATTGGCATTGCGGATGCGGGTTAGCATATCCGCAATTGTATCGGTGAGTTGCATGCCGTCTACCTCCTTTGCAAATGCTTTACCAGCTGGCCTTCTTCACGCCCGGAATCTCGCCTTTATGTGCGAGCACCCTGAAGCATATACGGCAAACTCCGTATTTACGAAGATAGGCATGCGGCCTGCCGCAGATTTTGCATCTATTGTATGCCCTTGAAGAAAACTTCGCGGTTCTCTGCTGTTTGATCTTCATGGATGTTTTGGCCACAATTACTTCCCTCCTTACTTCGCAAACGGAGCGCCCATGAGTGTAAGCAGCTCGCGGGCTTCTTCGTCGGTTGTCGCGGTCGTAATAAAGCAAATATCCATACCGCGCACCTTGTCAATCTTATCGTAATCAATTTCCGGGAATATAAGCTGTTCCTTGACGCCCATGGAATAGTTACCGCGTCCGTCAAAGGAATTGGGATTGATGCCTCGGAAATCTCGAACGCGCGGAAGGGCTAAACTGAAGAAGCGGTCTACAAATTCATACATCTTGCTCGCGCGCAACGTAACTTTGAGGCCAACCGTCATCCCTTCACGCAATTTGAAATTTGCTACTGATTTTTTGGCTTTGCATATCACGGGTTTCTGACCGGTAATCTGCATTAAATCAGATATAATGGCTTCCACCATTTTGGCGTTATCCCGTGCCTCGCCGCAGCCTACATTAATGACAACCTTATCGAGCTTCGGAATCTGCATGACGCTTTTATAGCCGAACTTTTTCATTAACGCAGGCGCAACCTCGTTTGCATAGGTGTCCTTAAGCCTTGCCATGTCAACCTTCCTCCTTTACTCGATCGCTTCGCGGCAATCATGATGCCGGCAAACACGAACCTTGGTGCCATCCTCGTAGACCATGTGTCCGATCCGGGTAGGACGGTTGCACTTGGGGCAAACGAGCTGAACTTTGCTGGCATATAAAGCGCTTTCGGCTTTAATCATTCCGCCGGGCTGTCCCATCTGACGGGGCTTAACGTGCTTTGTCACAATGTTGACACCTTCGACAATCACCTTGCCCTCTTTGGGACTTACTTGCAGGACTTTGCCTTTTTTACCACGGTTTTTCCCGTTGATGACCATAACGACATCGCCGGATTTCACATGAACCTTGTTATTCATACGGCGCCTCCCATCAAAGCACTTCCGGCGCCAGGGAGAGAATCTTGAGATAATCTTTCTCACGCAGTTCTCTGGCAACCGGCCCGAATATACGGGTGCCTCTTGGATTCTTATCTTCTCTGATGATAACGGCCGCATTTTCGTCAAAACGAATATAAGTGCCGTCATTGCGACGGACGCCGCTCGCCGTGCGAACTACGACCGCCCGAACTACTTCGCCTTTTTTTACAACGCCGCCGGGTGCTGCTTTTTTAATGGAAGCAACTATGACGTCGCCGATATTGGCATACCTCCGGCCGGACCCGCCCAGAACGCGGATGCACATGAGCTCCTTTGCCCCGGTATTGTCGGCCACTTTGAGGTAACTCTGTTGCTGAATCACAGTGTTCTCCTCCTTCGCTATGCCAATTTACTTGGCTTTTTGAATAATCTCAACCACGCGCCATCTCTTGTCCTTGGATAAAGGACGCGTTTCCATCAATTCCACGCGGTCCCCTATATGACAGGCATTGGATTCGTCATGGGCTTTTAATTTCACTGTCCGGTTGACGATCTTTTTGTAGAGCGGATGTTTAACCTTGTCCATCACCGCCACGACAACCGTCTTATCCATCTTATCACTGACAACGGTACCCACCGTCGTTTTCCGTAAATTTCTTTCGCTCACAGCTTATCCCTCCCTTTCCTACGAATTGGCCGTCTGTTGAAGTTCCTGCTCGCGCCGAATGGTCAGTATGCGGGCAATATCCTTCTTAACGGCTTTGATTCGCATCGGGTTATCGAGCTGGTTAATGGCTTGCTGGAAGCGCAGATTAAATAACTCGTCCTTTAAATCCAGGAGTTTTTTATCCAGTTCCAGGGACGAGAGTTCTCGGACATCACTGGCTTTCATTGTTGCTCACCATCCGTTCCCTGATTGGTAATAAATTTGCATTTTATGGGGAGCTTATTGGCCGCCAGACGCATCGCTTCACGCGCTGTTTCTTCATCTACGCCGGCAATCTCAAAGAGTACCCGGCCGGGCTTAACCACTGCTACCCAATACTCGGGAGAACCTTTACCGGAACCCATTCGCGTCTCGGCAGGCTTTTCCGTAATCGGCTTGTCGGGGAAAATTTTAATCCAGACCTGTCCGCCACGCTTGATGTAACGGGTCATGGCAATACGGGCAGCTTCAATCTGATTGGAAGTGATCCAAGCAGGTTCCAGCGCCTTGAGGCCAAATTCGCCGTAAGCAATGGTGTTGCCGCGTGTGGCAACGCCCTTGAGGCGGCCTCTGTGTACTCTGCGGTATTTAACGCGCTTTGGCAGCAGCATTAGCGAACGCCTCCTTCCCTGGGAGACTTGCGGCGGGTGTCATGCAGCACTTCGCCTCTGTACAGCCACACCTTGACACCGATTTTACCATAGGTGGTGTTGGCTTCCGCAAAGCCGTAATCGATATCGGCACGGATGGTCTGCAGCGGGATGGTGCCTTCGTGGTAATGTTCGCTACGCGCGATTTCCGCACCGCCCAAACGGCCGGATACCGCGGTCTTGATACCCTTTGCGCCCAATTTCATGGAACGGCCGATGGCCTGCTTGAGGGCGCGGCGGAAGGAAATACGCTTTTCGAGCTGCACGGCGATATTTTCAGCCACCAATTGTGCGTTCAAATCGGGGGATTTGACCTCTACAATGTTGAGGGAAACATCCTTGCCGAGCATGGCTTCGCAGCTTTTGCGCAGCTTCTCGATTTCGGTGCCGCCCCGACCGATAACCATGCCGGGCTTGGCACAATGAATATTGATACGAATGCGTTTCGCATCCCGTTCAATTTCAATCTTGGGTACGCCGGCAGCGTATAATTTTTGTTTGAGGTATTTTCTCAGTTTATGATCTTCCACGAGGGTATCGCCAAAGACATTGTCTTTCGCGTACCAGCGGGAACTCCAATCTCTGATTACGCCTACACGCAAACCGGTTGGATTGACTTTCTGGCCCATAGTTTAACCTCCTCTTCGCTTATTCAGCTTCCTTGAGCACAAGGGTAATGTTGGATGTACGTTTATTGATGCGAAATGCCCGGCCTTGCGCTCTGGGTCTGATGCGCTTAAGAGTGGGTCCGGGGCCAACAAAGCATTCTGATACATAAAGGCCTTCCCTGTCCATGTTGTGATTGTTCTCCGCATTGGCCATTGCCGAGTGCAGCAGCTTTTGCAGATCTTCGCAGGCGGCCTTCGGCGTGTGTTTCAGTATAGCCATGGCTTTGTCGGCGGGCTGATTGCGGATCAAATCCAAAACAATCTGAACTTTGCGGGGAGAAATACGGATATTTCTCAAATAAGCCCTTGCTTCCATAGTTATCCTCTCCTTTCGACCGCTTACTTGCCTGTGTTGGACGTTTTGGACCCGGCATGACCGCGGAAAATGCGGGTGGGGGCGAACTCGCCCAGCTTATGGCCCACCATATCCTCGGTGACATAGACGGGAACATGCTTGCGTCCATCATGAACGGCAAATGTATGCCCTACAAAATCCGGGAAAATTGTGGAGCTGCGGCTCCAGGTCTTGAGAACCTTTTTATCCCCGGCCTTATTGAGTTCCTGCACCCTCTTGAGCAGAACCGGCTGCACAAAAGGTCCTTTTTTTACGCTTCTACCCATTCTTCATAAGCTCCTTTCACGACTACTTCGCATTACGGCGCTTCACGATATATTTATCGGAGCGGTTTTTCTTGGCGCGTGTTTTGTAGCCGAGGGTCGGCTTACCCCAAGGGGTGACCGGACTGGGACGGCCAATCGGCGATTTGCCCTCACCACCGCCGTGGGGGTGATCGCAGGGATTCATAACGGAACCGCGCACGGTCGGTCTCCAACCCATGTGGCGGGTACGGCCGGCTTTTCCGATATTGACGTTCTCATGGTCCACATTGCCCACCTGTCCGACGGTCGCCATGCAATTGACAGGCACCCGGCGCAATTCCCCGGAGGGCAAGCGCAACAGGGCAAAACCGCCTTCTTTGGCCATCAGCTGTGCCATATTCCCGGCGGCGCGAGCAAGCTGCCCGCCTTTGCCCGGATAGAGCTCCACATTATGAACAAAGGTACCGGTGGGAATGTTTTCGAGGTGCAGGGCATTGCCGGGTTTAATATCGGCGCCCGCGCCAGCTTCAATCACGTCGCCCACTTTGAGTCCCGCCGGCGCTATGATATACCGTTTCTCGCCGTCTTCATACTGCACGAGAGCGATATGGGCGCTGCGGTTGGGATCGTATTCGAGCGTCAGCACATTGGCCGACATATCGAGCTTGTTGCGTTTAAAATCAATCACCCGGTACTTCCGGCGGTTACCGCCGCCCCTGTGGCGAACCGTAATGCGGCCATAGCTGTTGCGGCCGGCATTCTTTTTAAGGGGTTCCAGAAGGCTTCTCTCAGGCGCTACCTTGGACAGCCCGGAATAATCCGTCACTGTCATGCCTCTGCGTCCGGGTGTTGTGGGTTTGTAGTGTTTAATAGGCATAGTTTTTTTCACACTCCTCACAATGGCTTTGCGGGGTTATGCCTCACCCCATACGTTGCCCCTGCTTGCTGCAGGTAATGGAAAAGGTCTGTGTATTCTTAGCGTTTCAGTCGCGGCACGAAACCGCAAAAAATCGCTTCAAATGCAGGCGAAAAAATCGCACATCACTTATTCTGTGCAAGCGGTTAAATCATACCCTCAAAGAATTCAATGGTTTTGGATTGATCTGTCAGGGTGACAATCGCTTTTTTCCAGCTTGGGCGATAGCCCTCATGCTGTCCCTGGCGGCGTTTCTGCCCGCGGACACGCAGGGTGTTCACCTTCGCAACCTTAACTTTGAACTGGGATTCCACCGCTTGCGCGATTTCAATCTTATTGGCGTCCTTCGCCACTTTAAAGGTGTATTTACGCACCTGAAGGCCTTTCATGCTTTCTTCCGTAACAATCGGCTTCAGAATGATATCTTGCGGCGCTTTCATTATGCATACACCTCCTCGATCTTCGATACCGCATCCTGCAGCACAATGAGCTTATCGGCGTTCAGAATGTCATAAACATTCAGGCTGTGTACCATCGCTACTTTAACGCCTTCAATATTGCGGGCGCTCTTATAGAGAATCTCGTTCTTGTCCGGTACCACAATCAAGGCCTTGCGGGTTACATCCATGGTTTTGAGCATGGATACCACTTCGCGGGTCTTAATTTCGGAAAGCTCCATCTGGTTCACAATCAGTAAATCCTGATCCTGCACCTTGCTTGAGAGCGCCGATTTCATGGCCAGACGCCTTACCTTCTTGTTCACGGAAATGCCGTAAGCGCGAGGCTTGGGGCCAAAGGCAATACCGCCGTGGGTAAAATGCGGTGCGCGTGTGGAGCCTTGGCGGGCGCGCCCTGTTCCTTTTTGGCGCCAGGGTTTCCTACCGCCGCCGTGCACCTCAGAACGGGTAAGGGTGGATTGTGTGCCCTGGCGCTGATTGGCCAGGAAGCTGATGACCATCAAATGCATGGCCGTGGTATTGGGCTCGATTCCGAACACGGCATCGCTGAGTTCCACCGTGGAAACCTCTTTGCCCGCCGTATCAATCACTGGTAATTTAGGCATTTGTATCTCTCCTTCCCCTTACGCTTTCTTCACGCTGTCAAAAATCACGACCGTACCCTTGTTGGGGCCCGGGATCGCGCCTTTGATGGCGATGAGGTTGTTCTCGACATCAATTTTAACCACTTGCAGGTTTTGCACCGTCACGCGCTCATGTCCCATACGGCCGGGCAGCTTTTTGCCCTTAACCACGCGGGAAGGTGAGCTGCTGGCCCCGAGCGAACCTTGGTGGCGTGCAACTGGGCCGGAACCGTGCGTTTCCTTAAGGCGGGAAAAATTGTGACGCTTGATGACGCCCGCAGTACCCTTACCTTTGCTGGTGCCGGTGACATCTACGTAATCGCCCGCCGCAAAGGTGTCGGCCTTCAGAATATCGCCAATGTTGACGGCGTTGCAGTCGGCCAGTCTAAATTCACGGAGCGCGCGTTTGGGGGCCACATCCGCTTTGGCAAAATGGCCCTTTTGGGGTTTGTTGACCCGGTTGGCGGAAAGATCGCCAAACCCGAGCTGAACGGCGTCATAGCCGTCATTCTCCACCGTTTTCTTCTGCACGACCACACAGGGGCCGGCCTCCACTACGGTGACGGGAACCACATTTCCCTTTTCATCAAAAACTTGCGTCATGCCAATTTTCTTGCCAATTAACGCTTTTTGCATTGATTTTTCCTCCTTCGGTTATTGGTTGGCAAAGGCCAACATGACCTGGGGCGGGGCAGAAATCACAGTTTAATTTCAATCTCCACGCCAGCCGGCAGCTCCAGACCCGTCAAAGCCTCGACCGTTTTATTGGAGGGCTTGAGGATGTCAATGAGCCGTTTGTGTGTACGCTGTTCGAACTGTTCGCGGCTGTCCTTATATTTGTGGACGGCGCGCAGGATGGTTACGATCTCTTTTTCGGTAGGCAGCGGCACGGGGCCGGACACTTTGGCACCGGTGCGTTTAGCTGTCTCCACAATTTTTTCCGCGGATTGATCCACGAGATTGTGATCATAGCCTTTGAGTCGGATTCTGATTTTTTCTTTGATTGCCATTTACTGTTCCTCCCATTACAAACGTTGTCGGGCGACGCTTTCGGGCTCAAGCAGCAGTGATTCTGCAAAAAGATAACACTCATCCGGGTGTTTCCTCACCCGGCATTGAAAAACCGGATTATGCTTCACAGCTCATCCGGGTTGGCTCAAAAGCGCGCAGCGCACCTTCACGGAAACAAGGAAGAAGTGCCCTCGAATCTGTCGCCCGGTTTCAAATCGGACATACTCCGCGGAAATTCCCCGTCTCAAGGACGGCCACCTTCCGCCTCAACGCACATCGACTCGCATAGTCGTAGTCACACTCGAGTATTTTAGCACAACATCCCTTTATTTGCAAGGCTTTTTCGCTATTTCCTCATAATTTTTTTAATTTCCCTGGATGCTTTGTTTGATTGACTGCAAACCACAAAGAAAATATAGTGACCCCGCTCCACCACCGCACTCTTTTGCAGCTTTTCATATTCGGCAGGGCTGAGCTCCTTGAATTCAATTTTCTTACGGGACATCCTTTCATCGATCGCATCAATCACGGCACTTTTACTCCGACTGTCCGTATAGGAAAAAATGGCCACTTCATCCGCGGCATTCCCACTCGTACTGATATAGACCGCCAAATCCTGCCCTTCCTCCGCCTCAAAGTCATAATAGGTTCGCACCTCATCACCCGAAACTTTCTGTACATAGGGAATTTGCAGCGCAGTAATCAGCTCGGCGGCCATCTGATCACAGGTCAAGGTCGTTGTATCATTATTGGCACAGCCGGGTGCAATCACCATAATCCAACATAGGGCACATAGTATCGCCCCTCTCAGTAGCTTCCGCAACCAAAACTCACTCTTTCCGCTTTAATATTATTACTGTGTTGTATGGCTATTGCTTTGGCAATTAAGTGAAGAAAACTTTCGGCAGTTTTATCCGTTGCCAAAATATAATCCACAATTGCAAATCAATTACGATGTGGGACGGCGCCGGAAGCCTCGCTTGTGCCGTCCCACCTGTATTATAACACATTTTATTAGGAATAGCTCTTACTCGCAATCTCCTTACAGGCCATCCGCAAGAAATCTTCTACCGTCAAGGCCCCTTGATCCCCCTCGCGGCGGGAACGCACCGATACCGTCCCGGTCTCGGCCTCCTTGTCGCCCACCACCAGCATATACGGTACCTTTTGGAGCTGCGCCTCCCGGATCTTATAGCCGATCTTCTCACTGCGGTCATCCGTTGTCACGCGCAGGTCCCCGGCCTTAAGCTGTTCCTCAATTTGGCGGGCCGCCTCATGGTGGCGTTCCGCGATGGGCAAAATCGTCACCTGTACGGGCGCCAGCCACAGCGGGAAGGCGCCTGCGAAATGCTCGGTCAAAATGGCGATAAAGCGCTCGATACTGCCGAAGACCACCCGGTGAATCATGACGGGCCGGTGCTTTTCTCCATCGGGGCCGATATAGTGCAAATCAAAGCGTTCGGGCATCTGGAAATCCAGCTGGATGGTTCCGCACTGCCAGGTGCGTCCCAGACAATCCCGCAGGTGGAAGTCAATCTTCGGGCCGTAAAAGGCTCCGTCTCCCTCATTGATTTTAAAGTCGATGCCCCGCTTTTCCAGCGCGCTTTGCAGGGCTTCGGTGGCCACGGCCCAATCCTCATCGCTGCCCATGGAATCCTCGGGCCGGGTGGAAAGCTCCACATGGTAGGCAAAGCCAAAAACCTTGTAAAAATCGTCAATGAGGACGATGACGCCCAGAATCTCCTCCTGTACGTGGTCGGGCGTCATAAAGATATGGGCATCATCCTGGGTGAAGCAGCGCACCCGCATCAGGCCATGTAAGGCACCCGAAAGCTCGTGACGGTGCACCAGCCCCATCTCAGCCATGCGCACAGGCAGGTCACGGTAGGAATGCAGCTTGCGCTTAAAAGCCAGCATGCTGCCCGGACAGTTCATGGGCTTAATGGCATAATCCATATCATCAATCTTCGTAAAATACATATTGTCTTTATAATGGTCCCAATGGCCGGAGCGGTGCCACAATTCCTCATTGAGGATGATCGGCGATTTAATCTCCTGATAGCCGTGCTTGTGATGCTCCTGCCGCCAATAGGCTTCCAGTTGATTGCGCAGGATCATCCCGTTGGGCATAAAGAAGGGAAATCCCGGTCCCTCTTCATAGATATCGAAGAGATCCAGCTCCCGCCCGAGCCTTCTGTGATCGCGCTTTTTGGCTTCCTCCAAAGCCGTCAGATGCGCTTCCAGATCGGCCGCTTTGGTGAAGGAAATGCCATAAACGCGCTGGAGCATCTTATTGCTTGCGTCCGCCCGCCAGTAAGCGCCGGTGCAATTGGTAAGCTTGAGGGCCTTGATGCGGCCCGTCTCGGCGATATGGGGGCCTGCACAGAGATCCACAAACTCGCCCTGCTGGTAAAAGGAAATATTCTCCCCCTTGCCGGCATGCTCTTCAATCAGTTCTACTTTATATATTTCCCCTTTTTCGCGCATGAATGCAATGGCCTCATCGGGCGGCAGTTCAAAGCGCTCCACCGGCAAGTTTTCTTTTACAATCTTTTTCATTTCCGTCTCGATTTTTTCGAGGTCTTCGGGCGTGAGAGGTTCCTCCGTATCAAAGTCATAGAAAAAGCCGTTATCGATGGCCGGACCGATGGCCAACTTCACATTGGGATAGAGGCGCTTGACGGCCTGCGCCATCACGTGGGAGGTCGTGTGCCAATAGGCCTGTTTGCCGTCCTCTTCCTCGAAGGTGAGAATCGTGAGCGCGCAGTCCTTCGTCAACGGAACGCGTAAATCATGCGTCACGCCGTCCACTTTGCAGGCGCAGGCGGATTTGTACAGCCCCATGCCCAGCGCTTTGGCAACTTCCCCCGCCGTCAGGCCACTTTCTACTTCCTTAACGGTGCCGCCCTTTAACGAAACCTGTATTGTCAATTGTAGTCCCTCCAATTTTTTCTAAAGATGTATAATAAAAAGCCTCATCCCTGTCATACTATAAGGGATGAAGCAAATCGCCCCACGGTTCCACCCTGCTTGCGGATTATCTCCGCCACTCACTCCGGCTTGTAACGCAGCCATACGGCAGCCTTATCCGTTCCATTTTGCAGCAACGGTTTCGGCCTGCACTCCGAGGTGGTAGCTCTGCGTCCGCAATATCCGTGTTTCCAGCCAGGCACGGACTCTCTGTAAAACGGTTGGGCAGCGCTTTCCTCATCCACGTTTTTTCTGTATGGGTAGTATGCCCGCTTCTATTGCGACAAACACCGATTGCCGCCTCAAAAAATTTACATACTTTTACATATCCTAGCACCGGAAAAGTCACTTGTCAATATCGTTTGAACAAATTTCTTGACAGAAGCGTTTGTAAGTACTAGAATATCATTATTACTGTGTATATTTTTCATTTTGTAATACTACTTTGCATTTTAAAGTATAGATAATATATTTTAAAATACACACATGGGCGCTTTGAATGTACAAGCCGCCGCCCATAGTATTTACAACATTTGCCCGGACGTTTTCCTTTGAACCGTCCTTGTGGCGGTACGGGGTTAACAAAGTCAAGTAGCAGCAAATGCGTAATAAGATATGCAGGTTTTTACAAGTCTGCTTTATAAATATTCGATTGCAGGTCATGACAACTGCCACCGGGATATACCCCGGCAGTTTTTAGATAAAAGCATCTCTTTTTTCATGGGGCACTTTCTGTCCCAGGTGGAGCGTTGCTTATAATGCAAAACGATTGTTTTATAAGCAGGCGCCTACAGGAAAAAAGGAGGTGCAATTTTATTTGGGTACGATACTCTCTGTTGTAATCTACGTGGTGGTAGCTGCCGTTGTTTTTGTGGCCGGCTTTGTCATTGGCGGGCTACATAGACGCAAGGTTGCGGAAGCCTCCATCGGTTCCGCAACACAGGAAGCCACGCGCATTGTAAACGCAGCCATTGCAGAGGCAGAAACCAAGAAAAAAGAGGCCATTCTGGAGTCCAAGGACGAAATTCATCGATTGCGTACGGAGGCGGACAAAGAACTCCGGGAACGGCGCATCGAGGTCCAGCGGCAGGAACGCCGCATTCAGCAAAAAGAAGAAGCGCTCGACCGCAAAATCGAAAATCTGGATGCCAAAGATGAAGCGCTCAACAAAAAAATCAGCGATGCCGAGGAACGGCTTAAAGATGCTGAGGAGATCAAGCGCAGCCAGTTTGATATGCTGGAGCGCATCTCTAAATTCACGGTAGAACAGGCCAAGGAATATTTGCTCAACAATCTGGAAAATGAACTCGTGCATGAAAAATCCGTGGTTATCATGGATTATGAGCAGCGCATTAAGGATGAGGCAGATTCACGGGCACGTGAAATTATTTCAACAGCCATCCAGCGCTGTGCCGCCGACCATGTTGCGGAGGCCACCGTTTCGGTGGTGCCCCTGCCCAACGACGAGATGAAGGGCCGGATTATCGGCCGCGAAGGCCGCAACATCCGCGCTTTAGAAAATCTAACGGGCGTCGACTTAATCATTGACGATACGCCGGAAGCCATTACCCTTTCGAGTTTTGAACCTGTTCG
Organism: Oscillospiraceae bacterium; assembly: GCA_031556545.1. Classification (GTDB taxonomy): domain Bacteria; phylum Bacillota; class Clostridia; order Oscillospirales; family Acutalibacteraceae; genus JAVBST01. The sequence continues at coordinate 20,495 of JAVBST010000016.1, forward strand.
CCGAGAAGTCGCACGTATTTCTCTGGAAAAATTGATTCTGGACGGCCGTATCCATCCGGCCCGCATAGAAGAAATGGTGGAAAAAGCCCGCAAGGAAGTGGATCAAACCATTAAGCAGGAGGGCGAGCGCGCCGTTATCGAGGCGGGCATCAACGGGATTCATCCCGAGCTCGTTAAACTTCTGGGTCGTCTGCGCTACCGCACAAGCTATGGACAGAATGTCCTCAACCATTCTCTGGAGGTTTCCTATATTGCGGGCCTTATGGCGGCAGAGCTCGGCGCCGACGAAAAATTAGCCCGGCGCGCGGGACTTTTGCATGACATTGGCAAAGCATTGGATCACGAACTCGAAGGCTCTCACATTGAAATCGGTGTGGAATACGCCCGGAAATATAAGGAGAATGAAAAGGTACTCCACGCGATCGAAGCCCACCATGGCGACGTGGAAGCCAAAACGGTGGTCGCCTGCCTCGTACAGGCTGCGGATGCAGTTTCGGCTGCCCGCCCGGGAGCGCGGCGTGAAAATATCGAAAGCTATATCAAACGCCTTGAAAAACTGGAAGAGATCGCAGAATCCATTGAAGGCGTTGAGCGCTCTTTCGCTATCCAGGCCGGGCGCGAAATCCGTATCATGGTCAAGCCCGAAGCCATCAATGATGATCAGATGGTACTGGTGGCAAGGGATATTGTCAAAAAGATTGAAGCGGAAATGGATTATCCCGGACAGATCAAGGTGCATGTTATCCGTGAAAGCCGGACCATTGAATTTGCAAAATAATTTTTAGACAGGGATGCGGTTTCGTTTTAGATGGAACCGCATCTTTTTTATCCCCGCGCGAATACTATAACTATCATTCCCTTGACCAATCGGCGCTTCCCTCAAAATTCCTGTATTGAAATCCCGGCGTAATACTTATAGAAAAGGCGATGAGCGATTGAATATTTTGGCGATTGGCGATGTGGTTGGCACCATTGGCTGCGACTATGTACGGCGACACCTCGCTTCTCTCAAGCGCTTTAAACAGATTGACGTAGTGATTGCCAACGGAGAAAACTCCGCCCCCGGCAACGGCATCACGCCCGCTTCCGCGTCTCATCTTTTCACCAGCGGCGTAGATGTCATTACTTCCGGCAATCACATTTTCCGGCGGCGCGAAATTTACGAAGTACTCGACAGTGACACGCCCATTTTGCGTCCCGCCAACTTTCATGCGCAGACACCCGGCAGAGGGGTTTACCTTCTTGATAAAGGGCGGCTTGTGTTGCGTGTCATCAATTTGATCGGCACCGTCTTCCTGGATCCCAACGGGAATCCCTTTGAATGTGTTGACACCATTTTACGTGAACAGCCGGAAATCAAAATCAATTTGGTGGATTTCCATGCTGAGGCCAGCGGAGAAAAAAAAGCGATGGGTTTCTATCTGGACGGCCGGGTATCAGCTCTGTTTGGTACCCATACCCACATCCAGACCAGCGATGAGCAAATCCTGCCAAAGGGTACCGGATATATTACGGACCTAGGGATGACCGGCCCCTACTACTCGGTATTGGGGGTCAAGCCCGAGCTGGCTGTAGGACGCATGAAAACGCTGATGCCCACCCGTTTCGAGATTGCGGGTGATCCCTGCTTTATGAACGGCTGCATCTTTACGGTTGACGAAAGCACCGGTAAAACCGTGGATATTGAGCGCATCGAGATTCGAGATTAGCGGCAGGCTGTGCCGATAGACAGGTCAATCATTTTTATAGGCAAACGGCTCCTAACCCTTACCGGTCGGGAGCCGTTCTTCTTTATTGTGAGGTTATCTATAAATTTTCCCGGTACCAGGCAATTGCCCGCTGTATCCCCTCCGCGAAACTATAGGAGGGATCATACCCCAAGAACGCTTTCGCCTTGCTGATATCCGCGTTGCTGTGTTTAATATCCCCCGCACGTTCGGGCCCAAACCGGGGCTCGATCTGTTTGCCCAGCGCCTGTGCCAGACTGTGATAAATATCAATTAAATATTCACGCCCACCATAGGCAATATTAAACACTTCGCCCGCCGCTTCGCCGGACGCCAAGCAGGCTCTTAAATTGGCTTCCAGCACATTGTCGATATACGTAAAGTCCCGGGACTGCCGGCCATCGCCATAGATGGTCGGTGCTTCGTCCCGCAGGAGCTGCTTCATAAATTTAGGAATCACCGCCGCATAGGCGCCGTCTGGATCCTGCCGCCGTCCAAAGACATTAAAATAGCGCAGCCCGTAGGTGTCCAGTCCATACAGCTTTTTATAGAGCTTGCCATACTCCTCCCCCGTCCTTTTGGTTAAGGCATAGGGAGAAAGCAGGTTCCCCTCCTGCCCCTCTTGTTTCGGCAGCACGGGATGGTCGCCGTAGACGGAAGAGCTGGAGGCATAGACGAACTTTCGAACGCCCTGTTGCCGCGCTGCCTCCATCATATTGAGCGTGCCCTGGGTATTGATCTGCTCATACAGCACAGGCATGGCAATACTCCTGGGGACACTGCCCCATGCGGCCTGATGGAGCACATAATCTACACCCTCACAGGCGCGCATGCAGGTTTCAAGATCCCGTATATCTCCATGGATAAAGGTATAGTCCGCATATCCTTCAAAAAGCTTTACATGGCTCTCTTTGCCTGTTGACAAATCATCCAGGCAGCGTACGGTACAGCCCATTTTCAGCAGCGCCTCACATAGATTGGAACCAATAAAGCCTGCGCCGCCCGTCACCAGAAAAACAGATCCTTCGGGGAATTGTAAGTGTTGATAACCCATAAAGTTTATAGCCTCCAATAAATATATCCGGCCCGCTCATATTCATCCCGGTTCAGCAGTCCCTTCACATCCATGAGCACCTTCTGTTCGTTTGGCATATCCTTATACAGCTTGTCCAGGCCCGTTTGATGCAAACACCCGAACGTCTTATGGGCCACCGCAAGAATGACCGCATCCATCTCCTGCATATCCTCGATGTCCGTAAAGGCAACGCCATATTCCCGCATGGCCTCTCTCCGATCCGCAACAGGGTCGGCAATCACCGGTATAATGCCATATTCCCGAAGCTCCCTGACAATATCAATCACACGGGTATTGCGGGTATCGGGACAGTTTTCTTTAAACGTGAAGCCCAAGATCGCTACTTTTGCATCCTTGACCGGGATATTGGCCTTAATGAGATTTTTCACCAGATGCTCGGCCACATATTTCCCCATATCGTCATTGATTCTGCGCCCTGCCAGAATAATCTGCGAGTGGTAGCCCATCTGCTCTGCCCGGTAGGTCAGGTAATAGGGATCTACACCAATGCAGTGACCGCCCACCAGCCCCGGATAGAAGCTAAGAAAATTCCATTTGGTCCCCGCCGCCTCCAGAACCGCTTTTGTATCAATCCCCATCTTATTAAAAATGATGGACAACTCATTCATAAAGGCAATGTTGATATCTCGCTGGCTGTTTTCAATCACTTTGGCAGCCTCGGCCACCTTGATACCGGGGGCGCGGTGCACCCCTGCCTCCACCACCAATTCATAGACTTTTGCCACCGTATCCAGGGTTTCATCATCCATCCCGGAAACAATCTTGACAATGGTCTCCAAGCGATGCGTCTGATCACCAGGGTTAATCCGCTCGGGAGAATAGCCCACTTTGAAGTCCACTCCACAGGCCAGTCCGGATTCCCGCTCCAGTATGGGCACACAAATTTCTTCGGTTACTCCAGGGTACACGGTGGATTCATAGACCACCACAGAACCCCTAACAAGATTCCGCCCCAAAATACGGCTCGCCTCTTCCACCGGCGTTAAATTGGGCGTATGGTCGGCATTGACGGGGGTAGGAACCGCCACAATATGGAATTTGGCTTTTTGCAAATCGGCTTCATCAGCGGTAAATTGTACCGTCGTACGTGCAATCGCTTCGTCACCCACCTCTTGGGTCGGGTCAATTCCGCTTTGATATAAACGGATCTTCTCCCGGTTTAAATCAAAGCCAATGACTTCAACTTTTTTGGCGAACGCAACGGCAATGGGCATCCCAACGTATCCGAGCCCCAGCAGCGATATTTTTGCTTCGCGGGCGACAATCCGATCATATAATGACATATTGATCCACTCCCCATGTTGATTATCTATTATCATAAAGGGATTTTCTTACTTTTGCAAGCCTTCTTGACAAAAACAGATCCCCATGCTACGCTTTTTAATACATTCGGCAGACGCCGAGTGACCTATCCACTTTGCAGGAGGCCACCATGAACGTTTCAAGACCTGCGGCGGTCAGCCCGCCCAACCCCAAAAAACGAAAATGGATTATAATTTTGATTCTGGGCATTACTATACTTTTTATTTGGGGCAATTCCCTTTTATCCAAAGATACATCCAAAGAGAACAGTGATGCCGTCAAAATCCTTTTAGAAAAAATCTTTGGGTATCAATCGGCATTGGCGCAATTTTTACAGACATACGTTCGGAAGATTGCCCACTTTTTAGAATATGGACTTCTGGGCGTTGAAGCCGTCATCGCCACCATTTTGTATCGCCGGTTGCAACTGCAAGGCCTTATAAACTGCTTCTGCCTGGGTCTGTTTGTAGCGGTATCGGATGAATCGATTCAGATTGTATCCGGGCGCGGCTCCATGGTGCAGGACATATTACTGGATCTGTGCGGCTTCCTCTGCTTTGCCGGCATTGCTTTGGGACTTACCCTCATGTTCCGAAAAAAGCGATTGCCTAACGCGGCGCCGGAACCGAACCGCTCCGATGAATCGGAGGGCTCTGCCCACGGAGCATAAGCGCATATATAGCAAAAAGCGCCCCCGCCAACACCCATGATATGCATGACCGGGAAAGCGCTTTTTCTGTTTAGAATCGGACTCCCATATTGCCGCACATGGCGGAACTGCCGGGATGCTTTATCTGCCGCTACACCACTGCAACAGCCTCCCGCTGCTCCGGATGGTAGGCCATCCGCGGTTCCAGCTCCACCGTATCGTTAACGGCCGCCGGGGACTGGTATGTCGGCACCACCTCTTTGAGGGTATCGCGAATTACCTCCATACTCTGAGCTTTCAGCGCCAGCTTGAGAGCCATTAGTTTGGCCATAATCTCCATTTCTTCCACATCGTCTTCATGTTCAATAAAGATTTTTGCGTTGCGGGTCTTATCCAGAGTCTCGGTATTCATGAGAAGCTCTTCAAATAATTTTTCGCCGGGGCGCAGCCCCACTTCCACAATATCAATATCCTTGTAGGGGGAAAGTCCCGCCAGTTTAATCATATTTTCTGCCATTTCCAGAATCTTGACCGGATGCCCCATGTCCAGCACATAAATTTCGGATTTTGCCGCCATCGCGCCTGCCTGCATGACCAATTGCACGGCTTCTGGAATGGTCATAAAATAGCGGGTGACGCGTTTATCGGTAACGGTAATGGGACCGCCTTGTGCAATCTGCTTGGAAAACAGCGGAATGACACTGCCATTTGAGCCTAGTACATTGCCAAAGCGCACCGCCACAAAATCGGTTTTGCTCTGGTATTTGCTTTGTATAATCATTTCGCATACCCGCTTGGTAGCCCCCATCACATTGGTTGGATTGACCGCCTTGTCCGAAGAAATCAGAATAAACTTCCGCACGCCACATTTTTCCGACGCATTGACTACATTGAGTGTCCCAAATACATTGTTCTTCACCGCTTCATCACAGTTGCTTTCCATGAGAGGCACATGTTTATGCGCCGCGGCGTGAAACACAATCTCCGGGCGGTGCTGCGCAAAGATATAGTCAATCTTGGCCGCGTCCCGTATCGAGGCAATCTCTACGGTCAGCTCCAGTGCCTTGCCATAGAAATCCAAAAGTTCCTGCTGAATCTCATGGGCACTGTTTTCATAGATGTCCAAGATCACCACTTCCCGGGGGGACATGGCAACGACCTGACGGCACAACTCAGAGCCAATGGAGCCGCCGCCACCCGTAATCAGCACCCGCCTGCCGCGGATCAGCGCAGCGGTTTCCTCACGGTCGAAGGATACCGTATCGCGGCACAACAGGTCTTCAATGCGAATATCCCGAATGCTCAACTTTTGCACATCGTGATGCTCAATCCGGTCAAATGGATAGCCATATACCTTGGCTTTGCAGCCCGCCTGCGCGCAAATATTAATGATATTCTGCTTTTCGGAAACAGAGATAGAGGGAATCGCAATAATTACTTCATTAATCGGCGAATCTTGCAGGACCTGAGGCATTTCCCCCATGCCCCGCACCTTAACCCCATGGATGGAATTGCCTACTTTACTCTGATCCTGGTCGAAAAAACAATAGGGTTCGAATGCCGAACGCTCGTTGCATGTCAGTTCCTCAAGCAGCATAGTCCCGGCATACCCGGCCCCTACGATGGCAATATATCTTTTCCCGTTGTGATGATCGGCTTTCTTCTGACTCTGCACACGCATATAGTTGCTGAGCTGCCGATACATAATCCGGGATAAAAGCACCAGCAGCAGGGATAACATAAAGGTTGCCGCCACATAAATAAAGGTAATCCCTGCAAAGAGAAAATGGCAGGCAAAAGCGCATACTATGCATCCCATGGCATCCGCCCCAATTTGGAACAGATATTCCCGTACATCCGCAAAACGCCAAATACTGTTATAGGTTCTAAAAACAAGCCGGACAGCCGACAGGCACCCAAGCATCAGGAGGCAATAATATACGTTGCTGACACTGACGGTCATGACAGCGCTAGGCATCAAAATGGCGATGAAAAAGCAGGTGAATATTGTGATGGCGGTATCCGTCAAAAACAGCAGTATTTTTCGAATCCCCACCTGTATAAAGAAGCGATACATGACCCCACCCCCCAACGTATGTCTATCATTTCTGTTTTTTATAAACAAATATACCTCATATAGTATTCACTACAATAATTTAGAACAACTGTTAAAACACGCTATAAGTATACAGCCTTACATAAAATATGTCAATACTTGGAAGTAGTTTTTTCTCATTCCTCACAATGAATTCTTTAGACAGTAAGACTGCGGATATTCAGGGGAATGAACCGCTCCCCTGGAAGGGGCCGCAGGAACCAAGGCCGTATGGGACGTCCCCAGGGCGAGGTGTGCCAATGCATAGAAATGTTAGTGAATATGTCATCCCCATCATGTAAAGCACCGATCCCTAAAGGCCCTGCGAAAGCAAGCCAAACCGCATAAAATAAACCAGTATCCTTACGATACTGGTTTATTTTGAAAATGAAACGCCAAATTCCAAGAGAGTGCCGTTATGTGATGGTCACGCCGAAACATCCGGTGTCATCCGGTTCCTTGTCTGCGGCCTCACACGCCAAAAGATAGGCAATGACGGTTGCCATCCCCATTTTGGATGCAAGATGACCCACCTCGGAAAAATTGGGACTCCGATCCGTCAAATTATGGCAGTCGCTGCCCAACAACAGCTTCCGGCCCTCCTTCATCCGCTGTTTTACAAAATGCAGCGAGCGCTTCCCCCGCAGCGCCTCCACATTGATCTGTAAAACGCCCTCTTCAAAGGAAAGCAGCTGTTCAAAATCCGCCTTACTATACCACGTTTGATACCGCTCCACGTGTGCGAGCAAAGGGATAATTTGCATTGCATAGGTAATGTTCCGGATCTCCTCGAGCATCCAGGGCTTATAGGGAATAAAGGGCAACTCCAACAGCAGCAGCGCACTGTCTCCTATGCACAATGGGCGCAAGTCTGTCCCCGCCAGATCGGGCTCCAGCCGAATTTCCGCGCCCAACATGATGGGGGGCAACCCAGGAAATAATGGGTGCGCGGTCAGGGCGTCATATGCGTCTTGCCGCCGCCGCAAAAATTCGGATACACTCTCCCGCTCGGCGCTGAAATGAGGGGTCGCAGCCACTTTACCCACATCCTGCGCCCCTAAAATTTGCAGCATCCGCACTGCCGTATCCACATCCTTTGCCCCATCGTCCATTCCGGGCAAACAATGCGTATGATAATCAGTCCAGACTCTTTTTTCCTTCTTTACTTCTTTCATAATAATACGCCCCATATTTATAGCTCTTGTACCGCGCGTATGGTTTGTACTTCCAATCTACATCTGTGATAACAACCCCTAAAATCTTGGCGTTTAAATTTTCAAACATTTCAATCGCTTTTTTGAGTTCGTCATATCGCGTTTGCTTTTGCCTCGCCACAATCAGGGTTCCCGCCACCAGATCAGACATCATCAGGGCATCGGCCACCACATTCACAGGCGGCGTATCCAGAAAAATATAGTCATATTGAGATTCAACCTCATGTAAAAAATCGACCATCCGGCTGGAGCCAAGCAGCTCCGACGGATTCGGTGGAATCGGACCGGAAGGGATAACATCCACATGGCTCCTTTGCGTATCCCGATAAATGACATCTTCCAGATCCGCCTCACGTACAATCAGCTTGGACAACCCTACATGGTTGCTGATACGAAATATTTTATGTAGCGTAGGCCGACGCATATCAGCGTCTACAATCAGTATTTTGGCACCCATCTGGGCCATCGTCGCCGCCAAATTGGCACAAGTCGTGGACTTGCCCGCATCGGGCTCCGCGCTGGAAATCGTAATGATATTCTTCTCCAAATTCACCATGGTGAACAGAAGGTTCGCGCGAACAATCTTATAGGCTTCCTGCACATGTGTTTTGGTCGAACTGGAATGTGAATTTCGATTGATTCTCTTTGCGATTCTATCAAGCACGCTGGGCATGTCCACTCCCCCTTTCGGCTGGAATTTCGGTCAGACGGGGAACCTCGCCCAGCACCGGAACCTCGATGTGCAGGCGTAAATCCTCTTCCCCTTTCACCGTGTTATCCAAAAGAAACAAGAGCAACAAAACACCGGCCGACAGTATGATGCCAATCAACATGCCCAACAAACTATTTCGCTGAATATTCGGCGAAGTCGGCGTTGATGAGACACGGGCCTTGCCAATCACCGACACGGATCCCGCTTTCACAATATCCATCAGGACATCCGGCGCCACGGCTCCCATCGCGTTGCATATATCGGCGGAAAGCTGCGGGTCTTCCGTCACCGCCGAGACTCGCAACACCTCCGTCTGGTTTACTGCCCCCATCGAGAGGTAGGCCTTCAACTGTCCCGCGCTAACCTTATTGTCCAGCTTTTCCGCTACTTTCTCCAAGGTATCGCGGTTTTGCAGGACCACAATGTAAGTGCTGACCAATTTCTGCGAATAGTTCAGTTCATTCAAGTTGTCATTGCCACCCGTAGTATTATTCCCGTTCTCAAGGGATCTGCCGTACACATACAATTCTGTAGAGGAAGTGTACTTGGGGGTAATAAAATAGTTGGAAATCAGGAATGCCACCACCAGCCCCAAGATGGCGCTCCCTAAGATGATAAACCAACGACGTTTTAAGATGTAGAGAATATCCGATAATGTGAGTTCACCTTTCATTTTACACCTCTTCCACCTGGTCTCCCTGAATCCTCGCCCAAACAACCCAGTATGCTTTTAGATCATATTAGTAATAATGATACTGTCTTCTCTAAGAGAAGTCAACCACAATTTCCCAACTGAAACCTTTTTTTCCTCTTGCAAATTGTTATAATGGATACAATAATTCTTCCTCCGCCTTGATGGCCAGGAAAGGAGCTGGATACCATTACACAACCTGTATATCCTTATACCATTCGTGAACTCAAGGCGCAAGAACGCTCTGTACTGGAAGACCGGCTCTATGATGCCGTCTTTCTGCCGGAAGGCAAAGCGCCTTATCCCCGGGAAATCTTGAAAAGCCCGGAAGTTTCGGTATATATTCAGAATTTCGGGCAGAAAGGGGATTCCTGCTTGGTCGCCGACCATGACGGCACGATTATGGGCGCTGTCTGGGTCAGGGTACTGCCATCCAAGCTGAAAGGATATCCCATTATTGATGACCAGGCGCCCCAGTTCGCCATTTCCGTCAAGCAGGAATACCGAAACCAAGGGATTGGCACGGTACTTATGGATCAGATGATCCAGTATTTAAAGAAAAAAGGCTATGCACAAGCCGCTCTGCATGTAGATAAAACCAACTATGCACTCAAATGGTATCAGCGCTTAGGCTTTGTGATTGCCGCGGAAAATGAGGACGATTATATCATGGTGCTGAATCTCACATGAACCCACTTGGCTCTCACAAGCGTGCAAGAAATGAGAGGCAGCGCACCAGCAAAGATGTTACACTGGAAGGGAAAGGAGAGATGGCTTTGGAGTGGCTGCAAAGAATGAGTGATGCCTTGGCCTACATAGAGGGCAATCTTGCCGATACTATAGATTACGGCACCATCGCACAAAAGGCCTGTTGCTCCCCCTATCATTTTCAGCGGATATTTTCTTATATGGCGGGAGTTCCCTTATCCGAATATATCCGCTGTCGGCGGTTGGCATTGGCCGCCTTTGATTTGCAAAACAGCCGTGACAAAGTAATCGAAGTGGCCCTGCGCTACGGCTATGATTCTCCGACCGCTTTCACCCGCGCCTTTCAGACCCTGCATGGCGTCACCCCCCCATGCCGCCCGGGGAAACGGCGTTCCTTTAAAGGCCTATCCTCCCATCACCTTTCAAATCTCAATCAAAGGAGCGACTCTGATGCAATACCGTATGGAAGTAAAAAGCGCATTCCGCGCCGTGGGCATCAAACTAACCACCACGATGGAAAGTGGGCAGTGTTATGAGGCGATTCCAAAATTCTGGCAAGCGCACATGCACAGCGGTAGGATCGCGCAAATTGCCTCTTTGCTGGAGGGCGAACCGCATGGCATGCTGGGGATCAGTTGCTGCGACACGGTCCCCTCCGCCAACAGTACCTTCGACTATTATATTGCCGCACCGACCCATAAAGCGCCTCCGCCCGGCATGGAGGAGCTGATCATCCCGGAGGCTACCTGGGCCATCTTTGCATGCATCGGTCCCATCCCCACCGCCATCCAGGATTTGCAAAGACGCATTGTTACGGAATGGCTGCCCACCTCCGGATATGAATACGGCAATGCACCCGATATCGAGGTCTATTTTGACGAGGACGGCAGTCAACCGGATACCCGCAGCGAAATCTGGATTCCGGTCCGGAAAGCTTAAGGCGCTTACTTTGGCAGATGAGAGTCCACAAAATGCCTGGATTTAAACGCCGGAGTCCCCTATGTGGAGGGAGGCGCCCCGGGGGGGGCGGGGGCCCCAGCGTTTTTTGTAGTATTTTTAAACACACAAAAAAAAAAACATAATCAAAAAAAAAGTTGCGAAAAAGGAAACCCCCCCCCGCCAGA
>JAVBST010000024.1:0-15257 GCA_031556545.1 Oscillospiraceae bacterium
TGGTAAGATGGTGGTAGCTCATATGGTTGCCTCCGTTCGAATGTTGTCTTTTCAACTCCATTCTACACGAAGTTTCCATTATGGGCTATCTTTTTTGTCCTTTCTGGGTGGCGCACTTCATTTTACAATCTATCATAAAAAGTAGTCTTGATAATGTTGCGGCATTGCGTTTTAGTGAATTCCATATTGATTTCATTCATCGCAACGATGTTATCCTTGAATTCCTTTTCATCCTCTATATGCCGCTCCAGAAGCAATTTAATTTCAGCAAGCTAAAGCGATAAAAATCCCCTTCTCCAAGCTTTGCTTGGAGAAGGGCGAAATCCAATCATACAAAGCAATTATTGTACATATATTTCTGAAGAGGTGATGGTTGTGAAACAATTACAAAATGGACTAACTGTCAACGAAGAGGCAATGCGGCTGTTTGAGATACAATTGAAACTCACCGTAAATGAACGCCTTTATCAACAAGGCGCAATTACAGAAGAAATGTACATAAAAGCAAAAGAAATCATTTTAAAGTGTTGACTTATATGATTGGATTGTTATAATTAGTTATAACAGACCGATATAACAGGAGCGTGCTTTTATGGACTTATATGATATTCGGAGACAGTTAAACACAGGCAAATCAATTTTTGATCTTAAACTCATAGTAACTTATTATGCGCGAGTCTCAACAGACAAGGATGAACAAATTCATTCCCTAGGCGCACAAATCAAATACTATGAAGATTTTATTCGCAGCAATTCAAATTGGGTGTTTTGCGATGGGTATATTGATGAAGGTTTGAGTGGGACAAGCGTTCATAAAAGAGAAGCTTTTTTAAAAATGATTGAGGATGCGAAGCTTCATAAATTTGATTTTATTATCACAAAGGAAATATCGAGGTTTTCTCGTAACACGTTAGACAGTATTGCTTTCACACAAGAGTTGTTGAAGCATGGTGTTGGCGTGTTTTTTCAATCTGACAACATCAATACCTTAATGCCGGATTCTGAGTTACGGTTAACCATTATGTCTAGTATTGCGCAAGATGAAGTAAGAAAACTTTCTGAAAGAGTTAAGTTTGGTTTCAAAAGATCTATAGAAAACGGTGTTGTTCTGGGCAATAGTATGATATGGGGATACAAAAAAGATAATGGGAAATTGGTGATTGTGGAGGAGGAGGCACAAATTGTAAGGGATATATTTGATATGTATGCCACACAAAACATGGGGATTCGTTCCATAAGCGCCGCATTAAGTGAGAAAGGGTATTCCAACTCAAGAGGAAATGATTTTTCCTTTACTACAATACGGAATATCATATGCAATCCCAAATATATGGGTTATTACTGTGGAAACAAAACCCATAAGATTGATTACAAGCTGAACGATAGGAAATACTTGGATCAAACTGAATGGGTTATGTATAAAGACGAAGAAAATGTTCCCCCCATTGTAACCCCTGAGATCTGGGAAAAAGCGAATTATATTTTAAGAGTGCGTAGCCAAAAGCAATCTTCGACAAATAAAACAAGCTATCAAAATAAGTATGCGTATAGTGGGAAAATCTTTTGTATGCACCACAATCTGCCCTATTATAGAGCCCTTTATCGATACGCTTCTGGGGATAAGGAAGTTTGGATGTGCAAGCGTTATCAAGAAAAGGGAAAGGCAGGCTGCTCATCGCCCTTGATTTATACTTCCGAACTGGATTTGGTGATGAAAGAAGCTTACAATGCTGTTATTCAGGAACGAGCCAGTATTATTCATTCCCTCGTTAAAACCTATGAAGCGACTAGTGGTGAATCTAAGATCAAAGAGGATATTGCGGCCAATCAAGTTGAAATTAACAGAATTATAAAAATGAAGGATAAATTGCTCCAGTTGAGTATTGATGGTAAAGTTTCGGATGACGAGTTTGCATTGAGAAACAACCAGTTTAATAGTGAAATCGACAAACTGAAAATCCAGCGGGAAGAATTTCAAATACAAGAACTGAAGAATAGAGAAATTGCGAATAGTGTAGAAACATTACGTAAAATAATCACCGATGAACTTAATTTTGATAAGGGTTTTGACAACGCCATCATCGATTCGTTATTGGATAAAATTGAAGTTTATGAGACAAAGAACAAAAAAGTAATCGACCTGAAAATTTACTTTAAGGTGCTTAATGATAGTATGGATTATACCCTCAAACGATCGAAAAAAAATACATCTGTTTGTTTCGAATCATCCATATGCTAAAGGCTGATATCACTACCGAGGTTTCTCCGATTGTGGGCAGCGAGAAGCAATCGGAAGAGCTGGTCAACTACATGTTGCAGGAGTTCGAGGAGAATCCCGCTAAGATTTGGGAATCCAATATCTTCGGAAAATCCCTGCACGAGCTAGTGAACGAAGGCCTGCACAATAAGTTGTACCGAATGCCGGCAGAAGCCCGCATGAAGCTACAGGAGACCCTGGAGCGGATTATCAACGAAGGCTGCTCAGGCCTGATTTGCATTATCCTGTAATGAAACCCCGCAAATGGAAGAGGAAGACCTTTTTGGAGTGCCAAAAGGTCTTCCTCTGTTCATGATTTTAGGCGACAAGCCACTATTTCTGTGCAGCTAAAGCTCCATAACAGCTCTGCCCATCGCTGCTCAAAATTTTCACATCGCAAATTTGGCCGCACAGATTTTTCTCGCAATTTTTTACTTTGACCGGGGTATAATTGGGCGCATATCCCTCATACGTATTCTTGTTGCCACGGGTTTCGAACAATACCGGAACCGTTTTCCCCGTTTGAGCCTGTAAAAAGCGCAGACGGCCTTCTTCGCAGACAGAGGCCATTTGTTTGGCCCGCCGCTGTTTTTCAGCGTTTGGAATCTGTCCCGCCATTTTTGCCGCCGCAGTGCCGGGACGGGGAGAGTAGGGAAAGACATGGGCTTTGGCGAAGCTGAGCGATTCCGCAAAGGCGATGGAAGCGGCAAATTCCACCTCCGTTTCCTGCGGGAATCCCGCCATGATATCGGTGGTGATGGCGGCATCAGGGAAGGCCGAACGCAATTGTTCACAGAGCGCTTTGTATTGTGCGGCAGTATAATGCCGGTTCATGCGGCGCAGTGTTTCATCACAGCCGCTTTGTAAAGAGAGGTGAAATTGGGGACACAGCTTTCCATAATTTTTGAGTGTATCAATCATGCTTTCCGTAATATAGTCCGGTTCCAGAGAACCCAGCCGGATTCTTTCAAGTCCCGATTCTTGCGCGGCCTGGATGGCGTCTGTGAAAGGGATGCCGAGATCCCGCCCGTAGGCTGAGAGGTTGATTCCGGTTAATACCGCTTCCCGGTAGCCGGCTGCAACGAGGCTATCGAGCTCTGTGCGGATATCACTCAGGGAGCGGGAACGGATCCGTCCGCGTGCCGTGGGAATAATGCAATAGGCGCAAAAGCGGTCGCAGCCGTCCTGAATTTTGACAAAAGCCCGGGTACGGTCCTCGAACGCGGAGATGGAAGAGGCGGCAAAGGCTTCCTGTTGCGTATGGGGACGCACCTCGAAAATGTGGCGGCTGTTCTGGTAGTAATCCTCTATATATTGTACAAGATGCGCATTGCCGGTGTTGCCAATGACAATATCGGCCTCTTCTAGGGCGTTTGCGGCCTCGGGATAGGCCTGGGGCATACAGCCGGTCAGCACCAACACCGAAGCCGGGTGGCTGCGTTTCAACCGGCGTACTGCCTGCCGGGTTTTTTGATCGCTGACGGCTGTAACCGTACAGGAATTGACAATATAAATATCCGCAGGCTCATGGGGCTCCACAATCTCGAAGCCTGATTTTTTGAAATTTTCCAACATCGCTTGGGTTTCGTAGCTATTCACTTTACAGCCCAGCGTATAAAAAGCGACCCGCATGCTAACAAACAATCCTTTTTTCATCATATTGTAATGGAGGCGACTCCGCCTATCAAAAACAGGGTAATTATATCTTAAATTTCTGTTAAATACAAGTGCGGCGGCTTGACGGATAGCCGATATGGTGGTAACATGGTTTACAGAAATTTAGGGATACAGATTGTTCCACGCGCAGATAGGGCTTGACGTTTCGCGTACCCCACCACTGGGGGCGGACTTATAGCCGAGCAAGTGCTGTCCCGTAGCTTGCAGAGGGGTACCTGCGTGCCGCGGACGACACTTTTGCAGTGCCGGCGTAAACAAAATTCATCATACATATAAAGGGAGGCAGGGCTATATATGAAAACAGTGACCATGATGTTGCCCAGCATTAACGATGTAAAAAGCTTTGTGGATATTGCCAATGAATATAACTTCGATATGGAGATCGTTTCAGGGAAGTATGTAATCAATGCCAAATCCATTATGGGGATTTTTAGTTTGGATTTAAACCAGCCCATTGTCCTGCAATGTGAGCGCGAAGATCCTGCTTTTTTTAAGGCCATCGACAGGTTTTTGGCGAAGTAATGACGCGGATGCTTGGATAAGGTCAAAAAATGAAAATAAAAAGTACAACCTTGAGTGCCGTTTTACGGCACTTTCTTTGTTTTTGCAAGATATACAAGCTGCATTTGTCGCATAGAATTACTAGGAGAATCTGTCCTTTCTAAAAACGGTACAGATCCCATAAAGTTTTTCTGGAACGAAAGGAAGATGGCGATGCAGATGAAGAAGCTTATGGCGCTGTGTCTCGTGTGGGTCATGATGATTTCTGTTTTCAACATACCGGTTTACGCGGATGCATTATCGGTGCAGGAGGTACTATCTGAAGAGACATTAGATGTGGTTTCCGAACAATCTCCTCAGCCGGATGGCACACCCGCCGAACTGTCTGAAGCGGAAAGCATGGCGGTGTCGGTCAAGGCGACATCCGCCATCCTAATGGAGCCGGAGACGGGGAAAATATTAATGGAGAAAAATGCGCGAGAAAAACGATATCCTGCCTCCATTACAAAAATAATGACCCTCTTATTGGTAATGGAAGCGCTGGATGCGGGCAAACTAAAGTTGACGGATGTACTGACCGCCAGCCCGGATGCCTGCGGCAAAGGCGGCTCCCAGATTTGGCTAGAGCCTGGGGAAACCATGACGGTGGACGATCTGCTCAAAGCGGCGGCGGTGGCGAGCGCCAATGACGCCTGCGTGGTATTGGCGGAGCAAATTGCAGGGACAGAGCAGGCCTTTGTGGAGCAGATGAATGCCAAAGCCAAAGAGCTGGGCATGGAGGACACCCATTTTGAAAACTGCACCGGCCTTGATGATACCGTCACCAATCATATCACCACCGCTTATGATATTGCGCTCATGTCCGCCGCTCTCATTAAGTATGATCTAATTCGCAATTACACCACGATTTGGATGGACAGTTTGCGAAACGGGGAAACGGAGCTCGTTAATACCAACCGCCTTGTGCGTACCTATCCGGGGATTACGGGCCTTAAAACCGGAACCACGGCCAAAGCGGGCGTCTGCCTTTCCGCCACGGCCGAGCGCGATGGCCTCAATCTGGTGGCGGTCGTGCTAGATGGCGAAACCAGTGAACTGCGTTTTGCGGGCGCAAGAGCCATGCTGGACTGGGGCTTCGCCAACTGGGCCTTTGTCAAACCCGAAATCGATATGAGCGAATTGCAGCCCGTCAAGGTTCTGCATGGCGTAACGACAACAATAACCCCCGTGCTGCGGGAGACTAAGCCGGTGCTGGTGAAAAAGGGGAGAGAGGCCGATATTACGAAGACTGTTACCCTATCGCATTCCGTGGAGGCGCCTATCGAGGAAGGAGAGATTCTGGGCGAGGTGGTCATTGCGCTGGATGATGAGAAGCTGACGAAGTATGACATTGTAGCCCAGGAATCGGTTCCCAAACTGCTATTTGGCAAAGCTTTTGGGCGCCTGTTGCGTGCCATAGTATGCATGTGAGACGGCAAGTGTAAAATATTTTAAAAAGATCTGCTGCTGTCTTGCAATGTATGCGGGTATCATGTAGAATAATAAATATAGTTACTCCAACATATTATGCGCTTTTCTCAAGATTCCTGTAATGCAATGCCGGAGTAATCGAGTAGGTTCCAGATGCAATTTATGGTGTTTTTAAGGATGTCGACTTCAAAGGAAAAGGACTGGTTAAACACATGTCAATGAAACTCAACGCGCGCTATGCCTCGGAATTTATTGAGCAGCACGAGATGGACGCTATGGCGCCGCAAATCCGGTTGGCACATGACCTCCTGCACAATGGAAAGGGCCCAGGAAGCGAATTTACCGGCTGGCTAAACCTGCCCACCGGATATGATAAGCAGGAATTTGCACGGATTCAGACGGCGGCAAAAACCATCCAGCAAAATTCTGATATTTTAATTGTGATTGGAATCGGAGGTTCCTATTTGGGCGCGCGTGCCGTGATTGAATTTCTACACTCAGCCCACTACAATGAATTGCGCAAGGGGACGCCTGCTATCTATTTTGCGGGCAATTCCATCAGTTCCTCGGATTTGAACGAACTGCTGCAAATTTGTGAAGGCAAAGAGATTTCCATTAATGTTATCTCCAAATCCGGAACGACCACAGAACCGGCGATCGCTTTCCGGGTGTTTAAAAATTTGCTGGAGACAAAATATGGTGCGAATGAGGCCGCCAAGCGCATTTTTGTCACCACGGATAAAGCAAAAGGCACCCTTAAGGGCCTGTCTGACCGTATGGGTTATGAAACCTTTGTGGTTCCCGATGATATTGGCGGGCGTTTCTCGGTGTTGACGGCAGTGGGACTTTTGCCTATTGCGGTGAGCGGCGCGGATATTGCAATGCTGATGCACGGAGCACAGCAGGCGCAAACCGAGCTTGCCAATCCCGATATGCATCAAAACGATTGCTATCAATATGCGGCTATCCGCAATATCCTCTACCGTAAGGGTAAGCAGCTGGAACTGCTGGTCAGTTATGAACCGCGCTTCGCCCTCATGGCGGAGTGGTTTAAACAACTTTATGGTGAGAGTGAGGGCAAGGATAACAAAGGTATTTTCCCTGCGTCCTGTGTTTTTTCCACTGATTTGCACTCCCTGGGGCAGTATATTCAGTCGGGCGCCCGCCATCTCTTTGAGACAGTGGTAACCTTTAAAGCCCCCAAGCAGGAGTATACCATTCCTACGGATCCAGAGGATATAGACGGACTCAATTTCCTTGCGGGCAAGGGGGTTTCCTTTGTGAACCAGAAGGCCTTTGAGGGTACCGTGCTGGCCCATACCGATGGCGGCGTACCCAATATCCTGCTGGAAGTGTCGGCCGTGAATGAGGAAGAGCTCGGCTATATGATTTATTTCTTTGAAAAGGCCTGTGCCATTTCGGGTTATGTATTGGGTGTGAATCCTTTTGATCAGCCGGGCGTGGAAAGCTATAAACGCAATATGTTTGCGCTGCTGGGAAAACCGGGCTATGAAAAGGAACGCGCGGCTTTGGAAGCGAGACTGGGATAGCGCGTTGTCTGCCACAGAGCATGCGGATTATAAAATATATAGGAGGCGTTTAAAATGATATCTCTTATTATTGGAAACAAGGGATGCGGCAAAACCAAGAAGCTGATTCAGATGGTCAATGATGCGGTGGAAGTAAGCAAGGGCAACGTTGTATGTGTGGAAAAAGGCAAGAAATTAACCTACGACGTCAACTACAGGGCGCGCCTGATTGACACGGACCATTATAATATTCAGGGCTTCGAGGCGTTCTATGGTTTCCTGAGCGGCATATGTGCAGGCAATTATGATGTAACGGATATTCTGGTGGATGCAACCTTGAGAATTGGCAGCCGGGATTTAGAAGCGCTGGCTGATTTTCTGGAAAAGGTCGAAAAATTATCGGTGATCTCCAATACCCGCTTCGTCTTTACGGTTTCTACGGATGAATCGGAACTGCCTGAACGGATTTTTGAATTCAGCCAAAAAATATAACCGCTTGTTCATACCCGCTGCTTGAGGCAGGGAGTGCGACTGCTCAACCTTTGGCTCGGATTGGCAGCTAAGCAAGCGATGTCCAATCGTTTATTCCGGCAATACTCTTGACTCTGGCAATTAAAAAATAACCCTCTATGGCAATTCCCGGTTCGGGGATGGCCATAGAGGGTTTGTGCTTCTATCCTGCCTATTTAAGATATTGACTGAGCAAGTAAGCGTTTCGGCCATTATAAGAAATAATACTGTAATTGCCGACAGTTCCCAGTACTTTTACCGAGGTTCCTTGGAGCAGGGTGCCGAGGGCAGTGCCGTTGGCGGTAGGGGTAGAACGCAGGGTTACCGTGGTGGAAGCAGTTTTGGTGTTCGTAGCGGGGGTGCTGGGCGCGGGCGCCTGGCTACCGCCGGTGTTCAGGGTAATAAAATTGCGGCTGACATAGCCTGTAGTGCCGTTGCTCAAGGTTATACGATACCAGTCCGGTAGCGTTTCGACGATGTTAACAGGGGTGCCATTGGTGAGGGTCGTCAAAATACTGCCGCCTGTGGAGGGAGAACTGCGGACATTAAGGCTACCGCTGCTCACGTTAACGGTACCGGCTTGCGTTGCGGCAGGGGTATTAAAGCGGATATATTCGCTGCTGACATAACCGGCAGAACCGTTGTCCAGGGTAATCCGGTACCAGTTACCCAAGGTATTGTCGATGTTGACCGTTGAGCCGTTGGGGAGTATGGTAACGATAGTACCCTTTGCGGAAGGCGTACTTCGGACATTGAGGTCTCCGCCGATAACCGTACCGGTTTTGGTGTTGGAAGTGGCGGGCGCAGTGGGAGTGGTTGGTGTTGTAGGCGCAGTGGGTGCGGTGGGCGTGCTCGGTGCGGTTGGCGCATCGACAGCAACGGCCCCGTTGAGCCAGGTACCGTAATTGTCCCAGAAGTTAGCGGGCTCCTGCCCCAGCGCCCATGAACCGGCGCCCTTAAGGTTATATTTTCCCACCAAAGCGAGCTTTGCGGCGTAGGAGTCGTTATTTTCGTACCAGATGGTATAATTGCCGGCTTTCAGCGCTTTGCCGGTCAAGGTGCCCCCGGCGGTTTTGTCTGTAATGGTAAACTCGGCTTTGGGGGACTGATACGTGGGATCATAGCTCACCTTTGCATTGTAAGTGGATATGGCACTGTTGACGCTGGTCAGATTTAAGCCGTTGCCCATAAAGTTGCCGTCGCTGCTCCAGATACGGCCAAAGAAGGGGAGGCCCAGCATGATTTTGTCGCATGAAGTGTGCTTCAGTGCATACTTGACAGAATTCTCCACCCATCCGATACTGGCGATCGGCCCGGCGCTGCCACCCGGGAAATGCTCGTCGTAGGTCATAATTAAAAGATGATCTGCGTATTGTGCCAGCTTGGCGTAGTCATAGGATCCGTGCCAGCCGGTCGTCCAGTTGTTGGGATTGGCTGCCACCGCCACGGATATTTCTTTTTCTTCGGGGATTTTGGCCTGCAATGACGCCACAAAGGCCGTGTATTGATCCCGCTGCAGTTCGGTCACGTTTTCAATGTCGATATTGATACCGTCCAGATTGTTGTTGGCGATGAGAGTGGCCAGTTGCGTGGCCAGCGCGTTGTAGTTTTTCAGGGCATTGATCCCGCCTTGCCGGTCCCAGTTGTTACTCAGATAGGGAACCACTTTCATATGCAAGGCATGCGCCCGGTTCACAAAATCTTGGCTGATGGGATTTACTTTTAAGCTACCATCCGTGTTAATATCAAAATAGTTGGGCGAAACGGTGTCAAGCGAACTGTTGGTACGCTCAATATAGCTGATTTGTTGGGCTGTGGTGCCGGTGTAGATGTAAGCCATGCTGTATTTATCGGAACCGGCGGCAGAGCCATGAAATAACGTGGAGAAAGCAATGGTGGAGACCAGCACCCCCGCCACCAATATCTTGACGCTGCGTACTTTGAGATTTTTGGTGGATCTTTTAATGGCGCGCTGAAAAGACTCCAGGCTTGTAGACATAAAATCCAGCGCAAACTCGGGCTCGTTGGAGCTATACTCCAGGATGACGTCGCAAGTGCCGTCCGCATATTGATGTATTTTGAGATTTCCATACATAAGGAATGCCTCCGTCTGTGCGTATTAGGCAACGCTTACTTAGGGCCTTGTGAGGAGCCCTGCTTATTCACGCCCCGGGGCATTTTTTTGCGGTCGAGCTGCTGTGATTCGGCATTTCGGTTTTTGGTTTTTGGATTTTCCGGCTTGTTTTTGCCCATGCGATAACCTCCCTTCACATTCTTCTGCCATTGGTATGCCCCAAAAAAAATGCAGTAAACGTTTGTCAAAGGCAGAAATTATTATTCATTTAGAAAATAAATTCATCCACGCTACTTCCCACCAGAAGCAGACAGAAACAATTGCTTTTATCTATTATGTATATTTTATCGCGGACAAGTCCATAAAAATATTATGATGCCTGTGGAAACTTGGCTTTTCAAAAGCATCCAAATGCGGTATAATAACAATTTAGATAGTGCGCATGTGACCAATCTGCGGACACACGTTACAGGAAGGCCGCGCCGTTTTTGACGGCCGTAGCCAATTTGACTCCGGTTATAAGAGCTTTCCTCAAAAGGCCTATATGCAAAGGCAGGAGTCGTAACCACAAGGATTTGAAATTCCAGGAAAGGGAGTCTGTTGACACATGAGAGAAGACAAAGTTTTTGCTATTTTAGAAGAGGCGGGCGTTTTATTGGAAGGACATTTTTTGCTGACCTCGGGCCGCCACAGCAACCGTTATTTACAGTGCGCCAAGATTTTTCGCAATACAAAATATAGTGAGGCGCTCTGCGCGGATTTAGCAGAACGTTTTCAGGAGGACCATATTGAGTTGGTGGTAGGTCCTGCCATGGGCGCGGTGCAGATGGCTTATGAAGTAAGCCGTCATACGAAGACGGAGAATTTCTTCACCGAGCGGGATGAAAACGGAAAGATGTGTCTGCGCCGCGGCTTTACCATCCAGGAAGGACAGCGTGTGCTGGTGGTGGAGGATGTCGTGACCACCGGCGGCTCCGTTTTTGAAGTGATGGCGCTGATACGGGAGTTGGGCGGTGTTGTTGCCGGCGTGGGCGCCATTGTGGACCGCACGGGTGGCAAGATGGATTTCGGCGTCCCCTTTAAATCGGTGATTTCGCTGGATGTTACTTCCTACCTGCCGGAGGAATGTCCGCTTTGTAAGGAAGGAAAGCTGGAACTGGTAAAGCCGGGCAGCCGGAAATTGAGCAAGTGATTTTGCGTAAAAAGATGCATGTGGGAGGCGAGGGTGTTGCATGATGGGCATCGAGCCCGTTTAAAACAGCGTTTTTTACAGGAGGGCCTGGATCCCTTTGAACCTCATAATGTATTGGAATTGCTTCTGTTTTTTTCGGTTCCCCGCCAGGATACCAATGAATTTGCGCATCGCTTGATTAATGCCTTCGGCTCACTGTCGGCGGCGTTTGACGCACCTTATGAAGAACTGCTGAAAGTCAAAGGGATCGGAGAAAACAGCGCGGTTCTGCTTAAGATGATTCCGGACCTATGCAGGCGGTATTTGGACGATAAAGCGGGGGATATCAAGAGTATTCATAAAACGCAGGACGCTGTCGATTTTCTCATGCCCAAATTTATTGGACATACGGATGAGCGGGTGGTTCTTATTTGTTTAGACAATAAATGTGTGATCAAAAACTGTTCGACCGTTTCACAAGGAACTGTCAATATTACAGATGTGAACCTGCGCAAAATCATGGAGCTTTGTATGCGTCATCAGAGTACGGCCGCGATTCTTTCGCATAACCATCCCCACGGGATGCCCGTACCCTCCAAAAGCGATTTGGATACGACCCGTTCTCTTGTTACGGCGCTGGAGTCGGTGGGCGTCAAGCTGATTGATCATATTATCTTTGCCAATGAAGAATACTATTCTATGGCGGACAGTAATGCGTTTGGCGCATTATTTATATAAGGCGGGAGAAGAGCGATGGATCAATTTAAACTGGTTTCCAACTATAAACCCATGGGCGACCAGCCTGAAGCCATTGACATGTTGGTGGAGGGACTCAACAATGGCTATCGGGAGCAGACGTTATTTGGCGTAACGGGCTCCGGTAAAACCTTTACCGTGGCCAATATTGTGGCGCGCGTCAACCGCCCAACCTTGCTGCTGGCCCACAATAAAACGCTGGCGGCTCAGCTTTGCAGTGAGCTGCGGGAGCTTTTCCCCGAAAACGCAGTAGAATATTTTGTATCCTACTATGACTATTACCAGCCGGAAGCCTACATTCCCACGACGGATACTTATATCGAAAAGGATTCCGCCATCAATGACGAGATTGACAAGCTCAGGCACTCGGCAACTTCCTCCCTTTCCGAACGGAGGGACGTCATTATTGTAGCCAGTGTTTCCTGCATATACAGCTTGGGGGATCCTATTGATTACCGAAACATGGTGATCTCACTGCGCCCCGGTATGCAGAAAAAGCGCGATGATTTGCTGCGCAAACTGGTGGAGCTGCAATATGAGCGTAACGATATCAATTTTATTCGTAATAAATTTCGGGTGCGCGGCGATGTTGTGGAGATTTTTCCTGCGTATTCCAACGAGGAAGCCATTCGGGTGGAATTTTTTGGCGATGAAGTGGAGCGCATCAGTGATATTCATGCCCTGACGGGAGAAGTGCGGGGTCTGCGGCAGCATGCGGCTATTTATCCGGCCTCTCACTATATTGTGCCGCCCGAAAAAATGGAACAGGCCCTGGCCAAAATTCATCAGGAGATGCGGGAGCAGGTTGCCCGGTTCCAAGAAGCGGGTAAGCTCATTGAGGCCCAACGCATTATGCAGCGTACGGAGTATGACATTGAGATGCTGCGAGAAACCGGGATGTGCAAAGGTATTGAGAATTACTCCCGCGTGATGTCGGGCCGTCCCTCAGGGGTCGCCCCCTTTACCTTGTTTGATTATTTTCCGGAGGATTTTCTGCTGATCGTGGACGAGTCCCATGTGACCCTGCCGCAGGTGCGGGGCATGTATGGCGGCGACCGCGCCCGAAAGGAAAATCTGGTGGAATTTGGGTTCCGCTTGCCCTCTGCATTTGACAATCGGCCCTTAACCTTTGACGAATTCTACAGCCGGGTGGGACAGGCCATTTTTGTCAGTGCGACGCCGGGTCCCTTTGAGCGTGAGCATAGCGCCCAGATTGCGGAACAGTTAATCCGGCCTACGGGTCTGTTGGATCCCGAGATTACGGTCAAACCCACTCAGGGGCAGATCGATGATCTGATTGCCGAGATTCATCAGCGCGTGGAGCAAAAAGAGCGTGTGCTCATCACCACCCTGACCAAGAAAATGGCCGAAGACCTGACCGACTATATTGAGAATATGGGTATTAAGGTGCGCTATATGCACCATGATATTGATACCATCGAGCGCATGGAGATCTTACGGGATCTGCGGCTGGGTGAATTTGATGTTTTGGTAGGCATTAACCTGCTGCGGGAAGGTTTGGATTTACCTGAGGTTTCTCTTGTAGCTATTCTGGATGCCGATAAGGAGGGGTTCCTCCGTTCGGAAACCTCCCTCATTCAGACCATTGGCCGTGCGGCCCGCAATGCGCATGGCGAAGTGATTATGTACGCCGATACAGTGACGCCTTCCATGGAAAGAGCCATCGGGGAAACGCTGCGCCGTCGGCAAAAGCAGATGGCATATAATGAAGAGCACGGCATTACGCCTACCACCATCCAGAAAAATGTGCACGAAATTCTTGAAATTACAAGCAAAGAGAAGCTCGATAGCCATAAGTCGGCCGGCCGGATGAGCCGCCATGAGCGCGAGGCCATGATTGCCACGCTGCAAAAGGAAATGAAGATCGCGGCCAAGCTTCTGGAGTTTGAGCACGCTGCCTATCTTCGTGACAGGATTAATGCGCTCCGGCAAGGTTAGCAAGTGCAAGCTGTGATCATGGTATTTGAAAAAGGGGAATGAAGTGGAATATGGAAGCACAAGATCAATGGTACATTAAACTGATTTCGGCGATCCTGGCGGTACTCATTTTGGGAGTTGGTTGTTTTTGGCTTGGGAATCGCCTGTTAAAATCCAGGCACAAGTCCTCGTCCAGTGTCGGGAGCTCGAGCAGCAGTGCGGGGAGCCTGCAAATCGGTTCCGGTTCCATGATCTTTGATATTGCAAGGAAAGCAGGCTGAATTTGTGACGAAAAATCTTGTCGTTAGGGGCGCCAGGGAGCATAATCTAAAGGATATTCACTTGGAGATTCCGCGGGATAAGCTGGTGGTGTTCACGGGCTTGTCAGGTTCCGGTAAATCTTCCTTGGCGTTCGATACCATCTATGCGGAGGGGCAACGGCGGTACGTGGAATCCCTCTCTTCCTATGCCCGGCAATTTTTGGGGCAAATGGAGAAGCCCGATGTGGATTCCATTGAAGGGCTTTCGCCTGCTATCTCTATCGATCAAAAGACCACTTCCAAGAACCCGCGTTCCACGGTAGGTACCGTGACGGAAATTTATGATTATCTGCGCCTTTTGTATGCACGTATCGGAATTCCGCACTGTCCCATCTGCGGGCGGGAAATTAAGCAGCAGACCATTGACCAGATCGTGGATCAGGTCATGCAGCTGCCCGAGGGCGCACGGATGCAGATTCTTGCGCCCATAGTGCGCGGGCGTAAGGGCGAGCATGTCAAGGAACTGGATGCCGCCCGCAAGGCCGGTTATGTCCGGGTACGCGTGGATGGAATTCTTTATGAGCTTTCCGAGACGATCGCTTTAGAGAAAAACAAAAAGCATACGATTGAAATTGTTGTGGACCGCCTTGTGATGAAGGAGGAGATCCGCACACGGCTGGCCGATTCTGTGGAAACCGCTGTTTCGATAGCGGGAGGTTTGGTCAATATTGATGTGATTGACGGGGAGCCGCTGGAATTTTCTCAGAATTATGCCTGCCCGGAGCATGGCGTGAGCATCGAGGAATTGACGCCGCGCATGTTTTCCTTTAACAATCCTTACGGCGCCTGCCCCAAATGCTCGGGGTTGGGCTCGCGGCTCAAGGTCGACCCGGCGTTGATTTTGGACTATAACCTCAGCTTCAACCAGGGCGGCGTGTTGGCCAGCGGCTGGCAGAGCGTGGACAACAGCATTGCCAGCATGTATTTCACGGCGCTGTCCAAGAAATTTAAGTTTTCCTTAGACACACCCATCGGCGACCTGCCCGATGATGCCATCAACGCCATTCTCTACGGCACCAAAGAAAAATTAGAGCTCACCTATCAGCGTGACCGC
>JAVBST010000017.1:0-31572 GCA_031556545.1 Oscillospiraceae bacterium
GAAAAGTTATTAATTAAGAGGGCTTGACCCTTGGTTCAGTATGCCTAAGTTTTCCACAATTGTTCGGTTTTAAGTGAAGTTTTCAACTTTTCGGCAAGAGAAAGGGGCTGTACCACAATTTTCATTGTGCTACAGCCCCTTATTTTTGTCTCGCCTTCTTGCCTTTAGGCGTTAATCTCGGCAGGCGCAAACTCATGCGAATATTCGAGTCCGGAACGGTCATGGGCATGGAAAGCGGTGGAAACCATGAGCTTGATTCGATTGATCTGATTGACCTGGCTGGCGCCCGGATCATAGTCCACGGGCACGATGTTCGCCTGCGGGAACCGGCGGCGCAGCTCCTTGATCATACCTTTTCCCGTCACATGATTGGGCAGACAGGCAAAGGGCTGCACGCAGAGAATATTCGGAATCCCCTCCTCAATCAAGGCAATCATTTCAGCCGTCAGCAACCAGCCTTCGCCCGAATTATTGCACAAAGAAAGAATATCCTTTGCTTTATCCGCCAAAGCCCAAATGCTGTGCCCGGCTTCAAATCGCATTGATTTGCCGAGCCGTGCGTTGATGCAGTCGCTGTAGTGTTTAATGATGGCGAGGCCCACTTTAGAGAAGAGAGCGGTCTTTTTGGAGGTGCCCAATGTTTTTTCTTTAAACACCGTGTTGATAAGGCAATATTCAAAGAATCCCATCATGCCGGGAATGGCAGCCTCACATCCCTCGTTTTCAATCACATTGACCGCCTGATTGTTGGCATCAGGGTGATATTTTACAAGAATTTCGCCCACAATCCCCACGCGGGGTTTGCGTTCTTCCGTAAACAAAGGCAGGGCATCAAAGGCTTTCACCATAGCATCAACCAGCCCTTTATAGGAATATTTGCTCTCCTTCGCAAGATGCTTTTCGCATTCCGATAACCAGTGCTCATAGAGTTCCTGCGCAGCGCCCAGCCGCTTCTCGTAAGGGCGAACCCGTAAAAGCAACGTTTGCAGCAGATCTCCCAGCAGCAAGGATTTAAGGGCCTTATCCAGAAAGGGCAGCGAGAATTTGAATCCCGCATTTTTCTCCATCCCCAGCGCGTTCAGGGAAATGACAGGCACCTGTTCGAGTCCGGCTGACTTGAGGGCCTTGCGTAAAAAGGCAATATAATTTGTAGCACGGCATCCCCCGCCCGTCTGGGTGATGAGCACGGAGGTACGCTTGGGATCATAGCCGCCCGTCAGCAGTGCGTTCACGAGTTGCCCGACCACCATAATGGTCGGATAGCAAGCGTCATTGTTCACATACCGCAACCCGACTTCCACATCCTCCGGCGTTGCCTGCTCCAGCACTTTAAGCCGATATCCCGCATGGACAAAGGCTGCGTTCACGAGTTTAAAATGAATCGGCGACATCTGCGGCGCAATAATGGTATGCTTCTCTTTCATGGCCTTGGTGAACTCCATGCGCTTTTGCGTATAGTCCCCCTCACCTGTATGTATCCTCGGCGTCTTGCCTTGCTCCCGGCGCTCCTGAATCGCTACCTTCAGGGAGCGCATCCGGATGCGTGCCGCGCCCAGGTTGTTGATTTCATCAATTTTGAGCACCGTATAAATTCCATGGGCGTTTTCTAGAATTTCGGCAACCTGATCAATCGTAACGGCATCCAGTCCGCACCCGAAGGAATTGAGCTGCACAAGCTCCAGATTCTTACTCCGCGCCGTTTTGGCAGCCGCATCATAAAGCCGGGTGTGGTACATCCACTGATCCACCACCCGCAGCGGGCGTTTCACCCGCCCCATGTAGGCAATGCTGTCCTCGGTTAAAACGGCAAATCCCAGAGAATTGATCATTTGGGGAATCCCGTGATTAATTTCGGGGTCAATATGATAGGGGCGGCCGGCTAACACAATCCCGGTGATCCCCTTCTCATCCAGTAAATCGATCACTTCCCGGCCCTTTTCGCGGATTTCGCGTTTGCATACCTCGAGTTCGGCATAGGCGGCCGCTACAGCCTCCTTCGCCTCGGCCAAGGTCACGCCGTAATCGGAAAACTCTTCCACAATGCGCGTCACCATACGTTTGCCATGCGCCAGCGAAAGGAAGGGATGCATGAAACGCACCTTTCCGCTTTTAAGTACATCCATATTGTTCAGCAATACTTCAGGATAGGAGGTAACAATGGGACAATTGAAGTGATTATTGGCGTCTTTATTCTCCTTGATCTCATAGGGAATGCAGGGGAAGAAAATGGTTCCGATCCCCTTCTCCACCAAGGAGGCCACATGACCATGAGCCAGCTTTGCCGGATAACAGACACTTTCACTGGAGATGCTGTCCATCCCCTTCTCAAACACCTTGTGAGAAGAACGCTCCGACAAAATAACCCGGAAGCCGAGTTTGGTCAACAGTGTAAACCAGAAAGGATAGTCCTCGTACATATTGAGCGCCCTCGGGATGCCGATTGTCCCTCGGTCCGCTTCGGCCTCGGTCAGCGGTTTATAGCGGAACACCCGCTTGTATTTAAAATCGAAAAGGTTTGGCAGACCGCTATCCTCGCTGACCACGCCTTCCCCGCGTTCGCAGCGGTTGCCGGACACCAGCTTGCGACCGCCATTGAAAACGGAGGTCGTCAGTTTGCAGCGGTTTGCGCAATTCTTGCAGTGAGAAGTTTCTGTCTCCATGGTAAATCCCTTTTCCAGCGTTTCCCTGGAAATAATAGAGGAAGTGGAGGACGCTTTCTCCCGGTAATGTTCCGCCGCCAACAGTGAAGCGCCGAAAGCACCCATGAGCCCCGCGATGCTGGGCCGAATAACCTTCCGCTCCGACACCCGTTCAAAGCAGCGCAGTACGGAATCATTATAAAAGGTGCCGCCCTGCACAATAATTTTTCGGCCCATATCCTCAGGCGATTTTAATTTGATAACCTTATACAGGGCATTGCGGATGACGGAATAGGCGAGACCCGCCGCGATATCCGATACATCGGCTCCTTCCTTTTGCGCCTGTTTGACGCGGGAATTCATAAATACCGTGCAGCGGGTACCCAGATCCACCGGATTCCGGGACTCCATCGCACTGTGTGACAATTCTTCAATGCTCATACCCAGCGTGCCCGCAAAGGTTTGCAAAAAAGAGCCGCATCCCGAGGAGCAGGCTTCATTGAGCATAATGCTGTCAATAACGCCTTCCTTGATATGCATACATTTCATATCCTGCCCGCCGATATCCACAATGAAATCGACGTCAGGCGCGAAGTACTTGGCTGCCTTAAAGTGCGCCAGGGTTTCAATTTCGCCCATATCCATATTAAGGGCAGTCTTTAGGAGCGCCTCACCATAACCGGTTGCGCAGGTATTGGCCAGATAAGCGCCTTTGGGGAGCTTGGCATAAATCTCTTTCAAAATTTCGACGGCCACCAAAATAGGATTGCCGTTATTAGACTGGTAATATGTATAGAGAACCTCGTTGGCGCGACCCGTCAGGACTGCTTTGATGGTGGTGCTCCCGGCGTCAAATCCCAAAAAGCAGGGCCCCTGATACTCGGCTAAGGGCGCGTATTGAATTTGATCCTGTTCATGACGCAAATAGAAGGCTTTTTTCTCCAGCTCATTTTGGAAGAGGGGCTGCAGCCGTGGGATATCCTCTCCGATATCCCCAATATCCCGCAAAAGCTGGGGCAGCTGCTCCAGTGAAACCACAAGGCCTTCCGCCGAAAGGGCTGCACCGATAGCCACGAAATACTGCGCATGTTCAGGCATGGTGAACACGCAGCCCTTGACCCGCAGGGTATCCTCAAAACAAGCGCGCAATTGCGAAAGAAAATAGAGAGGGCCTCCCAGAAATACCACTTTGCCCGTAATCGGCTGCCCGCAGGAAAGACCGGCAATGGTCTGGTTGACCACCGCCTGAAACACAGAAGCCGCCAAATCCTCCCGCGCCGCACCCTCATTGAGGAGGGGCTGTACGTCACTCTTGGCAAACACGCCGCAGCGGGAAGCAATGGTATAGATCGTTTTATGTTGTCCGGCCAGTTCGTTCAGGCCTGCCGGATCTGTTTGCAGCAGGGTCGCCATCTGGTCAATAAAGGCGCCCGTCCCTCCGGCACAGGTTCCGTTCATACGCTGCGAAACCACCGGTTTCATGTAGGTGATTTTGGCATCCTCGCCGCCCAGCTCAATCACCACGTCCGCATCGGGAATAAAGCGGTTCACCGCCGCGGTGCCGGCAATGACCTCCTGCATAAAAGGAATGCCCAGCCCTTTCGCAAGGCCCAGTCCCGCAGAACCCGTCATGCTGATGCGGGCCTTGCGGCCTTTTAAGTCGCTGGCAATTTCATCGAAAAGCTGTTTGATCTCGCCGCGGATATCCGCATGGTGGCGGCGGTATCGGCTATAGAGAATCTGTCCTTCCCCATCCATTGCCGCTACTTTAATGGTGGTGGAGCCAATATCAATGCCCATATGTAACAGGGGACGCTCTGTTAACTGCATAAACCAAAATTCCTTTCAGCAATAAAACATCATGTGATTTGCAATCCGTACCACGACGGATACACAACAAATAGCGCCTGATGTTTTGGCGCATGTGGGCCGGGACGGACCACGCGCATAATTTTGATAGACCGCACCGTCTCAAACGGCGCATGGCCAATTCTGCTATGTTTTCCATAGCCGAATTGCAACCGTTGGCATATCATGTCGAACAAGGAGCTATTTTATCAGAAAAATATGAATAATCAATGTCTATTTTAGCATATTCAGAAACTTCCAACACCCGCTACACGTTGTGGGATTTCGCCACCCTCTCCCCTCGGGCCCGTTGCCATGCCTTCTTTTCAAAATAGGCGATCAAATAGTTGACAGTTAAAGAAAGGATTGCCGCCAGAAGGGTTCCCCACAACATCTTGAACATGTCATGGGTTCTGAGTCCCTCAAAAAGAATCGAACCCAGCCCGCCCGCATTGATGGTCGCCGCAATGGTGGCGATGCCAATGGTAGAAATAATGCTGATGCGCAACCCGCCCAAGAAAACAGGCAACGCCAACGGCAACTGTATGGAGTATAAGATCCGTAAAGGTGAAAGCCCCATCCCTTTGGCCGCTTCCAGGATAGCAGGATCCACCGTATTGAGTCCCGCAAAAATATTGCGTACCAGGATAAACTGATTGTAGGCCACCAGCACCACAAGGGCGGGCGTTCGGCCCAGATGCAAAACGGGAATCAGCAGGGCAAAGAGAGCCAGGCTCGGAATGGAATAAAGGATCCCCAGCACAGGTAAAATGACTTTGGATAATGGCTTGTAATAATAAATCAGGAGGCTCAAGGGTATGGCAATCAATAGGGAGAGCAGCACGGTCATTCCCGTGAGCGTCAAATGCTCCAGGAAGGCGGTCAGCAATTTTTGATAGAAACGTGCAGAAAGAGAAAACATATCGTCACCTGTTCAAAGCCGTTTTTGCCGGATTACAACGAACCCTGGGCACCGGTTTGGGCCAAAGCCGCCAAATCAGACCAGCAGATTTTCCCCAGGATATTCCCTCCCATGTCCGTTACCCAAATATCCCCGCGCTCATGCTGCATAAAGAGGGCAAGCACTTGCGCCAACGTCGCACTTTCCTCCACCGATCTACCCTTGGATTGCGGCAAATTGGCCACCGGCTGCATCACCGCCCGCGCCTGCAAGAGCTGTAACCGCTGCACCAGATCCTCGGAGGAAATCAGGCGCGCCACATAGTCATTGCGGGGATGCAGCAAAATCCGGTACGGCGTGTCATACTGCTGCAGCACCGCGCCGTCCATAATAATCACCTTGTTGCCAAGCTTGAATGCCTCGTGAATATCATGGGTGACAAAGAGGATGGTTTTATGTAACTTCCGGTGAATTTTAATGAGAGCGTCCTGCAGGTTTTGCCGGGTAATGGCATCGATGGCGCCGAAGGGTTCATCCATCAGCATCATATCCGGATCCGCTGCCATAGCGCGCGCGAGCCCTACGCGCTGCTGCTGTCCGCCCGAAAGCTGCGCCGGATACCGGTTTCGGTACTCTCCGGGGTCCAGTTCCACCAACTGCAGCAGCTCGTCAATCCGATTCTCGATCCTGGCTTTCTCCCACTTGAGGATTTTGGGAACGGTCGCAATGTTCTGGGCCACCGTCATGTGGGGAAACAAGCCTACCTGCTGAATCACATAGCCGATCTTGCGGCGGTACGCCACCGGATCTAATTCCGCAATATTCCTGCCAAAAAAGTAAATCTCCCCACTACTCGGCTCATAGAGGCGGTTTACCATCTTAAGGAGGGTCGTTTTACCCGATCCTGAGGTTCCCAGTATGGTCACAAAGTCGCCCTGCGCTACGGTCAGAGATAAATCCAAAACTGCCGCCGCGGGGGCATTCTCAAAGGTTTTGTTCACCGATTTAAATTCCAGTGCAATTGCTGCCATTTGCATCGTCCCATCTTTTGGCGGGCACATGCCCTTCATTCGACCCTCTCAACTAGATGGGCAGAACGTCACGAATTTGGACAAAGAACTCCTTGGCCACATCTTCATATTCCTGCTGATCCAAATCTACCTTGGCATTCATCTGAATTACATTTTCGGGCGTCAATTGGGCTGTGATGGCATTGATAAGCTCCGCTAGGTCCGCATGCCCGGAAAGCACCTCACCGCGGATGATGGGGGCAATGTGATAGGGCGGCCAAACCTTTTTGTCATCCTCCAAAACCAGAAATTCGCCGCTTGCAAGCTGGCCTTCGGTGGTATAGCATACGGTCACATCCGCCTCATCCTGCTTGAGCACATCATATTTGAGGCTGTTATCAAAAACGGCCTTGGATTTAAAATCGAATTCGCCGTATTTAGCAACCAGCGCGGGCAATCCGTCCGAGCGATCATCAAATTCGCCCTGTGAGGCAAAGCGTATTTGCTTGGCATTTTGCTGTAAATCCGATAGGGTCTTGATACCATAAGCGTCCGAGGCTTTTTGGGTGATCACAAGGCCCTGTCCGTCATTGACATTGGAACGATTCAGCCAGTCGATATTGAACTTTGCCTTGTATTCCTTTTTGACGGTATCATATACCGCATCCGGATCAAAAATAGGATCCATTTTCAAAACCGTAAGCAAGCCCGTGCCCGTATATTCAGGATAAAAATCCACTTCCTTATTCACAATGGCACTATGAATAAGGGCCGTTTGCAGATCAAACTTGCGGCTCACCTTGTAACCGGCGTCTTCCAGCGCCAGGGCGTACAATTCGCTGAGAATTTTGCCCTCAGTGAAATCCTTGGAACCCACCACAATGGTGTTCGAGTCGCTTTTGCCGCCACAGGCCGAAAAGGTGCCTACCACCAGCAGCAAGCATAGCAAGAGACAAATCTTTTTCAAAATATAACCCCCTTATTATTCCACGGTACCTTTTTCAGTATGGTTTTACCCATGGCAAAAAGATAGAAGCGCCTTAATGAAGCGTATAACGTGTCCAACGTTTCTCCAGGGCTGTAAAGACTAACTCCGCTCCTACGGACAGGACCGCGACGGACACACCGCCAATCAGCAAAAAATCCGTGCGCATGAGTCCCAGCCCCTTCATAATGAGTTCCCCCAGGCCCCCTGCCCCAATATAGGCGGCCAATGTCGCGCTCGCAATCACTTCCACACTGGCGGTACGGATCCCTGAGAGAATGAGCGGAAAGGCCAGGGGAAACTGAATTTTCCATACAAGCTGGCGGCGGTTCATGCCCATCCCCACCGCGGCCTCTAAGATAGAAGCGCTCACTTGCTGAAACCCCAAGGCCGTATGAATCAGGACAATAGGAACAGCAAGCACCGTCAGGGCTACCAATGCCGGCAAGAACCCTGTTCCCAAAACCGGCATCACAATCACCAGGAGCGCGAGGCTTGGAATAATGCGCAATACATTAAAAGACCCGGTCAGAAGCCTTGCCATCTTCTCATTTTTGGCACATGCCGCTCCCGCCGGTATCCCAATCAGAGCGGCTGCGGCCACCGCCAACACACTGAGGAACAGGTGCACCGTCACGCAATGCATATACGCGGAAAAGCTCTGTTGGAAATAGTCCTTGATTTGGGTGAGCATCCTCTCCCCTCCCTATGTACCGCAAAGAAAAAATACAGAAGATATCCTACAAATCCCGTTGTTATGCAAGGAAATATGGGATCGCTTTTTTATTCGTTGGTTGATATTATAAGGTATTTTTAACATTTAGTCAAATTTTGTAAAAACCACTTTGTTCCTGTAAGGCACAATAAAAAAATCCATCGCTTTCTAACAATTCATGTTTCTATATCCGCATTATTTTCAACAACACATGGAGATTATCGGTTCTTATTTCCTACGCAGTATTTTCTATGTATATCCTATTCCGGTCTTCACCGGAATATGTCCATAAAAAAACGCAGGATGAACCTGCGCCTCTTCTCAAACGACACAACAAGAAACCGCAATCGCCCTTTACTTTTTCAGGCGCTGTAAAAATTCTGTGAGCCTGTCCATGGTCTCGCCACTGATGACATGCTCCATACGGCAGGCGTCCTGCTCCGCGATGGATTCTGGAATCGACAGGGTGTCCATAAGAAAGCCTTTGAGGGTGATATGCCGCTGCAGCACCGCCTGTGCCAACTTTTTCCCCTCTGCGGTCAGGGTGATCCGACCGTAAAGCGCATGCTCCACATACCCATGATCCCGCAAGGTGATGACCGCGCGGCTGACGCTGGGCTTGGAGACCGACAGCTCTGCGGCAATGTCGGTCAGTCGCACCTCTGCTGCTCTGGACTGCAATACATAGATGGTTTCAAGATAATCTTCCAGTGATGCCGTCATAGCGGTCATGCTTCTGCCTCCCCGTCAAGTCATCATATGCCTCTGCCCTATGCGACATGCGCCGCTTTTAGCAGTGCAGCCTTGCATGCTCACGATTACTTGGGCCGCTTTGCGGGCTTCACCTTGCACTGCGACTGCATACTGCAGCCCGCACAGCCTGAACTGCCCCCATCGCAGCATTGGGCTTTGCCCCGGACACGGCGAATCCAGAAAAAAAGCATAACGCCGACCGCCGCCACAGCAACAACTCCAATTAAAATTGTAATAATAGTCCCCAACATAACGTTTCTCCCTAAAGATTATTTATGACCCGCTATCGCTGATCCAGCGCGCCATCACGCCGGCTCTTATACTAGATAGGCAATCAGACTTGCCAGCTGATATACAATAAAGGACATCATCCACGCCACCAACATTTGAAAGCCCAGCGTGCCCGCCGTCCACTTGAGAGAATTCATTTCCCGGCGGATGGCCGCCACGGCGGCAATGCACGGAATATAAAGGAGTGTGAAGGTTAAAAAGGATAAGGCGCTGGGAATGCTGTACGCGTCCCGCAAGATGGGAACCAGCGAACTGGTTGTCTGGCCCCCGGTACCATGCAGGATTCCCAGTGTGCTCACCACTGTTTCTTTGGCAATCAGCCCGGTGAGCAATGCCACAGAGGATTTCCAGTCGCCGAAGCCCAGCGGTTTAAAGATGACGGCAATCTCCCGGCCTATTATCCCTAACATACTATTCGTACTGTCCGAAACCATTTGCATGGAAAAATCAAAGGTCTGTAAAAACCAAATCACAATCGTGGCGCCCAATAATATGGTACCCGCTTTGGTCAGAAAATCTTTAATACGATCCCAGAGATGCAGTCCGAGGGTACTCAGGGTCGGCATACGGTAGGGCGGCAACTCCATCACAAAGGCGGAATGCCCGCCCCGCAAAACGGTTTTTTGCAAAATGAAGGCGCATACAATCGCCACCAGCATCCCGAGAATATAGAGCGAAAAAACAACCAACACCCTGTACTTTGGAAAAAAGGCGGCAATGAACAGCGAATAAATCGGCATCTTCGCGCTGCAGGACATAAAGGGCGTCAGCATAATGGTGAGCCGCCGATCCTTTTCACTTTCAAGTGTGCGCGCCGCCATCACAGCTGGAACCGTACAGCCAAAGCCCATCAACATCGGGACAAAGGACTTGCCCGAAAGACCGATGCGGTGCAGCGCCCGGTCCATGATAAACGCCGCCCGAGACATATAACCGCTGTCTTCCAAAAGGGACAAAAAGAAAAAGAGCAGCAAAATCTGCGGAAAGAAAGAAAAAATGGCCCCCAAACCCGCAATGATACCGTCACAGACAAGACCTGTCGCCCAAGCCGCTACTCCAATCGATTGGAAACCCGAACGTACCCAATTGGCAAATAAATCGTTGACGGCAAAGTCCACGGAGTCGGTCAAAAAGTTGCCAATGGGGCCAAAAGCCAACGCGAAAATCAGCAGCATCAAGGCCAAAAACAAGGGAATGGCCAGATACTTATGGGTCACAATCCGATCAATACGGTCCGAGGCGCTCAGACGTCCGTCTTCCTGCGTTTTTGTAACCGACTGCTCACAGATATTGCAAATATATTTATACTTTTGATCGGCAACCTCCATCTCTCGGTCAATGCCTTCCAGCTCCAGCGCATGGAGGAATTTTTCCAATTGCGCCTGCTGCCGGTCATTCAGTTCCAGCTTTTCTTTGGTGATAGGATCGTCCTCGATCAACTTGAGTGCCGACCAGCGCAAGGGCATATCCTTGAGGACACAGTGATCCGCAATCAGTGTCTCAATGTCCGCAAGGGTTCGCTTAAGCGCACCGCCATAAATTTCGGGGACGTGCACCGTAGGTACATGCTTATCAATATGCCTGCGGGCCGTGTCGGTGGCATGTTCCACCGTGTGCTGGGCTACATGCAGCAGCTTTTGGAGGCCGTTCTTCTTGCTGGCCGAAATGGGAATCACCGGCATATCCAAAAACATGGAGAGCTTTTCACAGTCGATCTTGTCGCCACGTTTTTCCACAATATCAATCATGTTCAGCGCCACTACCATAGGGCGGCCAAGCTCGGCAAGCTGAAGCGTCAGATAGAGATTGCGTTCCAGATTGGAAGCATCCGCGATATTGATGATAAGATCCGGTTTTTCGTCAATAATAAAGTTCCGGGCTACAATTTCTTCCATGGAGTAGGGAGAAAGAGAATAAATACCGGGCAAGTCTACCACCGAGAGAGTATGATCCTGGAACTTGACCTTTCCCTCTTTCTTTTCCACTGTTACGCCCGGCCAGTTCCCCACATATTGATTGCTGCCCGTAATGCTGTTAAACAAGGTGGTTTTGCCGCAATTGGGATTGCCGGCCAATGCGTACCGATATTGCATATAAGGTTATACCCCTTTACATTTGGATGTGTTGCCACTAACTTTCTGTTTCCACTGTAATTTGTGATGCCTCCGATTTTCGGATGCTGAGCTCATATCCCCGGAGATTGATCTCAATAGGATCCCCCAGCGGGGCGGTTTTGCGCATAATGATCACTGCGCCGGGTGTAATGCCCATATCAATAATCCGGCGGCGTAATGCACCGGAGCTGCCAATACTCATCACAATGCCCTTCTCATTCTTTTTCAGTTGATCCACTGTTTTATGCATGCCAACCGCTCCTTTAAACCATAATCGCCCAAGCCCATACATGCCAATCAAAAAAAGTTAGCCTATGCTAATATTGTATGACTTGCCCAGCTTTTTGTCAAGTGAGTTTGACCCGCACCATACCATTCCGGCGCAGATAGGCTCCAGTACGATGAGTGGCTTTTCTTTGCCATATGCGGTATAATACTATTACTATATCATGCAGAGAACCGCCTATATGCCCCCGCACGCCAAAAATCAGATAAAGTGGCTTCTATTTATGGCGTGCCTGGTGGTCGCACCCTGCGATTACTTTGAAAACCGATAAAACTTTCAAAATTTCCCTGCTTTTAACGGCCAGGTAGTGCACACCCGAAATAAGGAGAATCATACACATGAAAACATTATGCATCAACGAAAATGATGCAGGACAGCGGCTGGATAAATTTCTCACCAAAGCGCTTCCTCTACTGCCAAAATCCCTGCTATACAAATATATCCGCACCAAGCATATCAAACGGAACGGCAAGCGAGCCGGTTTGGCAGATCGTCTTGAAACAGGGGATGAAATCGCCCTGTATATCCACGATGAATTTTTTGCTGCAAAGGCCTATACTTACGATTTCCTAAAAGCCTCCAAAAGCATCTCGATTCTATATGAAGACGAAAACATTTTGATTGCAGATAAGCCACCCGGCCTGCTTTGCCCTCCGGATGGCAAAGAATATAATGATACTCTGCTGGGGCGGATACAACGCTATCTTTTTGAAAAAGGCGAATACCGTCCGGAATCCGAAAACGCCTTCTCCCCCGCCCTGGCCAACCGCATCGACCGAAACACCTGCGGCCTGGTGCTGGCTGCCAAAAATGCTGCCGCATTGCGTATCCTCAATGCCAAAATCAAACAACGCGAAATCGAAAAATACTATTTATGTCTGGTGGAAGGCGCATTGCCAAAACCATCAGGGCTGCTGACAGGATATCTGCAAAAAAATGAAGCCAAGAACAAGGTGCGTATCTCTGCCGCGGAAAAAGAACAAGCCAAGTCCATCCAAACCGCCTATCGCGTACTGGTGGAAAAAAACGGGTTGAGCCTCTTGGAAATCGAACTCATTACGGGGCGCACCCATCAAATCCGGGCGCATATGGCATTTATTGGGCATCCGTTGCTTGGAGACACGAAATATGGCGGCTCTGCCCGGAAGGGCAAAGGGCAGGCTCTTTGCGCCTACAAGCTAGTCTTTCACTTTCAGGAAGACGCCGGACCGCTGCAATATCTGAATGGGCAAACTTTTACGGTAAAGCAGATCCCTTATCAGGACATGACGCAATAAACACTAAGCAGAAAAAAGCTGGCGGTATCATTGAACCGTCAGCTTTTTTGCATAATGATTGTGCCCCATGGATTAATAGGACATTCCAATTTCGATCGCTTGCATATTGGAAGCCGCAAGATGCTGCTTACGCGCAGGCACGCTCTTTTCAATCCCTTGCTGCAATGCCTCTTTGGAGCAAAATCCGGTCTCTTTAAAGACCTTGCCCAGCATAATGATATTGGCAAGCCC
Source organism: Oscillospiraceae bacterium (assembly GCA_031556545.1). Taxonomy (GTDB): domain Bacteria; phylum Bacillota; class Clostridia; order Oscillospirales; family Acutalibacteraceae; genus JAVBST01. The sequence continues at coordinate 13,051 of JAVBST010000017.1, forward strand.
TTTGAGGTTATGTTCTTCCGCCAGCTGCGTGGCAGGCACATAACAGGCCTTGACATCCGTACGCTCCACTTTTTTATCAATCAAGGTGGAATCCACCACCACCACACCGCCTGGAGCAACCGTATCAATAAACTTGTCAAAGGATGGCAAATTCATGACCGCCAGCACATTGGGCTGGGTCACCAAGGGAGAACCGATAGGGTCCTCGGATAGACAAACACTGCAATTGGCCGTACCGCCCCGCATCTCGGGGCCGTAGGACGGCAGCCAAGAAACCTCAAGTCCGTCCATCAAACCGGCATAGGCAATCACCTTGCCCAAAAACAAAATACCCTGTCCGCCAAAACCCGCTAATACGGAATTGAAGTCCTTCATTCTGCGCCCTCCTCGGTAATGTCTTTAAATACGCCCAGAGGATAGTAGGGCATCATATTGTCACGCAGCCAATCGAGGGCTTCCACAGGCGTTATGCCCCAGTTGGTCGGACAAGTGGAAAGCACTTCGATAATCGTAAAGCCTTTGCCCGCAACCTGCGTTTCGAAAGCTTTTCGGATAGCTTTCTTGGCTTTATTGACATTTTTAACAGAATCTACGCTCACCCGTTCCGCATAGGCAACGCCGTCGAGCGTGGCCAGCATTTCACACACACGGATGGGATACCCCGCCGTCTGTACATCCCTGCCATAGGGTGTGGTCTGCGTGATCTGATTGGGTAATGAAGTGGGGGCCATCTGGCCGCCTGTCATACCATATATCGCATTGTTTACAAAGATAACGGTAATATTTTCGCCGCGGGTGGCAGCATGCACCGTTTCCGCAGTACCGATAGCGGCTAAATCGCCATCACCTTGATAGGTAAAGATCGCGTTTCCGGGCAGAGCGCGCTTGAGTCCGGTCGCAACTGCCGGCGCCCGGCCATGGGCAGCCTGCACCATATCGCAGTGAAAATAGTCGTATGCCATCACAGCACAGCCTACCGGCGCCACGCCCACCGTCTTGCCTTCCACGCCCAGCGCGTCAATGGCTTCCGCTACCAGACGGTGAATGATCCCGTGGGTACATCCTGGGCAATAGTGCGTTGGGCAGGCCGTCAATGCATGGGGCTTCTGAAATACAACCGCCATTATTTCGCACCTCCTAACGCCTTTTGAATTTCGGCTAAAACTTCGGCGGGTGTCGGAATAATTCCGCCCGTCCGTCCAAAGAAATGAACCGGACATTTTCCGTTTACTGCAAGCCGGACATCATCGATCATTTGGCCCATGCTCATTTCCACACTGAGGAAGCACTTGGCGTGTTCCGCAGCCTTCACAATATCGGCTTTCGGGAAGGGCCACACCGTAATCGGACGGATCATCCCCGCCTTAATCCCCTGCTCCCGCGCCGTCTTCACGGCACTCTTAACAATGCGGGAAGTGGCGCCATAAGCAACCAGTACAATCTCGGCGTCCTCGGTCTTATAGTTTTCGGACTTCGCGTGGTTCTCCTGCAACGCCTTATACCGCTCAAAACGCTCCCGAATCCGGTTTTCCAGATCCTGCGTCTGCAAATACAGAGAATTGACGATATTGGGCTCCCGGCTGTCCTGATGTCCGTTGGTCGCCCAAGGTTTATCGATCGGTTTTTGCAGCTTCCCCTCTTCTACCAGTACCGGCTCCATCATCTGTCCGAGCATACCGTCTGCCAGAATCATAGCCGGCATGCGATACGTCTCTGCCAGGGTAAAGGCCTCCCAAAGCAGATCCACCATTTCCTGCACGGTGGAGGGTGCAAAAACCAGAATATGCAGATCACCGTGCCCCGGCGCACGCGTTGCCTGCCAGTAATCGGCCTGAGAGGGCTGAATGCCGCCCAAACCCGGGCCGCCACGTTGCACGTTAATGATTACGGCCGGTAAATCACACCCGCACATATAAGAGATGCCTTCCGTCTTCAGGGAAATACCCGGAGAGGAAGAAGAGGTCATGGCCCGTACGCCAGCCGCAGCAGCGCCCATCACCATATTGATGGCGGCCACCTCAGATTCCGCCTGCAAATACGTGCCTCCTACTTTGGGCATCCTTTTGGACATATAGGCCGCAACTTCCGTTTGCGGGGTAATGGGATAGCCAAAAAAGTGACGGCAGCCGGCTTGAATTGCCGCTTCCGCCAATGCTTCATTCCCTTTCATCAAGACTCTTTCTGCCATATCTAAGCCTCTTTCCTTTTTCAAAATCGACATTGCATCGTTATCTTTCCACTGTAATGGCAACATCCGGGCACATCATGGCACATGCCGCGCAGCCCGTGCACTTCTCCATATCCGTCACCGTAGAGGGATGGTATCCCTTTGCATTCAGTTTATCTTTCGCAAGAATCAATATCTTTTTGGGGCAAACCCCGATGCACAGCTCACAGCCTTTGCATATGTTTTCATTGATGATTACCTTCGGCATATTCTTCTCCCCTTCTCCGACGGTTGTCTCATGATGCCTCCCCCACGCCGCCGAACATAGCGGAGGTTGTTTCCCTCAAAAATCCTCAGGATTCCCAGGGCGGTTTCACAAAAATATCTATGGGCAACAGGTTTTCGATCCTGTGAGTAAGGCTGTTATACAGTGGGCGCGGACAGGTGCTACAAACTAAGGGCAAAGCGGAAAGCTCCGCCACTTTTTGGGCATAGGGTATGGAGCTAAGAATGTCCGCTTCCTGCGTTAAATGCGCTAAATGGGTGTTATTGATAATGCCCGTGGCCCGCAAACGGCCAGCTCCTTCGATTGCGCCCAAAAGCGCAACCGCACTATTGGCATCCCCAATCAGCTTCCGGTTTTGATTGATCACATAGAGCATCTGATAGGGATCCGCTCCCAAAATCTGACGCGAAAGGCGGCCCAACGCGGCAGCCCCCGCATCGTCTCCGCCCACATCCAAAAGGATGTACCCTTCCCGGTTACTAAAGACGGTTAACATCTCGGGCGGCAGAGACGGCACGTCAAGTGTGGTACCTGCAAAATTCGGCGCCATCACCCGAACTCCCGCCTGCTCCAGCACATCCATATAATCGCTGCTGCGGAAATAGGGGTTGACAACGTCCAAGTCCAAAAGGGTGACCGGTTCTCCGGTTCCCGCCAGTTCCCTCGCCAAATTAATGGCCAGATTCGTCTTGCCGCTGCCGTAATGCCCGCAAAGTATTAAGATCTTTTGTGAAAAATCCAATGCGCTCTTCCTATCATTGTATAAACTGAATGCTTGTAATAAATTATTATAGCACCATAACGGGCATATTTCAATCAGAACTTGCGAGATACGGGGTTATTTTGGCTACATACTCCCTATATATTTAATTGGTATCGTTTTGAAGAAGCATGTCAAACGATAATTTTTCAAGAGGAACATTTTTCTATTTGCTTTGTTCTTGTATATTTTTACCTATGATGAATTGTCAAGTCAAGTGCGCCACTTCGTGTAGAAAAACTTGACTTGACAATTCATTTATAAGAAAAAAATATTTGTTTTTGGCCGGTCTGCATTTGCCGTATAAATCCTAAAAAAAGAGATAAGCCTTCCGAACACAAAGTACTGCGCAAAGTTTTTTCAAAGCACTAAATCCAGCCGGGTCCATGCCCCGCCCCTTTGTGGCGAGCGATGGATCCGCTCTTTTTTTGTTACAGGGACGTTCTAGAGTGTATTTCGACATTTTTTTCACAAACAGAATATGATTTTTGTTGTTTTTTGCTATACTATTACTATAGAGATAAATAAAAGTCAAATCAAACCTAATAAACATAAATATCATATGTATCTCCTTGATTTTGGAAGTTAAATAACGATGTATTATCCCCTAAAAAAAAGTAGTGCCCCTGAAAAGGAAGGGATGGAAAATATTTAAAATTCAGGAGATTACGGGTGTTTATCAAACTTGTATTAGCCACATATGGGAAGGAGAAAACAAAGGAGGGATTCTATGAGAATTGCCATTTGCGATGACGAGCGAACCCAGATCTTGCTGACGGCAGAGTACATTCAGAGCTGGGCAGCCGCCCACAAAGTACCGGTGGAGCTTTTTGAATTTTTAAATGGGGAGTCCTTTCTTTCGCAATGGTCCGACTCGGTTGTGTTCGATATGGCGTTTTTGGATATTCAGATGGGCGGTATGTCCGGAATTCAGCTGGCGGAAAAAATTCGGCGGGTTGACGACCAGCTAATCCTTGTATTTATTACGGGCCTCCAGGAATATGTCTTTCGCGGGTATGAGGTAGAGGCGCTGCGTTACCTTTTAAAACCGGTGAAGGAGCAGGATTGCTGGCGGTGTCTGGAGCAAGCGTATCAAAGAGTCAGCAAACGGCACAGGGACACCTTCATAATCCACACGGAGGGAATGATCCTCAAATTCTTTTATGAAGACATCTACTATTTTGAAGCTTTCTCCCACTATGTGGAAGCCCACACCACAAAGGGTGTTTTTCGATATAAAAAGAAAATGTGTGAACTGGAGCGGGAGTTGTCTCCACACCAATTTATTCGCTGCCATCGCTCCTGCATTGTCAACCTTATGTATATTAATATCCTGGAGAAGACGGCTTTGCAGTTGGATGACGGCACCTCCTTGCCCATCAGCGGAGACCGTCGGCATATTGTGAATGAGGCTTTTCTCCGGTACCATCGCAACGGATAGCCTGGCCCCTGCGCGATTCGAATTTCAGGAGGTTCCATCCATGCAAATCATAGAGACACTATTATTTCAAATTGTGGACCTGATCGAGATCGGCTTGATTTTTCACTTGTTAAACGCTAAGTTTGCTTCCCGCCGCCCTTGCAAGTGGGCGCCTTTTTTGGCGTTGCTTGGTGTTTTTGGGGTGACGCGCCTCCCCATTTTAAACACGTCCGCCCTTTCTAGCATGGGGATTTCTTTGGCGTATGCGGCGCTCTTCTTCTTGTATCTTTTGATTTTTCGGGAAGGAAAATGGCCTCACAAACTTTTCTGGACTTTGCTTTCCATTGCATTTTTGGCTGTGATCGTCATTCTATTTACGGCATTCTTGTTGCTGTTTTTTGGGTTGACCCGGGATCAAATGCTGCGTCAGCCTCCGTTTGTACAGCTGCAGTTTTTGATTTTTGCCAAGCTGATACAGGGCGTTGCATTTTTTCTTCTGGCGAGAAAAAAAGGAGATTCCCGCCATATGCCCGCATCGGCCGTCGCCCCTCTTTCCATTATTCCCGTGGTGTCGATGGGAATTGTTCTGGTGCTGCTAGAGGTTGTCCTGATGTTGCTGGAGGACCGCGTAACAACCCAGGCCAACAAAGCGGCCACTATCTTGATGGTACTCTCCGCACTGGGGCTGTTGGCGATCAATGTCTGTGTGTTTGTGCTGTACCGGAAAACGGCCGATCAGTCGAACCGTATTGTGGAGCAGGAAACCCTTTTGCAACAAAACAGCCTGAAAAAAACGCATTATAACGATATCCATTTGCTGTATAACGAAATCCGAGCCTGGCGCCATGACTACCACAACCATTTGCAGGCCATAAAAGGCTTACTGGTGTCCTCTAACTACGATTCCGTTCAGCAATATCTGGATTCTATTGAGGGCTCTGTTTCTAAGATTGAGAGCTTTGTGCAGTCCGGAAACGATTTGATTGACGCCATCATCAACGCAAAGATTTCCCGTGCCAAGGCCATGAAGATTAACGTGGATGCCGATGTGGCCATCCCCCCTGCCATTAAAATGGAGGCCATGGATCTTTGTGCGCTGATGGGAAACCTGCTGGATAACGCCATTGAGGCCTGTGGCCGCATTACGGACGAAGATATCCGGCGCTTTATTACGCTAGATGTCTCCGCGGTGAAGGGACAACTTGGCATCGAGATCCGCAATTCGGCCGCAAAGGTGAATCATGTCGCCGGCCGTTATCTTACAGTGAAGGAGAAGCACGCCCACGGCATCGGCCTCCAGCAGATTGATAACATCGTGGAGAAATACCAGGGCTATGTCAACCGCCAGTATGCGCAGTCTATTTTTGAGACGGTCGTCTCACTGCCCGTGTGTGGATAATCGCCACACACTTCCGGTTCGGGTGTGCTTTCGGTATGCGTAAGCGAAGGATAAAGTGCCCGCCAGTAAGCATATTGATAAATAGAGGATACTGCCGACCATGGAGGGTGCCTTGCCATCGGTGGCCGCAAACAGCGGATTGGCGCAAAACAGGGCGTTCCCTGTAAAACAATCCAGAACCATCACGTTCAACATCCGTATTGCCAGCGGCAACAGAAGCAGAACCGTAGCGGCCAGCAAGGCTTTGATGCTGTTCTTAGTCAGCGTCGCAAGCGCAAAGATGGCGCCGGTGCCAAGAACCAGCCCCAAAACACGCAAGCACCCTGTAAGGATCAGGTATTGTAAAATATTCATAGACAGAGGCAGTTGCGCCAAATGTTCCAGGCTTTGTGCCGGGGCTCCCAACGAAGAAAATCCAAAGCGCTTCCCCACAAAAATGAGTCTCGGCAAATAGGTGATGGCGGCAATACTCACAGCCATAGACAGCGCAACAGCCGTTTTGGCCCATACGGTTTTTTCTCTGCCATTGGGGGTACAGCGGATCATGTTTAGAACATGGTTGTCATGTTCACCAGCAAAGATGGGAACCATGCACACGATCAGCATAAGGATGCTAAGCAGGGCCCATAAGGTATCGTTTCCCGCATTTTGGCCCGTCAGCCAGTTATATCCCGCGTCAAATGTAAACCATATTTCCTTTCCCTGTGCCTGTCCTTCCAAAATCCGCCGCTCTCTTTCCTGCACCAAAAACAGACCCTGCTGCTCGGAGATTTGCATCTGATATCCCATTCGGTAATGGTCATAGGTTTCCTTCGTGATTTCACCTTTTTCAAAGGCTTGTGAGGCCGCCTTCATCTGCGCGCCCAGCTGGTCAAAGCGCTGCTGCTCCGCCAGAATATAATCATGCTTTTCCTGCGTATAGGGGCCGCTTAAGGTTGTCAGGTATGACTGATAGTACAGCATATCCTCACTGACCGGCACCTTGTAGGACGGATATAAAAAGCACTGCAAGACCGCGAAGACGGCCAGCGCAAGCGCGGCCTTGTACAGAACAAAGCTTTTATAATATTCATGGAAAACCACCTGCGTACTGGCATTGCGCCGAAAAGGATTCCGCTCTGCCAGCTTATCCGAAAAGTCAAAACTACGGGAATGCAAAACCCGTTCCCCGGAAAAAAGGCGCACACTGCCGGCAAGGACACCTGCGAAAAGGAACAGCGCAAGCCCTCCGAACAGGTACCAAATATTGACCGGATGGCGGAATAGATTCAGATTTAGATAACTGCAGTAAAGTGGACTGACCCGGATCAGATTAAAGAGGTTCACATGCTTAACCAGAGCCAACCCGGAACTGGAACCGATCAACAGATTGGCGGCTGCGCTTCCCCCAGCAAGACCTGCAGCGGCCAAATAGACGCCGGTCGTGCTTTTCAGCGCCATGCAAAAGCACGACACCAGAGCGCCCCAAAGAAACAGCCCCAGCAATTTTACCAGCCCATACAGCAGGAAGAATTGACCGACGGAGAGCGCAAATGGAGACGCGATATACTCTGGCACGGATTGCAGCGCACGGGTCAAACTGCCAAACCCAAAGGTGACGCCACACAGCAGAAAACGGCTGGTGTATAAAAGGATTTCTCCCAAAAGGGAGGCCAGAAAAACCGCCCCCAACTTAACAAACAGAGTCCTCGCTCTACCGTTTGTGGTCGGCTTGATTAAAAACAACAGCTTTTCTTCTTTTTCGGGCCTAAAAACCCAGATGGCGGCCAAGGCAACCAAAAACACGGCCATAATATCGGTGGCCCCCGCGTCGGTGGCCGTCACTATACCCTTAGCAGGGCCATAGGAAGGGGTGACTTCGGCGAGCTTTGCGTAGGTTGCCCCCGTTTTTTGGGCGTTGCGGTAGCTGAAAGTCTCGGCTTTTGAAAAGATCGTGTTCCCGGACATCTGGGACACTTGTTTTTGCACTCCGCCCAGGTATTCCGCATAGGTATCGACCGCGTTACACTCCTCCAGAATAAAACGGGCGGCATAATAGTCGCTGTGCACATCCGCCAAATAAGACGGCAACACACCTTGATCCCACGCCGTTTGCGCAGCCTGAACCGCCTGATCGAATTGCTCCCGTGTCAAGTGCGGGATATACGCCTGACAGTCGCTGAACCGGTATTCCCGGACGGTCTCGAATAACTGTGGGTCTTGGGCGGCCGCCCGGTATTCCAGCAGCATCGCAATGGAGGCCTTCATAAAAACGTTTTCCAGATGCGGGCGCTTCTCCTCCTCTGGCAAGTCGACCAGGGCCGCATAGACCTTTTGATAGGAGGGCGGCGCGAAGCTTTCCATGTCCGTCCGGTCGTGGATTTGCGCATACAAAACGCCCAGATTCAAAAGGGCAACGCACAGCAGGATACCGATATACAGGGGTTTCACCATTAACTTTTTCAGCTCATAACGTAATAGTTTCATCGCGGATCACCAAAATAGGAAAGGTAGACGTCATCCAGCGTCGGCACGGCCCGGACACAGGGGAATTCCCCGTCCGGTTCGGTATCCGAAACCACTTTTACGCAGACCCGCCCTTCGCCGTCCTTGATAATATTACTGACCAAATAACGGGATTCCACACGCCGCAAATCTCCTTCCGCCACCGTGAGGGTATATACTTTCCCTTCCGCCTGTTCGATAAACTGGCGGGGGCTCTTTTGATCCAACAAGCGTCCATGATGAATCATCAGGACGCTCTGGGCAATGGATTCGATATCGGAGACTAGATGGGTCGCGATCAGCACGGTTTTATCAAAGCTGATCTGCGCAATTAAATTGCGCACAGCAATGCGCTGCTTGGGATCAAGACCGGCGGTGGGCTCATCAAGAATCAGGATTTTAGGATCATTTAGCAATGCGGCGGCAATGAGGACGCGCTGCTTCATCCCGCCCGAAAAACGCCCTAATTTATGATAGGCTTCGTCCTTTAGCTCCACCTTTTCCAGCATCCTATCGATCTTCTGTTTCACCGTTTTAGGCTCCAAACCCTTTAACGCCGCCATATAAGCCAGAAAGTGGAATGCGGTAAAGCCATCGTACAGATTTTGTTGCTGCGGCATAAAGCCCAGAACAGCACGGAATCTTCGGCCCAAGGCGCGGGAACTCTGCCCTTCCCACAAGATTTCTCCCTCATCAGGCATATAGTTATCGGCAATGATATTCATCAGCGTGGATTTGCCGGCTCCGTTGGGGCCCAGCAAGCCGTAAATCCCGTGGGACAGATCAGCAGAAAAATGGTCCAGCGCTTTTTTCTTGCCGTAGTATTTTGTCACGGCATTGATTTGCAAAGCCATGGTGAGCCTCCTCGGTCGTTTTTTTAGGGCGCGCCGGAGGCGTCTTTGCGCCGCCAGTCGTCCAGTTGCCGGTTAATTTGCGTTAGAATGTTCTCTAGGCCGGCGGCCTTTAATTTTTGAGAAAGGCCGGCATACTGCGGCGCGATTTCCTCCGCCGGCCCACTGATATATCCCTCCTGGGCATAGATTTTCCAGACAGCCTCCAGCTCCGCCTGAATAGCGGAATAATCCAGAAAAAAGCCTTCTATTTTTGAGGGGGCTGCCTGTTCATACAAGGATTGAATCAATGACACCCGATCGGGGTCGTCATACACCGAAGGCGCCGCAAGTAAATCATTGCCCAAGGGGGGCGAATGGTAGCTTTCTCCCGAATCAGAAAAGGGCGGATTCAGGACAACCAGGCCGTCCTTTATCGTATAGTCCACACCTTCTTTTCCATAGCACATAAAATTGGCAATATCCGGATCGGAAAAAACCAGGGCGAGCAACTCCAAAGCCCTCTCTTTTTGCACAGATTTTTCAGTGACGCCATGGAAACCGGCATCTACCGTTGCAGTCACAGGCTCCGTCAGATTGCGTCCGGCCAAATCATAAGGGTCTAACCCTTTGGTGGCAAAAATGGAATTATACGAGGCCGCAAGGTTTTCCCAGCCCCGCGAAACATCAACGTCAAACAGAAAATCCGCCTGCAAAACCTGCCCGTTTTCATCGTGGAAGTCGCCGATATACCCGGCCTGCGTATAGCTGGCCACGGCCTTGTGCAACGCAATAACATCAGGCTGATCAAAGAGGGAAACCGCAGTCAGCTCGCTGTTCCTTTCATCCGCTACAACAAGAAGTGGAATAATAGGAGAATAGTGGGGATAATAGCCTGCAGAAATCGGATCACGCATAATGTAAAAATCTTCGTTGCCTTCGGCTTTTTCCGCATCGTAAACGCGTCCCAGCAGGGGTCCCCATTCGGCGATGGATTCCGGTAATTCGGACAGGTCGATATTGTATTTATCCAGATACTTTTGATTGGCAATCATACTGTAGCCGTACGCATAATTGGGCCGCATATTGGTCAGGCCGTAATTTTTCCCATCGACTTTCGATGAGCGCCAGAAAAGTTCCGGAATCGCTTGCTGTAATTTTATTCCTTCAGCGGTTTCCAGAAAATCGTTCAAGGGCGCCAGTGTTTTATCCTGAACGCGCATGAGATATGCATCGTTTACATAGCCACAGTAGATAAGATCGGCCTGGGCCCCGCTTTGCAGGTATTCCGACAATAGATCATTATAATAATTTCGATAGTCCTGCTCGGGCGTATAGACGATATTGTCCAGCTCCACAAACTCCACTTCACTGGGGAAGCCTTTTTCCCGCAGCAAGGCGTTAAAATCCTCTTGATTGAAGGTCATGCTGGTTTTGGGAAGAACCCAGACCAGCTTCTCCGGTTCCACTGCGGCTCTCCCGCAGCCCGGCAACAAAAAAAGCGAGACGCAGAACAACGCCAGCAGCTTTGTAATACGATTTATCATTGCTTTCTTCTCCTTAATAATCATTAGAGAAATCAAACATGTGTACCAGGTTGGGATTGTTCCCATAAAAATCAATTTTGAAAATCCAACTCATCCCTGTAACGGCGTCTGTGGCTTCATCCTGAATGGCCAGCAGGATTTTATCGCTGTCCTCTCCATAGATCAATGTATTGTCGATCATCTGAAATGGCTGCGTCTCTCCCGTCACGAGATCCAAATAGTGGGTATAAACGCCATCCTCCCCGATGCCTTCGCGATAAAAGAGCTTTTGATCCAATAGTAATATGTCATACTCCGCGTTTTCGCAGACCAGAAACCGTTTTCCGTTGGTGAGATCCAGCAAGCACAGGGGGCCCCTATAATTGTCATCCGGATTCTGGATATAGGCTGCATAGTGATACTTCGAAATCCTAAGACCGGTGTCAATGCCGGAAAGGAGCTGCGTCTCGGTGTTCACATCAGGGTCGTAGGTCCAGAATTGGTTAATCAATTTTCCTTCTTTTTTGGCCTTTTCAAGCCTGCTTGCCGCATCCTCTATGGGCGCGTTCTTTTGAATATTAACGCCGAGATGCGCGTTTTTATTATAGCAGGGGCGATCCTGATAGACGCCCACCAGCCCTATATATGCGCCGCTGCCTTTCAACTCCGGGGTTTTATACAACAGCTTTCCCTCTGTCGAGAGGCAGGCGATGTTGGCTGTAGTATTATCGTTGTCCAAAAAACCTATAGCTTTGCCCTTCTCGTTCGTATCGGGCTCCCTCTTTTGCACCGAAATATAGATCCTTCCCTTGGAAATTATAACTCGATCTGTCAGCTGCCCATCCAACTCATACAGTTTCTTGCGGTTGGAGCCATCCAAGTCGGCGCTATACACCCGGTCGGAATTGGCGGAAATATCCATATTGTGAACAAAATAGAAAATCTTGTCCTCGTAAATACCCAGAAAGCGGATGGGGGTCTCTTCCGCAAAAACGGCAAAACAACTTTCGTCGCCCGGCTTGTGGCTGCAATTGGCCTTGCCGCAAAGCGGATACTCCGATTCGTTCGTCATGTCATAGAAATAAGCCATATTATGCTTGAGGAACAGCACTCCGCCGGGGACGACGGTTTCCATCGTCTTCAACGTGATACTTGGATCTGCCTCCGGCTTTGACAGCGCACCGGGCGTCACCGCAGAAAGATCGCTGAGATCCTGCACCACCGCCTTTGCTTCCTTTTTGGCACATCCCGGCATGAGAAGCACCAAAACACACAGGCAACATAAAAACGTAATCATTCGATGCATAGGAAGTCCTCCTTTTTGCTAAGAATTGCCGCCTATCTGCAAACGGCAAGAAAAATCAAAGGGCAGTGACAGTTTTTTAATGGATTGTCTCATTAATGACCTGCACCCCGAAAAGTGGCCAACTGAATAGATAGAAGGGCACAGGAGAGATGAAAATGCCACGAAAAACGTACAAACCGGAAGAATTTGCAGGACTACTGCGGGATGTAGAAAGCCTGACCAGCACAGGGAAAACAATATCAAAAGCCAAACGGTTGAAAGAACTGGAGAAAGGATTGTCGCCTCTTGTTCGTATAGTACAATATCTGTAACAGTTTTTGTAAGTTTTTGCGTGAATCACTCAAATTCATGCGTGAATCGTGTACTTTTAGTTCCGAAAGGAGCAAGGGTACTATCAAAAACGAGATCCCCAGACCTTGGCAGTTTGAACCAGAGAATAGCAGAAACAGCCCACCCCCCTGTGAAAGAGCACATGACTCGTTCATTTCTGCGCAGCTGCTTTGCACCCCAGCTATGGATTGTCACCCTCTCTTTCTTCTTGCAATCTTCGGACAAACGAAATATAATAAATGTGGAGGTGTGGATATGAATTATATTACTACCCGAGAAGCTTCTGCAAAATGGAGAGTATCCGATAGAAGGGTTTTGCAATACTGTAATGCAGGGCGCATAGAGGGAGCGGTAAAAATGGGGAACACATGGCTTGTTCCCAAAACCGCCGAAAAGCCACTTGACGGGCGGAGGAAAGGCGGAACACTTAATGAAGAAAATCCTGATCGTTGAGGATGATATAAAAGTTGCCACACTGCTTCAGCAATATATTGGCGAGATAGATAGTTCTCTTGAGACAATATCATTCTCACGGGCGGCAGAGGCTTATCGTTATGCCAAATCCGAAGCCGTGGGATTGTTCATTTTGGATATTCAGCTCTTGGATTACAAAGGGACAAGCCTTGCCAAACAGCTCCGCGCGTTACCACAGCATAAATTTACGCCCATAATGTTTGCAACCGCACTGGCTTTAGAAGAGCTCACTATGTATCGGGATGTCAAGTGTCACAGCTTTTTGATAAAGCCGTTTACTAAAAGCGAGTTTACAAAAGCGTTTCGCGAAGCTCTGGAAATGAGCAGCCGGATGATTGGCGTACCCAAAACCCTCCGCATTGAACAAAAGTCCTTTATCTTTGAATATGAGCTTTCAAAAATAGTGTATATCGAATCGTTTGGCAAACAGGTTATCATTCATACGGACAAGAACGGACAGGCTCTTAATCACGATACAGTCTCAGGGTATTCTCTTGCCCGTCTGGGCGAAATGCTCGCTTGTGAAAATATCGTCCAATGCCATAAAAGCCATCTTGTGAACCGCACATACATTCGGAAGATTGACAAGCAAGAAATGATAATCACTCTAATGTCGGCTGAACTTAAAATACCGGTTGGCGAAAAATACAAGGTAAACCTATGGGGATAACGATATGACACTGCCAATAATCATAGAAATATTACTTGACGGGATTCTGCTATTTTTAGCAAGCTACGGTATCTTCGGAGAACGCAGCCGCATCAAAATTAATGACGGCTTACCGGCACTGCTCTTTGCCCTGTTTTGCTGCGTTAGCCGCATTTCTGCACTCGGTGGCGCGGATACGATTATATTCTCCATAGGAGAGCAGGGTTATGAGATTTTGCCTGTTAACAGTTTGCCGCCGCTCCTGTTTTTATTCTTGGCCGTGACCGTCACAAACAGTATTTACTTCCAGAAAAATGCTGTATACACACTTTTCGGAACAATGTCGGCTTTTTCGATCACAATGATTTCGCGCGAGATTTTTATCCTGCTGTTTTATGGATTAGGCGCAGGCAATCATGACTGGAATCCACTAATCTGCCGTGTAAGCTCCGTTTTGCTGCTTGTTTCGGTCTTATATAGCCCATTTTTTAAATGGCTGATAGAAAAACTAAAGGATGATTCTCTGCCGGTCAAATTGCTGATTGGAAACACCACCGCTTTCTTATGTGCCCTTGTCGCCTTTCTGGACTTCGACGCTACCAAAACATCGGATCATCTATTGACAATAACGGGGACCATCCTTACCCTTTTGATAATAAATCTGTTCGTCGGCATATATATGCAAAAGCATTCGGCAGAAAAAAAGCGAATCATTCTATTAGAGCAGTATATCCCGGTTATCGAGGAGCTCATCACCCAGGTTCGCGCAAGACAGCACGAGTTTAATAACCGCCTGCTTGCGATTTCAGCCGCCGCCCAAACGGCATCCAGTCTGGAACAGGCAAAGGCCGAAATTGCCGAACTGACAGCGGGATTACAGTTCGATATCACTGAAAAAAGCTTGCTCGGCTGTGACAGCAAAATTACCGCCGGTATGATTTTCAGCAAAATCAAATATGCCGAAACAAAAAAAATAAAGGTGGTTTCAGAAATAACCGCCCCACTGAAAGAAGCTGCGATGCGGGAGCTTGATGTTGTTGAGATTGTCGGAATCCTGATGGATAATGCCATCGAAGCGTCCAATACCGGGGATATTATTTATGTCAATATAGAGCATCATAATGACGGACTTTCTATATCGGTTTCCAATCCATATGAAATGCAATCGACCACCGAGTTTATACGGATGTTTCGCAGGGGTTTTTCAACAAAAGCCGGGAGCGGAGCGCGAGGTTATGGCCTTGCCAATGTCAAGGAAATTGCGGAGCGACAGGGTGGGAAGCTCCTCACACGGAACGAAACGCTGCATGAGCGGAACTATGTAACAATCGGCGTTATTTTTCCGTGAAAGCACGGAACGAAACAGGGATTTAGCGGCATGAAAAAGATTCGCGCTGCTAAATCCCCGTTTTATTGCGTTATCGTTGTTTTTGCCGGGACAATCTGTATAATTTTGTGTATCCCCCATATGCTGCATCATTTAAGACGAAAGGAAAAGCCCTATGCTTCGATTAATAAAGAACGAATTTTGCAAATTGAAATTCCCGGTTACTTTGGCAGTTGCCTTACTCAGCGCCGCTGCCATAATATTGTCCTGTACGCTGTACAAGGGATATAACCTGTTTTTCAATCTTGATGCTTGGGAAGTGGGCGTCGAGATCCTCAATTTTCTGTTTCCACTGTTTGTTGCCATTCCGATTTGCTGGAATATGTACTACGAGCGCAAAAACAACTTTCTTTTATATACCATACCCCGGGTCGGCCAAGCAAAATACCTCGCGACAAAGTGGATAGCCGCCGCCATTTCAGCTTTTGCGATTATATTTATTCCCTACTGCCTGTCTGCCGTTTTCGCCCTGTACGTGAAGCCGCCGATTACGCCGTGGGTTGGAGAGTTCCAGCACATTTATGTGGATGCCTACGTGAATACTCCGATTCTATACGCGCTCCTGCTTTCACTTTGGAAAAGCGTTATCGGCGTATTGGTTACGAGCCTTGGGTTTATGCTGTCGCTGTATGTCAAAAATATTTTTGTGATATTGACAGGCCCGTTTATCTATACCATCTTGGAAAATTTCTTATTTTCAATATTCGGAAAGCCGGAATACCGATTGATTACATCCTTTGAGCCGACTGTGATGTCGGAGGAACGCATGACGCGTTTATCCTTCGCAGTGGGGCCTGCAGTGCTCGTATTGTTTATCATCATTACGTGGGTGATTTTAGCGAAGGTAAAACGGAAAACCGTTTACGAGGTCTAGGAGGCTGGTCATGATAAATCTTTTGCGTATCAACTTAAAGGGCGGCGTGAAAGGGGTGCTGGCAGCTTTATTCACTGTGTGCCTGATATTCGGATACAGCGTCCGTACCGGTCCTGAACCATCTTTTTCACAGCATTGCCTTGCCATCATAACAGACCATTATTATTTGCTGTACTTTATGCTCCCGCTGTTTCTTTTGCTGATTTTCTTTGTCATAGAGGACGACAGCGAAGCGGTAATCCTGCGATACCAAACCTATTTCCGTTACTTTACCCACAAATGGCTTTCGCTGGCGGCTATTGCTTTCTTTTTTATGGCCGTGCAGCTAATAGCAATTGGCATATCCGGGATAGGGTTGCCAGTGGGCGGCGGTTGGTCAATTGCCGCCGGATCGACGACGCAGGAACTATTCACCACGCTTTCCGCCTCCTTTCCTTCTCCCGTGTTTTGCCTTTTTGCGGCATCCGCTTATATGCTTGCGGGGCTATGCATAGCCGCCCTGATCACCATGTGGATAGGGCATTTCGTATCGAAGTCGGGGGCGGTTAAGATTATCGTTTTCCTGTATCTGCTGTCCGTGATGAGTATAAAAGTCGGGTTTGTACGGGATTGGCCGATAACGACATTCAATTACTTCGTCATCCTGCACCACAATCTTACCAGTTTGCACCGATTGACAATCACTGCGGTAACCTCCGCAATACTCATTGGGATCATTCTTTGGACTGCAAAGAAGCATTGGAATCAAAGGCTATTTATCGCGAAAAGAACGGCGAAGGGAATCACGCCATACTACTGCAAAGAACTGCTTAGCCGGAAGAACGTAATCACTTTGGTTGCTGTCGTTCTTGTCATGGTTATATGGAAGTATCTTCAGCGTGCGGGTGATATCAATGGCTCGGAATGGATTATGAGCTTATACGCCGGACACGGCACAGGCGGCTTTCATATTTTGAGCTTTATCGAAATGCTTTTGTTAAACGGAACTCCTGTCTATTTGCTCGGGGTATTTATAGAAAAGGTAACAACCGAACACTCCGCATTTATCACGATACGTTTGAAAAAACGGCGGGATATACTTGCCGGTATTTTGACATCGGGACTACTGTTTATTTTTATGTACGGTGTCTTCCTTGCGGTTTTTCCGATAGTCGGATTTGCGGTATTGGGAACGCCGCCTGTCGGAGGCACACTGGCTCTGCTCGGGACAGCCGTAATTATGAAATTATTGGACATTATGGTGCAAGCTCTTTGTATCCTGGTGATATACTGCCTGACAGGACAGATAACAGTCGGATTCGTAGGACTTGTCGCGGCAAATCTCTTGTGCATCGCGGCAACGGGCTTGGCAAGGTATCTTCCATTTGGTTTATCGAGCCTGTCGAGAATCAACATACCAAAGCTCGGCGCAGAGGGCGTCGGGAGCTTATATGTCCTTGGAATATTACTCGCCACATGCGTATTGCTTGTAGGCTGGCTTTTTACAGTCGGGGTCAAGCGTCTGCCAAAAAATTGAGGAGGAAACTTATCATGTCTAGGTGTATCGAAGTCAAAAATATATCAAAGCAATTTGCGGGGCAACCCGTCTTGGACGGCGTTTCGCTCACCATAGCACGAGGAACAACTGTCGGTCTTGTCGGTGCAAACGGGAGCGGAAAATCCGTGCTCTTCAAGGCCATTTGCGGAATAATGAAACCGGATAGCGGAAGTGTAATCGTTGAGGGCGTCAAAGTGGGGGAACAATCCGATTTTCCCGTAAATATGGGCGTGTTTATCAACGCCCCCGGCTTTATAGGAATTTACAGCGGCTTTAAAAATCTGAAATTCTTGGCGGATATCAGGGGCGTTATTGGTGACAGCCAAATCCGGGAGGCTATGCGCAAAGTTGGTTTAGACCCTGAAAACAAAACAAAGGTTGACAACTATTCTCTCGGTATGAAACAAAAGCTTGGGCTTGCGCAGGCAATTATGGAAAATCAAGAAATCTTGGTACTGGATGAGCCGTTTAACGCTTTGGATTTCCAAACCTACAATGATGTTAAGGAAATCATCCGTCTGCTGCAAGCAGAGGGTAAGACCATTTTGTTGACCTCTCACAACTACGAGGATATTGAACAGCTATGCGACGCTGTATATATCATTGACAACAGAAAAGCTGTG
The DNA here is from genome assembly GCA_031556545.1 of Oscillospiraceae bacterium. Classification (GTDB taxonomy): domain Bacteria; phylum Bacillota; class Clostridia; order Oscillospirales; family Acutalibacteraceae; genus JAVBST01. Next base: position 31,103 of record JAVBST010000017.1, read on the forward strand.
CCCGTTACGGATGAGCTAATCAGCAAATATTTTAACAGGCCGCATTAATGGATCAGGGCTTATCACTGTGTTTTTTGGATAGCAGCACATCAATAAATGTGTAACAAAAAAAGAGCCGCATCGCGATCACACTAATATGCTCCCCTTGATGCTTTGTATCATCGTGCAAAGAGGATGACCCCCCGAGAAAAGCACACCTCGGCAGCCAGCTAAGACATGGTAAAACACCGCTTGAGAGCCGATTTGTACCCACGGAATGGCAGAAACAAAGGGGTTTTGCCCCTGAAACGCAAAAAAGCCGCCCTGAAGGACGGCTCAGTCTGTCAAAGAAGGGGCTGTAGCAAAACAGCCTAAAAAAACAGAGCCTACCCACTGCGAAAAGCAGTGCAAAAGGCTCTGTTTTTTGGTATAATTGTAATTGATGAAAAACAAAATAAACCAAGTACATTATCGCACAAATACGAAAAATA
>JAVBST010000008.1:0-146789 GCA_031556545.1 Oscillospiraceae bacterium
CCTCATTTTCTCACCCTCTCAACAGTATCTCACTATTGTACCGGGTGTGTATTTTTTGAGGTGCCTGCCTTGGCCGCCCAGCATGCGAACGGTGGCCGAATGTTATGCGATTCTCTGCCCGAGTCACGCGCGATTACTCAAACTGTTTCATGAGAAAGAGAACAAATAGTGTCACACAAACGTTCAATTACTCTAGCGAGCGTCTTGAAAATTTCATTGCGAAAACCTCGCTGAATATTTCGCTGCGCGGGAGCATACGTCACGCAGCGAGTTGAGCCACCCTCACGCGATTTGAGAGCCAGTTATGCGCACGGAGAGCCATTGTCTAAGCAGCTGCAAGAATATACATTCAAATGCGCCAGCAAAATCTTGGAAGGGGTGCGGGGAAACTTTTCTAAAGTTCCCCCGCAAGAGTGATCAGCTCCAAGGTCAGGCAGGCGAATGTATTTGGTGGAATAGTAATTTCGACAGGCGGCCATTCCGAACGCGCAGGCCAGCCATGTTTTGCCTGCACCTGAAGCGCCCAGCAGAATGATGTTGTGTTTTTCGGCGATGTAATTGCAGCTGCCGAGCCGAATGATTTCAAGCTTATCCAGCTTGCGGTCGGCAATGACCTGCCCCCCCGAAAAGAGTACCAATTGAATAGATAGAAAGGGAGTGGTTAAATAGAAAAATTTTATGCCGTTTTGCCTCTTTTCACTGAATCTGAAAACTGGTGCTGCATTTTAGGGCAAAAAGTAATCCCCTAACCCATGAGGTTAGGGGATTCTTTGTCCACAATGGTGTGGAATTTCATGGCGGAGAAGGAGGGACTCGAACCCTCGCGCCGGTTACCCGACCTACGCCCTTAGCAGGGGCGCCTCGTCACCAACTTGAGTACTTCTCCAAATGGTGCGATTCAAGCAAAGTATTCAATTCTGGGCATATGCGAAAAGCCTGATTGCCTTTTGTCTCAGCGCGGACAAGGGGAAAAGCAATGGCGGCACTTCCTTGCGAGAATGTGGCGGAGAGAGAGGGATTCGAACCCCCGGCCCTCTCGGGTCACTGGTTTTCAAGACCAGCTCCATAAACCACTCGGACATCTCTCCAAAAACAGCAGAGATAAACTACGACGCTGTGTTATTATACCGAATTCGGAGAGAAAAATCAAGACCCAATTCATTTTTTCCGGATATGCTTTGCAGAATTGCAAATGGATGTATTACATGGGGAGAAAAGGAAGACATATAGCATCGAGGAGAACCAACCGGAGAAGGGTTTCTCAATCGAATGGCTGGTCGGATCAATAGGGCATTCTTTTGTTTTTGCGGCAGGTTTTTTTACGCTTGCATAAACAAAAAATGGGATTATAATAGAAACAGTAATTTTGTAAGGGGGCAATACAATGAAAATTGGTTTTTTAGGGGCTGGCAATATGGCCGGTGCCATTATTAAGGGGATTTATACACAGCCGGAGTGGCAAATCGCCGTCTACGATAAGAATCCGGCACAATACCCCAAACTTACCGCTTACGGGGTATCGGAGGCCGCTTCTCCGGAGGCGCTGGTGCAGGGTGCGGACGTCCTGGTTTTGGCGGTAAAACCCAATATGTTGGAGGTCGTTTTACCGCCGCTTGCCCCCGCCCTGATGATGCAGCAACCGCTGATGATTTCCATTGCGGCCGGCAAAAGTCTGGACTTTTTGCAGTCCCTGCTGCCCTATAAACCGGCGATGGTGCGCGTGATGCCCAATCTCAACGCGATGGTAGGCGAAAGCATGAGTGCCTATTGCGCAACAGAACAGGTAACGGAGACGCAGAAAAAGACGGTGGAACAGTTGTTTGCCTGTGTGGGCAAGATTCTTCCTCTGCCGGAGAAGGACTTTCCGCTCTTTGGGATCCTGGGCGGAGCGGCCCCGGCCTTCTGCTTCTTGTTTATGGAGGCGCTGGCCCGCGCCGGCGTACGTCAGGGCATGCCCAAGGATTTGGCGCTGCAAATTGTGGAACAGGTGCTGCTTGGCTCCGCAAAAGCGCTCATGGAATCGGGCGAGCATCCCTGGAGTATGATTGACCGGGTTTGTTCGCCGGGTGGCACCACCATTGAAGGGATTGCTTCCCTGCTCGACAGCGGCTTTGAATCCGCGCTGCACAAGGCGGTGGAAGCCGGTGTAAATAAGGATCGGAAGCTATAAAGGAAAATCGCGTTGCAGCAAGTACCGGAAAGGGCTCCCCTCAGATGTCCGTGCTTAAATGTCGGAGTCACATGAAAATGTGCGCAGTGCGGTTTCCACCGCATCCAGACGCAAGCCTCGCAGGAGGTAGCGGTGCCGCTTTTCGGTACGCAGAATCAAAGTAATGTCGCAACGGTTGCTTTGGCGGCCGCCGGGGCTAGTCTGCACGCGGACCCCGCTCAAGGCGCCCTTGGGGATATGCTGCACAACAATGCTCAGGCCTTGTACGGCGCAAAAGGTATGAAAATCGGCAGAGATGCCGATTTTTTTTGCGCCACGGATGCCAGCGAAAAGCCAGAGCGCCAGATACAGCAGAGGCAGGCTGGCAATGGAGAGGATCACTTGCCAAAGACTGTGCCAAAGCCATAGGGTTCCGGCCAGCACCGCCAGTGCAATGGCCAGCATAATCAGATGCCATAGATAGGTAAATTTGCGGTTTTGCCGTTCGGGTACCAGTGCGAAAGCGCCGGTTCGGTATTCCTCCAGATGGGAGACTACAGTATCAATGGAGGCCTTTTTTTCACAGGGGATGATGACGGCCAGTTCCCCCCGCTCCTTGCCATAACCTGCGCAGCAGACTTTTACCTGCACCAGGCGGAGCCATTGCATGAAAGAGGTGGTTCTGAGCACCATGCTGCGGATGCAATGCCGCTGAATATAGGTGCGGCGCTTGACCAAAAGCCCCCGCGAAACGATATACCAATCCTGTGTTTTCCGCAGACGAAAGTTAACATGTCGGCTCCATAACTGCAGAAAGCTGATGCACCAGCCCGCCAGCATCACATAGGCGATACCGCCGAAAAAGGGCGGCATATAGCGGGCAGCAGCCGCTTGGGCGAGAGAAATGGTTCCATAAATCTGGTCAACGATTTCCTGGCCGAGTACTTTTCCGATATGGTTGACGAGAGGCGAGGCAATGAGGAGTCCCAGTGCTGCATTCGAAGAAGCCGCCGCCGCCCCGGCAACGCGCAGGGAGGAGGAGCGGTATTCGTAAATGGGTTCCTGCGCGCAGAGCTGGGCGCAAAACCGCTCTCCACCCCGCCGGGAGAGGGGCAGGAGCATGTCCGCCTTACGGCGGCTGCCTGCGGAGGTATCCAGCCGCAGCTTAACTGCCCCCAGAAGGTGATATAAGATGCCGCTTTCATAGTCGACAGTAGAGATATTGACCCAGGCAAAACGGTATTGGGTTTTAAGGAGGAATCCCCGGCGCACCGTAAGGCCCTTTTCATCCGGCGCATAGGTAAAACTTTTCCATTGCAAAAAGGCGAGCAAAAACAACAACACAATGGCGCCGAGCTCCAGCCAGAGAATGCTGGAAAGGGCTGGAGTGGGGGAGAGAAGCTGCTGGAGCACAGGCAGAATGAGGATATAAAAATAGCGCATCATTTGCAAGGGAATATAAATTTTGTGTACTTTTAAGCGTTCTTGCATCAGCCTGTAGGCTCCTCTCCACCGGATGTTTCCAATGCTGATAAAAGAGCAGCGGCCCCGTCCTGGGATAAACCCGGCAGCCTTGCCCTGGCGCCTCCGCCGTATATCTGGAGCGTACAAAGCCCGTATCGGCGCTGCAGAGGCGTGCTCAGGCGTTTGATATAGAGAATCTGCGCCGCTGTAAGGCAATTGTGCTTTTGAAAATAAACGCCCCGCTGGATTTCGAGCCGGTTGCCCTGTATGGTATAGCGCAAACTCGCCCGGTAACGGGATAAATAAGCGTATAAAAAAAGCCCCGCGGCCAAAAACAGGAGACCTAAAATAGCGCCGATAAGTCGGCTGAAGAAGCAGACGAATCCGCAAAGAAAAGCGGCCACAATGGCGATAGCGAGCAGATACAGCCGCCACAAGCGCAGCATTTTTTCGCCGCAGTGGTATTCTTGCAATCGGCCTGCCTCCCTTCAAAATGATTCCCATCATAGTATTGACGGAGAGAGAGGGAAATACCGGTCTATTTAAGATTGTATTATTGATTTTTTAGGATTATAATCAAGGAGTAGGAGGCGTTTTAGATGAGAAAAATTTCATGGGTTCCCTTATGTCTGACGGCTTTAATATGGATCCCTGCGGTGTTAGGCGCATGCACCCACAGCGATAGCGCTTCGATACCGGGTGATCATGTTGTTTCGGGGGTGGCTGATCAGGAGGGCTCGTTTGGGCAAATCAGCGAAGAACTTCCCAAGGTGGCGGGCTGGCAGCAATATGTCCATGACAGCGAGTTTCAACTGGGTGAAAAGGACTACGAGGCATATGGCAAGAAACATGTCGGAGCCTCTTTGAAGTACGGGACTTATCCCAATATTGACGGCTCCACCGTTGCGATTTCCATGGCGGCAGAATTTGCCAGGCAGCACCTGGGGATTGCCGATGAAGATATTGCGAGTTTTGTAAATTTGAGCACCACCCATGAGGCTTATATCAATTTGATTGCCTCGGAGCCGGTTGAGACATCAAGGTTTGTCGAAGGGTATAATGCCCATCTGGATCCTGATGCGCCCGTCGATTTGTTCATTGGGACGGAGCCTTCCGAGGAGGAGCTGGCACTAGCGAAAAGCAACCATGTGGAGCTCATCAAAAAACCGGTGTGCTATGACGCCTTTGTTTTCATTACCCACAAGGACAATCCCGTCAATAGCCTGACCCTCGGGCAGATTCAAAAGATCTATACGGGTGCAATCACCAACTGGAAGGAAGTCGGCGGTGAGGATCAGGAAATTGTCGCCTACCAGCGGGAAAAAAACTCCGGCAGCCAGACGGCGATGGAAAAGCTGGTCATGAAAGGAAAATCCATTTTGCCGCCTCCCAAGGTGCAGATGGAAGCGGACATGAGTTCCTTGATTGAATCGGTGGCCGAATATCAAAACGGAAAATCCAGCCTCGGGTATACCTACCGGTTTTATATCGATACCTTATACAAAAATGCGAACATAAAGGTTCTGAAAATCGATGGAGTTGCGCCGGATCCAGCGCAGTTGCGTTCGGGCAAATACAAGCTGGCCTGCCATTATTACGGGGTCATCCGCAGCGCCGATCAGCATAAAACCGGCGGCAAGTTCCTCGATTGGATGCTTACGGACGAGGGACAAAAGTGCATTGCGCAGGCGGGCTATATCCCCATGCGGTGAGGGGCGTCAGCTTTGCCTCCCGCCCCACGGCGGGGGCGGTTCCAAGTGACCGCAGGCTGGATACAATAACAGCCTATAGATTTCGCAAAGAAAATCTATAGGCTGCTTTATCGATGAAAACTACAGGCTAGGCGTATCGCGGCTTCAATCCAGGGCGAGGGAGGGGCAAATATAGTTAAGCTGCCCCATATATTGCCCGTTTTCCAGGTAGATGCGGGGCACGCGTTTGCCCACGTCGCAGACCAGCTCATAGTTGATGGTCCCCAAGGGTGCGGCCAGCTGATCCACCGGCAAAAATGCGCCGTGATCCTCTCCAAAGGCGGTGACGGTTTTACCCTCCCGCACCTCATCAATTCCGGTTACGTCCAGCACCAGCTGATCCATGCATACCCGCCCCATGATCGGAGCCGGATGCCCGTTGACAAGCATATGCATATGCCCGGACAAACTGCGGGGATAGCCGTCCGCATAGCCCAGGGAGACGGTCGCCGCCACGGTGGGCCGGTTGGTTGTAAAGGTGCGGCCATAACTGACACAGCTGCCCGGACGCAGTGTCTTAAGTTGGGAAATGATGGTTTTAAGTTCCATGGCAGGCCGCAGGGACAGGGGATGACGCAGTTTTTCCGAGGGACTCAGGCCGTAGAGAATGATACCTGGACGCACGAGATCCAGATGCATTTCCGGATAATCCGCCAGCGCGGCGGAATTGCAGCAGTGCCGCAGGGGGAACTCCAGTCCCCGCTGCTTGAGGCGTGTGAGCAATTCCATAAAGCACGCAAACTGCCCGCGGGTATAAGCCTCCCCCGCATCGCCTTCATCGGCCGAGGCAAAGTGGGTGAAAATACCCTGCGGGGATATACCCTTGAGCATCATGAGTTTTTCCAACGAGGTGAGGGCGGCATGATCGATGGCCGTGTCCTGATATAAAAATCCGAGACGGCACATGCCCGTGTCCACCTTAATATGTACGTCCACCCGAATTCCGGCAAGCTCCGCCGCCTCCGAGAGCCTCGACGCATAATCGAGGCCATAGACGGTCTGGGTAATGTTATGGTGGACAAGATGCTGTGCGTATTTGGGCGGCGTATAGCCGAGGATCAGCATCGGCTCAGAGATGCCGGCCCGCCGCAATTGGAGGGCTTCCTCCAGATTGGAAACTGCGAACCAGTTGGCGCCCGAGTCACGCAGCGCCTGCGCAATATATTCCGCGCCATGCCCATATCCATCCGCCTTGACCACCGCCATAATACCGGCGGCGGGATTGACGCGGGCGCGGATGGCTCGAAAATTATCCTTTACCGCGTCAATATTGATTTGCGCCCAGGTGCGCTTAAAAAAATCCGCCATGTAGGCATGCCTCCGCAAATTCGATTATACCCCTGAGGGGGTTCTGTTGCATCATATGCCGCGCAATCAGGGAAAAGAAACAAAAGAGTTCGGTTTGCTTTATAGATCAGAGGGACTACTTTGCTGTAAACAATGAAATTATATCATGCTTTTGGATCCCGCACAATGCTGAAATATGACGCGTGGAGGAAGGGTATAAAATGGGGATAGGGCGGCAGCGCCAAAAGAACATTTGACGCCAAAGCTCGCATAAATATTGAGGCGCCGGTATATGCATATTTAAGAAGGCACAATCAAGAATAAGAATAGAGGCAAAGGCCTATTTTTGGTTTTCGCCAAATAATTGTAAATTTTTATTAAATCTGTCCATTTTTGCAGGTGAGAATTTGACAAATGGAAAGCAATGCAATATAATAAAACCGACCTCATTTTATGGGACTGGTCACGTGTGGCTGTTTCATAAATCTTACCTATGTACAGGCCTTGGAAAATGCAAATATAGGATTTTATCGATTTTCGGCTTACGTAGTTCGGCATTATTAAGAAGGAGTATACTGCATGATTAGTGACAATGCAACCGCAAAACAGGACATGCGGAATCCGTCAGCTATGTCAATCAGACGAAAAACAGCCGTAGTTTCCCAGAACAAGCCTCTGTACCATTTTTTGAAAAGGCTCATTGATTTTTTGGTTGCCTTGTTGGGGTTTGTGATTTTGGCGCCGCTCATGTTGCTCATTGCACTGGCCATTAAATTGAATTCCAAAGGTCCGGCTGTTTACAAGCAGGAACGATTGGGGCTGGATGGAAAATCCTTTGTAATGTACAAGTTTCGCTCTATGTATTTGGATGCCGAGAGCGAAGGACCGCAATGGGCGGAAAAAAATGATGACCGCACCACCTCTTTGGGCGGTTTTTTGCGGCTTTGCCGGCTGGACGAACTGCCGCAGCTGATCAATATTCTAAAAGGGGATATGTCCATCGTTGGCCCCCGGCCGGAACGCTCTATTTTTTATGATGAGTTCGAAAAGACGGTTCCGGATTTCCGGGATCGGCTGGCGGTGATTCCGGGCCTGACGGGGTGGGCGCAAATCAATGGCGGCTATGAAATCGGCCCGGCCGAAAAACTGCAATATGATAAAGAGTACATCAGGAACCGCTCCCTTTGGCTGGACTTTAAAATTATTCTGAGAACTTCTATTACAATTTTAACCCGAGACGGCGCCCGATAGGTATATTCAAAAATCCCGCGTATGTGTACGCGGGATTTTTAAATGCCAAAAAGTTTATACAAAACTGAACTACGATGCAGGGGCAGCGGGATTTTCGGTGTCTTCGTCAGGAAGGTGCGGTGGTTTGGCCTTAGGTCTTTTTATGATCAGGAGGATGGCCGGGGTAAGCAGCGCAGCAGCAGCGGCAATCCCAATGATGGCGACAAAGCTTCGGGAGGGGCTTTTCGCAGCGCCCTGCGCCATTGCCTCCGGGACAGGGGCGGCGGCTTGACTTTCCGCAACACCGGTCGTCTGCATCGCTTCCTCGGGTTGCGATGTGGTTTCGGATGTGTCCGAGGTATTATGGGAAGCGGCGCCCGCATATTTAGTACCGCTGGATTTTCCGGCAGAGGCAGAGGCGGCCCTTTTGCTGGAAGCCGCTGCTTTAGAGGCGGCATCCCTGCTGGCGGCGCTATAGCCCGATTCGCTTTTACTGGAAGCGCTCTTTGCGGAGGTGGCCGCTTTAGAGGAGGCTTCGGCTTTTGCGGAAGCCGTTTTGGCGGCAAGATAGGCCTGCATGGATGCCTCGCTGTGGTAAAGGCTTGTTTGATAATCGCCCAGCGGCACGGTATGTACGTTGCCTTCCTGATCGGTGACTTTGGCGAGCAACCGCACCTGGATGGCGGTGCCATCCGCTATTTTGGAGGTAAAGGGATAGGCCAGCTCCACGTCGTAAAAATAATTTAGCACATCGGCGCGAACCGCTTTTTTAATGCGCAGGTCGGTTCCGTCATAGAGGGGCTGGTTGAAGCAGGTGATGCCAAAACTCCGCGTCCATTCCGAGGCAAAGGTGAGTTCGGCATAAAAGCCATCCGTACCCGATAATTGGTTGAGTGAAGTGTTGTGTCCGATTGTTGCGGCGATATACAGATAATTGTTATCCCAGCACAGGCGCAGGAAAGAATACTCCAGCAGCCCGCCTGTGTCCGTCATGCCCGATTCCCAAAAGGCGCTGTCCCACGAGGCTTCCCCGATATTGCCGTCCACTGTGATTGGTGAGGATTCATTTTTAATCAGCACAATTTCTGCCTGTGCGCTTACAGAGAAGGAGGCACAAGAGAAGATTAACAGGGCGCAGAGTATAGTCAGAGTAGTTTTGATCGGCTTTAACACACGGCTCGCCCCCGGACATAAGCTGGATTTGGTTCCCAGTATAGCACCGCCCTGTTTTTTCTTCAATTGCTTACAAAAAAGCGACCCGAATTGCGAAATATTTTCACGATTCGGGTCAATTTTTTGTTTCTATTACGTTGTAATTAAAAGTGGGGAAAATTTCCAAAGTAATAAAGCACCGTTTTCAACAGCGCAGAGTCAATAGGGCTCCGACACCAGAAATCAAAACCCATCGGCAGGGGGCAAGGAAGTTTGCGACTACTTTCAACTACTGGGGGAGGTTTTATCCGGCTTCAAACTGGCTTTCAAAGAGCTCTTTATAAAAGCCGCCCAGTTGCAGGAGGGAGGTATGCGTGCCTTGCTCCACAATTTGCCCGTCCCGCATGACGAGAATCTGATCGGCGTCCCGGATGGTGGAGAGGCGGTGGGCGATGATAAAACTGGTGCGTCCTTTGAGCAAGTTGACGATGCCCTTTTGTACCCGCTGTTCCGTAAGGGTATCCACAGAGCTGGTGGCCTCGTCCAGAATAAGCAAGGCAGGATCGGCCAGCATGAGGCGTGCGATGGTCAGCAGCTGCTTTTGTCCCGCTGAGAGATTCTGTCCGGCCTCTTCGAGGGGGGTATCATAGCCCTGGGGCAGGCGTTTAATAAAGCTGTGGGCGTGGGCTTCCTTGGCGGCCGTTACAATGTCTTCCATCGAGGCGTCCGGGCGGCTGTAGGCAATATTGGCCCGGACAGTATCCTCTAGCAGCCAGGTATCCTGCAATACCATACCAAAGCTTTTGCGCAGGCTTTCCCGGCGGATCTGGCGCAGGTCGTGGCCCTCCAACAGAATTTTGCCGCTATCCACATCATAAAAGCGCATGAGCAGGTTCATCAGCGTGGTTTTTCCCGCGCCGGTCGGGCCGACAATGGCGATCCGTTGGCCGGGCGCAACTTGCAGGCTGAAATCCTGAATGAGGGGCCGGTCGGGCGTATAGGAGAAGGAGACGTGATCAAATACGACGCTGCCTTCCGGATCCTGCAGTGTGACGGCATCGGGTGGTTCGGGAATTTCCTCGGGGGTATCGAAAAACTGAAAGAGGCGTTCGGCCGCCGCAATGCCGGCCATAATATGGCCGGTCATATGCGTCAAGTCATTGAAGGGGCCGGCAAAGATCATCGCATAGATAACAAAGGAAGAGATGCCTCCCGCCGTGAGTCCTGCCAGCAACACGCCGCAGACGCCCACTGCGATGTAGGCGAGATGGTTGACAAAGCGGGTGCAGGGATTGGTCAGAGAGGCCACAAACTGCGCCCGTTGCCCCACGGTGTAGAGCTGTTGATTGGTTTGCGCAAAGACCTTTTCCGCGCGGGAACCATAGGAGAAGGCCTGTATGGTTTTCTGTCCGCCCAGCACCTCCTCGGTGTAGGCGTTGATTTGTCCGACCAACTCTTGCTGCTCTCGGAAGGTGCGGCGGGTAGCCCGGGTAATCCGGGAGGCGACCAAAAAGGTGAGGGAAGTCACCAGCAGCACCATCAAGGTCAGCAGCGGATTGAGGATGAGCATCATTGTCAGGGTGCCCAGAATAATCATGACCCCTGTGAACAGACCGCCGAGGCTCTGTATCAGGCCGTCTGAGAGGGTGTCGGCGTCATTGACAAAGAGGCTGAGGATATCGCCGTGCTTGTGGCTGTCCAGATAAGGAATGGGCAGGCGATGGATTTTTGCAAAGCCTTGCTGTAAGAGGTCCCGGATGAGACTGTTCACCGTGAAGCTCGTCAAAAGGGTCATCAGATAGCTAAGGACGACATTGCTCAGGTAAAAGGCCCCGAGCCATATCAGAATCCGAGTGAGTCCGGCAAAATCCACCTGTCCGGGGCCGAGCATACGGTCAATAGCCTGGCCGAGGAAATAGGGGAGTAAAATCACAATCAGGCAAGAAAAAAAGGAAAAGAACAGCACGGAAGCCAGCCGCCGACGGTAGGGGGCGGCGAATTGCAAGAGCCGCTTTAAAGTCTGCTTCATGAGGCCCCCCTTTCCTGCGAGGCCGCAATGCGCTGATAAGCGGGACAGCCGGCCAGCAATTCGGCGTGTGTCCCCAGTCCGGCCATCTGTCCCTCTGCCAGCACCAGAATGCGGTCGGCTTTACGAAGGCTTGAGAGGCGGCCAGAGACCATCAGGATGGCAATGTCCCGCTGCGTTGCCTCAATGGCGCGGATAAGCTTCGCTTCCGTTAAATAGTCGAGAGCTGAAACGCTGTCATCGAGGATGAGCAGTGGGGGCTGTTTAATCAAAGCGCGGGCGATGGTGAGGCGTTGCCGCTGTCCGCCTGAAAAATTGGCGCCGCCACGTTCCACGGGCGCTTCCAGCCGACCGGGCAGCTTCTCCACATATTCCCAGGCTTGGGCTGTTTGGAGCGCTTCGATCATTTCGGCTTCGGTGGCGTCCGCTTTGCCAAAGCGCAGATTGTCCGCGATGGTGCCCGAGAAAAGCTCGGCTTTTTGGGGCACAATGCCCATATGTGCAAGCAATTCCGTGTGGGGGACTTCCCGCACATCCCGGCCCAAAAAGCGTATATGCCCCTGCGCCGTATCGTAGAAACGGGCAATGACATGGAGCAGGGTGGTTTTACCCGAGCCGGTCTCCCCGACAATCCCCAGGGTTTCTCCCTTTTGCAAAACAAAATCAATGCCCTCCAGGGCGGGATCGGCCTCTTGGCTATAGGTGAAGGCAACATCCCGGCACTCAAGGAGAGGGGTGGCATCCAAATGTAAGGCAGCGGGTTCAGTGGGTTCCGGCAGGGAGGATTCGAGGGCAAATACTTCCTCAATGCGCTTCATAGAGGCATAGGCCTTGGTGAAGAGGACAACGAGATTGGCGACAATAATAAGAGCCGTAACGATTTGGCTGCCGTAGTTGAGAAAGGCAAAAATTTGCCCCTGAGAAAGGTGTCCTATTTGGACCTGAAACCCCGATATCCAGAGGATACCCAGGGCGGCAAGATTCATAATAAGGGTGGTCAGCGGGGAGGTAAGGGAGGATATTTTGCTGATTCGCACGGCTGTTTTACAATAATCAGCATTGATGTTCTCAAAGTGCTTGTGCTCATAATGGCCGGTGGAAAAGGCGCGGATAACCCGCACACCCGAAAGATTTTCCCGCACGGCCCGTGCAATCCGGTCGAGTTTAATTTGCGCTGTGCTATATAAAGGGAAGGTCTTGATAAAAACAAAGCCCAGCACAAAGGCAAAGAGCGGGAGGGAGCAAAGCAGCACCATCCCGACTGGGGCATTGAGCATAATCGCCGCCACAATGCAGCCGATGGAGACAAAGGGGGCGCGCACCACCAGCCGGATGGACATGGCCACTGCCAGCTGCAATTGGGTGACATCGTGCGTGACGCGGTTGGACAGGGTCTCGGTGCCAAAACGGTCAAGCTCGTGGTAGGAGAAGGCGTTGCAGTGATGGAACAGGGCATCGCGCAGGGCGGTGCCAAAGCCTTGCGAAGCGACGGAAGCACTGTATTGGCACACGAGGGCACTGAGCAATCCGCAGACAATAATGCCCACCATCAGGAGGCCTGTCCGGATGGCATAGGCACGGTCCCCATACTGTGTCCAGTGGTCCAGAATACGGGCCATAAAAATGGGCAGACTCAGCTCCAAAACGGCCTCCACCAATTTAAAGAAGGGTCCGATGATAAACTGCTTTTTGTAGGGCTTGATAAAGGGTAGCAGAAACCGCAAAGACATTGCTCCTTTCCCGTGTAAATGGAAATAGGCTGTGGTTACAGCCTATTATATGACATTCCCGGATAAAAATCCATGGATTTGGGGCAGAGAGTTGAATTGGATTTGAATTCAGATAAACGATATGATACAATAGCAACTGTATGAAGCGTTTCAATTATTGACTGAGAGAGGGAGTTTATGAAGTTTTCCATTTTCCGAACCATTTTACATATGAATAAGGCGGGTTTTGTAGAGACCGCCAAAAAAATTGCCAAAAAGGATCACAAGCTCACCCTGTTTGTGATGCTCGATATGATTTATTGCGGGCTGCGTTTCAAGGCGGGCTATATCGATTATTACACCCTGCAGTGGAATACGCTGACCCACCGTCAGCGCAAGACCTATACCACCCGCGGCATTATTTGCCGGCTGGTGGCGTTGCTCAATGACCCTGCCTACAACAGCCGCTTTGATTCGAAAATCCAATTCAACGAAACCTTTGCCCCCTATATCCACCGGGAATGGATACGCGCCAGGGACTTGTCTTTGGGGGACTTTCAGGCTTTTCTCGCAAAGCATCCCGTCATTATTGCCAAGCCTGACGAGGATACCTGCGGCAAGGGCGTGCAAAAATTTACCCTGGAGGACTTTGAAGGCAACGTTGAAGCGATGCATGCGGCCCTTTGCCGGGGACAATTCGGACTGCTGGAGGAGTGCATCCAGCAACATCCCGAGATTTCGAGGCTCTATCCCCATGCTGTCAACACCATCCGTTTTTGCACGCTGCTCAAGGATGGAATACCCCACATCCTCTATACGGTGTTGCGTCTGGGCAATAACGGCAAATGCGTGGACAACTTTCTAAACGGCGGCGTTTGTGCCTTCATCAACTCAGAAACCGGGGCCATCACCTCCGTGGCGACCGATGATACCACCGCGGAATACCCCGTGCATCCCTACACCAAGGAACCTATTCCGGGCTTTCAGATACCCTTTTTTGCCGAAGCGGCGGCGATGGTCAAGGAAGCCATGCAGGTGGTGCCCCAGACCCGCTATATCGGCTGGGATGTGGCCATTACGCCTGAGGGGCCGCTGCTTATTGAGGGGAACCGGCATCCCGGCGACCTCATTTACCCCGTCTTTCTGGAGGACAAAATCGGTTACTTGCCCCGTTACAAGGCCATACTGGGCGATGAATGGGAAAAGCTGCATTGGAAGATATAATTCGATTCCAATAGCAATACAATGAAGCAGGCCGGGAGAAAGCAAAATTTCTCCCGGCCTTTATCTGTTATGGCTTACATGGTGGTATTGCCATCCAGTATTTATATTGCGGCTCAAAAAGCAACCCGAATGCAGGGTAAAAGTGCATCAGCGCATCATGATGCAGTACAAGGGAATTATCGGTTATGGGTTGCCGTTTTCGTGTGCCCGCATGACCTTTTGCATATCCTGTGCGCGGATAACGGTACGCTGGATTTTGCCGCTGACGGTTTTGGGCAGCTTGTCCGTAAATTCCACGATGCGGGGGTATTTATAGGGCGCCGTGACGTGCTTGACATGGTTTTGCAGCTCTTTCTGGAGCACCTCGCTGGGTTCGTAGCCTTTGGCCAGCACAATGGTTGCCTTCACCACTTCGCCACGCAGAGGGTGGGGATAGGCGGTGATGGCGCATTCAAGCACCGAAGGGTGCTCCATCAGAGCGCTCTCTACCTCGAAGGGCCCGATGCGGTAGCCGGAGCACTTAATTACATCGTCATTGCGGCCCACAAACCAATAGTAGCCGTCGGCATCGCGCCAGGCGGTATCGCCCGTGTTATAGATGCCGTCGTGCCAGCTTTTCCGGGTGCTCTCGGCATCCTGCCAATACTCCCGGAAGAGGCCGGTAGGGTGCTGTTTGTCCGTATTCTTGATGCAAATGGAACCCACGATGCCATCCTCGCATGGCGTGCCGTTTTCGTCGAGCAGATCAATGTCATAGATGGCGGCGGGCTTGCCCATGCTGCCCGGACGGATCTCCATCCATGGGAAGTTGGCCAGGAGTACGGAGGATTCCGATTGTCCGAAGCCTTCATAGATGGACAGGCCGGTCTGGCGCATAATCTGGTTATAGACTTCCGGATTGAGGGGTTCGCCGGCCAGACTGGCATGTTCGATAAAGCTAAAATCAAAGTTGGAGAGATCCTCTTTGATGAGGAAACGATAGATGGTGGCAGGCGCGCAGAAGGTGGTGGGACGCAGACGCATAACGGCCTGCAAAAAGGGGAGGGGCACAAACTTTTCGGTGTCGTAGGCCGCGATGGCCGCCCCGCAAATCCATTGCCCATAAATCTTGCCCCAGGCAAATTTGGCCCAGCCCGAATCGGTTTGCGTCATATGCAGGGTGTTTTCCTGTACACACTGCCAGTATTTAGCCGTGACAATCTGTCCCAGCGGATGAGAATGATCATGCAGCACCATTTTGGGCATGCCAGTAGTGCCGGAGGAAAAATAGACCAGCATGGTTTCTCCCAGATGGGTATCCAATTCCCCTTGCGGGCGCGCGTAAACCGTATCCGCCTGTGCCATCTCCTTTTTAAAGGGGACGAAGCCCTCCGTCTCCTCCAGCGTGGCAAGGGTTTGCACGCCCGGGCACTGGGGCATGGCAGTCCGGATGTTCGCCAGCAAGTCCGCGTCCTCCACGCACACCAGCATCTTGACGTGAGCCAGATTGCAGCGGTATTCGATATCCTTCGGCGTCAGCTGGTAGCTGGCCGGAATGCAGACTGCGCCCAGCTTATGTAGAGCCGTCAGGCACATCCAGACTTCGGGACGCTGCTTTAAAATCAGCATGACAACGTCCCCCTTTTGGATGCCGTATTTTCGAAAGACGTGCAAGGCCTGATTGGACATCTCCCGCATCTCCCGGAAAGTGAAGCGCTTCATTTCGCCCGCGTCATTGGTCCAGGCCAGCGCGAGCTTATTGGGTTCCAGCTCGGCCCAGGCATCCACCACGTCAAAACCAAAATTAAAAGAATCGGGTACGTTAACACGGTAGTTTTGTTTAAAATCCTCGTAAGAATCAAATTCGGTTTTGGGGCAGTACCGTTTCAGTATCTCACTCATCTTTTATCATCCATTCTTCCCGCGAACACGAAAGCGGCGCGGGATAAAATATCTTAATTACGCCGGCATTTGCAGGCCGGAATTTTCCCCGTTCCTCATGGCCAAAGGAATAGCATGGGGCGGTTTAGTGTTCGGCTTGCGCAGGTGACTCGTGCTCCGTGATGACGGTCAGGAAGGCTGCGGGACCGTCCACGGCATATTGTCCGTGGGGCAGCCGTGCATTAAAATAGACGGAGTCCCCTTTGTGCAGGAGCAATTCACTTTTGTCAATGACCAGCCGAATGCTGCCTTCCAGGACATAGTTGAACTCCTGTCCGCTGTGCATAACCAGTTTGGGATATTTGCCCACTTCCAGCGTCACCAAAAGGGGCTCCATAACGCGCTTGATAAAATTAAAGGCAAGGCTTTGGTAGCGGTATCCGGCAAAGCGCTCAATGTCAATGCCCGTGCCGGCGCGTACCACGGAGTAGCTGTCCATACGGGGCGAATCTCCCATAAGCAGAACGGTCATGTCAGTATTGAAAATAGAAGCGATTTCATACAGTGCGCTGATGGGAATGTCGCTCTCTCCCCTTTCATAGCGTTCATATTCCTCCAGAGATTTGCCCAGCTTTTCCGCCATTTCCAAGGAAGATATTTCTAAGATTTCCCGCAGCTCCTTAATGCGCTGCGGAATCTGGAGCAGGTCTTCATGCATGTGGATCCGTCCCTTCTGTATTAATACCGTTTCAGTATGAATAAATACGATGCCACAACGAAAAGTATGCGGGCTTTTCATCTGTCAAGCTCCAAATGGCCCTTGTGGTGAAGCCACCGGCATTTGTATAACACATTATATCCGACACATAAAAAAATGTCAAATAGCGATTAAAAGCTGGTTAAAATAACGAAAGAGCGCGCAACCGCAGTTGCGCGCTCTCAACATCCAAAAGAGACTATGAATAGAGATTATAAAATGTAAATCCGTACATTCCGGGCGCCGAAGTTGACGCATTCGGTCTCTGTGTTAAAGAAGAGGTCCGTGGTAAAGCGTCCTTGGCTGGCAAACCCGCCGGTATCGGCCGCAATGGCGTAACCGTACACATATTTGCCATCATGTGAAACAATCCACATCTCGGTGCCATAGGGAATCTGTTGAGGATTGACGGCGATATAACCCGGCATTACGCTGCGTCCCGTTGCGGTTTTGGCGCCTTTGGGAGCGGTGTAAGCAGCCGAAAGGCCGTCGATGAAGTACCGATAGGAGGTGGGGGCGCCGTCACTACCAATTTCCAGCCCGCTGGGCATTCCGAGTGCGGAAATCATGCCGTTACTGCTGGCGGGGGCGACAGTCTGAACCGACTGTGCCGCGGGTTTCTTGGCGGTACCCACCAAAACTTTGGCGGGTTTGGCCTCTGTCAGGATGGTTTCCGTTTCGATGGTGGTCTCCACCACTTCACCGTTGACCACCTTTTCGCGGTAAGCAATCAACTTCTCACCTGCAACACCGGCCTCGACCGTTTTGGTTTGCCCCACATAGAGTGTATCCGTGTTTTCCTTAACGGTTTCATACGGAATTTCTTCATTGCGGGTTTTGGAGAGATAGACGACGCGGTCCACCGTAATGGCAAGGTTCGCGCTCAAATCCGCATCGAGTGCGGGATTGACGACATCGTGCTCTTCCAATAGCACATTGGTCATTCGCAGCGCATCCTCCACCGTACCGTGGACGGCGCGCAGCCTATAGTTGAGTCCGTCTGCCGTAACGGTGATATCGAACGCGCGTTCCACCACAATGCGCATGTCTGCGGTCAGGGGAGTGTCCAAGGGATAATTCACTTCATCCGCCTCCAGGAGCGTCACATTGGCAAGCTCCAGGGCGTCTGCCACCGTGCCCTCGTTGACCGATAACAGAATCAAGTTTTTGTTGGCTTCCACTGTCACAGGAAATGCCCGGCTGATTACAATGATACTGTCTTGTCCCGGTACAAAACCGGATAACTCCAATTTGTCATAAGCCCCCAATTGGATATCGGCCTGTGCCAAAATTTCAAACGGATCCTGTCTTGTTGTAACGATGCTCGCCACTTGGGTACCGTCCTGCACCTCAACCGTACAGGAGGATGAAACTGCGGCGTATACTGTCGAAGCGCAAAATATGCACAATACGATGGCGGCAAATATGCGCGAACGAAAGATACGAAAAAAAACCGCAACTCCTCTTTTACTGTCAACCATTTAATTGCCCCTTTGATTCAATTTTTGACCTACCCCGGCCAAAGTTGCTACACTGAAAAAGAATGGGGTACGCTGTGCAATTGAAAAGACCCCTCTACAGGAGGAATCCTTTTGGGCTCAATCCTGCGACAGCCATTATTATAGCCATTGAATGACAGTCTGTCAAATGAATCTCAGAATGTTTTTTGTGCAACTTAGCCAAAGGAAAACCAGGATTCTGCCCTTAGGCGCTGAAGAATCGTCTTTTTTCGCATTTTTTTGTTCATCTTTACCGGAGGTGGGACAAGCCATTTTTGTGCAGATTGAAGAAAAAACATGGTTACAAAAAAGTTACAGTTTTTGTTAAAAAACAATGCACGCAAATATTGCTGTAAAAACAGTATATATTAGCTGAATAGGGGGCTGATTATCACATAAAACAATATTTGAAAAGGGCGGTACAAAGCGAAAAAAATAAAAAGAATTACAAATTGTAAATTGTTGTTACGGAAAAAGATACAGGGTTATTCCTTTTACAGCGGCTCGCGGAATTATGACATATTACGCCGAAATTCCCATGGTTTTCCAGCGCTGACCAGGGACCGGTGAGCGTTGCGTCGATTGCGGGCGATGAGTTCCAAATTGGGAATATAATTTGCTTTCTATAACGAAATGTGGTAGCATATAAAATAATAGGACTATATAATGTGGGTGCAAGTCTTTGATTCATCGATAAACAGGACTCCATTTCACTATCATCAATGGGATTGACGGCATCTTGAAAACGCTGTATAAAGAGGACTGCGACTATGGTATTTTCAGATTTAACCTTCTTATATCTTTTTCTGCCGATCGTGCTGGTGGTGTATGCCCTGTGCCCGAAAATCGGTGTGAAGAATATTTGGCTGCTGTTGGCCTCGCTGTTTTTTTATGCATGGGGCGAACCGGTTTGGGTTTTGCTGATGATTTTTACGGCGGGCGTCAACTTTTTCTTTGGAGCGCGGATTCACAAATCCCCCGGAAAGCCTCACGCAAAGCGCTACTTAATCTATGCGGTGGCCATCAACCTTTTGCTGTTGGGCATATTCAAATATGCCGGCTTTGCCTTCAAGAGTCTCAACATGCTGATCGGACTCTTCTCCCCGGCACAAATTCAAGTGCCGTTGATTGGCCTGCCCATTGGCATTTCCTTTTTTACCTTCCAGTCCATGTCCTATACCATTGACGTTTATCGCGGCGACACGCCGGTGCAGAAAAATTTTGCTTACTTTTTAATGTATGTTTCCCTTTTCCCCCAATTGATTGCGGGGCCCATTGTACGCTATACCGATATCAATGAGCAAATCCTGAACCGGAAGATTACCTTGCCGCGTCTTTCCTATGGCGTGACGCGTTTTCTGGTCGGGTTGGGGAAAAAGGTGATTATCGGGAATTATGCAGGGGAACTCTCCAAGGAACTGATTGGCGGCACGGCGGATTTACATAACGCGACTGTTATGGGAGTTTGGCTCGGGCTGTTTTTATATGCTTTGCAAATCTACTTTGATTTTTCGGGCTATTCGGATATGGCAATTGGCCTGGGGCATATGCTGGGCTTTGAATTTCTGGAGAACTTTAATTATCCTTACATTGCCACTTCCATCACCGATTTTTGGCGTCGGTGGCATATGTCCTTAAGCACCTTTTTTCGGGATTATGTCTACATACCCTTGGGCGGCAACCGCCGCTTTCAGATCCGTAACCTCTTCATCACCTGGCTGCTGACCGGGCTATGGCACGGTGCGAGCTGGAATTTTGTCCTTTGGGGGCTCTATTACTTTTTGTTCTTGACGTTTGAAAAATTTGTCCTGCGGGGACGCCTGGAAAAAATACCGGTGCTCCGGCGCGTTTATACCCTATTTGTGATCCTGCTGGGATGGGCTTTCTTCTACTTTGAAGATTTTGGACGTCTCTTCAATGCCTTATCCGTGATGCTCGGGTTTTCCGGACAGCCCTTTGCGGGCGGTATAACCGAGAGCAGCATATGGGCCAATAATTATTTATTTATGATAGCGGCTGTCGTTGCGTGTATCCCGGTTGCGAAACTGGTCAGGAGGGGAATGGCGCGGCTGTCCAAAAGGAGTTACCGCTGGGATGGCGCCACGGTGGTTTTCCACACCGCCTTCAACGCCGTGATACTGCTCTGGTGTACGGCAGTCCTGACGGGCTCTACCTTTAATCCATTTTTATATTTCCGTTTTTAGCAGGCTAAGCCTGCACCCACGCCGCGCGGTGAGGCATCAGGGGACACGCAAAAGTGCTGCCCGCGAGGATGCAGGGCGAGAGTAATTAGGAATTTCCCGGCAGGCTAAGCCTGCGTACGCTACGCTGCGAAGTATCAGGATACGCGTAAGAAAAAAGGAGGGAGAGTATGGCGGGTTTCGATGGAGAAAAATACAACTTGGCACGATATGAATCTCATGTCCTCCAAAATGCCGCGCCTTCTATCGGGGAGTTGCCGACGCCTGCCCAGCTGCGTCCTTCGGCGCTCCGGGATTCTGAAAAACGCCGGGTGACGCCCTTGGTACGGTATGGACTGCCGATCCTGGCTTTTATGGTGCCGATGTTCCTGCTGGCGTTGACGAACGCCTTTGCCGCCGACAGGAGCATCTCCGAGAAAGAGAACCGGACGCTGGCGGCCATGCCTTCCCTATCGGCGCAAAACATTTTCTCCGGCAAGTTTTCTGCAGAATTTCAGACCTACTTTGCCGATCAGTTTGCGGGGCGTGATTTTTGGCTGAATGCCAACACGGCCATCACAAGCGTCTATACGGGTACGGGCGGGGAAGAAATTATCGCTTTGGATAAGAAGGCGGATTTTGGCGGCCAGGCTCTCCATCCACAAAAGACCCCCTCCAAGCCGACCATTGACAGTTCCGCCGCCATTGCGGCAGCCTCATCTGCGGCTTCATCGGTTACGTTGCCGGAAGAAGAGGATATCTCGGAAGAAAAGAATTATATCATTGTGGATAAAAAGAATTACCGCGCCATGGAGCTCTACACCAATGTGGCCAGCAAAAACGAGGCCTACGCTGCCGCCGTGAGCCGTTTGCAGACCAAGGTACCCACGGCGCAGGTCTATTGTCTGATGGCGCCGACTTCTCTCGAGTTTTATTCCAGCGAATCCTACCATACAGGCAGCAAGTCCCAGAAAAAGGCCATTGATGGGCTGTATGCGGCTTTGACGAACGGTGTTAAGGGGGTGGACGCGTATACCCCTATCTCGCAGCACCTGAACGAATACCTCTATTTCCGTACCGATCATCACTGGACAGCGCGCGGCGCCTACTACGCCTATACGGCGCTGGCCAAAGCGGCTGGATTGACGCCGGTGCCGTTGGGAGAACCTTCCGGGCAACTGGACGGCTTTGTGGGGACCCTCTACCGCTACACACAAAACGGATTGCTGAAAGACCATCCGGATTCTGTGGAATACTTTGAGCCCTCCATTGCCGCTACGGTACAGGTGTTTGAGGATGCCTCTCTGCAAAACGGACATACCATCCCGCTGATTACCAAAAGCATTGAAAATGAATCGGATAAGTATATGACCTTCATCGAAGGGGATCATCCCATGACCCGGATTGATTCCGGCGTGGGGAACGGACGCAGCATTTTGGTGATTAAGGAGAGCTATGGCAACGCCATCATTCCTTATCTGGTGAACCACTATGCGCGTATCTATGTGCTGGACCCGCGCCAGCTTCAGACCGATATTCAGACCTTTGTCAAGGCCAACAACATCAGCGAGGTTCTTTGCATAAATTATATGTTTGCCCCTCTTAACGCGACTTACATAAATGCATTTGAGGCGGCAATCGGAGAATAGGAGAAAAAAGAGTGGATAAAAAGCAGCTTAAAGAAGCGTATAAGCAATACCGTCCGGAGATGGGCGTTTACGCAATTGAAAATGCGGAGCAGGGGATCTGTTATCTCGAAGCCGCCGCCGACCTCAAAGCCAGCATGAATGGAGCGCGCTTCAAGCTGGATGGCGGAATGCATAAAGACCGCGCCCTGCAAGATGCGTGGAAACAATCGGGCGGGGACGGCTTCCAGCTCGCGGTGCTGGAGGTGCTGCCCTATGACGAAAAGGATGCGGGTAAAACGGATTATACGGAAGAGTTGGCCCTTCTCAAGGCGATTTGGGAAGAGAAAATACAGAAATAATACTTGATTCTGCGGCGAAATCACAGGCGACCATGCGAAAAAGGCTTCGAGCGGCAATGCTCGAAGCCTTTGCAGTTGATCAGATGCTTTTTCCGGCTGCGCCGGGGCGGTGCCTTGGCTCGCTTGGAATTATAGGATCAAGCTCTTGCCATCCATTTCCGCGGGTTGCGGGATGCCCATAATATGCAGGATGGTGGGGGTGAGGTCGCAAAGGCGGCCGCCTTCGCGCAATTTGCAATCCAGTCCGTCCAAAATCAGGGGAACGGGGTTGGTGGTATGGGCGGTAAAGGGCGAGCCATCGGTGTCCAGCATCCGGTCGGCATTGCCGTGATCGGCCGTAATGAGGCATACGCCGCCCATTTTGGCAACGGCTTCCGTCAGGCGCCCCACGCAGATATCCACCGTTTCCACCGCTTTGACAGCGGCCTCAAAAATGCCGGTGTGTCCCACCATGTCGCAGTTGGCATAGTTGAGGATGATGGTATCATATTGCCCGCTGAGAATGCGCTCCACCACGGCGTCCGTGACGGGGTAGGCGCTCATTTCGGGCTGGAGGTCATAGGTAGGCACTTTGGGGGAGGGGATCAACACGCGGTCTTCCCCCTCATAAACGGTTTCCACACCGCCGTTAAAAAAGAAGGTTACGTGGGCATATTTTTCCGTCTCCGCAATGCGTAGCTGCTTCTTGCCGAGATGAGCCATGAGCTCACCGAAGGTATTGCGCAGAGATTGGGGCAGAAAGGCCACCTGTACATGGGGCATGCTCGCGTCATACTGCGTCATACAGACAAAATGGAGCGGGAAGCAGCCTTTGGCACGGGGGAAGCCCGTAAAGTCTGGATCGACCAGGGTACGGGTAATTTCCCGTGCGCGGTCGGGACGGAAGTTAAAGAAAATCACGCTGTCGTCAGGCTGGATGGCGGCATGATCGAGACAGACCACCGGCACGACGAATTCATCGGTAATGTACTTGCCCTCGGCATCTTTGACTTTATAGGAGGCTTCTACGGCCTGTACAGGATCGGGATTCTGAATGCCCTGGCCATAAACAAGGGCGGCATAAGCCTTCTCCACACGTTCCCAGCGATTGTCGCGATCCATTGCGTAATAGCGGCCCATTACCGTGGCAATCTGGCCCAGACCGATTTCCTTGAGCTTGGCGGCACATTCGGCCACAAAGCGGCTGCCCGATTCGGGCGGCACATCCCGGCCGTCCAGCAGGCAGTGGACATAAACCTTTTGTAGCCCCAGTTTTTTGGCCAGCTTTACCAGCGCCCAAAGATGGGTGTTGTGGCTGTGCACACCGCCGTCCGATAACAGACCCATCAGGTGCAGGGCGTGGCCGCTGTCTTTGGCTTTTTGCAGGCAGTCTATCAGCACCTTGTTTTCAAAAAAGTCGCCGTCTGCAATCGACTTGGAGATGCGGGTCAATTCCTGATAAACCACCCGACCCGCGCCAATATTGGTGTGGCCGACCTCGCTGTTGCCCATCTGTCCTTCGGGCAGGCCGACGTCCATCCCGGACGCGCCGATCTGGGTCATGGGGCAGGTGGCCATAAGGCGGTCAAGATGGGGGGTGCGCGCGGTGGCAATGGCGTTGCCATCGGGAGAGGAATTCAGGCCGAAGCCATCCATAATACATAAAACAACCGGTTTTTTCATATTACACTTATTTCCTTCCTAGGTTGGGGATTGATATCCGTCTAGCGGCTGGCGGCGGCGACAATCTGGGCAAAATCGGCTGCTTTCAGGGAAGCGCCGCCGATCAGGCCGCCGTCCACATCGGGCTGCGCAAGGAGTTCCTCGGCATTGCCGGCATTCATGGAGCCGCCGTACTGGACCACAAAAGCTGCGGCGGCCTGATCCCCGTAAAGGGAAGCAATCACATTGCGGATGCAGGCGTTGACTTCGTTGGCCTGCGTCGCGGTAGCCGTGCGGCCTGTACCGATGGCCCAAACGGGCTCGTAAGCAATGATGATATTGTTGAGTTCCTCGGGCTTTACACCACCCAGGGCAATTTTGGTCTGCAGGGCGACCCACTCAAAGGTAACGCCCTCCTCACGCTGCTGGAGGGTTTCGCCCACGCAAAGGATGACTTTCAGTCCGGCATCCAAAGCGGCGCGGGTGCGGTCCCGAACGGTCTGATCCGTGTCGCCAAAGTAGGCGCGGCGCTCACTGTGGCCGATGATCACATACTCCACGCCCATGGATTTCAGCATGGGGGCGGATACCTCGCCCGTATACGCGCCGGCTGTTTCCCAGTGGCAGTTTTGTGCGCCGATGGCCACAGAGGAACCCTGGCAAGCCTCCTGGGCGGCCGCAAGATCCACAAAGGGGACACAGAGTACCACTTTGCAGTCGGCTTCTTTCACGAGGGGCAATAGTTCGCCGATCAAAGTTTTGGCTTCCTGGGGATTTTGGTTCATTTTCCAGTTGCCCGCAATGACAGGTGTACGCAGCTGTTTGTTCATATATTCTCGCATCCATTCTAATATAAGATTGAGGTTGAAAGAGGCACGCGCCTCTTTCAACCTGTTGATGGTTTCAGTCCGGCGCTATTGCCCAAATGAAACCGATATTATTTATCGTTGAGGGCCGCAATGCCGGGGAGTTCAATGCCCTCCAAAAATTCGAGGGAAGCGCCGCCGCCTGTGGAGATGTGGGTCATCTTATCGGCAAAACCCAGTTTCTGCACCGCCGCCGCGGAATCACCGCCACCGATGATGGAAATCGCGCCCGAATCGGCTACGGCTTTGGCAATGGCAATGGTACCTTCCGCAAAGGGCTCCATCTCAAAGACGCCCATGGGACCGTTCCAAATGACCGTGCCGGCGCCGCGGATGGCCTGGGCAAAGAGATCACGGGTCTTGGGGCCAATATCCAGGCCCATGTAACCGTCGGCAATATTCGCCTCGCAGGTTTGAATATGGCCGTCGGTGCCGAATTTATCCGAGACAATGTTATCCATCGGCAGCAGGAACTGCACCTTTTTATCGGCTGCCTCCTGCAGGAGGTCCTTGGCCAGATCGATTTTATCCTCCTCCAGCAGGGAGGTGCCGGTGGCGCGGCCCTGTGCCGCCATGAAGGTATAGGCCATCGCGCCGCCCACGATGAGGGTATCCACCTTGGTGAGCAGGTTCTTGATGACGCCGATTTTATCCGAAACCTTGGCGCCGCCTAAAATTGCCACAAAGGGGCGCTTGGGATTGGCAAGTGCGCCGCCCATGACGCTGATTTCCTTTTGGATCAGGTAGCCGCATACGGCGGGCAGAAGGGCTGCCACACCGGCGGTGGAGCAATGGGCACGGTGGGCTGAGCCGAAGGCGTCGTTGACATAGATGTCGGCGAGCGCCGCGAATTGTTTGCTCAGTTCGGGATCGTTCTTCGTCTCCAAAGGCTCAAAGCGAACATTCTCCAGCAGCATGACATCGCCATCCTGCAGGGCGGCGGACAGGGCCTTGGCGCTTTCGCCCACCACGTCCTGTGCCATTTTCACTTCTTTTTGCAAGAGCTCGGAGAGGCGTACGGCTACGGGCGCCAAAGAGAATTGAGGATCCACCTGGCCCTTGGGACGGCCCAGATGGGAGCAAAGAATGACCCTGGCCCCGTGCTCGATCAAATATTGGATCGTGGGCAGGGAGGCACGGATGCGTTTGTCGTCCGTGATGACCCCCTCCTTGAGGGGCACATTGAAATCACAGCGCACCAGTACGCGTTTTCCGGCAACCGCAATATCTTCGACAGATTTTTTATTCATTGTGTTCATGGGATTGACCATACCTTCCTGTGTTTATTTTTTCACATTAGTAAAAAATACAAATTATTATACCATGTTTTGTGCGATTTGACAAGAAAAAAACGAACGGAGTTACGTATCGGAACCCCAGGGGATTTGGGTGAGTTCTCCGGCCTGCTGGAGCGCCGGAAAATTCCATTGCCGCAATACCTCATAGACCCCGATGGCCACACTGTTCGAGAGGTTAAGGCTGCGGGCCGGATGCAGCATGGGGATGCGCACACAGGTATCGGGATTTTCCCGGAGCAGCGCTTCGGGCAGTCCGGCCGTCTCCTTGCCGAATACCAAAAAGGCGTTATCGGGGTAGAGGGGCTGGGTATAGTTCTGCCGCGCTTTGGTGGTGTAATAATAGTATGCCCCATCTGTGCGGTTAAAGAAATCCGAAAGGCTTTCATAATACCGAATGTCCAGTAAATGCCAATAATCCAAACCGGCGCGTTTGAGTTTCCGGTCATCCACCTTGAAACCCATTGGCTCCACCAGGTGCAGGATTGCGCCCGTGGCGGCGCAGGTACGGGCCACATTGCCCGTGTTTTGGGGAATTTCCGGTTCCACCAGAACGATATTCAAACTGGGCATGGCGTTTCTCCTGTCACAAAGGATGACTCCGGCACAGAAAACTGCGCCGGAGTGATAGAAGGAAAAGCGTACAGGGGGTGTGTTGACGCTGCCGCGTGATGTCTGTCATAATCCGAACGTTTCGAATCCTGTCAACACAACCGAATGCAGGGTGTTAGTAAATGACCCGGACATCCACCACGGAATCCAGCTCCCGGATGGCCGCGATCGCGCTGTCCGGCACGGCCTGCACCACGTCCAGGATGGTGAAAGCATAATCCTTTTTGGATTTGTTGAGCATGTTTTCAATGTTGATGTTTTGCTGGGAGATGATTCCCGCAATTTGGGAGAGCATGTTGGGCACGTTTTTGTGGATAACACAGATGCGGGGCATCCCGTTGCGGGGCAACTTCACATCCGGCAGGTTGACGGAATTCTCGATAATTCCGCTTTCCAAATAGTCAATGAGCTCCCGGGCCGCCATGCTCGCGCAGTTGTCCTCGGATTCGGGCGTGGACGCGCCCAAGTGCGGGATCGCAACCACGCCTTCCACCCCGATGACGGCGTCGGAGGGGAAGTCGGTCACATAGGCGGCAATTTTGCCTGTGCCCAGCGCGGCGATGATGTCTTCATCGTTGACCAGCTCGCCCCGCGCAAAGTTCAGGATGCGCACTCCATCCTGCATCAGGGCAATGGATTCGCCGTTGATCATATCGCGGGTTTCGGAGTTGAGGGGGACATGGATGGTAATATAATCACAATTAGCATAGATATCCGAAAGGGAAACGGCATGCTTGATGGCTCTGGAAAGGCCCCAGGCAGCATCCACCGAGATGTAGGGATCATAGCCGTAGACATCCATGCCCAGGCTCTTGGCAGAGTTGGCCACCATGATGCCGATGGCGCCCAGGCCGATTACGCCCAATTTTTTGCCGCTGATTTCGGGGCCTGTAAAGGCCGCTTTGCCCTTTTCCACCAGCTTGCCCACTTCGGCGCCCTGGCCTTTCAGGGTTTTGCACCAGTCAATGGCGGGCAGCACTTTACGGGAAGACAGAAGCAGGCCTGCGAGAACCATTTCCTTGACGGCGTTGGCGTTGGCCCCGGGGGTATTGAACACGACAATGCCTTTTTCACTGCACTTGTCGATGGGAATATTATTGGTGCCGGCGCCCGCGCGGGCAATGGCCTTGAGGGAGGCGGGGAGCTCCATATCGTGCATGGAGGCAGAACGTACCATGACAGCGTCCGGATTTTCAATATCGTTACCAAAGGTATAAGTTTTGCGGTCAAAATGATCCAGTCCGGAAGGGGAAATTTTATTCAGGGTGAGAATTTTATACATAAAGGCCCTTCTTTCTGCATGATGTTATGCTTTATTTGGAGGCTTCAAATTCCTTCATAAACGCAACGAGCTTGGCAACGCCTTCAATAGGCATAGCGTTATAAATGGAAGCGCGCATACCGCCTACCGAGCGGTGCCCTTTGAGATTGACAAATCCGGCCGCTGTGACCGCCTTGACAAATGCGGCGTCCAAATCGGCATCCCCCGTAATGAAGGGGACATTCATGAGAGAGCGATCCTTTTTGACCACGGTGCCTTTAAAGAGCTTGCTTTCATCCAGATAATCATAGAGAATGGCGGCCTTCTTTTCGTTATGGGCCTTCATCTGCGCCAGTCCGCCGAACTCCGCTGCAATCCACTCCATGACGAGCTTGGCGATATAGATGGCATAACAAGGCGGGGTATTATACATGGAGGCGCTGTCTGCGTGGGTCTGATAATTGAACATGGTAGGGGTAATGTCACGGGCGTGACCGATGAGGTCTTCGCGAATGATGACTACCGTGAGGCCCGCCGGGCCCATGTTCTTCTGTGCGCCCGCATAGAGTAACCCGAACTTGGAGACATCCAGCGGCTCCGATAGAATGCAAGAGGAGATATCCGCCACGAGGGGCACCGCGCCGGTTTCGGGCAAGGTTTGGAAGCGGGTGCCGTAGATGGTATTGTTGAGGCAAATATGGAAATAGTCGGCCTCTTTATCGAAGGTGGCGGGATCCAAATGGGGAATATAAGAGAAAGTTTTATCCTTGGAGGAGGCCACAACTTGGGCCTGCCCGTAACGGGAAGCCTCCTGATAGGCTTTGTTGGCCCACTGGCCGGTGAGAACGAAATCGGCCTTGCCGCTGTTATTCATAAGGTTCAGGGGCACCATGGCAAATTGGGAGGAAGCGCCGCCCTGCAAAAAGAGCACCTTATAGTTATCCGGGATCTGCATGAGCTCCCGCAGCAGGGATTCGGCCTTCTGAATAATGCCCTCATAGACCTTGGAGCGGTGGGACATCTCCATAACCGATTGGCCCGAGCTTTCATAGTCGAGCATCTCGGCCGCTGCCTTTTGCAGAACAGGTTCCGGCAAAACGGAGGGGCCTGCGGAAAAGTTAAAAACTCTTGACATAGTGTGACCTCCTATATTAAGTAATGGATAGGATATTATTCGACAATGAAATAGCAAAAATAGGGGTGTTTTCTTGCCTGGTAATAGTATGGCCCTGCGCCGGGGTTCTATGGAAGACTCCCAGCAGGAAGATACTCCCATTATAATAACATCCTACGGAGAAGTCAAGGGGATTGTGAATGAATTAACATTATTTTTGCAAAAGAAGTCTGCAAGAGGCAGAAAGATATTAATAAATTTAACAATCAAAGGGTTTGCAGGAAGATGAAGCCGCAGAAGAATGCACAAAAACTACCTTGATATTTTATTAACAAAGATCTTGTAATATTGCGGGGGATCATGTATACTGTTACTGCGGCTTTTTTTACAAAGCAATTTGTTCTCCCTTTCTTTTCCGCGTGGTGGAGGGGGAGATCCTTCTATAAAATAATAAGCGAATGCGCGCGGAGAAATGGCAGGCTAGATCATGACAGTTAGAGAAATTCAGCGGATTCTGAAGGCGGAGATTATCAGCGGCGAGGCCTATTTGGATCAGGAAGTCCACTCTGCCTGCGGCAGCGACATGATGAGCGATGTTTTGGCTTACGTCAAGGACCAGGCGGTGCTGCTGACGGGGCTTGTCAACCCCCAGGTGGTGCGCACGGCTGAAATGATGGACATGAAATGCATTGTATTTGTCCGGGGCAAACAGCCTGACGGAACGATATTGAGCCTGGCCGAGGACCGGGAGATTGTGCTGCTCAAAACGCCCCTGCGGATGTTCTCCGCCTGTGGCCTCCTCTACGAAAATGGATTGCGCGGAGGAAAAGGAGAATGACAGAAACCATTAAATTACATTACGATGTGTCGGGTGAGGATTTTACCCGGGCGGGAGAAGCCTCAGGCGGGGTGAAGCTGACGCTGAAGAAACTGGGGTTTGACGCCAATCTCATCCGGCGGGCCACCATAGCCATGTATGAGGCCGAGATCAATATGGTCATTCATGCGGGGGGCGGCGAAGCCGATGTGGAAATTACGCCCGAGGGGATCACCATGGTTTTGCGGGATCAGGGCCCCGGCATCCCCGACGTGGATTTAGCGATGCAGGAGGGCTATTCGACGGCCCCTGACAATGTGCGTTCTCTGGGCTTTGGCGCCGGCATGGGTCTCCCGAATATTAAGAAATATACCGATGGCATGGACATAGAGACACAGCTGGGTAAGGGGACGACCGTTACCCTCAAAGTGAATGCGGGCCAGTAACCCGCAAGGGGAGGAACGATTCCATGGAGCCTTTTTTCCACTCGGTACGGCTGATCAGCAGCTTTTGCCAGGGCTGCACAAACTGCATCAAGCGCTGCCCGACAGAGGCGATACGCGTTAAAAACGGCAAGGCCGTGATCCTCTCCGAGCGTTGTATCGATTGCGGCGAATGTATCCACGTTTGTCCCTATCATGCCAAGCGGGCGCAGACAGATTCGCTGAAAATGCTGGGCAATTATACGTATAATGTGGCCCTGCCCGCGCCGGTTTTATATGGGCAGTTCAACAATCTGGATGATGCCGACTATGTACTCACGGCCTTTAAAAAGATCGGGTTTGACGGTGTCTTTGAAGTGGCGCGCGCCGCGGAGCTGGTGAGTGAGGCCACGCGTGTGCTCATGAATGAAGGGCGGCTCATCCGGCCCGTCATCAGTTCGGCCTGTCCGGCGGTATGCCGTCTCATCCGCGTACGCTTTCCCAATCTTTGCGATAATGTTTTGCCCCTGAACGCCCCGATGGAGGAGGCGGCCCGTCTGGCGCGGATCGAAGCCAGAGAACTGACAGGCTTGCCCGATGAAAGAATCGGGGTTTTCTTCATTACGCCCTGTCCCGCCAAAATGACGGATATCCGGCAGCCCATCGGCGCCAAGCATTCCAATGTCACCGGCGCCTTTGCCATCAGCGATATCTATCCGCTGTTGGTGGCGCAGATGGATAGGCTCAAAGAGGTGGAGCCGCTGTCCAAGGCCGGGATCATTGGGGTGAGCTGGGCCGGAATTGGCGGCGAGGCTTCAGCCCTGCTCAAGGAGCAGTATCTGGCGGCCGACGGCGTGGAAAACGTCATTAAAGTGCTGGAAGAAGTAGAGGACGATAAGCTTCGCGAGCTCGATTTTATTGAGCTTAACGCTTGCGCGGGCGGCTGCGTGGGCGGCGTGCTGACGGTCGAGAATCCCTTTGTGGCGATGGCGCGCATCCAGCGTCTGCGCAAATATATGCCCGTTTCCTGCAACCACTTGGAGGAGGGCGTGATCCCGGACGCCATGTGCTGGAGCGAACCGCTGCAGGAAAATCCGGTGCTCAAGCTCGCCGACAATGTTTCGGAAGCCATGCGCAGGATGAACGCGCTCAATAGCGTCTATAAACGACTGCCGGGTATTGATTGCGGGACCTGCGGGGCCCCCACCTGCCGGGTACTGGCCGAGGATATTGTACGGGGCTGGGCGACGGAAACGGATTGTATTTTCCGCCGGGATCCCAATCTGAAAGCGCCGGTTATGGAGCATGTCCCCACGGAGGCCAGTGAAGAGCCGAATGGGGAGGATCGATTGCAAAGCGCTAGCGGAGAATAGAAGGAAGGGCAATGATAGGATGACAGTTTCGGAACTTGCAAAGGAGCTAGGGTGTGTAATGCTGGCGGGGCAGGACGGTGCGGAGCGCACGGTGGGAGGTTGCTACTGCGGAGACTTGCTTAGCTGGGTGATGGGCCGCGCCCAAGCCGACGATGTATGGATTACCGTGATGGGCAATCTTAACGCCATTGGTGTGGCGGTGCTTGCGGATACGGCCTGTATTCTGCTGAGTGAAAACGCGGCGCTCGATGAGGAAGCACGTGTCCGCGCCGACGCGCAGGGCGTACCGGTGCTGCAGAGCGAGCAAAACACCTTTGCGCTAGCGGTGGGAATCGCGGCGCTGCTGCTGCGTGAAGCCACAATGGAATAGCCTCCACTGCAAGCGTGTTGTGTCCTGCGTGGGGCAATCGCACCCGGATGGAGCAAGCGTGTGGGAACGCGCCGCAAAACTTTTATCTTACGATCTCTTATATAAGGAAACCAAGATGAAAATCTATTACGATTTACATATGCATTCATGCCTGTCGCCCTGCGGCGACGATGAGATGACCCCCTTTAACCTTGTGAATATGGCGGCCCTCAAGGGCCTCAACGTCATTGCCCTGACCGACCACAACACCTGCAAGAACTGTCCTGCCGCTTTGGAGGCGGGCAAGGAAGCGGGCATATTGGTGGTGCCGGGTATGGAGTTGTGTACCCAAGAGGAAATCCATGTAGTGTGCCTTTTCCCGGCGCTTGAAAGCGCCATGGCCTTTGATGGAGCCGTGGAGCGGCTCATCCCGCCCATTCCCAACAAGCCTGAGATTTTTGGACATCAGCGCATCATGGATGCCGCAGACGGGGTGCTTGGAGAATGGGAGCCCCTCTTGATTACGGGCGCGGACATTTCACTGTACGGAGTGCGCGCGCTGGTGGAGGCCCATGGCGGCGCCTGCTTCCCGGCCCACATTGACCGGGATTCTTTCAGCGTACTTTCGGTATTGGGCGAGTACCCCCCCGAAATCGGATTTCCGGCTGCTGAAATTACCGGCAGCGCCGACGCCAAGGCGCTGCGGCTACAATATCCGGCACTGATGGGGTTGCCCCTCCTGACGGACTCCGACGCCCATTACCTGGAGGATATCAGCGAACCCATGCGGTTTATGGAGCTTGAGAGTCTTTCGGCAAAAGGTTTGATCCGGCAATTGCGCAAGGGAGATCTCGTGCTGGGAGAGACCGTACAATAGTGTGTGAACAATTTGTGAATCAATTAACAAAATTGATGTTAGACCATGCTAATCTTGAAAAAAGCGCTGGACATTTGCAAGGCAATAAATCACGGCTGCAATAAACAACGAATATGCCGTTGATTTTACTGAATATTGACAATATTACCCAATAATCTGCAAGCGGACAATATGTTCTTGCAGGGCGAAAACCTCTGGGTTGACAATAAATTGAAGTGGATTTTTTGTTGGATCTTTGCTATAATTATTCGGTAAGAGTAAAGCGGGTTTGACAAGAAGATATCAAAGTTTTCAGGTAGGTGCTGACTCATTCTTACGACGGATTTACGAGTTTTTTGGTTCCGCCAAGGCACAGCGGCGGATAAGAGTCAGTACTTAACCAGGTAATGTTAAGGAGGAAATGTCCCATGCAAAAGAAGATCAGTACCCTGCCCTTCAAAGGTACCAAGGAACAGGAAGCCCAATTAATGCAAGTGCTGGCCGACCATAAGGGCGATCCCAGCAACCTGATGACGGTGATGCAGGAAGCCCAGGGCATCTATGGCTATCTGCCCTTTGAAGTGCAACGTATTATTGCGGACAAGATGGATCTGCCCATTGAAAAAGTCTATGGTGTCGCCACTTTTTATGCGCAGTTTTCCCTGGCGCCCAAAGGGGAGTATAAGGTTTCGGTGTGCATGGGGACGGCCTGCTACGTCAAAGGATCGCAGGCCATTCTGGATAAGGTTTGTGAGAAATTGGGCGTGCAGCCCGATGAGTGCTCCGAAGACGGCAAGTTCTCGCTGGAAGCCTGCCGCTGTATCGGCGCTTGCGGTTTGGCCCCGGTATTGATGGTGAATGAAGACGTTTATGGCCGCTTAACGGCCGGCGAAGTGGACGGTATTCTTGAAAAATACCAGAAAGCATAGGTATGCGGGAATTATCGCTGAACGTATTGGATGTTGCGCAAAATTCCATCCGTGCCAACGCGAAACTGATTACCATTGCGGTGATACGGGAGATTGCGGCAAACAGCCTGACCATCCGGATTGTCGATGACGGCTGCGGCATGAATGAAGCGCAGCGCAGCGCGGTGGAAGATCCCTTCTTTACCACCCGCACCACCCGGGATATCGGGATGGGAGTCCCGCTGTTCAAGATGGCGGCGGAGATGACGGGCGGCAGTTTCCGGCTGGATTCGCAGGAGGGGCAGGGGACGACCGTGGAAGCCCGGTTCCATACCGGCCATGTGGACTGTATGCCGCTGGGCGATGTGAACTCGTCCATCCACATCCTCGTCACGATGAACCCGGCCCTCGACTTTATCTACCGCTATGCGGTGGACGAACAGGAATTTGTGCTGGATACCCGGGAACTCCGGGACATGCTGGGAGACGTTCCCCTGGATACGCCCGATGTGTCCGAGTGGATCCGTGAATACCTGCAAGAGCAGACGGCGCTGGTGGACAATAATGGAAACCATGAAATTCCGCAGGAGCCGAATGAGGCTCCGTTAGAATAGGCGTGAATGATAAAGTGATCCTGAAGTAATTGTTATGTAGGAGGAATTAGGTATGAAGACATTGGCAGAGCTGCAGGCCATTCGAGAGAAGACGAGAGAAAACATGAGAGTTCGGGAGGATAACAGCGAAGTAACCCGGATTGTGGTCGGTATGGCCACCTGTGGTATCGCGGCTGGCGCCCGCCCGGTTTTGACGGGCTTTGTGGATGAGGTTTCGCGCCGACATTTAAACAATGTTTCCGTGACCCAGACCGGCTGTATTGGCATGTGCCAATATGAGCCCATTGTGGAAGTTTTTGTTCCGGGGCAGGAAAAGGTGACCTATGTAAAGATGACGCCTGAAAAGGTTGGCAGAGTGGTAACGGATCATATCGTCAACGGCAATGTGGTCCTGGAATATACCATTGGCGCAAATGCGAAATAGGAGGTAGAAAGATGGTTCGTTCCCATGTATTGGTTTGCGGCGGTACCGGATGTACCTCCTCAAGCAGCGAAAAAATTATGGAGGCCATGGAGGCGGAGATTGCCAAAAAAGGCCTTGCCGAGGAAATTAAGGTGATCAAAACGGGATGTTTTGGCCTTTGTGCCTTAGGTCCCATTATGATTGTGTATCCTGAGGGGTGTTTCTATAGCCGCGTGACATTGGAGGATGTACCCGAGATTGTCAGCGAGCATTTACTCAAGGGCCGTATGGTGACCCGCCTGCTTTATGATGAGACGGTGGAAGCCGATACGGTGAAGTCCTTGAATGAGACGAACTTTTATAGACGGCAGGAGCGTGTGGCCCTGCGCAATTGTGGTGTCATCAATCCCGAGAGCATCGACGAATACATAGCCTATGACGGCTATCAGGCGTTGGCCAAGTGTTTGACTGAGATGCAACCCGACCAGATCATCCAGATTATCAATGCCTCCGGTCTGCGCGGCCGCGGCGGCGGCGGTTTCCCCACGGGCCGCAAGTGGAGTATGACGGCGGCCAACAAGGCCGATCAGAAATACGTGGTCTGTAACGCCGACGAAGGCGACCCCGGTGCGTTTATGGACCGTTCCGTTTTGGAAGGCGATCCCCACTGTATCGTGGAAGCCATGGCCATTGCGGGCTATGCCATCGGTGCGACCAAGGGCTATATTTATGTGCGTGCCGAGTATCCCATTGCGGTCAAGCGTTTGCAGATTGCCATCAATCAGGCCAAAGCCTACGGCCTGTTGGGGAAAAATATTTTCGAGAGCGGCGTGGACTTTGATCTTGAAATTCGTTTGGGCGCCGGCGCTTTCGTGTGCGGCGAAGAAACGGCCCTGATGACCTCCATTGAAGGGAACCGCGGCGAACCCCGCCCCCGTCCGCCCTATCCGGCAGTCAAGGGACTTTTCGGCAAACCCACCGTGGAAAACAACGTGGAGACTTTCGCGAATGTGCCGCAAATTATCCTGAGAGGCGCCGACTGGTTCGCTTCCATGGGTACGGAAACCTCCAAGGGAACGAAAGTGTTTGCCCTGGGCGGCAAGATCCAGAACACGGGCCTTGTGGAAATCGCCATGGGCACAAAGCTGCGTGATATCATTGAAGAAGTCGGCGGCGGCATCCCGGGCGGCAAGAAGTTCAAGGCGGCGCAGACCGGTGGACCTTCGGGCGGCTGTATCCCGGCGAGCTTGATCGATACGCCCATTGACTACGAAAACCTTACCAAGATCGGGTGCATGATGGGTTCCGGCGGACTGATTGTCATGGACGAGGACAACTGTATGGTGGATATTGCAAAGTTCTTCCTGCAGTTTACAGTCGATGAATCCTGCGGCAAATGTACGCCTTGCCGGGTAGGAACCAAGCGCTTATATGAAATTTTAGAGAAGATTACCGCGGGCAACGGTACGCTGGAAGACCTCGATAGGCTCGAAGAGCTTTGTCACTATATTAAAGAGAACTCCCTATGCGGCTTGGGACAGACGGCGCCCAATCCGGTGCTCTCCACGCTGCGCTTCTTCCGTGATGAGTATGAGGTGCATGTTCTTGAAAAGAGATGTCCTTCGGGTGTCTGCACGGCCCTGCTCAATTATCACATCATTTCGGATAAGTGCACCGGCTGTACGCTCTGCTCCAGGGTTTGCCCCGTCAACGCAATTGCCGGGACGGTGAAGAAGCCCCATGTGATTGACACCGATGTTTGTATCAAGTGCGGCGCGTGTATGGAGAAATGTAAATTCAAGGCCATTATTAAGGAATAAGAAAGGAGTGTGCCAACATGGAAATGGTTAATATAAAAATTAACGGCATGCCCCTGAGTGTGCCGAAGGATTCCACTATTCTCGAGGCCGCGCGTCATGCCGGCATTGAAATTCCCACGCTGTGCTACCTCAAGGAGATCAATGAGATTGGTGCTTGCCGTATCTGTATGGTGGAGGTTAAAGGAGCGAGGAGCCTGGTGACCGCCTGTGTCTATCCGGTGGCGGAAGGCATGGAGGTACTCACCAACACCGAGAAAATTCAGAATTCCCGCAAGCTGACGCTGGAACTCATTCTTTCTACCCATGACCGCAGCTGCCTGTCCTGCGTACGCAGCGGCAACTGTGAACTGCAAAAGCTCTGCCAGGAATTTGGCGTGGACGATGAGACCCGCTTTGAAGGGGAAAATCCCCGCTACGATTTTGACGATTCCACCGCGCATCTGGTGCGCGACAACAATAAATGCATTCTCTGCCGCCGCTGTATTGCTGCCTGCGAGATGCAGAAGGTCGCCGTAATCGGGACCAACGGACGCGGCTTTGATACCCATGTAGGATCCGCTTTTGAGAAGGATCTGGGTGCCGTTTCCTGCGTTTCCTGCGGCCAGTGTATTGTGCACTGCCCGACAGGCGCGCTGACGGAAAAAGACGATACCGCCAAAGTCTGGGCGGCTCTTGGGGACCCGACAAAGCACGTGGTGGTGCAGACGGCACCCTCCACCCGCGTGACCTTGGGGGAATGCTTCGGGATGCCCATTGGCACCAATGTACAGGGCAAGATGGTAGCGGCCCTGCGCCGTTTGGGCTTTAGCAAAGTATTTGACACCGATTTCGGCGCCGATCTGACCATTATGGAAGAGGCGAACGAGTTTGTGGAGCGTGTCAAGAACGGGGGCAAACTCCCCATGATTACCTCCTGTTCTCCCGGATGGGTCAAATACTGTGAATACTATTATCCCGAGCTCATCGACCATCTCTCCACCTGTAAATCCCCGCAGCAGATGTTCGGCGCCGTCATGAAAACCTGGTACGCGCAAAAGCATAATATTGATCCCAAAGATATCTTTGTGGTGGGCATTATGCCCTGCACGGCCAAGAAGTTTGAGACCCAGCGCCCCAACGAGGCGGCCTCCGGTTTCCCGGATGCGGACGTGGCGCTGACCACGCGCGAGCTCGGTCGCATGATCAACCGTGCCCACATCAACTTTACCGCGCTGCCGGACGAATCGTTCGACAATCCGCTGGGAGAAGCCTCGGGCGCCGGCCTTATTTTCGGCGCGACAGGCGGCGTTATGGAAGCGGCGCTGCGTACAGCGGCCGATTGGCTGGAAGGCAAATCGCTGGATGCCATTGACTACAAGGAAGTGCGCGGCACCGACGGCATTAAAGAGGCCGTTTACAAGATTGCGGGCATGGAAGTCAAGATAGCGGTCGCATCCGGTATTTCCAACGCCTACACCATCATGGAGAAGATCAAAAACGGTGAAGCCGATTATCATTTCATTGAGATCATGGGCTGCCCCGGTGGCTGTGTAAATGGCGGCGGACAGCCGGTACAGCATGCCGTAACCCGTAACTTTGTCGATCTCAAAGGCCAGCGTGCCAAGGCGCTTTACGAAGCGGATAAAGATTTGCCGGTGCGTAAATCTCATGAAAACCCGGCTATCAAGATGATCTATGACGAGTACTTCGGCAAACCCGGCAGCCATAAAGCCCATGAGACATTGCATACCACTTATGTGGAACGCTCCCGCTATTAATAATCGCAGGTGAATAGGAAATCCCCTGACTTTTGGGTCAGGGGATTTTTTGCGTAATAGAGGGCTGTTGAAAACCGGCATAAATAGTGCGTGCCACTGAAGATGCAAGATATTCTCCGCCAGATAAGAGGATGACTTAACGCTATAAAGAGAAAATTCTGCATATTCATGAAACAATTGTCTATGTACTTGCAGGGGAATATATGGTAGTATAATAAAGTGAAAGTATATATTATTGTGTAAGATCATAGAATGTTTTTATGCAACTTTTGTGTGTTGGGGAGTTGGAAACAGGTTTGGCATATGGGAGTTGCTAAAATAAAATTTTAGGAGGGTAAAACATGAAAACAAGTCGAAAACTTCTGGCGCTGTTATTGGCTGTCTGCATGGTGATTCCGATCATGGCGGCAGGCACTTTTACAGCAGCACCGGGAGATCCCGTCTTCACCATGACGGAATGGACGGGTACCGGTACCACCACAGCTAACAACACATCCCACATTATTCAGGTGAACCGCGAGAATCCCCGTGTCGATTCCATCCCCTACGCTACATCGGCGGCGGCTATAGACTCGGCCAGGGATTACAACAAGAGCTTGTCCCCTTATTATAAGCTCTTAACCCAATGCGACTGGAAATTTAATCTGGTCAACAATCCGGCGGCGGCCGATGCATTGGGCGCTTTCTATGATCCCAGCTTTGATGTCAGCGGATGGGATAACCTGCGTGTTCCCTCCAACTGGCAGATGAATGGTTACGACAAACCCATTTACTCCAATGTGACCATGCCCTGGCACAATGATAACAATGGCAACGGCGCTTCGTCCGTGCCGAAGATTCCGACGGTTTACAATCCAGTTGG
Organism: Oscillospiraceae bacterium; assembly: GCA_031556545.1. Classification (GTDB taxonomy): domain Bacteria; phylum Bacillota; class Clostridia; order Oscillospirales; family Acutalibacteraceae; genus JAVBST01. The sequence goes on from JAVBST010000008.1 coordinate 39,246, forward strand.
TTTCTATCGCTACAACTTTACCGTGGATAGCGCCTGGGCGGGCAGAAGAATCTTTATTGATTTCGAAGGCGTTGAGTCCAGCCTTTATCTGTGGATCAACGGCCGCGCTGTCGGTTATGCCGAGGACAGCTATGTGACAAAAGAATTTGACGTTACGGATTATCTCAACATCGGCGGGAACAACACCATTGCCTGCCGTGTGGCCCGCTGGAGTGACGCTTCCTGGCTGGAGGATCAGGATATGATCCGCCTGAGCGGTATCTTCAGAGACGTCTATCTCTACTCCACGCCTCAAGTTCGTCTGCGTGACTATAAGGCCGTCACCGATTTTGACGCGACCTTTACGGATTCCACGCTCAAATTTGATGCGGCAGTGAAGAACTATACTGGCAACTCGGTTTCCAACTACAACGTGAAAGTGGATCTCTATGACGCCAACAAACAGCCTGTCAACCTGGGCGCGGGCGCAACGGTTGCGGTCCCGACGCTTATGGGCGGCGAAGAGGCGAATGTGAGTGCGGCAATTCCAGTGGCCGCCCCCCACAAATGGACAGCCGAGGATCCCTATCTGTACACGATGGTCGTCACGCTGATGGATGGCAGCACGGCCATATCCTATGACGCCTATCAGATCGGCTTCCGCAAGATTACATATAAGACCACGGCTTCCGGCTGGTGGGAAGGCTCCGCGACCGATACCAGCAATCGGGATCTTATGCGGATTAACGGTCAGCCCCTCCTTTTCAAAGGGACAAACCGTCACGAATCTGATCCGACCTTGGGACGTGCGCTGACCAAAGAGATCATGGAAAAAGACGTGCAGATCATGAAGAATTTCAACGTCAACTCGCTGCGTATGTCGCACTATCCCAACAATCCCTATATGTACTATCTCTGCGATAAGTATGGGCTCTATGTCATTGCCGAAGCGGATAACGAGTCGCATGCCATTGCCGGCAATGCCGCTCTTACCAACTACTTCAGCGAAGGCATCCGCGACCGTCAGAATAACAATGTGCAAAGCAATAAAAACCATGCGAGCGTTGTTATCTGGTCTTTGGGCAATGAATCCGGCAACCCCACCATTATGCAGCAAATGCCCGCGTATGTGCATGGGCTCGACAATACCCGCCCGGTGCATTATGAACCTGCTTATAACAGCTATGGCGTGGATACCGCATCCAGAATGTATGCTTCCGTGGACGATATGAACTCCTATGGCTCGGGCAACTCTCCTATGCCCTATATCCAGTGTGAATACGCGCACGGCATGGGCAATTCCTTGGGCAACCTGGTGGATTACTGGGATGCCGTCGAGAAATACCGCAATCTGCAGGGCGCCTTCATTTGGGATATGGTGGATCAGTCCTGCTGGACAACGATTCCGGCCAAAACCACCCAGACTGTGACAGCGCGCAACGATGCCAGCATTAAACTCAAGCTGGATAACGGCGCCATTGTGACGAAGGATGGCGAAGAAGCCCTGAAGGGTTACGGCGCGCTGCCGAGCAATCCCAAATACGATATTACCGGCAAGCAAATCACAGTGGCTGCCCGGGCGAAATTCAACCGTCCCACCGGCACGGGCACGCAGCACTATGAACTGGTCTCCAAAGGCGATACCCAATACGCCCTCAAATATGCGACGGGTATCCACAGCGAGAGCACCCCGGTTTGCGAATTCTATATTTATGACAACACCGCCTCCGGCAATGATAAGTGGGTTTCCGCTTACTGGGTCATTCCGACTACCGATTTGGCAACCTGGTATGATACCTGGCATACCCTGGTGGGCACCTATGACGGTACGAACATCCTGCTGTACGTGGATGGTGTGCTGAGAGCTACCAAGCCCTGCACGCAGCCCATCACTTCCAACTCGTATCCGCTTTGTGTCAATCAGAATACAGAGACAGGCCGTACCGCGGATGCTTGGCTGCAATATGCCAAGGTCTTTAACAAGTGCTACACCCTCTCTGAACTGAATGCGCTGACCCCTGCGGACCCCAGCACGGCTCTTTGGATGGATTTCAATATGGCAAACACCACCGAAAGCACCGTCCCGGCCATTAAATACCTGGGATTCGGCGGCGACTGGAACGATGTCCCGAACGATGGCGCTTTCTCCGGCGACGGCTGGCTGACGGCAGACCGCAAGGTGGAACCGGAAGGCTATGAGCTGGCGCATACCTATCAGAACGTTAAGTTTAAGGATGCTGATCTTGACAAGGGACAGATCAAAGTCATCAACTACAACCTCTTCACAAACTTTAACGCTTATACCGCCACCTGGCAAGTGCTGGAAGATGGCGATGCCAACAAGGTTGTCAGCAGCGGCACACTGACCGGCGACAACCTCGATGTGGCGCCCACCACCGAGAAAGTCATCAGCATCCCGTATCAAGTTGCCAACCCCAAGGCCGGATGCGAATACTTCCTCAATATCAAGTACCAGAAGAACGGCCCCGTAGTAGCGGGCGTACAGACGGTGGAAACAGGCTGGCAGCAGTTTAAGCTGAATGTCACCACCGCCAAAGTTCCTGCCAAGGCCGCTTCCGCGATCACGGCAGTTACCGTTGCGGATAATACCGATAACGCTGTAGTAACGGGCGCCAACTTCTCCCTGACCGTCAGCAAGACTACCGGCATCATCTCCTCCTATATCTACAAGGGCCAAGAGATGTTTGTGGAAGGTCCTACCCCCAACTTCTGGAAAGCCAAGATTGATAACGGCAACGGCACTTCCTCTTGGCAGAATTCTCACCTCACCGAGCAAGTGGTTGCCGACAGTTTCAAAGTGACGCCCATTCAGGCGGCTGGCGAAACCAAGGGCGCCGTGATCTCCTTGACCTTCAATTATCCCAACAATTCCAATGCCAAGATGACGGTCAACTATACCGTGCAGGGAACAGGCGAAGTCAAGCTCAGCTATGCGCTTGCTGCCTCCGCCGACTTTTCCAAGATCGGTACGCAAATGGTTCTGCCGGTTGGCTACGATCAGATCGAATATCTGGCGAAGGGCCCGTGGGAGAACTACGTTGACCGGAATACCGGCGCAAACGTAACGCACGGCACCTCCACGGTGGAGCAGGACTTCTGGCAGTATCTGCGTCCCCAGGATACCGCGAACCGTACCGGCGTCCGTTGGATTTCCATGACGAAATCCGGCAGTGACAAGGGCCTCCTCTTTGCTAGCTCCGCCAATCTGCTGGAAGCTTCCGCATTGCACTATAAAGCCAGCGATCTCAGCGGACTGCGTCACCTCTATCAGGCCACCAAGAGAGACGAAGTGGTTCTGAACATCGATTATAAAGTCAGAGGTGTCGGCGGCTCGAGCTGCGGACCGGATACTTTGACCAAATACCGCATCAATGGCAGCCAGCATATCTGGGATTATGTGATTAAACCCTTTGATGTGGGCGCCGATGTCAACGCTTTGGCGAAAGAACCGCTGGCAGAGTTCTTCCCGGCCAACAAGTCGTATTTGCAGGCGGCTATTGCGCAGGCAAATTCCACCAACCTCAGTTATATGACTGCCGCCTCTGTGCGTGATTTCAATGCGGCGCTGGCAACTGCCAACGCGGTGAACGAGGATATCAGCGCAAGTCAGGCAGCCGTCGATAAAGCTACGGCCGACCTGAACGCAGCCATCGCAGCCCTCAAGACCACACTGGTCTCGCTGCGTCCGGCCAATGAAGATCCGAGCAATATCTTTGGTGTGGATCCTTCCTGGAACAATGTGGAAGGCACCCGTTACCTTGCCGTGTATGACCGTAACACCGCTACTTTCTACGATTATATTAATGCAAACGGCGGCTATGCCGGCATTGATCTGGGTGAAGGTAATGCGCAAAAGGTACTCAAGATTCGTTTTGCTCCGAGAAGCGGCTATGTAGACAGAATGCGTGGAGGCGTCTTTGAAGGATCCAATACTTCCAGAACCTCCGGCTATACCACGCTGTATACGGTTCCCTCCAATTTCAACGGGAGTGGATGGCAAGAGGTTACTTTGTCGGGTGCCGCTGCTGGCACAGCTTACCGTTACCTGCGCTACAGAGCGGGCAACAACTGTAACGTAGCGGAAGTGGAATTCTGGACGGCTGGACTTGACAGAAGTCTGCTGCAAGAAAAACTGACCGAGATTGAAGCACTGGATGTCTATGATTTTACGCCGGCCAAATGGGCGACGATCCAGGCTGCCTACGTTCCGGCAAAAGCTGTCAATGACAGCACAACCGCTACCCAGGAAGATATTGATGCGCAGTATGAAATTCTGAAAGCGCTGGATCTTACTTCCGACGCGGCGCCTCTCAAGGTCACGCTGAGCAAGACGAAAGCGGCTGTCAACGAAGAATTTGTTGCGACCGTGGAATGCCCGGCACATGTGGCGAGAATTGCATTTGCCAACTCTTCCGGGATGCCTCTGGGCGTCAAGAACATGACTTCCTCCGTATCAGGCGGTACGAAGACCTATAAGGCAACATTAAGCCTAGGCACAGCCGGCAGCGCGCGTGAAATCAAAGTGGTGCTAGATTACGGCCAGGGGACCTATGTTGACAGAGAACTGAGCGCATTCATTGACATCACGAAGACCAATGAGGCGCCTAAAGTACTCAGTGTGCAGCCCCCGAGCAGTGTCAAGGTCAATGTGGCCGGCAACTATACCATCAAGACCAACACCGAAGGCTCCAACAGCGCCAACCTACGTTCTGCGGGCTCGACCAGCAATCTGGGCAAGACCGTTGTCAGCAAGACCATGAACGCGGATGGAACCTGTACCTGGGTGCTCAGCATCAAGATTGGCACCGCTGGCACGGATCGCTCCTTCGAAGCAGTGGCGGGGAGTGTAACCGGAGCCCTAAGCGATCCCTATGCCTTTAAGATGACCGTATCCCTCATCTAACGGGATCTTAGTCACAGATAATTTACTCTTATGCATCAACGATAGTCTGAGAAGCAGAAAAGCTTCGTTGCAACCATAAAGCAGAATGCTTGAGAGGCAGTTTCGCCTCTCAAGCATTCTTTTTATGCGCAATGTCAATCATTGGAGCCACCCATAAGGCGGCGGATACATGCTGCTGCCGGTTTTGCTCAGGAAAAGATTGTTTCCATAATAATGTTGGAGAATATGTAAAGAGGTGTATCCTTCGTCCCCTAAATCTTTAGACCCCCATTGTGAAAGCCAGAAGGGATGGTTCACTTTTTTGCCGTCGCAGTATTGCGCCAGCAAAGGTTGTGCAATACCGGGTTTGCTAACATACGTGTTAACGCTATTCTCTACAATATGGTCTATATTGCTATATATATTTCTTCGGTGAAAGAAAGAAGGATCCCATTGCGGTGAGGCGGAAATGGTAAAGGGATAGCCCTTTTGAGCATACCATTGGGTATAAATCCGGTTGTAAACAAAGGAGAGGATCGCCAGGATATTGGCCTGCAACGCGCTGGCGGGCCAGGTAGGATATACGGTAGCCGCCGCTACGAGTTTAATGTACTGTTTAAAGGCCGCTATGACATTGGGGGCATCGGCATCGTCAGGGTCGCCCAAATGGACAATAACACCTTCGGGAACCGTAAGTTGATCCAATGGTCCCCATGTATGGTTGGGCTCAATGACTTTGACTTCGCTCTCCGGAATCTTGGCCGGATAATTTCCCCAAAGGGTATGGGGCGGTATTTCGATTCGTTCGGGTACGAGGGGTGGCGACAGAGAGGCAAGATGGATATTCTGCAGGGCGGTGATGTCCTGAAATATTTGTACGCCTTCCACTTTGGCATACAAAATATCCTGTATGAACACTTCCAGGTCGTATAAAGCATAGGGCAATTCCTGTTCCTGAAAATACAAGGAAAGCGCACTGGGGGGGCAATCAAGGGTGGTGATTTTAACTTTGCCTGAGCGGTCGGTTTGGAGATTTGCCACGGTTTTTTGATTTTTTGGGTTGACAATTCTTATTTGTGCACCACTGACGAGATGATGTTCCGAGTCCGCAAGCACTCTAACTTCCAATCCCCCTTGGGGTTGTGCCAAAAAAGCCGGGACGCTCTTGAAGTCGTTGGCGGAAGTGGGGCGCAAGACGGTCTGTGCCGCTGGAAACGCAAGTGCCGTATTTTCTTGGGCAGAGGAAGGCAGAACAAGAAGGCGCTCCGTGAGGATGAAGCTGTAATTTTCCCGGAGCGCTACATTGCTAATTTCCTTAAAGGTGTTAAGCAGATCTAAGGTTCCGTATCCGGTTTGTGTATTGGGATAGCTCATCCCTGCCCGGCGGTCCGCACCGGCAATCAGCATGGAGCGCACTACATTGGTGTTCATGCTCATGTAATTTTCGTGGACGATGCCCCATTCCAGCATTAAGGCAGCGGCGCCTGCCACCTGTGCAGCCGCGATACTGGTGCCGCTTTCCACGCCATAGCGGTAGTTAGGGAGGGGACCTGCCACCTTAACGCCCGGGGCAAGAATGTCCGGGCGGAGAATTCCATGCCGGGAAGGCCCTCTTCCGGTTTCGGTCATGATGTGCTGATCCACGTGGTTGTAGGCGCCCACCGAAATCACCATTTCGGAATTGCCGATTTCCGTAATGGTGTAGTTGGGGTCCGCGTTTAAAAAGTAGGTTTCTTTTTTAACCCAGGTGCTTAAAGGAAGCCATGCATGGTAGCGTCCGTCAATAACGCTGTCGCCGTAAATGGTAATCTTCCAAAGTCCGTGTTCGGGATTTTTGAGCCGAATGACCGTCAATTGATCCCCATTGCTGTGGAGTGCCGTAAAGTAGCTGACCCAGATGGTGGTGTTGAAGAAAACCAATTTGTAAATTTGGTCTTGGACATTACGGACGGATATTTTCTCAATTTGTTCCATGGAGGGAGATAATAGGCTGATGGACAATTTATCCGGCGCATATCCCCAAATATAAATCATCACACCCGTTTCGCCTTCCGCTATATTGACTTCAATCGTATTTTGCGTTCCACTTTGGGCTAGCTCGCCGAAGGTATGCTTCATGGCATTGCCTTCGTTGCCGCAGGCGGAAGAAAGCACCATACCTGCCCGGCGGCCCGTCAGACCCGTATAAACGGTGCCATCATGGGTGCCTTGGGTGGTGCCGATTCCCAATATAATCGCAATTGGGCGCTTCAATTCCTCCGCTTTATGCATCAGATAATAAATCCCCATAGTGACATCGGTATCCTGAAACGCGATGACAGTGTCGTCAAAAAGCATGCAATTTTCACGGGCATACTTTTTGGCGGGAAAGAGCTTGACGCATACAATTTCCGCATCGGGCGCAACCCCCAAATATTTTCCCGGTTCCCGGCCGCAGGCTACACCTGCCAGAAAGGTGCCGTGTCCATTGTCGTCAGTGCTTGGCACGGTGTCATACGGATTGTCGGATTGTAAAGCGGCATTGATTTGAGCGTTGGAATATTCAGTTCCATAGGGGAAGCCATTGGGCGGATTGCCGGTGTGGACGGTTTGGTCCCATATATATTGAATTTTGCTGGTGCCGTCTTCATACAAAAAGGAGGGATGGGTATAATCAATGCCGGTATCCACAATGCCAATTAAGACCCCTTCTCCCCGCAAAGCCAGATTGGGGTTGTTTTGCATCGGTGTAATGTTAGAAGCCGTTAGGGTATCAATATCCATAATGCCATACAACAGCGGACTGCTGAGGTTGGTGGCGATATTCATGAGGGGTGCTACATTTGCCAGTTCAGCTCTGTTAACATAGATGATCGCCATTTGGTTTTCAAAGGGATATCCCATAATGACACCGTCATTGGTTTCGATAATACCTTGGAGCACATCGTTGTTTTCGACAATCAGATCAATATATTCTTCTGATATAGCGTTTTGTTCATTGGTTGCGGCGTCTTCATTCATAGATCTGACCTCCCGATAAAAGTTCAAGTGAGTTCCAAAGGCATAATTTTCCATAGCCCCAAAGTACATTGGGATATACCACGTTTCGTTCCCGTTTGGCGCCGGAACAGAGATAAGCTTTGACTTTCTGCCCATACAGATGAGGATCATTCCCCCGCACAATGCCCCATTCCATGAGCAAGGCACTGGCCCCTGTCACAAAAGGAGCCGCCATGCTGGTACCGGTCATGTTGATGTAGGCGCCGGTGGAGGAGGCGGCGAAAATATCCACGCAGGGGGCCGCCAAATCCGGCTTTTGATAGGGCATGGAAGGACTGCCCTCCCCCGAAAAAGGAGATATTTTTCCGGTGAGATAATCATATCCTGCCACGCTGATCACACTTTGCGCCGTGGCGGGCATGGTGATGGTATTGAGGGGCGTGGGGGACATAAAACGGCAAGCGGATAATCCCCTGCAAAACATCCATATATCAAAGTTGCCGTTCAGCAAAGTTATGGGAGCGAAACGAATGGTCCATGTACCGGCGCGCAGTGGCATACGGCTGCTGATAATTTCAATATGGATGCTTTCCTTGGTGGTAAAAGGGCTGGAGTTGGAAAAATAAACGCAGACGGTGGTGTGCTCGATGGAGTGACGGATCTGCTGATTTTGCTCCCGGATGACCCCGGTGGAAATACCGGCAGGGCTGATGATTTCGATGTGAAAAAAATCCGTGTGAAATTTCCATAATTCTAGTGTGGCGCTTCTTGTGCCGTCATATATAATAAATTCCACGGCATCCATGGTTCGAATATTGCCGTGAATATGGCAACCCCTGGCCGCCTCATTGCCACAGGCAACAACAATTACATTTTTAAAATAAAGGGACATTTCATCGATATATTGTTCAAAAAGACTGCTGCCATCGTGTCCTCCCATGCCATAGCCATAACTGATATTGATGGCAATAGGCATGTTCAATTCTCGCGCCTTATTCAAGAGATATTTAATGGCAAACATAATATCGATGGTGTTGATGGGGTAGGCGTCTGCATCTGGGAGGCCGAGCCGCACGGTGATAATTTGCGCATGGGGAGCAACGCCCTGGCGTAGGGGGCTGCCCTGAGAGGCGGCCCCTGCCGCAATGCTGGTCACATGGGTGCCATGGCCCAGATAATCCTCGTGGGGGACCAGTTGCATACGCTCTTCCTCTGTTGCGCTTTGCAAGGCCGCGTTAATTTGTTCGCGGGTATACTCGGTGCCGCTTTGAAAGCCGGCGGGGGGATTTCCGTCGACCATTTGATCCCAGATGCTGATTAGCCGGGTGGTGCCGTCAGGATTTAAAAAATCGGGATGGCGGTAATTGATGCCGGAATCGATGATCCCAATCAGGACACCGTCTCCTTTCAGCAGATAGGGTTCATAATCATTCACAGGGGTTATACAGGCATCCCGGGTGCTTTTGTCAAGTTGAAAAAATAGACTTTCGGGTTTTTCAATATAGTCAACCTCAGGCTCATTTGCAAACTGCGGTATGGACGTTTCCAGTAAGGTGACCACGGCGTACTTTTCTGTCAATATTTCAGCGAATCCATTATATTTTGTAACGGCAGCCGTGATATCCCCACTGTATTTAACAATGAGCCGCCACGTTTTGGTCGTCTCATTATAGCCGGTGGATAGAGGTCCGCTGGCGGCTCGTTCCTGCTCAGTTAGAGACATAGAGAGGATAAGGTTGGGGTCTATGGTAGCATTTTGGCCGTTGTTCATGGTGCGTTTCCCCCATTTTTTCTGCAATGATTGCTGAAATGGTGAGTGTGATGCTAAGATGCTTACAATATTTAATTATATTCATATCGCGAAAAGGATATGAGGGGGTATAGACGCAAACCAAGTAAGAGCGAAGCTTTAGGGGCAAGGAAGGGCGTCAGACGACAAAAAAAGATGCATGCGCCATAAGAACGCACACATCTTTTGCATATTTAGGGCAATACCCCACAATTAGCGGAATCGCCTTCATAAAGCCGGCAGCAACGAGGGTGTATGATTATTTAAGTATGGTGATGTTGCCGATAAGGGGCAGCGGCTTTTTCTCACCTTTCGCGGCATTGATAATACCGAGGATAGAAAAAATGCCAAACGCAATGTACGGGAGCCATGCAATGGCGCTGAATATCAAATACAACTGCCAAGAGACAGCAAGGAATATGGCGCCTAGGATCGCAACCACCACAATCCAGACGAGCTCCGCAATGGCCAATACTAAACCCTGGTTCGCGTGAAACCGCGCAAACTTAGAGCCTTTGGCAGCAAGTAGCGGGATTAAGACCAAAAAGCCTAGGTACGCCAAAATACCCATCACCTTATTGTCGGCTGCGTCTCTGGCATCGTCTGTCAGAGGTGGCGCGGCAGCATAAGGTTGCTGCTGATAAGAGGACTGTTGTTGATAATAAGGCGGGGATTGCTGCCCAGGGGGCGGTTGCTGATAGGTTTGCTGAGGGGTTGCCTCATCGGTTGCGGGAGCGCCGCAGGAGACGCAAAATTTTGAATTGTCATCTGTCTGTGCTCCACAGTTTTTACAAAATGCCATCATCAAAGCCTCACTTTCTAATTATAGAGCGTCCCATAGAGAATGGGGAATGGCGATTTCTCCTCTGCGCAGCCAAGTCCCCATGGCGCCTCTATGGAGGCGACCACTGTACCAATGGGGGTGTCCGTCTATCATAGTGACCCGAATAATGACCATCGATTGCATAAAATGAGACAATTAAAAGCATAAACCATCAATCTATAGAAATTTGTCTGTTCGGGAATGTCACAGGAGTTCAGGGCTTATTTCTATAATACAAGCCTATTCTAGCATATTATGATATATAAATAAAGCAATTTTACAAAATATTCGATTTTTTATTGCGCTAAGATAAAATTAATTTTCGGCAGTTAATCTGCATTCCTGACCCATGATTTCGACTCCGCTTCATGGGGAATCACTTGCGTTTGTACCCATTCCCGTGTATACTTTTGAGGGACAACTGCGTGCCGTTACAGTCAATATTATGGATAGGAGAAACATGATATGAAGAAAAAGATATCGTGGAGGAAGGTTATTTTTGGATTTGTACTTTCCCTGCTGATATTGTCCGTGGGATACACCATCATCCGCATTGTGGTGGCGGAACCCGGCGCCAATACGGGGATACCCTATGAAAAAATGAAAAGCGATTATGCGCTGATGCTGATGCAGTGTTTGCTCGGAATTGTAGTGATGTTTTTGCCCTCGGTACTGGAAAAACGTCTTAAACTGGAGATTCCGGATAATATGTATCTAGCTTATATCATATTCCTGTTTGGGGCCATCTATTTGGGGGAGGTTCGGAGCTTTTACTACAGTGTTGCCAACTGGGATACGATTCTCCACACCTTCAGCGGGGGCATGTTGGGTACACTGGGCTTTTCCGTTGTCAATCTCATGAACCAGCACAAGAAGGTGCGCGTGGAACTCAGTCCGCTGTTTGTGTCGTTTTTTTCCTTTTGCCTTGCGGTGAGCTTGGGCACGATCTGGGAAGTCTACGAGTTTACCTTCGATGGGATCCTGGGTCTCAATATGCAAAAATTTATGCTGGAGGATGGCACGAAACTGATCGGCCGCGCCGCCTTGCAGGATACGATGAAGGATATTATTGTGGATATTTTAGGCGCACTAACGGTGACGATATTCGGGTATGTATCTCTCAAATATAAAAAGGGATGGATCGAAAAATACGAATTACGGTGGGGCGCCAGGGCGGACAATAAAAAAACAAAGGCGAAATAAATCTCACGCAAAAAGCGGGGCTGCCAAGTACAAACTTGACAGCCCCTTTTGCAGAAATTTGAGCGGGATGCCCTGAATCATAGGAGAGCCGGAAAAATACATCGTTATTCGATCTCTATTTTTTGGCCGTTGGCAGGTTTATCGAGTTTCTTCACCGTGACTGATAAAACGCCATTGTCCAGTTTGGCTTTGACACCCTCCGGATCGGCATCGGCCAAGTAGATGTGCGGCTCATGGATCCATAGCACCTTTCCTGATGGACATAATTTTTCTTGTTTTCTTCCACCTTTTCTGTTCGGCTGATGGCAACTGTGAGACGCCCATCCTCGAGATGTAAGTTGACTTCTTCTTTTTGGATTCCAGGCAGCTCGGCTTCAATGCAATATTCTTGGTCGGTTTCCTCGATGTCGATTTTAAAGGTGTCCCAGGTGAGGTTCCGGCCTGGAAGCCAGCTGCCGCCGAAGAAGTCGTCCAGGGCATTATAAAAATCATCCCGCCCCGAACCAAATATGCTCGCATTTCTTCTGTTGAAGGGAACAATTCCTTTCATGACCAACAACTCCTTATCATCCAAATTTCAAAAATAATTGGTCTTATGTAATATTATTATAGTGCAATCATGGAGAAAAATCAATAAAAGTCACAAATAGTTTTCAAAAAGTTAGAATTTACGTAACAGTTGCAACGGCAAGAAACAGATACAGCCCATCACACAAAATGGATCGTGTGATGGGCTGCTTGGTTATAGATGTATCGATTATTTTACGGCTTGCGGACAGGCTGAATGCGCTTTTCGAACTTTTCCGGATCAAAATAAAAATATGCCAAGCGGCCTGGCGTCTCATCCAAGGCGTAGTCCCCCTGTCCGAAATCATAGGTTTGCATCGCTTCCTCCAGTTTTTCGCCTACCGAGGCGGACTCGTTCTCATAATCAAAGGAGCCGTGTTCAAACACGATATACTCTCCCTCAGGCACATCCAGGCAAAGCATCTGCTCCGGGATGGTTCCGCGGTAATCCGCCGGCAGCCGGACGCCATAGGCTTCCGCGCAGCGCCCGTCCGCCTCATAAAGATGCGCCATAATCTGTCCGCTGAATTGCCCGACGACATGGTCGTCACCATCCAGCTTGCCCCGAATGCTGTCCAGCAATCCGCAGATGGTATCGCAATCCTGCCCGGGAATCTCTTTTTGCCTTTCCCAGAAATCAAAGTACCCGTCACTGTCATAATTCTTGATGTGCAGAAATTGATGAGCCGGGATGGATGCATAGTAGATCTTGATGGTTTTATCTGACTGAATCATACCGATCTCTCCAATGCCTAATAAGTAACGGTCAAGAGTGTTGATTTTGGTGCGCAGCACCACGGGGACGGGTTGCCGCCGGTATGCGCTGGGTGTCATACCGTAGGCGTTTTTGAAGGCGCGTGTGAAGGCTTCGTGGGAGGAGAATCCATATTGCACCGCGATGTCCAGAATGGGTTTCGGGGTATCCCGCAAATCAATCAGGGCAAAAGCCAGGCGGCGCAGGCGCAGGTAGTCGCGCAAGGGAATGCCCGACAGCTCTTTGAACTTGCGCGTGGTATGGAAGACCGAATAACCGAGATGCGCCGCCAAGGCTCCCAGGGTAAGCGCCTCATCGTCCCCGCTTTGGATGCTTTGGTCAATGGTGTCAACCACGGCCTGAATATAAGCGTACCAGGTGTTCATCACTTTCACCGTCCAAGGCTATTATACATAAACGAATAGCCCCAAGTTTGATTTGAGTTGCGAATGATAGGAAACACCAATGGAAAGGCTCGAGCGATCCAAGGTTTCCTCCATGGAGACCGGCAGTAAGAAACCACCCAGCGCCTTGGATAGACGCTGGGCGGTGGCTATTTTAGCAGGACTTGTTGGGCTAAGGCAAACATCTCGCGGAACCAATAATAGATAAAAAGAAACCAAGGGGTATGGCTGGATTTTGTGGTGGGTTCCAAATCCTCTTTTGCGGCAATCATATGCGATCGAAGCTGGTGAAACTCATCCGTGACAATCACCGCATCGGTGGGTAAGCCCTCTTCGGTGATGAGCTCCTTGGCATTATGGATGTTTTCTTGTGTATTGGTCGATTGCTCGTCCAATAAAATCCGCTCCCCGGCAATGCCCTTTTCCATCAGGCAGCGCTTGATAACGCTGGCCTCGGTTGCGCCTTCATTGGGCCCCTGTGCTCCCGTTGCAATGCAGTAGCTGTTTTCGTTTTGTGAAAGATAGGCATAGGCCGCCTGAATACGGTTGTAGAGCATGAGGCTGGGGCCGGTGCCATCCACTTTGCAGCCCAGAACAATGACCGTACTGTCGGCTTTGGCCGGCTTGGCGGCGGCAGCGATCATGAGGGCGGAGGTGACAACAAAGGCAGTGCCGAAGAGCAGCACCAGAACGGTTACACCGCGGCGGAGCAGACGGGCTTTACCGGGAAGTTTGCCGAGGGGACGCCGGAAGCATATAGCGGCAAGCCCCAAGAGACAGCAAGCGGCGGGGACAAAAAGCCCCAGGCCTGCCCGGTGAATGACAAAATAAGGGAGCAGGGACCAGAAAAGCAGGAGCAGCAGACAGAAGATGAGCAGAGGAAGGCATGCTTTCCGGAGAAAAGCACCCAGCTTTCTGCGTTTTTTCTTTGGCATATTTTTTGCCTCCTCTCACCCATTAGACACTGCATAACCGAAAATTCTTGAGTTTTGGCAAAAAATTTTGCAAGCTGTCTATTTCGAGGGGTTTCGCAGGAGAAGAATGTGTGGACAACCGGGCTTGCGGCCAGCCGCAGTGCAGGTTTTGGGTGGCGGAGTAAGTCCCGCTTATGGGAAAATGGTAAGTAGAGAAGCGAGCTTGTCAATCACCAACGCCTCAACCATGGCCTGGTCTTTAAAAACGCCGTAGTTCATGCGCACCGGTACCATCCCCGCATCGCGCGCGCCTTGCATATCATTGACGGGATGATCTCCCACAAAGGCGAGGGTGGCGCAGGGGAGGGAGAGCGTTTGTGCGGCGTATGCAAAGATGCGCGGGTCAGGCTTGTGGCAGATATAGTCGCCTGATACAATCACGGTATCCATGTACGGGCGCATGCCCGCAACATCCATCTTCTTGTTCTGGAGACTGGACAGGCCATTGGAGACAATACCGAGGCGGTAGCCGCGCTCCCGCAGGACTTTGAGCACCGGCAGGGTGTCGTCAAAAAGGGTGGTATAGTGCGGGAAAACGTTGTTGTATTCGGCTTCCAGCGATGCCAGAGCAGGGGGGTCTGGCCAATGCCATAGGTCAATCAGTTCACCGAAATATTCGAAGCGGTCGCGATATCCGCCGTTGATACGCACCGCCATCTCGTCAATACGGGGTTGCTTTTCCGCCTTTGGCAGGGTGGGGAAATATTTCTCCAAAAAAAAGGAGGCATATTTGCGATATGCCTGGTCGCGGTCTTGTAGGGTGTCATCAAAATCAAACAGTATGCCCTGTATGGAATGCTCCAAAGCGGCCATCCTCCTTTATCATCTGTGTTGCCGTTTGCGCATCTTCGTGAATGGCCTTTGATAAAGCCTCGAAAGAATCAAACTTTTTTTCCGGGCGGATAAAACGAATTAATGCAACCTCTACCCGCTGGCCATATAGATCGCCCTTATAATTTAAAATGCAGGTTTCCGCAAGCGGGATAGGGCTTTGGACGGTGGGACGAATGCCAAGGTTGGTGACAGCGGTATGCCAACGGCCCTCCACAAAGGCGAGGGAGGCATAGACTCCGAAGCGGGGCAGCATATAGTCCTCCGGAAAGGGCTGGTTCAGGGTGGGTGCGCCCAGCAGACGCCCCCGCCGGTCACCGCTCACCACGGGGAAGTCGAAGCTGAAGGGGCGTCCCAGCATAGCGTCTGCGCTTACCATATCGCCCTGCTGCAAGGCTTCCCGGATGCGGGTGGAGCTGATGGCCTGTCCGTCATAATCAATGGGATTGGCTACCCGTACTACCATGCCATGGTTTTTTGCAATGCGGGATAAATCAGCGGTAGTGCCGACGGCATCTTTACCAAAACGAAAGTTAAAGCCGCAGCACAGGGCTTTGGCCCGTAACTCTCCGGCCAACATCCGCTCCACGAAGGTTTCGGGCGCCCAGTTCTTGATGGCGGAAAAGTCCATGGGGAGAATCCCTTGGATACCGGCCTCCCGGAAATATTTTGCCTGTAAAGTATCTGTAAGAAGCCTTTGGGGGGGCTGGCCCGTCAAATAAGGTTGAGGATAGGGCCGGGGGAGGCATGCTACAGGCAAAAGACCCTCCGCCGCAAAGGCAGCTGTTTGGCGCAATACAGCGGCATGACCCCGGTGGATGCCATCAAAAACCCCAAGCGCTACCGCAAGGGGCTGTTCTAAGGTTTTCAGTTGTTCTGCTGTGTACCACATAGATTGTATGGGCGGCATATCACCGCCTCTTATCTCCGTCAATAATAAGATGAACGCACGTGACCTCTTTTATAAAAGTGTAGAGCTGAAAGGGGTCATGGATGATAAAGACGCTGGATATCAAGCTGGCCGGTCGCCTCATTTTTCTGGCCCATGCCCAAGAAAACCCCATCAGGCGCATATACCCGGAGAAAGCCGGGAGGGGTGGTGGGCAGGCGATCCAAATCCAAGGGGCCGCCGTTCCTAAAACGCGTGGCCTGCGCCGCCGTGACCCGCACAGTGGGATAGGATGCCAGCGCCTTTTCCAAGGGAATGATGATTTCCTGGAGCCGGTTCCGGGCAACTGCATCCGATACGGTCTCCAGCGTCAGGCAATCCGCAAGCGAAAACCCCGCCGCATAGGTGCGGCACAGGGATTTGAGAGCGGCGCCGCAGCCGAGAAGAGCCCCCATATCATCAGCCAAAGACCGAATATAGGTTCCCTTGGAGCAGTGGACATCCATGGTAAAACAGTAGTTTTGCGCGTCAAAATCAAGCAGTTCCAGTTGATGGATCGTGATCTTACGGGGTGGCCTGTCCACAATTTGACCCTGTCGGGCCAGATCATACAAACGCACTCCATCCTTTTTGAGGGCGGAAACCATGGGTGGAATCTGCATCAAGTCTCCGCGAAAACGGGGGAGAATGGCCTGCAAATCCGTAAGGCCGACAGAGACTTCGCGGGTTTGCAGGATGGTTCCGGTACAATCGAGTGTATCCGTCACCACCCCCAACTGTACCACCGCCCGGTATTTCTTGTCGGAATCGGGCAGTAGTTCGATAAAGCGGGTGGCGCCGCGCATAAAGACCGGCAAAACGCCGGTTACCATCGGGTCCAGGGTACCGGTATGTCCCATTTTTTTGCATCCTATAATTCGGCGCAGCCGAGCCACGGCCGAAAAGGAAGTCATATCCGGTGGCTTATATAAACAGATGATGCCCATACTCTATTGTTTCTCCATGTTATGCAAAGTGGCAGGGGAAGTTATTTCCTGGCGAGCGCTTTTTCCACAAAATGTAGCACCTGCGCTTTGGCTTCTTCCATGGTGCCCTTGATTTCGCAGCCTGCGGCGTACCTATGTCCGCCACCGCCCATTGAACGGCATAAATCCGAAGCGTTTACGGGCGCGTGTGTGCGCACCGATATTTTAATGTTGCCATTCTTTCGCTCCCGCATCATCACGCCCACCTGTACCCCTTCGATTTGCCGGGGCAGGGAGGAGAGGCTTTCCACATCGTTTTCGGTGGTGCCGCTCTGCCGGAACATGGCCTGGGTGATGGGGACCAGGGCGCAGAGACCTTCAAAATGCATTTCCAGCGCCTGTAACGCAAGGGATTGCAGGGCAATAAAGGCAGCGCTTTTCGTTTCAAACATGATGCGGTTGATCCCGGCGGCGTCGGCCCCATATTCCATCATCTCGGCGGCCATACGGTGAGTACGGGGTGTGGTATTGGAATAGCGAAAACAGCCCGTGTCGGTGGTCAGGGCGGTAAAAATGCAGGAGGCGATACGACTGTCCAGAGGGATCTGCATCTCCTGCAGCAGAAGATAAATGATCTCCGCCGTGGCGGCAGCATGTTCGTCCACATATGTATAATCCGCCAAAACGCGGTTACCAATATGGTGGTCAATGCATAAATGGATTTTATCTTGATAGAAGGTGAGGTTTTCGCCCAAAAGGGCGGTGTCGGCTAAATCCACCGCCACTACAAAACGCGGCGCAAATTCCGGTTGATGGAACGTGTCCGCGATATAATCATACTTGGCCGGGATGGGGTCGGAGCAGACCAGGCGCGCCCGTTTGTCCAGTTTGCGCAGGGCATAGCAAAGGGCCAAACCCGATCCAATCGTGTCCCCGTCCGGATTCATATGACTGATGATCAGGATATCTTGCGCCTCCCGCAGGAGGGCGGCAACGGTTTTTAAAGAAGGTTCCATGGGGAGAGCATCTTGCGCCGCCTTATCTCGTGCGATGCGGCAGGGCACAATATATGATGCTCGCGTCACCAACTTTCCCACTGAATTTTTGGGGTTCCTATAGATTTTTCATCATATTGGTGATATCCATCCCATGGGCAATGGAGTTGTCCGCGACAAAACGCAATTCCGGCGCTTTGCGCAGATGCAGCCGATGGGACAATTCCCTGCGGATAAAGCCTGCAGCGCTGGAAAGACCCTGTACCGCCTGCTTGGCGGTATCCAGTCCTTCCATGGCGCTGACATAGACTTTGCACAGGGAAAGATCATTGGTAACCTCGACCCGTACAATGGTCAGGAGGCCCTTGATCCGAGGATCCTTGAGGTCACGCATAATATCAATAATTTCTCGTCTAATATCTTCAGAGATACGGTCGATATGATGGCCGGGCATTTTTCAGGAGCAGGAACGCAGAGCGCACACTGCTCGGCACCCCCCTTTATTATGGTTCGAATCATTTTCAGCCGGCTCGCCGGAGCACGCGCGCCCCAAAGCCCAATAATCAGCCGGCGCAGCTTTTGGCTTTGCTGCTTCGCATCCCCTGGTACGCGAGGCGTTTCAGGATGCCGGATATCCGGCTGTATACGGCGAAGAGCGGTTTAATCGGGGCGGTATTCTTCGATGATAAAGGATTCGAAGATATCGCCTTCTTTAATATCGTTGAATTTCACCAAGGCAATGCCGCATTCGTAGCTGGTGGCAACTTCTTTCACGTCATCCTTAAAGCGCTTGAGGGAAGAAATTTCATCCTGCGCAATGACAATGCCGTCCCGCACCACGCGGATTTGGGAGTTTCGGGTCACTTTGCCTTCCAGCACATAACAACCCGCAACCGTGCCAATGTTGGAAATTTTATATACCAGACGCACTTCCACCCGGCCCAGCTGCACCTCGCGGAATTTAGGCGCGAGCATGCCCTTCATGGCAGATTCAATTTCTTCGATGCAGTCGTAAATAATCCGGTAGGTGCGGATATCCACATGATCGCGCTCCGCGCTGTCACGGGCCACCGGGTCGGGACGGACATTAAAGCCGACAATGATGGCGTTGGAGGTATTTGCGAGCATGACGTCCGATTTGTTGATGCCGCCCACCGCGCCGTGGATGACCTTGACGCGCACTTCTTCGTTGGAAAGCTTCTCGAGGGATTGCCTGACGGCTTCCACCGAGCCTTGGACGTCTGCCTTGACGATGATGTTGAGATCCTTAATTTCACCCTGCTGCATATGCTCAAAGAGATTGTCCAGCGTGACCTTCTGCAGGGCGTTGAACTGTTCCTCTTTGGCACTTTGACGGCGCTGCTCCACGAGTTCACGCGCCAGACGTTCATCCGAAACTACGTTGAAAATATCGCCGGCGGAGGGCGCTTCGGCAAGACCGGTGATTTCCACCGGGACAGATGGCCCCGCTTCGTCCACGCGCTCGCCGCGGTCATTGGTCATCACGCGTACACGGCCCACAGCCGTTCCGGCTACCAGAATATCGCTCGCTTTCAGGGTGCCGTTCTGCACCAGCAGGGTGGCGATGGGGCCGCGGCCCTTATCAAGCCGCGCCTCAATGACAATGCCTTTGGCGGCTCGGTTCGGGTTGGCCTTGAGCTCCTTCATTTCGGAGACCAGGAGGATGGACTCCAGCAGTTTATCAAGATTGGTGTGCATCTTGGCGGAAACAGGGACACAGATGGTATCGCCGCCCCATTCCTCAGGCACCAATTCATATTCGGTTAATTCTTGCATGATGCGGTCCACCGAGGCGCCGGGCTTATCCATTTTGTTGATGGCGACGATAATGCTGACACCGGCAGCCTTGGCATGGTTGATGGCCTCCACGGTTTGGGGCATAATGCCATCATCCGCCGCCACCACCAGAACGGCAATATCCGTTGCCTGCGCGCCGCGTTGACGCATGGCGGTAAAAGCCTCATGGCCCGGCGTATCCAGGAAGGTGATCTCCTGTCCTTCAAGATTCACGCGGTAGGCGCCGATATGCTGCGTAATGCCGCCCGCTTCGTTTTCAATGACGCTGGTATCACGGATGGCATCCAACAACGAGGTTTTACCATGATCCACGTGCCCCATGACCACTACGATGGGGCTGCGCTGGATCAAATCAGCTTCCGTGTCTTCACTGTCGTCAATAATGCGGTCCTCAATGGTGATGACCACCTGTTTTTCCACTTTGGCGCCCAGTTCCGTTGCGACAATTTCTGCCGTATCATAATCCAGCACTTCATTAACACTGGCCATAATGCCCAGTGAAATCAACTTTTTAATGACTTCGTTTGCCGACATTTTAAGCATGGCGGCGAGTTCGCCCACCGTAATCTCTTCGGGTACCGCAATTTTCATCTGGGGGCGTTTGGCGCGTTCCATCTGGATACGGCGCATTTTTTCGGCTTCTGTTTCCTTGCGGGAACGTTGCTGATAACGCCGCTGATCCTGGGTTTTTTGTTTGATTTTCTGCTTGGAGACGCCCTGATCGGTCCGGGCGGTGTTGGCGGGGGCGATCCGCTCATATTTTTCATTGTATTTTTCCAGCTCCACATGTGCGGCGCGCGTATCGACACGGCGCACATCGCCTTTGGTACGGGGCTGGACGGCGGTACTATCCTTTGGCTTGGCTGCAGGAGGCGGTGTGGATGTTTTACCGGGCACCGCTTTGGGGAAGGGCTGCCCTTTGACCGGCGCCTTTGCGACAGGTCCTTTTCCCGGAATCGGTTTGGCCGGTTCCGCAGCCTCTTTCACAGGCGCGGGCTTAGCTGGCTCGGGTGCCGGTTTGGCCGCTCTATCTGCAACCTTGGCAAAATATTCGTCAAAGCTTTCCAGCTGAGAATTCTGTGTCAGGCTTTCAAAAACAATATCCAGTTCCTCTTCGGTTAACGCTGTCATATGTTTTTTGGGCTCTCCAAAATACTTACCCAACAGTTCAATAACCTTCTTGCTGGGCAAATCAAAGTCCTTGGCAACTTCGTGGACCCTATATTTTATCATCATAATGATTTTTCCTCCCCGTCATCTGGCTTTACAAGGGTCGTGATCTTTTTGGCAAAACCCTCGTCGTTGATGGTGAATACACCTGCTTTAATCCCTATGGCTGCCCCTAGATCTTCCATAGAATAAGGCAATTGCAGAATAGGAATCACATGATCCCGTGCTGCACGCTCAAACTCCCGAGAGAGCCGAGGAGACACATCGATGGCCAAAAGAATCAACTTGGCCGTGCCTCGCAATGTGGTACGCAGTGCGGCATCATGCCCAATGGCAAGACGATTGGCTTTTCTGCAAAGTCCCAATAGAGATAATACAGAATCATGCATTCTCTCGCAGTTCCTCCTCCATCTGCTCATACACTTCCACCGGTATGGAGCAGCCAAATGCTCTCTCAAACCGTTTGGCCTTGCGTGCTTTTTTTAGACAATCTATTTGACGGCAGACATAAGCGCCTCTGCCGGATTTTTTACCTGTTAGGTCCAGAACCAGCTCGCCTTCAGGGGTCTTCACCACCCGAACCAATTCTTTTTTGGGCTTCATTTCGCCGCATCCGGTGCACATCCGCATGGGTATTTTTCTGGGTTGCATCACACTTCGGACCTATGACGCCGCGCCATACGCTGGCAGCAGGGGCTCTCACGGTCCGTGCACCTCCTTTATCCTGGGTATTTGGCGGGAAAGACCTTGCGCGGAGCCGTTTTAGCCGGTATGTGCCTCGTCAGCCGCGCCGCTTTCAGGCTTAATGTCAATTTTCCAGCCCGTCAGGCGGGCGGCCAGCCTCGCGTTTTGTCCCTTGTTGCCGATAGCCAGGGAGAGCTGCATATCCGGAACGGTGGCCTGGCAGGTACGGGGCTGTTCTTCATCGATGTCCACACGCAGCACCTCGGCCGGAGCCAGGGCGGCAGAAATGAATTCCGAAGGATCATCGCTATATTTGATGATATCGATTTTTTCGCCGTCCAATTCATCCACAATTTTACTGACCCGGGAGCCGCGCGGTCCGATACAGGCGCCTACGGGATCGACATCCCCGTTCTTGCTGTATACGGCCATTTTGGTACGGGAGCCCGCCTCTCGGGAGATGGATTTAATTTCGACGGTACCGTCAAAAATTTCGGGACCTTCATTCTCAAACAGGCGCTTAACAAGGCCCGGATGGGTGCGCGATATAATAATGTTGGGGCCTTTTTCGCTGTCCTTAACATCCACCACATACACCTTGATATGGGAACCTTCGATGAGCTCTTCCCCGGGAACCTGCTCGGTCTTGGGCAGTATCGCTTCGGTCCTCCCGATTTCCACCGTGGCATTGCCGGTGCGGGGATTCACGCGCACAACGGAAGCAGAAACAAGCTCCTGATGGCGGCTTTGGAATTCCTGCATCACCTGGCCGCGTTCCACTTCCCGGATTCCCTGCCGGATGACATGCTTGGCGGTCTGCGCGGCAATGCGACCAAATTTTTGGGTTTCGAGCGGAATTTCCACGATGCCGCCGGGGATGGCCGCAGGATTTACTTTGCGGGCATCTTCAAGAAGAATATCCGTATCCCGGTCGGTGATGGTTTCCACTACGGTTTTATGAATATAGACGTTAATTTTCCCTTTTTCATCGTCATAATTGCAAAATACGATATCCTTGCCGCCGTAATCCCGTTTGACGGCAACCACAATGGCGGAACAAATCTTTTCAAGCAGATATTTTTCCGGGATGCCCCTTTCCTTTTCAAGCTGCTTGACCGCCTCGAAAAATTCGCTGTTCATACGTTTCCTCCCACATGCTCCCGTTTCGGCAGCGACCGCTTATCGGGCGAGCGGACGACCCTGTATTCGTTGCAGGCGAACCCGCGTGCAGTTTGCGTAAAATAATACTAAAGAATGCCTTTGTCGGGCATACACCTCGTGTTCCTTCAGCGCGGCCTGACGCAGCTTTGGCTGCTAAAAGGGTACGCCCTCGGGAGGGAAATGCGCTCGATGGGCTTTACCGCTGCATAGCGATCCTCAACAGGATGCGGCGCGATGGGGTCCCGCGTCACGCTAGTGCATATGCCCCACCCGCTGGGGAAGACCCTATTATAAAAAAGCATCTTCATCGTCCAGGCGGACGGTGGCGATCTGGGCTTTTTCGAAGCGGTGTTCCTGCCCGCCGGGTGCCTGTATGCGCAGTGTATCCTCCTGATAATCCAACAGGGTTCCTGCAAAGTCGCGCTGATTGTCCAAAGGCCGAATCAAACGCACCTTAATAGGCTGACCCCGCATGGCGGCAAAATGCTCATCCCGTGTCAAGAGACGGCCCATACCGGGGGAGGAGACTTCTAAATAGTAGCTCTGCTCAATAGGATCGAGTTCATCCAGCCTGGCATCCAGCGTTCGGCTGACATTTTCGCAGTCCTCAATGGATATGCCGCCCTCTTTATCAATGAAGATACGCAAAAACCAAGATGCGCCCTCCTTAACAAAGCGAACATCCCATAGCTGAAGCTGCAACGCTTCCACAATGGGCTCGGCGAGTTCACGGACAATTTGCACGGTGTTTTTTTTCTGTGTATTTCCCACGGATAGCCTCCTGATCCATATAAAGGACTTTGCGTGATGCTCGGCTAGGGCAGCACCGCAAAATACCTCATTTTAGTATTGTGCGGTATTGTCCTGGATATGATTCCGGTTTTAAACAAACAGAAGAGCGGGTTGCCCCACTCTTCCTCAAAACTTTCTTGCGTCCTTAATACAATCAAATTTTAGCATAGTTTCAGTCGAATTGCAAGCCCCTAATTAAAAATTGCTTTAGTAAGAAATTTTTTCTTAAAAAATCATGTGCCGCAATGAAATGATCATGCCTATCGGGGCATATATATCTTTTATTCTTCCATTTGCCGGCCTAAAAAGGCGGCGGCCACCTGAACAAGCTTTATCTCCGAGTCGCTGGGCAGATTGCCATTGTCGGCCATCATGAGAACGACAGCCCCAGAGACATCCCCCGCCGCAATGACAGGATAAATCACGGACGCAGGCTTATCCACGCCCTCAATGGGGACAAAACGCTGTGTAGCGGATTTGGCTACAAAGGGCGTACGCTGTTCCATGACTTCCTCAAGTGCGCCGGAAATTCTTCTCTCCAATACTTCGCGGCGGGATACACCCGCTGCGGCGATCACATGATCTCGGTCGCAGATGAGCACCGGCTGCCCTACGCTTTTGAACAGCACATCGGCATATTGCCCTGCGAAGGGGGACAACTCACCAATGGGTGAATATTTTTTAAAGATGACTTCGCCGTCGTTGTCGGTATAGATTTCCAAAGGATCCCCTTCGCGGATGCGCATGGTACGTCTGATTTCTTTTGGTATAACAACACGACCTAAGTCGTCAATACGTCTGACAATTCCCGTAGCTTTCATGATCGTTACTTTTACCCCCTGATTATTTCTTCCTCCTTATTATCCACAAGATTGGTAAGGTTATGCAATTGATTTCATCAGGAGGATATTGGCAATTCTCAAAAAAGCCATATTGAATAAGAAGAAAAAGTCAGGTTTTTCAAGCAGAAATTCTTCCTTTTTGACAGAATGAAAGCCCCCGGGAATCCATACGATACCGGGGGCGTGCAGAAACAAGTTATAATGAATTATGCCTCCAGAGATGGTTCCTGTCCGGCGGGCACATCGTTTTTGTTAAACTCCCGGACGGCCCGAAAGGCTTTTTGAATCAGCTCAACAAATAAACAAAGACCTATACCAATAGCGATATATCGAGGGGTAATGAGGGACACCGCATAGCGGCTGTAGGCAAAGGTGGTCGCGTAGACATAGATGCTGACGAGATAAAACGAGGACAAAAACAACATTGCAGCGCGCCGCCTCTTGAGGAGGAAGGCTGCGGCAATACTCAAGAAAAAAAGGATTAATTCAAATCCGGATAACTTGAGCAGGGAATCCACCGATGTACCCATAATCGGTTTCCAATAAAAGGAACTTTGCAGCATTTCCTTTGGTTTCAGGTACAAGTAGGATTTAATGACACTTTTTGGATTGCTTTTAATCCATTCGGAGAGTCTGTATTTGGCCTTGATGCCATCTCTCTCCAATTCGAGATACTTCCAGTAATAATCCTTTTTGTAGGTACCGTCCGCATTAAAGTAGTGCTCATATTCTTCTTTTAATACCTGCTCCACATTAGTTTCATAATCCAGCCATTCATCCTCCGGATATCCCTCCCCCTGGTAGGTGCCCAGCAGCATGGGGTTTCCCGCACCATAAGTGAGAGGGACAAAGGTTTCAAATTGAATATAGTTGCGGATTGTCCATGGAACAATAAAGCACAAAACGACACAGGCCAGAATCAAGCCCTGTTTCAACAGGGTTTTAAAATCGTATTTAACCAGCAGCAGATAAACAAACGCAAACAAAGGATAAAAACCAATATTGGCCCTAAGCATCAAAGCCAGCAAATAGGAAAAGGTACAGGCCCAGAAGTAAACGCGTTTATGGGTTTTGCCCATCATCAGGGTGCAATAGATCATAATGGTTAAGAACAGAATAAAAGGGGTCTCAGCAAGTATAACATTGTCCATCCAAACAAAATTAGGGGCGAAAAACAATAGTGAAACCAAAAGGCCGCACCATTTGGGCGCAAAGAGGTTCACGCTTTTGTACACAAAGAATGCGGTCCAGACCCCCATTATAATCCAAACGAGCTTTAATGCAAGCCAAAACAAAGTGCCTTCGCCAAAGAGCAGGGATACAATGCCGATTATGTAGGTTATTCCTGGCATGTATTGTGCGCTGATAATGCCATAGGTAGTGATGGCACCAGTATTGGCAAATTCAATGCCGCCCAGCACATAGGTCAAATCATCGCTTTCCAACGAATAGTGAATCCCCAGTCGATACAGAGCATAAAGCCGTTCTAAAAACAAGAACAGCATAATGATTAAAATCCATTTGTTGTTTTTCACAAAACGCAAAAGCGTTTCCTTCCATTTCTTTGCCATTTACAATTAATTCCTCTTCTTTCAAATTTTGAACTCGCAGGGATTCGACGGGCAATAACCCCTTATGAAACAGTATCCTCGCTGGGGATGGCCGTTTTTGGGGATTTGAAAATAAAGAACTTGCTAAGCACATAATTTAGTATGACAACAATGATATTTAATATTATTTTGGCGACCTTAATACCATCGAATCCAAACAGCGCTTTTTCATCCAAATGGAGCAGGTGCTCGCAAATTAAGAGCCCCGCTTCTTCAAACCCAAAAGAGAGCAGGCGAGCGCTTGTGAAGGCGGGAATTTCCTTTTTGAGCACAGAAGAGCGCCAGCTTTTGCTTTCAAACACAAAAAGCTTGTTGGTGACATAGGCAAAAACCAGAGCCGCCACAAATGCAACGGCATTGGCAAGTAAAGCGTAACCTTTTGGCAATTGTTCGTTGACGACAGAGAATACGCCATAATTCAGCACGGTAGTCAGAACCCCGAAAATCAAATATAAAATGGTTTCCCGGTTCCATAGCTTGTCAATCAGTTTTTTCATCTTTTCACCCAACAGCATTGTAACGGTGTTCTTTTCGTATCAATATAGGCATGATAGGCATGGACAACAAAATCCTGCCCTATTCTAGGGGATATATTGAGGCCGCCCTTATGCATCCGCGTTCTCCCAGTTGTGCCAGATTTCCTGTACATCGTCGTTATCCTCCAACATCTCGATTAAACGCGACATATTTTTGATTTCTTCTTCGCTCGAGAGTAGCGTCGTGGTGGTGGGCACATATTCCGCCTGCGCGGAAAGAAAAGTATATCCTTTTTGGCTTAATGCATCTCGTACCGCGCCCACATCGTTGGGTTCTGTGCGGACTTCGAATACCTCGTCATCCGCCAGAAAATCAATGGCGCCCGCTTCCAACGCAGCTTCCATCAATGGATCCTCATCCACCTCTTCTTTTTCGATGGCAATGACACCCTGCCGGTTGAACAAGAAGGAGACGGAGCCGGACTGACCCAGATTGCCGCCAAATTTATCGAAATAGTGCCGCATTTCTCCGGCAGTGCGGTTACGGTTATCCGTGAGGGTTTCCACAATCACCGCCACGCCGTTTGGGCCGTAGCCTTCGTAGACGATCTCCTCATATTGATTGGAATTCCCTTCGCCGGCCGCCTTTTTAATGATGCGGTCAATGTTGTCGTTGGGAACATTGTTGGATTTCGCCTTGGCGATGACGTCCTTGAGCTTGGAGTTGGAAACGGGATCGGGACCGCCTTCTTTTACTGCAACGGCAATTTCCCGGCCGATTTTGGTAAAGATCTTGGCACGCTGTCCGTCCGTTTTCTCTTTTTTGCGTTTGATATTATTCCATTTTGAATGGCCTGACATAGTGTTACCCCCTGTGTGCAGCCTGCAAGGCAGTTTGTCTGCGCAAGAAATTAATAGGCATACAAAAATACGAAGTGATTATCCCGCGGCTGACGCGGGGAGTGCCTTAACGGCATCTATTTTATCATAAACTGTATCTTTCTGCAACGGCTTACAATCATTCTGCGTTTTTCCGTTTTGAGAGAAAAGGAAGGCGCTGAAAGACCTTTAAAGAGGAAAAGACCAAAGCGATTTCCACTGGGCACACCAGGAGACTTTTTAAAGCCCGGGCCGGCAATAATACCCAAAAACCCTTGCCATACAGCATTGTGAGCCAAAGGGTATTCAGCCCAATGCTGATGAGTGCTGTAACCAGAAGACGGTAAAGGATAACGCGCCATAAGGAGGCGGTTTTCCGGTAAAAAAACAGGGCGGCCAAGAGGCCTTCCAAGAGAGCGCAAAGGGTAAATCCCGGAAAATAGGTCCCTGAGGGCAAGGCAAAAAAGCCCAAGATATCCGCCAGAATCCCGACCGCTGCGCCATACTGGTAACCGAAAAGGGCTCCGGCCATGACGATGGGCAAAAAAGTAAAGGAAATGCGCAGGAATTCACTGATATTCAGCGTGGCAAATCGCAAAGCAACGCCCAAGGCCACCAGCATAGCGCTGGAAGATAAGACCAGCACAGGGTTGTATGCAGGCGAAGGCGCCTTTTTGGATGTGGACGAGAGGACTTTATGTGTCCTGGCTTTTGATTGCATAAAAAAACCTCTTTTCTTTTAGCTCATATGCTACATTCCAAGAGGTTTGCCGCGACCGGGCAAAATCCACGCCATGTAGCAGCGGGATGCAATTTTCACACCGCAAGCATGATGCTTTTCGTTCCGGCGGCAACTCCCCGTCCCCCAGACACTGTACGCGTAAAAACCTACTCTGCTAAGCTATTGAATTTTATAGGTATATGGTAGCAGTATTTATCGCATTTTGCAAGCCTGTTTCCGGAAAATTCTCAGATACAATAACAACAGGCCGATATCCACGGCAGATTGATTGCGCGGGATATCGACCAGGCTGTGTGTAGAGTGGCTCATGTGAAGACATCATAGACCCTGCTCACCTTGCCACAGGCAATGACGCAGGGATCTGCAATACATGCATAGATGCGGGTACCACTACGGATCGTTGCGGACATAAACTTTATTGCTACGGAACACTCTGTCTTGATGGACAATCTCTGCCTGATTGCATAGTAAGCCCCAAGAATTGCTACGCTTTTTTAACCTGAAAGGTAATGGAATGCGTGTCACTTATTGCCATATCGGGCAAAGCGGCGGATAAGAGGCCGGTTGCACTGTCATACGTCACGGGCGCCACTACGTTGTCTATCGTAAAGCTTCCGTTAATATAGGTGACGATGGCAGGGTCCAAAGTATCCGAGAAGGTAAGGGACGTGAACGGATGATCTGCGCTATTGGTAATATTAACCGTATAGGTGAGCGGGCCCTCGTTCCACACCAGTTTATCGGCAATTTTTGCAATGGTAAGCTCTGTGGGGATATCTGTGACGACCTCGTTGGAAAGAAGACTAATATATTCACCGTTGTAAACGCCTTCTACAGCGGCTTGGTTGCGCAAATTGGTATCAGGCATGGTATTTCCCCCTTCTGTCATGCGGGATTGCAGAAATGCTCATGACAGTTACATATTATGCAAGCTTGTAAAAATTGTGCAGGACTATAAAGGTTTTTCACTTCTTGTTAAAGCTGACAGGAAACTTATCCCCATTTTACTCTTTCCTAAATTACGTGGCTGTGTTAAAATAAGATAAAATTCCACATGGGGATACAAATCCTTTGTGTAAAAACAGGGCCTGTTTTTACGGAGAGATTTGTAGAGAATGACACATCCTATAAGAGTATCAGGCCTGTACTGTAATATATGGCGGAGGGAAAAAGTTTGGAAGTTAGAAGACTATTTGTAGAGAAACAAAGCGAATTTGCCGTGGAAGCGAAGCATCTGCTGGAGGATTTGCGGGATACGTTGGGGCTCAGACAGCTGCAAGGGGTACGCATCTGGAACCGGTATGACGTGCAGGGCCTGGACGAAAGGGCATACGCCCGGGCGCGTGACAGCATTTTTTCGGAACCCAATGTGGATCTGGTGACCGATGAAGTGTTGCCGACGGCAGCAGACACCCGCTATTTTGCCATGGAATACCTACCGGGCCAGTATGACCAGCGGGCCGATTCGGCGGCCCAGTGTATCCAACTGCTGACGCAGGGAGAACGTCCCAGGGTGGCCTCCGCAAAGGTCATTGGGATTCAGGGGATAACCGACGATGCCGATTTTCAAAAAATACAGGATTATCTCGTAAATCCTGTGGAGGCGCGCATCGCCTCATTAAAAAAGCCGGATACCCTTGACATGCCCCTGCCGCCACCGGAAAAGGTGTCGCGTGTAACGGGCTTTATCGGCTATAGTGACGAACAGGTGGCTCATTATCATGCCGAGCGCAGCTTCGCCATGACGGTGGCGGATCTATGTTTTTGCCGGAATTATTTCCGGGATACCGAGGGACGCGACCCGTCCATTACGGAACTTATGGTTATTGATACCTACTGGTCCGACCATTGCCGCCATACCACCTTTTTGACAACCCTTGACGGTGTTGAGATTGAAAAAGGGCCCCTTTCGGAGGCGATTCAGGGCGCTTTTCAGGAATATTTGCAGGCACGGCAGGAGATCTACGCCGACAGAGAGCGCCCCATGAATTTGATGGATATGGCGACTATCGGGGCGAAGCTCCTCAAAAAGCGGGGTCTGATTCCCGACTTGGATGAGAGCGATGAAATTAACGCCTGCAGCATCCAAATGGAAATTGAAGTGGATGGCAAAAAGGAACCCTGGCTCATCCAGTTTAAGAATGAGACCCACAACCATCCAACGGAAATCGAACCCTTCGGCGGGGCGGCAACCTGTCTGGGCGGCGCCATCCGGGACCCGTTATCGGGCCGGGCCTATGTTTATCAGGCTATGCGCGTCACGGGAAGCGGAGACCCGCGCAAGCCCTTTGAAGAGACCCTGCCTCACAAGCTGCCGCAGAAAAAGATTACGACCGGTGCAGCGCAGGGATATAGCTCTTATGGCAACCAGATCGGCCTATCCACTGGGCAGGTCAGCGAAATCTACGAGGAAGGCTATGTGGCCAAGCGGCTGGAAATCGGCGCGGTGATCAGCGCATCGCCCAAGGCCAATGTAACGAGAAGCGTACCGCAAAAGGACGATGTTATTGTCCTGCTGGGCGGGCGCACGGGCCGGGATGGCTGCGGCGGCGCGACCGGTTCCTCCAAAGCCCATGATGAGAGCTCCGTCGCCGAATGCGGCGCTCAGGTGCAAAAGGGCAATCCACCTACGGAGCGCAAGCTCCAGCGGCTCTTCCGCGATGGCGCTGTGAGCCGACTGATCAAACGCTGCAATGATTTTGGCGCGGGGGGCGTCTGTGTTGCCATTGGCGAGTTGGCTCCCGGTTTAAATATTGATTTGGACAAAGTTCCCAAAAAGTATGAGGGGCTTGACGGTACGGAGCTTGCCATTTCCGAATCTCAGGAGCGTATGGCCGTCGTGCTCGATCCCAAGGATGTGCCGGCCTTCATAGAGGCCGCTGGCCGCGAGAATCTGGAGGGGACTCCGGTGGCAACCGTAACGGATGAGGGCCGCCTGACCATGTTCTGGCAAGAGGATCGCATTGTGGATATCCGTCGGGATTTTCTGGATACCAACGGCGTGACCGGGCATGTAAAGGCCTGTATTAAAAGTCCGGAATCACAGGGAGATGTCCGCGGCAAGGTGCCGGATGTTCTGCAGGATTTGTCCTTATCGCAGGCCTTTGTGAAGAATCTAAGCCGCTTGGAAGTATGCTCCCAGAAGGGGCTGGCGGAACGCTTTGACGCGAGCATTGGTGCGGGTACGGTACTCATGCCCTTTGCGGGCAAATACCAGTTGACGCCCGAAGAAGCCATGTGCGCCAAGGTGCCCGTATTAGCAGGAGAAACGGATGACGCCACGGCCATGAGCTACGGCTTCATGCCCGCTTTATCCAAATGGAGTCCCTTTCATGCTGCCGCTTTTTCGGTGGTGGAGGCACTATCGAAGCTGGCCGCCATTGGCGCCGATCCCATGGCGGCGCGGTTGACCATGCAGGAATATTTTGAACGGCTCTATGAGGAGCCCACCCGCTGGGGCAAACCGGCGGCCGCCCTGTTGGGCGCATTGACGGCTCAACTGCATTTGGGGCTGCCCTCCATTGGGGGCAAGGACAGTATGTCAGGCTCTTTTAATGAGTTGGATGTTCCGCCCACCCTTGTGAGTTTTGCTGTGACCCGGGCCAAGGCCAGTAAAGTCATTTCTGCCGCCCTGCAAGGAGGCGCTTCCAACGTATATTTGCTGCCCTTACCCATTAACGCACAAACCCGTCTGCCCGATTGGGAGCTTGTCAAAGCGCTTTGGCAGCGGATATATTCCCTGACGCAGGAGGGCAAAATCCTCTCCGCAGGCGTAGTACGGGAAGGCGGCGCGGGGGCAACCCTGGCACGCATGGCGTTTGGCAACCATATTGGATTTCGGTTTGCGCCGGGATTAACGCACGAGAGCCTCTTTGCCCCCTGGTGCGGCGCATTGGTGGTGGAGATGGCAGACGAGGCGCCCTTGGCAGGATTGGAATATAGGCGGTTGGGCCAAACGGTATGCGATGCGACTTTTACGATAGAGGATGCGGTTCTGCCGCTGGAGACCCTGATTCAGAGCTGGACAAGCCCACTGGAGAAGGTTTTCCCAACAACGGCGAAAGACGCGGCGATGCCTGTGGAAGCGCCACTGTATTGGGAGCGCCAAGCGTCCGTTCCCACACCCATTACCGGGAAGCCCCGTGTGCTGATTCCCGTGTTTCCCGGCACCAACTGCGAATACGATACGGCCCGGGCTTTTCAAAAAGCGGGCGCAGAGCCGGAGATTTTGGTGATCCGCAATTTAACGGCAGGTGAGATTGAACAGTCTATTGCCGCCTTTGCCGATGCGCTTGCGCGTTGTCAGATCCTGATGCTGCCCGGCGGCTTCTCGGGTGGCGACGAGCCGGACGGTTCTGGCAAATTTATCGCTACGACTTTGCGCAATCCCCGCATGGCCCAAGGGGTTATGGATCTGCTGACAAAGCGAAACGGCCTGATTTTGGGCATCTGCAACGGTTTTCAGGCGCTCGTCAAATTGGGGCTGCTGCCCTTTGGCGAAATCCGCGATCTGAAACCCACCGATCCGACCTTAACCTTCAACAATGTGGCGCGCCACGTTTCTACGATGGCCTATACGCGCATTACTTCGGTACAATCGCCTTGGCTGCGGTTTGTGGAGCCGGGAGATCTTCACGCAGTCCCCGTTTCTCATGGAGAAGGCCGCTTTGTGGCTGATCCGTCCACCCTGGGAAGTCTTGCCCTAAACGGGCAGATTGCCACCCAATATGTGGATGTGCAGGGGAAACCCGCGAGCGCCATGCCCTTTAATCCCAACGGTTCCGTTTGTGCCATTGAAGGGATCACCAGCCCCGACGGGCGCATCTTCGGGAAGATGGGACACAGCGAACGAAAAGGGGCTCATTTATATAAAAACGTTCCCTTTGCCAAAGATCAGCAAATCTTTGAAGCAGGCGTGGCCTATTTTAAATAATTTTGCATACTATACAATATCACAAAATCACGAAAGCGCACAAAAAATACACTCCGCGCTTTCCCGAAGGGAGAAACCGCATGAAGTATGTCATTATTCTCTATGACGGCATGGCCGATCAACCCCTGCAGGAGTTGGGCGGACGCACCCCGATGATGGCGGCCCAAAAGCCCAACCTTGACCGTTTGGCCATGAAAAGCGAAGTGGGACTGGTCAAGACGGTTGGGGACGGCCTGAAACCAAGCTCTGATGTGGCCAACCTGTCCATCATGGGCTATGATCCGCACCAGTATTATTCCGGGCGTTCGCCTTTGGAGGCGGTCAGCATCGGCATTCAAATGAAGGATGACGATATTGCGCTGCGCTGCAATCTGGTGACGCTATCCGAGAAGGAACCTTATGAAAACAAGCGCATGGTAGATTATTGCGCGGACGATATTTCTTCCCCGGAAGCCGCTGTTCTGATGGAGGCGGTGCAGACGCGTTTTGGCAACGAACACTTTCATTTCTTCCCCGGCGTCAGCTACCGCCACTGTCTGCTCTGGCATCAGGGTGAAACAAGACTGCCCGTGCTGACCCAGCCCCACGATATCATTGACCGAGTGATCGGAGAATACCTCGCGAAAGATCCGGTTGCCCGGCCCCTGCTCGATATGATGCGGGAAAGCTATACGCTGCTCAAAGACCATCCCGTCAATCAGGCGCGGATTGCGCGGGGCAAGCGCCCTGCCAACGCGATCTGGCTGTGGGGGCAGGGAACCAAACCCAGGCTCGAACCCTTTGCAAGCCGCTTTGGACGCAAGGGCTCCGTGGTTTCCGCGGTGGATCTCATCAAAGGTATTGGCATCTGCGCAGGTATGCATGTGGTGGAAGTCCCCGGTGCCACAGGATATATTGACACGAACTTTGTGGGCAAAGCCCAGGCAGCCTTGCGGGAATTAAGGGATGGACAGGATTTTGTCTATATCCATCTGGAGGCGCCTGATGAGTGCGGGCACCGCCATGAAATTGAAAATAAGGTGAAGTCCATCGAGCTGATTGATGAGCAAGTTTTGGGGGTTGTATTAGAGGGGCTGGAGGATTATGAGGATTACAAGCTGATGATTCTGCCCGACCATGCCACGCCCCTGGCGCTCAGGACCCACACCTCCGATCCCGTGCCCTACCTGATTTACCATAAGTGCGGGGAAATCGATAGCGGGGTTGCTTCGTTGGACGAAGACAGCGCCAAAAGCACCGGAAACTATGTCGCGGTGGGACATACTTTGATTGAACACTTTTTGCAGGATTAGCGCAAAACCGGTTTTGTCAGGCCCGCGGCAGGACCAATAGTCTATTGAGATGGTGGGCCGGAAAAGGAAGGACAAGTATCATGAGTAATTATCATATCAACACACGCTGCATCCAGGACGGCTATGAACCCAAAAGCGGAGAGCCGCGCATTTTACCGATCGTGCAGAGCACGACTTTCAAATATGATACCGCCGAACAACTGGGTGATTTATTCGACCTAAAGATGGCGGGGCATTTCTATACCCGGTTGAGCAACCCCACGCTAGAGGCGGTGGAAAAGAAGATTACCTCCCTGGAAGGCGGTATCGGCGCCATGCTGACCGCTTCCGGACAGGCGGCGTCCATGGTTGCCATTTTGAACATTTGCAAGGCCGGAGATCATGTCGTCAGCTCCAGCAATATTTATGGCGGAACCTATAACCTCTTCGCGGTAACCCTCAAACGTATGGGGATTGAATTTACCTTTGTGAATCCGGATGCTTCCGAGGAGGAGATTGGCGCTGCCTTTCGCGACAACACCCGGCTTCTATTTGGAGAGACCGTGGCCAATCCCTCTCTTTCCGTGCTGGATATTGAGAAATTTGCGCGTATTGCCCGTGCACATCAGGTGCCCCTGATCATTGACAATACCTTCCCCACGCCCGTCAATTGCCGCCCCATCGAGTGGGGGGCCGACATCGTGGTTCATTCCACCACCAAGTATATGGATGGGCATGCGGCCGTTACGGGCGGGGTCATTATAGACAGTGGCCGATTTAACTGGGATAACGGCAAATATCCCGAGTTGACGACACCGGACGAATCCTATCACGGCGTTATATATACGGAGGCTTTTGGAAAGGCCGCTTATATCACCAAAGCACGGACACAGCTGATGCGGGACTTTGGGGTGCAGCAGAATCCGATGGGGGCCTTTATCCTGAACATTGGGCTGGAGACGCTCTTCCTGCGTATGGAACGGCATTGCGAAAATGCCCTCAAAGTGGCGGAGTATCTGGAGCAGCATCCTGATATTGCATGGATCAATTATCCCGGGCTATCTGCTAGCCCTTATGCCCCCCTGGTGCAAAAGCAGATGCCCAACGGGACCTGCGGCGTCATTTCCTTTGGTGTGAAAGGCGGCCGGGAAGCGGCGGTTCAGTTTATGAACGCCTTACAGCTTGCGGGGATTGTGACCCATGTCGCCGATGCGCGTACCTGCGTGCTGCATCCCGCCAGCACCACTCATCGGCAGTTATCGGATGCGCAGCTCGCGGAGGCCGGCGTTTCCGCCGATTTAATTCGCATTTCGGTGGGCATTGAATATGTTGGCGACATTATTGCGGATCTCGAACAGGCATTGGGTAAACTGCACAGCTAATACGTGAAACCGCAGACAGATAAAAGCCGCTTCCTGCCAGTTATACCGGCGAGAAGCGGCTTTGTTTGCAGCCATGTTATAACAAAGGGACGTTATCGTTCGGACGATCGATAGTAGGAACGGTAATACTTGCGCCCGTAGCCATAAGGGCCGCCCTGTTCGTCTGCGATATTGAAAATACAGCCGATCACCTTGGCGCGTTGTTCGGACAAATCAGACAGAGCCTGGTTGATTTCCGAGAAGCGGGCAAAATCCTGCTTGACGACGAAAATAACCGCGTCGGTGTAGTTGGTCAGAATGGTGGCGTCCGTTACGATGCAGGTGGGAGCCGTATCAATGACAATATAATCGAATTCCTGCTCCAGTTCATCCAACAAATCGCCCATCTTTTCGGAGGCCAACAGTTCCGAGGAATTGTTGGGGATTTTGCCGCTGGGCAACACCACGATGCCATTCTCGGCAA
This sequence comes from Oscillospiraceae bacterium, assembly GCA_031556545.1. Lineage (GTDB taxonomy): Bacteria > Bacillota > Clostridia > Oscillospirales > Acutalibacteraceae > JAVBST01. Next base: position 75,524 of record JAVBST010000008.1, read on the forward strand.
TATAGCGGATGGAGTCTTGCCAAGTGGCGGAGCCTTCCAAAATAGCGGTCAGGCCCTCCTCTTTATTAGAACGGAACTCCAGCAGTTTATGCACGGAAGGCTTACGCAAATCCGCATCAATGAGCAGCACAGATTTTCCGTTTTGCGTGAGGGTAATGGCCAGGTTGACCGCCATAGTCGATTTGCCTTCATTTTCCAGGGAGCTGGTGACGAGAAGCCGCTTGTACTGATGTTTTTCGGAAAAGGTTTCCACTTTGGTGCGGATGGATTTAATGTTTTCCACAAAGGAGAATCCGGCGTTAAAGTCTGTGACCAGAAGGCCGCGCTTTTTATTTTTATTGCCGGACTTGGTCTTGATGACCGCAGGCACACTGCCCAGCACATTCACGTCGCATTTGCGCTGTAAGTCTGAGAATTTCTTCGCGGTATCGCGGCTCATTTCCAATACGGCGATGAGCAAAGCGGCCAAAATGAGTCCGAGCAAAAATCCCACACCGGCCCAGGCGTTCTTTCGATTATAAGTGTTGGGATGGTTTGGTCTGGTGGGGGAGTCATAGACACGAATGGAGGGGTAATTGATCTCCTCCAGCATCTCAGGAATTTTGGAAGTGACCAAAGAGTTGCAAATCTGATAGGCGGTATCGGGGTTGCCCCAGGTGACGCTTAACCGCAGGATAAAAGATTCCGGTTCGGTTGAAATTTTGACGTTTTTTTGCAGCTGCTCTATAGAGGAATCCAGCTTCAGTTCGTCCTTCACCTCTATCAGCATATCTTTCCCTTTTAGCACATACTGATATGTAGTGGCCAGCTTTTCAGCGGCGGTCAAATCTGTATTAGTAACCTTTGAAGTGGTGTTATCCGTAGCGGTAACGCGGGGGTCAACCACAAATGAGGCAGAGGCAGTATAGGCGGGGACATAGTTCATGGTTGCCCAAGCATAACCTGCCCCGGCAAGAAGGAAGGAAAAAAGGACAAACAACCACCATTTCCTGATGAAAATTTTAATCAACCGCATCACGTTAATTTCGATAACCGGATTTGCGGCGGTCTTTTCTTCTGTCGCCAAATCAATACCTCCAAAGCAGGTTTCGGGCAGTAAGGCTGCCTCGCTCCCCACATAAACTCTAGATATTTGTCTGAACGGCATCATACCATTCTACGAATTTTGCAATGCCATCGGCAAAAGCCGTGCACGGCGCATACCCTAAGACGGTTCGCGCTTTATGGATATCCGCATAGGTGATTTTTACGTCTCCGGGCTGCTCGGGGCAATGATGAATTACCGCCTTTTTCCCCAGCGCGCGCTCCAATACAGAGACCATCTCCGCCAAAGCGATCACCTGGGATTCCCCAAGATTAAAGATCGAGTAACAGGGATTCTCTTGCTCGAGCCAAGACAGCGCTTTCATAACACCATCCACCGAATCGGCAATATAGGTATAATCCCGCTTGGTGCTCCCATCTCCAAACAGGGAAATGGGCTGGTTGTTCATAATACAATCTGTAAACTTGTGAATGGCCAAGTCCGGTCTTTGCCGGGGGCCATACACTGTGAAAAAGCGCAGGCAGGCAATATGCATGTCGTAGAGGTGGTGGTAGGTATGACAAAGCAGTTCGCCGGATTTTTTGCTGGCCGCATAGGGTGAAATAGGAAAATCTACAATATCGGTTTCTTTAAAAGGGACTTGTGGATTGTTGCCATATACAGAGGAGCTGGAGGCAAAAACCAGCTTTTTTACTTGGTGAGAGCGCATGAGCTCCAGTATATTGAGGGTACCGTTGACGTTGACATCTATATAGAGGGGGGCATTAGCAATGGAGGGGCGAACTCCTGCATAGGCAGCCAGATGAATGACTGCGTCCGGCCGGTGGACTGCAAATACCTCCTCCATGAACGCGCGGTCACGGATATCGCCAGTTATCATACAAAAGGCATCGGGAGAAGCTTGATGCAAGGCGCATTGCTGCACCAAATGAACATTGTTTTGCTTGATCTGAGGATTATAATAATCGTTAAACGAGTCGACGCCTACAACCTGACAACCGGCCTGAAGCAGTGCCTCACAAACATGGGAGCCAATAAAGCCGGCGGCGCCAGTGATTAATACTTTCTGCATTCTATCCTCCAAGTATACGGATGCCACGCAAAGATGGCGGGACACTTTTCAAGTGGGGGTATACAGGTATGTCCCTCAGTATTATATCCTACTTGTTTTTCATTTACAAGGTTATTCCCTGATAATTTTAGGAGAATCGCGGCAGGCAATAGCCCCTTTGCAAAGCATCTGAACATCCGGGTGTATAGATAGATCTGCAAGCGGTGTGGCAAAAGAAGTGCTGGCTATTCCATGCCGGCGGCCTATTTAGGCGTGGCGCTTCATAACCCCTCCCAAGCGAGTAAAGAGCTCTTTGACCGTTTCTTTTTCCATGAAATAGTTGACAGCCAGGGTACACGCGGTGGAGCAAACAAGGAGGAGCGCACTCCAGCCGGCCCAATCCAGCCAAGAAAAATGAGCTTGGCTGGCGGCGTTGGCAACGGGCCGGTAAAAGAGCAGTGCGATGCCTGCCACAATAAGCAGCGCCCGCAAACAACGCAGAAAGGTCTGCTTGACACTTTGCTGTAGGATACGGTGATTGGAATAAAAGATAATATCCAGTGTCCGGTACAGAAAAGAGGCAATTGTACCAATCAGAACCCCATAGATGCCCAGGGGTTTCACCAGAATCAGGGAAACAGTCAAATTAATGCCAGCCTCCAGCAGGGCGCGGTTTCGGGTTTCCTTGAAATGCCCCTTGGCGTTAATCAGCAGCAGCGGCGGTACCCGGAGATTGTTGGCAATGCTGTGCGTGAGAAATAACAGCCCAATGAGGGGATCGGCGTAATTGAGCCCACCCGTATCTGTAAAGTTCTTAGTGTAGAGCGTAATAAAGGGGAGCAGCATAACGGCTGTGACGGCATAGAGTATGGGTACCACCATATAGTAAAGTGCCTCGTAGGTTCTGTAGGTTTTCTGGAGGCGCTCCGAATCATCTTCGGCAATAATATGGCCAAAGCCAGCCAAAGCCGACTGTGAAAAGGCGTTGTTGAGCAGCATGATAATGCTACGAAACACAAAGTTATAGGCGGTGTAGACGCTTACATAGGTAAAGCCCCAATAAATGCTCAGCAGGATGGTGTCTGTATTTTGCAGGACCAACCCCGCCACCTGATGGTACATCACGGACCAACGCTTGGAGAGAGCCGCCTTATTGGGGTGGGCATGGGGATTCAGCTGAGAATAGCGGCGCTTGACATAGAACATCAGGAAAAGAGCACGGGCAAAATAGACAATGCCCGGCACGAGCAGAACGTAGTAGACACTGAAGTGGTTGAGAATCAATAGCACACGCAAGGCGGTGCTGAGAGCCAGTCCGATGGAGGAAACATTGGAGATGATATAAAGTTTTCGGTCTGCGGTCAGCAGGACCGAATATTTATTATAAATAAAGTATTCCAGCGATGACGAGAGCCCCAAAATCAGAAACATCCCCGTGATCAGGGATATAGAGAGCCCATTGCGTTCCGTGATATAAGGATAGACAAATGCTAAGAGCAGTACGGAGCCGGTGAAAATGGAAGCAATCTGATTATAAAAACGGCGGCTGGCCGACAGAATGGAGCTGGTACCGTCCCAATCCTTGGCCCGCAGAGGCGCGTAAAGCGATTGTATGGCAGCGTTGGCTAAACCGGCTTCAATCAGGGAAAGGTAGGTGGTAATATCATTGATGGCCGTCATCGCGCCCCGCGTAGGCGCACCGTAATACTGCCCAAACAGGCGGGGAACCAGAAATCCCGAAATAATGGTAACACATTGCAGGACAATATTCGCAACCGAGTTGCGAACCGATGATTGGGTGTGGCTGATACGGGATGACAAAGGCATAACCTCCGAATGGACAGCCTGGTTGCATCAATGGGTACGGCATGCCCAGCTAAATTTATGGGTTATTCTGTGGTTTCCCCACGCAAGGCCCGGATATTCAACGCCAGTGCGTTTTCATATTGCTGGCGTTCTCCTTGCAGCGCCTCGGAAAATTGGCGGCGCAGCGCAGCGTTTTCCATGAGCCTGCGCAGGCCGTTGGCAACCGCCTCGGGGGTCAGGGGCACAATGAGACCGTTGACCTCATGGATAAGCTGATCCTGTGCCGAAGGATAGTCGCTGATCAAAATGGGTTTGGCCAGAATTTTGGCCTCTTCCAAAGCAATGGACTTTCCCTCATGGCGGGAGGCTTGTACAAAAATATCACAACCATCCAAATAAGGATAGGGGTTGGGCGTGGTGCCCAGGAGTATGCAATAATCATCGAGTCCCTTTTGGTGAATCGATGCGGTAATTTCTTCCTTAAGCGGCCCCCTCCCAATGATATACCACTTAAATGCGAACCCATCCCGTTTTAATAGGGCAGCGGCTTCCAGGGCGATATCATAGGCCTTTTGATGGGCAAGGCGGCCGATGGACAACAGCTTCATGTCCTCCGGTGTATATTCCTTTGGACGAAAGGCCTTGGCCCCCGCAAGAATTTCATCGGGCGCCAAAAGGTTGGGGATATACTGTATGCGGTCCGCGAGATGGGGGAAGGTCTGGTGCAAAATAGTCTCACAGGAAGGAGAAACGGTAACGAGTGCATCCAACTGCGCGAAAAAAGGCAAATCCAGTCTGGGGTTGTAGCCCGAAAGTTGATAATCGTTGTGTATCCACCCCAGTTTCCGCCGGGCCTTCACCTTGTTGATAACATAATAAATGGGGAGGGTAGGCAAATAGCCTACCGCCACATCGTAGGTTTTAGCGGCGGGAGGCATTAAGCGTTCCAGCAACAAATTATTACGCTGCCGCTTTTCCCCACGCTTTTTATTACGGGCCAGTTTCATGTGGAGACTGATCCCAAGGCGCTGCAGCAAATACTTGATTTGTCCACGGCAAAAAGCATTTTTCAGTAAGGCGCCATAGGAGCTTTGCACGGCGGCGTAAGCGGGGATGAGGGGCAATAGATGGACATATTCCGGAATTTGGGACAGATAGATGCCTTCCTGGATCAGCAGCTGCAAATCGATTGTAAATTCGTCGGGCGATAAATGGCGCAACAAAGTCAGCAGTGCTTTTTCTGCGCCGCCCGTATGCATGCTGTGCAGGACAAATAAAATGTGTGTTCGGGGCTGCACTATCTAAACATCCCATCTTCTTGTGTTCTTGGAAATTCCTATCTACAGATAGCCAAATGGCCTCCAGCCAAATGTGGTGGTATAGGGAACCATCATAACTTTTTGGGAGAAAAATACGTTATAGGGATATCGTAGATATATAAAAAGTAAAAGCAAAATCAGAATTTGCAAATGATATTTTCCCAATACCTTGTAGAGCGAAGAAAAAAGAGCGATCTTGGCGACAACAAAATAAAACAGTACACGATCCACGATGGAAACGCGATAAGAAAGGAACGTGAAAAAGATTTCAAGGATCACTAAGTCCGCGTATATACGGTTTCGCTTATCAATGGCAATAAAGTCTTTTCGAAAAACAATGGCTATCACCCAAAATGCTAAACTGAAGGGAGAAGGCAACTTGAATCCCCCATAAGTTTCACTGATATAATGCTCATACTTGGTTTCGCCGAAGATGTTCATAATCAGAGCAATATTCGTAATAACCACAATTAGGGCAACGTAATATAAAATGCGTTTGAATTTGGTTAGACCGGCAGAAGCTTTAAAAAGACTGTTTGAGAAAAAATAGCAGGGAAGTACGATGATAGCGCTATAGTGAAAACTGGTGGCTATTAAGACGCCAATCAAAAATTTCCAGAATTTTTTCTGCGCTATATATTCATAGGAAAAAAGAACCACCGCCACGGAAATGCCCATGCGGATGGTGTTCATCATGGGAAAGTAAATATAGGTCATATAGCCCAGAACGGCAAGGGCGAAATTGCCGCTTCGATTCCGTAGATAGGCCAGGAAGGCGATAAATATACCGATTATGGCGGATACATAAATGATGCTCTGCCGGTCATTGAAAATAAAACGGCACAGCACAATCAAAGCCTTAAATCCCGGTTCATTTTCAGAAAAATCCCAAAAGGCAGGTTTCCCGATTTCCTTTACCACACGGTCATACATTCGCAGATAATTGAAGTAGTCTCTGCCTACGTGATAACGCATGCTCGAAACCAGAATCGGAACCAGGAGAACCAACAGAAATGGAATAAACCCTCTGACATTGCCTGACTGCCAAGAAAAAGGGCCGTATTCAAAGACCAGAACCGCTTTTTGTCTCTTGGTGTATTCATACCAGCAGGCAAACCCAAAGGTTAGCAAAATGATTAAATAATAAAATATGATGGATTCCACATGAAAAAAATTGTACATCGTGTTCCCCTAATGCAGCTATTGTTCAGGACAAGAGGCCTGAAAGGTACCTGGAAATGGAGAGATGGATATTATGCTGTCCAGGATCAAAGGGATGGTTACCTTATATGCGAGGGCCAGCTTTGGCCAGCACCTGTTGGAAGTAGGATTGCCATTGCGCGCCAATCTGCTCGGGAGCCAAATCCTGACGAACGGCCTTGGCGGCCTGTCCCAACGCATGGGCAAAAGCAGGATTCGACAAAACCCGATCCATTTGAGCCGCCATGGTTTTGACATCGCCAACAGGCACCAGTATACCATTCTTTTCCTGAATAATCAAGGTGGCAGGGCCCCCGCAGGGGCAGTCCGTCGAGATGCAGGGCAGCCCGAGCGCCATCGCTTCAATGAGCACATTCGGCATACCCTCGTTATTTGAGGCAAGTAAAAAGAGGGAAGTGGAATTCATGCGCTCTGCCAGGTTATTTACATTGCCCGGCAATTTGATGCGGTCCTGCATGTGGAGTTCTTTGATTTTGGCTTCCAGAGATTGACGTGTCGTGTTTTCTAAACGGTTATCGCCATAGATTACCAGTGAATATTCGGGATGCCTCTCCGCGATTTGAGCAAACGCCTCCATCATCATGGCGTGATTTTTGCCGGGAATCAGTCTCCCGGCCGATACGATGACGGGGTCTCTGGGCCCCTCATGCGCAGGCGGGAGGGATTGCATCAGGGGATTCAAAATGATGGCGCTGCGCTTTTGAATCCGCTTCGAAAAAAAAGAACGTGCCATCTCGGTTTGGAAAACAAAGCCGTCGGCGGTCCAGTACAGCAGCTTGCGGAGAATGGCAAAAATTTTTCGTTTGGGGGGATCAAAGGGGTTAGAGCGCTCCGAAACGACAATGGGAGGTCTTAAAAAAAGGGAAGCCATCAATGCAATCACATTGATGGGACACATAAAAGAGAGGATCAGATCCGGCTGCATTTGTTTGAGCAGGCGGCGCAGCTCAAAAATTCGGCTGATTTTGGCGCGCCTGGAGCGGGGAGCTCCCTGCTTGGGAATAATATCAATTTTTCCCACCCGGGGATCCAAGGGGTATACACTGGGTAAGGGATCCAGGGTGAGGAAAGTGACCTCATGCCCCTTCTCCACAAAGTAATTGGCAAGATTGACCATAACGCGCTGGGCGCCACCCGTGCGGGAGAGCAGGTCAAAAACAAACGCATAACGGATGGTGAAAACCTCCCTTGTCTGGGTATGGGGATAAAAAAATCAGGCGATCTCTTCAAAGAAGTCCAGCCATTGCCGCATGATTTTCTGCTTGTCCAGTATGTTTACAATCTGCTTCGCATTTTGCGAAAGCCGATCGGCAAAGTTTTTATCGGATAGAATACTCCGCATTGCATCGGACAATTCCGTTCGGTCACCCACCGGGCAGAGAAGGCCGTTTTCGCCGTGTTGAATCAGGAATTCAGTACCGCTGCCGGGCGTATCGGTGGCAATGCAGGGCAGCCCTATCGCCATCGCTTGAATCAAGGTGTTAGACATGCCCTCACTGTCCGAACTCAAAACAAAGAGTGCCGCTTCCTTCATTTTTTCTGGGGCTTTGGAAGTAGCTCCGGCCAGCTTGACCCGGTCCGCAAGACCGCATTCGAGAATCTCGGCCTCAAGAGCATCGCGCAGGGGGCCTTCCCCATACAGCGTTAGCTTATAATCAGGAAATGTTGGCGCAATATCCGCAAAGGCCTGGATTAAGAGTAAATGGTTTTTTTCGGGGGTCAGGGGCCCAACCGCGATGATTTCCTTTTTAATTTTTTTCTCTGCGCGTTTTGGGAGATTCTCTAAGAGTAGCGCATTGGGAATCACCACCGTATTGGTAAAAAAGGAATCATAAAAAAAGTTCTTTTCGGCGTGGGTTTGAAAAACGAGTCCATCGGCTTTTTTATAGGCACTGCGGATAAGGCTGCTTTTCCATTTTTGTTTCAGCTGTGCGGGGATATCGCTGCGGTAGGCAATCACCAAAGGCGCTTTGTGTTGCTTTCCGCCTTGTGCGGCCATGATCGCTTCCTGCATACTGAAAACAACCACGATGTCCGAATGCTGTGCGAAAATTGTTTTACGCAATTTAGAAGCCAATTTCATCCGATATAGGGATTTGGGAAGAAATGAGGATGGCTCCTGGGGCGTAAGGGCGGTGTGTTCCACTTTGGAGGGCAAAGAATAGGCAACCTCCTGATCCACCGAAGTGACCAGATGCACCTGGATATTTTGCGTGTCTAAATAATGAGCGAGCTCCGCAACAAAATGTTGCGTATCGCCTGGGTTCATGTCGCGGCTGACCAATGTAACCGTATTAATTTTCATGTTGACGCACCTCGGATGTCCGGGCAAAATGTTGCCAAAAATCACGCCGCCTCCGGTCCAGCTTATCCCGGGTGTACTCATCCGCCGTCTGCACATTGCGGATGGCGGCTTTCATCATCAGCGTTTTGTCTTCTGCCAGACGTAAAATACTTTTTGCAAGCTGTTTATCATTTCGTTTATCATGCAGGAATTCTTCGGGCAGTAGCTCGGGGATGCCGCCGGTACGGGCCCCCAGCGCGGGGCAGCCTCGGCTCATGGCTTCAATCAATGCGCGGGGCAGGCCTTCCTGTAAACTGGGGATGAGAAAAATATCTAAAGAGTCGAGCCACTCCATCACCGGCTGTCCAGAGGGAAGGCTGCCGCAAAATTCGACATGCGCCTCCAAATGCAGGGAGCGGATCAGTGGGGCAAAGCGCTCCGAGTTGCCGGGCCCTAAAAATTTCAGCGTAAAGGAGGGCAGCTGATCCTGGATGCGAGCCAGGGCGCGCAGTGCAACCTTATGGCCCTTAAAATCCACATCTAAGGAACCAATGAGGCCGAAGGTGAGGGAGTTCCGCATAGATTGAATTTTTTGGGTTCTTTGTTCCAATACAGACAGCGCAATCGGTTCGACATATACATTGGAGGCAATCTGCTGTACGCCGCGGCTGGGATAACGCCCCTGCAAAAAACGATGAGTGACATAGAGCGTAAAGTGTGATTTGCCAATATAATGCCGGTTGCAAAGATACATAAAGGGCGCGAGTATTTTACCGGCGAAGGGCCCCTGGTTCCAGTAGGAATCAAAGGGGCAGGCAACGCTTTCCACGGCCCAGGGCTTGCCCATTTTGATAGCCTCCCGACAGGCAAAAAAGCCGATGACACTGGGCAAACGCACAATAGCGCAATCCGCCATCGCAAGGGTATGGCGAACCTGCGTTTTGATTTTTCGAAAGTGCAAAAGGATATCCTTTTGATTTGTATAAGCGGTAATGGGCAGAATCTGCACTTTGTCGCCGCTGGAAAGCATAAGACCTCTCTGCTGTGCCAGGGCGAACTGATGCCCGCTGGCTCTATCCCGGCAGCGGGTGGAAACCAATAGCCGTTCAAACACGGACAGGTAACGGTCTTCCCAAAGGGAATAAGGGAAGGTAATAGAATAATAGGCCCCTCCGTCTTTGACAAGAGGGGTGTCATGAAAAAAAGCGGCTTGTAACGGTTTTTCTTCCATATTTCCCCCTTGATGTCTTTTACGATTCCTTTGGCAATTAAGAGCAGGAATCATTCGCCATTTAAATGCCAAAGGAATCGTGCTTGACTGAAAATAGAATCCACGGATACCCAGACTGCTCCAAAGCTTTTGGGGCAAGACTGCCTTACAAGTGATCCGGGATATGCAACCCCATATGCGCTATCATAAAATCATTGACGGTCCGCACATCGTACTTTTCTTTGCAGATCTTATATCCGGCATATCCCATTTTCTCAATTTGATCGGGGTGTTGGATATAGTGCTCCATCTTTTCACAAAGGGCATCCACATTCCGGATAGGGACCAGAAAACCGTTCACTTGATCCTGCACCGCATCCCGGCAGCCGCGCCAATCGGTTGTGATAACAGGGCGCGCCATGGCCATAGCCTCCAAAATGGTACGGGGGATCCCCTCGTTATAGTAGGTGGGCAAAACAAAAACCGAACTGCGGCGTACAAGGGGCATCACATTGCGAACTTCCCCGAAGTATTCAATTACGCCATTCACGAGATAAGATTCCAGGGCATCTGATTTAAGGGACATCGGATTTTCGTCAAAGGAGCCCACCAGCATAAACTTGGCTTTGGGGTAGAGGGCTTTGATTTTTTGCGCGGCTTCACAATATTCCAGCACGCCCTTGTTGATCAATAATCGGGAAATCATCAAAAAGACCGGACGGCGGGGTAAGGCACAGGGCATAAAGCGTTGCATATTGACCCCGGTACCATTAACACGAATGCACTTTTCCGCCGGCAACAGCTTGTTATCGGTAAATAGCGACATATCCTCCCGGTTTTGAAAAAAGACCTTGTTGCAGGCTTTAAAGGAACGTTTATAAAAAATGGAAACCATGAAACGCACAATAGCGGAGAAGGAGCCCCTTTTGCCAAAAATAATCCCCGAGCCGGGGATTAGGGCGTAAACGCGAGGGATTTTGACAGATCCGGCAGCCAGGGAGGCATACAAAACAGGCTTTAAGGAATAAGAAAACACTAAGTCCGGTTTTTCGGCCTTAAAGAGCCTGCGATAAGCCAATAAAAGTTTTACATCGTGAAAGGGATTCAATGCCGTGCGCTGAAAGGGTAATTGTATAAAATCAGCGCGGAACGCGCGCAGTTCTTTTTCAAATTCCCGGTCAGGTGCTACCGCAGTGACCTGATGGCCATATTCCACCAACTGTTCAATTAAGTCGCCCCGCAGCTTATACAGCATTTTGGTGTCAGGCCCCAAAATAAAAATGGTCATCTAATTCAACCTTTTTGACCATCTGACAAAAGCCGCCCGTGAAAGGATGTATGAGCCGCTGCGTTTTGTCAGATCGTTCCAATTACTTTAACATAAAAGAAAGTGCCCGAACATGGTGGCACGTCGGGACGCTTTGCATATTCTTTATACATACTATGTTTGTATTCCGTTAATCCTTTTGCAGGCCTTCGTTATAACCCAAACGCTTGAAAACCACAAAGATTGTTTTAAAGAAAATCTTGCAATCCAAAAGCGCAGACATATTCCGCGTATAATAACGGTCTTTCTCGACTTTTTCCCAAATACTAAGCTCGTCGCGGCCGTTCACCTGGGCCCAACCGGTAATCCCCGGGCGCACCGCATAGACACCGGCATTTTTGCGTAAAATATGTATTTGCTTTTCGGATAATACCAGGGGACGCGGGCCAATTACGGTCATATCCCCCTTCAATATGTTGAACAACTGCGGTAATTCATCAATACTGGTTCTTCGCAAGAAGCGGCCGATCCGGGTAATGTACCGATAGGGATTCGAAAGTTTACAAGAGGCTACTTCTTTGGGGGCATCCAGAGACATGGTCCGAAATTTGAAAATTAAAAAAGGTTTTCCGTCTTTGCCAACCCGCTTCTGTTTAAAAAAGATGCAGCCCTTAGAATCCAGCTTAATAATACAGGCGATGAGCAACAGCAGCGGGGAGAGTAAAATCAGTGCCAAGAGGGAAAAACCGATGTCAAAACCACGTTTGGCAGCCAAGAAAAGTGTTCGCAAAAGCGAGCCTGTCCGCTTTCGCGGCATAACCTCACTTATCACGGCCTGTGGCTCGTATAAATTGTCGGTTAAAACAAAGTCCTGGCTATGCAAAACGAGCCCTCCCAAAGGCATGTTCGATATTACAGAGCATAATATCGGCCGTGAAAATACCTCGCAAAAATCACAATTCGTACAATCAATAGAATTTTAATGGTAAAGCTATGATATCATTCAAATTGCTGCTAAGACAAATTAAATTGTTAAAATTTATAGTTACATTTTAATCTTTTTTGACGGTATTGTCAATACGTATCGCAATAGCAAATTTAGTGAAAAAACTCTTCCAATGTTGTGAAAAAACGCGTTGCAGCCGCGCAATAATGTGGAATTCCACGTAATAAAAAGCTTGGGGGCAAGAAATAAAATAACTTATTCTGCGGGAGAATCACCAAAGGAAATCCCTAAATCCCGGGCGGAGCGAACAGTATCGCAATCCGGCGGTACGGTTTTGAGCTTGCCGGCTACTTCCGAAAGGGGAACCGGGACAATTTCCGTGCCCTTCACCGCCACCATATAGCCATATTGCTGCTTTTTAATCAGATTTGCCGCAGCAATGCCCAACCGTGTGGTCAGCAAGCGATCCGCCGAGTTGGGGCTGCCGCCTCGCTGGATATGGCCGGGCACGCATACTCGGATTTCCTGGCCCGTTCTTTCCTCCAGCGCTTTGGCAATCGCATAGGATTCCGAGGGAAAAGGGCTGGCAGCCAATTTGGCTTTGTATTCCTTCTTGGAGAGCTTGGCGTCCTCTTGCGAAATGGCGCCTTCCGCAACGGCAATGATCGAAAACTTTTTCCCTGCGTTATGCCGCTGGGACAGGGTGGCCATCACAACATCAATGGAGTAGGGGATTTCGGGGATCAAGATGATATCCGCGCCGCCGGCCAAACCAGCATAGAGGGTGAGCCAGCCCACCTTGTGCCCCATGATTTCCACAATGAAAACGCGGCCGTGAGAGGTGGCGGTGGTATGGATACAGTCAATCACATAGGTGGCGACGTCCATGGCGCTTTGGAAGCCAAAAGTAAGGTCGGTACCCCACAGATCATTGTCGATGGTCTTGGGCAGCGTGACAACATGCAGGCCTTCCCCCGAAAGCAGGTTTGCAGTTTTGTGGGTGCCGTTTCCACCTAATATGACCAAGCAATCCAATTGCATTTTATGATAATTCTTTTTCATTTCGGCCACTTTATCCACGCTGTTTTCGTCAATTACCCGCATAGACTTAAAGGGCTGGCGTGAGGTGCCCAGAATGGTGCCGCCCACGGTTAGAATCCCGGAGAAGTCCTCGGGGTGCATTTTGTGGTACTCACCTTGAATCAAGCCGCGATAACCGTCAATGATCCCGTAAATTTCCACTTCGTCAAAAGCATTGTAGAGGGTTTTGGCAATGCCGCGCAAAGCCGGGTTGAGCCCCTGACAATCGCCGCCGCTGGTTAACAAGCCAATTCTTATCATCTCATCATCTCCGTACATTTTTCATGGATATAGTTTGGCCACAACCGTAGCTTAGGGCTGCGGTTCCGGGATATATACTTTATTTTGCGCTTTTTCCTGCAATTCTTTCCATCGGGCAGCGGCCATTTTGGCAAATTCCGCTTGCGAATTGATGGTTCCCTTGCCGCGTTTGTCCACCATGGTATACTGCCCCAGCGAGTCCTGCACCCGTGCGTTGAGGGTATCGCGGAGAGAAAAATCCAGCATCTCAAAAAGGCGCTCCTTGAGAGGTTCCTCTTCCACCGGGAATAAAAGCTCCACCCGCAAATCCAAATTGCGGGGCATCCAGTCGGCGCTGCCCAGATAAATTTTGGGGTTGCCCGCGTTATGGAATTTGAAGATGCGGCTGTGCTCCAGCAGCTGTCCAACAATACTGATAACGGTAATATTTTCGCTGATGTCCTTGATGCCGGGGATGAGGGAGCAGATGCCCCGGACAATGAGCTTGATTTCCACACCGGCCTGAGAGGCGCGGTATAAATGCGCGATAATGTCTGGATCCAGCAGAGAGTTGACCTTGACGGTGATGCCGCTGGACAATCCTTTCTGGGCATTATCAATTTCGCGGTCGATCATGCGCTCAAAAAAGTTGCGCATCCCATCAGGCGCCACAATAATTTTATTATATTCGGGCGGGCTGGCATAGCCCGTGAGGACGTTGAACAGGGAAGAGGCGTCCGAGCCGAAGGATTCCCGGCAGGTAAAAAAGCCAATATCGGTATAGAGCCGGGCGGTGGTATCGTTATAGTTGCCGGTGCCCAGATGGAGATATCGCCGGATACGGTCCTCCTCCCGACGCACCACCAATAAGATTTTGCAGTGTGTTTTCAGCCCGGTCAGACCGTAGATGACGTGACAGCCTGCCTGCTCGAGCTTGATGGCCCAATGAATATTGTTTTCCTCATCAAACCGCGCCTTGAGTTCAACCAGTACCGTCACCTGTTTGCCGTTTTCGGCAGCCCGGATGAGAGCGCTGACAATGGGGGAATTGCCGCTGACACGATAAAGCGTTTGCTTAATGGCAAGAACATTGGGGTCCTCTGCCGCTTTGAAAGCAAAATCCACCACACAGTCAAAGCTTTCATAGGGGTGGTGAACCAGGCGGTCTCCGTCACGGATCGCGTCAAAGCAGTTTTGATAGCCGAAGAAGTCGCCTGCAGGCACCGGCAAAATGGGGGTGAGACGCAGGTCGTCGTGCCCGGGCAGCATGGAAAATTTCATCCAGGCCGAAAGGTCAAGGGGGCCCGGACATTCATAGATGTCCTCTTTTTTTACTTTCAGCATTTCCACCAGAAATTCCCGTGTCTGCACATCGCAGCGTGTGGTGATCTCCAGGCGCGTTGGCTTGCCGCGCTTCCGCTTTTTGATAGACTCACGCACCTCCGCCAGGAGGTCGTCTGCCTCATCGTCAATGTCAAGGTCGGTGTTGCGGGTCAGGCGGAAGGGGCATACCGCTTTGATGGTATAGGGGCTAAAAAGCTGATCAAGATGCTCGATGATGATATTTTCAAGCATCACAAAGCCCTGCCCATCCTCCGTGGGAATTTCCAGAATCCGCGGCAAAATGGCAGGAACCTGTACCACGGCAAAATGGGAATCGGCCTCCTTATCCAGGCGCACCGCGATATTCAGGGAACGGTTGGCCAGCAGGGGAAAGGGGCGGCTTTGATCAATGGCCAAGGGGGTGAGTACCGGGAAGAGCACCTCTTCAAAATAATCCCCGATATATTGCTGTTGTGTGGGCGTCAAATCCTCCCGTCGGAGCAGAAATATTTTATTTTTCCGCAGAGCAGGCAAAATCAGCCGGGAGAAGCAAGCGTACTCCTTGTCGACGAAATCATGCACTTTTTCCGAGATTCTTGTGAGTACAGCATTAGGCGTGAGGCCGGAGGCGTCAGGCTCGTGGTAACCGGAGCGCGCCTGCTCCTTGAGTCCGGAGACCCGGACCATAAAAAATTCATCCAGATTGGAGGCGGTGATGGCGATGAACTTGAGCCGTTCCAGCACCGGATTATCCTTTTCATAGGCTTCTTCCAGTACGCGGGTATTGAAATCCAACCAGCTGAGTTCCCGGTTGGTATAGGGCATGTTACTATGTTTTTTGTCACTCATGGAGATCCTCCGATGTCACGATGATGGGGGATACAGATATATTACGACGGCATTTACCTACAGGAATTTTGAGAAAAGCGCCCATCTTCCAAGGCAAGAGCCTTGGAAGGGGCGGTATGACTTATATCGAATGGCTATAACGCATGCAGCAACTGGGTCTTGCTGATCAACTCCGGCGTCAGACCCAAGACCTCCTCAAAAAAGTCGGCACATTGATAAAATGCCCACTTTTCCAAAACCAAGTCATTTTGGCTGCTGGCGGTAATATAGAATTTATTTTCATCGAGTTTGCAGCGCAAGTGAGCAATTTTCGATTTATGGGCTTTATCCAATGCGTTGGCCAACCGCAAAATGGCGGAGAGTTTGGAGATGATGAGCTGGTGCGAGGCTGGCATGTTGTCACCCGCGTTCAGGGAGGAGAGCATGTACTCTTCGTTGTAGAGAGCGGTTTGGGCGACAATCAGGATTTCCTCGTCCGTCAGACCGTACAGGGCGCAATTTTTGATAATATAATAGGAGCTTAGGTGCTGGTTCTTGGAATTGACATAATACCCTGTGTTATGTAGGTAAGCGGCCAACTCCAACAGCAGACAATAGTTTTGGCTCAATCCGTGGATTTTTTTAAGCTTATCAAAGAAGAGACTGGCAATGGAGGCCACGGTTTCACCATGTCGCAGGTCGCATTGATAGCGCGTAGCGATCCGGCGCGCGCAAGAGAGGGCACTTTTGCGGATGTGCTCGTAATAATGCGCCCGGTTTTGGGGGAAGAGCATCTGGTTGAAAAGCTCATCCCAGAGATCAACCAGCGGAAAGATGATGTTTTTGGCGCCTGTAAGCTCCGTCAATTTCACATACAGGGCAACTGCCGCGTACAGGGATTCGGCCTGCTCCTCCTCAATGCCGTAGCGCAATGCGATACGGGAGGGTTGCAACGTGCGGATACTGTGGTATAATTCCAGTAAAGGCGCCGAGGAGAGGGTGTAGATCCCCTTTTTGACGGTAATGTCGCAAATCTTTGCAATCAGCGGCATCTCATTGCCGCAGAGCACCAGATATTCCGGCTGCTCCACAAACTCGGCCTTGAGATGCTGGAGGGCCGCGTTGAGATACTCGTCAATGACCGAATGAAATTTGGCCGTCTCATCCTGGATTTCCCGCAGCATTTCACTGAGCTTGAGGGTGCCCAGCGCGATGTTCTGGCAATAGGTAATATCGCCTGATTCCACTTGGGCCATGCCGATGGTGCCCGTACCGATATAAGACAAAAGAAGATTGTGCAGGGGGATTTTCAAGGCGGTGATTTTATCCAGCACCGATTTAAAAATCAGTGACTTTTCCTCGGCATCGTCCAGGATTTCGAGGTTCATGTCATTTTGAATTTTGAGCTGATCGCGTACATAGGCGCTGTTATGGGCTTCCCGCAGAGCTGTGGTGCCGACGATGCGCTTGCGGCTGATGCCGTATTCCCGGATGATCAGAGAGAAACCCTTGAGCAGGGTGGAAAGCTCATGAATGCTCTCAAAGCTGATTTTACCGGTGCTGAAAACTTCATGCCCCAGTTTGACGGGGTATTCCACCGTGTCCAGATGGTGGATTTTGCCCGAATCGCTGTCCACTTGGGAAATGCGCATTTTTAATATATTGGATCCAATATCGATCACGGCGGCGGACCGGCCTGGATTTTTCAACTTCATAGTGGGGCCTCCTTGTGCAAAGCGGAGATTATATAACGCCCGGAATAAAAACATGTGGGGTTTCTAATCCGGAACGAGTCTGCGTGCTGTGTTGAACGGCAACGGGTATTGCGCTCCGAGCCAATGTATAATATACTCATTATATGCGATTTGGGGCAAAAAAACAATTGTTTTTAGGAACACGGCCCCGCGTTTCGCCGCGATGCACAAAGAATACCTAAGGGGGTAGCAACGTCCTGCGCGCTTCACCGGTTTTGACAGGGAAAGTGGCGCGGACAAAAGGATATGCCGAAATTTTTTGTTGACACGATCCTGGGGGATCGCTACGATATTACGGGAGAAGACGCATTGCATATTGCCAAATCCCTGCGCATGCGGGAGGGAGAGCCTTTGTCGCTCGGTGACGCGCAGGGCTTGGATTATACCTGCCGCATTATGACGGTGACGCCCGAGCGTGTCGAGCTCGAAGTGCTGTACAAGCAGCCCTCCGAAAGCGAACCCGCCGTGGAGGTGTCGCTGTATCAAAGCTTGCCCAAGGGAGATAAGTTCGAATGGATTCTGCAGAAAGCGGTGGAGCTGGGCGTAAAATCCATCCATCCGGTACTGACCCAGCGCAGCATTGTGCGGCCCGATAGGGCAGCCGGGATCAAAAAACAGCAGCGCTGGCAAAAGCTGGCTGGGGAAGCGGCCAAGCAGTCACACCGGGGTATAATTCCTGTGGTGCATCCCATTCTACCCCTCCCGAAGGCGCTGGCAGCCATGGAGAAGGACGTTTTCCTCCTTTTGTTCTATGAAGGCGGCGGAGCGCATCTCAAAGCGCTGTTGCCGCGGGCCGGGAATAAGATTGCTATTTTTATTGGGCCGGAGGGCGGGTTCCATCCCGAGGAAGTCACGCTGCTGATGGAGCGCGGCGCTGAATCGGCGACCCTGGGGAAACGGATTTTGCGCACCGAAACAGCGCCAATTGCGGCGCTGAGCATCATTATGCACGAACTGGACCGCTGATACGATTGCCAAAGGCATCCTATGGGCCGATACCCATAAGGATAGACAACGGATACAAAAAAATTGGAAATGACAAATATCCCGAACAGCCTGTGCATATACATGTCTTGCAGGGAAGGTCAACTTGTTTGCTGAAAACCATGTAAGGGAGGGTATGGGCTGCGGATCTCGGCGCAAGGCGGGATCTTATGCTCCTGACCATGTTTGTGATTTCCATGAAGACATCCAAGAAAAAGTTATTATGGATTTTGGGGGTAGCCGCTTTACTGGTGGCGATATTCCTGGTTTGGCCCAAGGGGGCGGCGCAAGGCAGTGCCAAGAACGACAAAACAGGATTAAAGGGCGCAACCGATACGCAGCGCGTGGCTTTTTTGAAAAGCTTTGACTGGGAGGTGGAACCACAGCCCACCAGTGTACGGGAAGTGGTGATTCCTGAAATTTTTGACGATGTTTATAAAGAATATAACGCGATTCAATTGAAGCAGGGTTTTGATTTATCCAAGTTTGCCGGTCAGCGCGCCAAGCGCTGGACCTATTCCGTCCGGAATTATCCGGGCCAGGAGGGCGCGGAGGGAATTCAGGCCAATGTGCTGGTATGTGACGGCAAAATTATTGGCGGGGATATTTGCTCGGTTGCGCTGGATGGCTTTATGCATGGATTCACCACGCCCGGCGATTCCCGGAGCAGCAGCACGGCGGCAGTATCGGAAGAGGCCGGCAGCGCGGCGAAAAGCAGGGGTGGTACGGGCGAAAATAATGCGCTGACGAGTGTGGCGCAGCAGGAAAACGCATAGCGAAAAAATTGGGCGGCAGCGATGCCTTGGCCTTTGCAAAAAGGGCGCGGGTGCCGCCATACCTTGTTCAGCAGGAAGTGAAACTATGGCGCAGGAACGTTTGGATAAGATTATTGCGGCACAGGGGAGACTGTCAAGAAAAGAAGTGAAGAAACTCATCCAAAAGAAGCTGGTGTCCGTTAACCATCAGACGGTTACGGATCCCGGCTTCAAGTTGGATCCTCAGATAGATCCAATAGAGGTGCAGGGAACGCCCTTGCATTACCAGGCAAAGCTGTACATCATGCTGCACAAGCCCGCCGGCATTGTTTCGGCCAGCCGGGACCACAGCGCCAAGACGGTGCTTGACCTGCTGCCCCCGGATTTGCGGCGGAAAAAGCTCTTCCCCGCCGGCCGGCTCGACAAAGACACCACGGGTCTCATGCTCATCACCGATGACGGCGACTTTGCTCACAATATCCTGTCGCCCCGCAAACATGTGACAAAAACCTATGAGGCCACGCTCGATCAGCCCCTGACGGATGCCATCGTGGAGGCTTTCGCACGGGGGATAACCCTGGCGGACGGTGAGTGCTGCTTACCCGCACAGCTTTACGCGCTGGATCCGGACAGGCCCGAACGAGTGGGCGTACAAATAAAAGAGGGCAAATACCACCAGATCAAACGCATGTTCCATGTGTTCCATCGGGAGGTATTGACCCTCAAGCGTGTGCAAATAGGCAATTTGGCCCTCGATCCCGCCCTGCGGGAGGGGGAGTGCCGTATGTTGGCTCCGGAGGAAGTGCAAAGGATTACGGCTGTCTCGGAATAAGGGAAAACTGAAACTGCGCGCAGAACGCGTACGGTGCGGAGCGAAAAGATACGGCATGGTGGTGTGGGAGAAAATTTGCAAGGGATAGGGCAGCCTCCGTTACCGTCCTGGCAGGGCGCTCCTCTAAAAATAAGAGGGCATTTATGAGGTGAGAGCTTGCGCAAAGCTTTTTGATGGCCCGGTGTAGAGCTTGGCATAATATTCCTCCAGCATGCGGGCCGCCGAGAAGCGAGTGGTGGACATCTCGATACTTTTGCGCATCATATCCACCCATTTGTCCCGGTTTTCATAGTACAGGGGCATGATTTCGCCGAAGAAAACCCGGTAGAGGCTGTCGAGGTCCGACTCCTCCTGCCCCATACCCTCATATCCGTCGCCAATCTGCCAGCCGTTGACGCCGTGCTCACAGCCCTCTGGCCACCATCCGTCGAGTACGCTGAAGTTGAGCACGCCGTTCATAGCCGCTTTCATCCCCGAGGTGCCGCTGGCCTCCTGGGGGCGTATAGGCGTATTGAGCCAGATATCGCAGCCCTTGGTCAGCAGGCCGCCGAGTTCCATGTCGTAGTCCTGCAAGTAGACGATGGACTGGGGGAATTCTTTGGAAAGAGCCAGCAATTTGCGAATAATGGCCTTGCCCTCCATATCGTTGGGATGGGCTTTGCCCGAAAACAGGAACTGCACTTTTTGCGCTTGTAAGAGAGGGGCGACACGCTGCATATCGCTGAAAAAGAGGTCGCCGCGCTTATAGGCAGCGGCGCGCCGTGCGAAGCCGACGGTCAGCACCTCCGGATCGAGCTGGATGCCGAGCATTTCCCGGATAGCGGTCAGCAGATCAACCTTGCAGGCGATGTGAGCGGACCAGAGATCGCCGCTGTTCTCGTAGGCCTCGCGCAGTGCGCTGTCCTGCCAGGTACCGTTGTGCACCCCATTGGTAATGCCGATGATGGGGGCGCTTTTTTTTACGTCCTTCCACATGTGCCGCGCGGTCTGCGTATGCAGTGCCGAGACACCGTTGGCAATATGGGCGAGATGCAACCCCGCCACCGTCATGTTAAAGGGCTTGCCGCCCAAATACTTGAGCTGCTCTTTGGTAAAGCCCTCGTCGGCGCCCATATAGTTAAGCAAGCGGTAGCTGTGAACCTCGTTGCCCGCCTCCACTGGGGTGTGGGTGGTGAAGACGATCTTGGGTCGGACGGCCTCTAAGGCTTTCCCAAAGTTTTTGCCCAAACGCATTTCATGGCGCAGGAGTTCGAACCCTGCAAAAACGGGATGGCTGTCGTTAAAATGATAAATATCTGGTTCGATGCCCAGCAGTTTCAGCGCCTTGATACCGCCGATGCCCAACATCATTTCCTGCGCGATGCGTTCCTCGCCGAACCAGCCGTAGAGTTGTCCGGTGATAAACGGATCGTTATTTTCGGGCAGGAAGGTGTCGAGCAGATAGAGCTCAACATTCTCAAAGCAGTTGCACAGCCATATTTTGGCTCTTACCGGACGCTTGCGGATTTTGACGGTGACAGTCAGCCCCGTGTCCTCCAAAAAATCATAGCGGTATTCGGGGAAGCAGTCCACAATACGCTCGGCCTCGTCAATGAGCTGCATATCATAGCCCTGCCGCCACAGGATTCCGATGCCCACCATGGGCAATTTCAAATCCTTGGCCGTCTTGAGGATATCGCCGGCCAAGATGCCCAGTCCCCCCGAATAGATTTTAAAATTATTTTCAAGCCCGTATTCCATACAGAAATAGGCCACTTTTGGCTTGTTCATCAAAAATGCACTCCCTTCCTGAGATGTAAGATCAAAACGCCGCCGGGTTCCAAGCGGTCAATGGCCGCGCGGTGGCGGTAAAAAACGGAATATTGAACGGGATGTTGCAAACAGGTGAGCAGCAGGGGAAAGGGGTCAATGTCGTGGGGCCGTTTGCCCCGGTTGACGAGACAGGCAAAGCCCTCCTCGCCATCAAAGGCGATGAGATAGGTTTGCAGCCGCCGGGATCGGAGCAACTCCGATTGATAACAGGCAGGGTTCTCAATCTGCCGGAGAAAGCGGCTGCGAATCTGCGCGGCCTTTGCCATATAGCCGTTCAAAGGGTCTTTGCAGGTCCAATTGAAATAATAGCGGTCAAAGAAAGCGAGCTTTCCATAGAGGGGGTGCGCTTTCGGCAGAACATAGCGGCCTTCCCGGGTGTTTTTGAGCCCCAAGTTCATGGGTTGGATTTCGCCAAGCTCCTGCCCGTTATTGACGGCCATCAGACTGCCCGGCAGCAGGGCCGCCAGCAGGAGGGCACAGATCCGCTGATCCCGGGAGAGGTAGAGGGCGGAGCGCGGGGTGTCGGGCATTTCTAGAAAGGCGGCTGCCGGAAGAGCAGTATGCAGGCACTCCAGCAGTCGGGGATTGAAATCTGCCTGCGCAAAGCGGCTCCATTGATCCCAGATGCCTCCCGTGATCAGGTCGTAGCCCTCGGCCTTGGCTTTTTCGGCATTTGCCGAGATAAATTCCTCGGACCAGAGGATAAATCCCGGCGTGGCTTCCTTCATGCGCGCAATCATCTGCTTTGTGAGGGCGCCGGGCAGGGCGTGGGCCATATCGATGCGTGCCCCGTCAATATGATAGGTATCCCGAAAATAGGGGATAATGTCCGCTAAATATTCCCAAAGCGCCGTATTGGGCTGTGTGCCGGGAAAAAGGTTGCACTTGACACCGTCCTGCGCGAGTACCGGCGGCAACCTGCGTTCCTTTGCATAGGCGGTAGCCGGCGCCGTATTGTCAAAATACATGCGCAGGAAAGTGATATCGGTCCAAGGGGGCTGGGGATCATTGAGGGTATCGGCAAAGCCCGGCATCGTCATTTTGCCAAGGCGCTCCGCGATCCATGCGGGACGTTCGTCCGGATCTGGCGCTTGCGACGCGGCCTGTGCCAACTCCGCTGCGGTGGGCGGTGGCACAAAGGCACCTAAAAAGGTGGGCATATCCGGCGCTTCGTAGAGCTGATGGACGTTATCGGCATTGACATTTTCGTGCCCCAGTCCGGGGACTTTGGGGGCGGCAAAATCGGCCGCCTGTTTGGCGTCAATCCAATAAAACCAGTCAGGGTGGTGGTTATAGAGCAGCACGTTATCCCGTGCGACGGAACGCAGCACAAAATCGAGCAGCACCCGCATCCCCAAACGGTGGCAGGCCTCCACAAAAGCCTGAAACTGTGTGGCAGCCGGGATGGCGCCAAGATGCGGGTCACAAAGCGCCTCGTCGATGGCGCGCAAATCCCGGATGGAATAGGGGCTGGGCAATTCACCTTTTTGAAAAAGATGGCTGACACTAAAGATGGGTAAGAGATAAACGGCGTTCACGCCCATCTCCCGCAATAGGGGCAAGAGGCAAATGCATTTGAGCAGGGTGCCGTTCTCAATGGTATGTCCATCCCTATGCGGCCACGCGGAGAAGGTACGCGGCATCATGGCGTAGAGTACCAGCTCGCGAATATCTATGGCCGCCTTTGGGATTATATGCGCATGGGACAGGATGGATTCCAGGCAGGCTGTGAAATAGGGGAGGGAAGAGACCCACACCTCGTTGGGACGGTCATGGCAGGCGGCGGAAGGCACGCCGAGGTAGTTCCAAGAGGCGGGGATACCGTAATCCTTCGGACCCGGCGGTTGCTTTTGTAAGGCGTCGTATAACTCCTGTAACGCGGACATCGGACGGCCCCTTTCTTTCGGTTGGTGGCAGGGTTAGGGGAAATAGGTTTGTTTTATTTCATTATAGCATTTCTGGCCCGATGCAGCAAGCGGCAACGGACATTGCAGTCGTAGTATGAAACGGCTATTGCCTGCGGCGGCGTTTCATCCAACCAACGAAAATGATATATTTTCATTGCCTAAATAATGGCGGGGAGAAGGGAAAGCGACACGGCGCTCCTTGACTTATTTTACACAATGTGGTACCATTTTTTCATAATATACGGACATATGGATACCATAAAAGCACAGCCCGATACCGAAAGGAAAACGGCTTGTGCTTTTGTGTCTTTGAAGGAAGTGACGCATTGCAAATACAAACTGATCTGAACACCGGCCTCACGGCAGAGCAAGTGCACGAGCGCATACGGGCCGGGCAAGTCAACACGCAGGTGGAAACCCGTAGTAAGAGTGAATCGGAGATTATCAAAAGCAATATTTTTACCTTTTTCAATTTGATCAATATGGTTTTAGCGGTGTTGGTGATTGTTGTCGGTTCTTTTAAAAACCTGTTTTTTCTCGTGATTGTATTTGCGAATACCATCATTGGAATCATTCAGGAGCTGCGGGCAAAGCGAACCCTTGACAAGCTCTCTGTACTCTCTGCCACCAAGGTGGCGGTGCTGCGGGATGCCCAGCCTGTCAAGCTGGATATTGAAAAGCTGGTGCTGGACGATGTGATGATCCTTGCCGCGGGCAATCAGATTTGCGCCGATTCCGTAGTGACAAAAGGCACCTTAGAAGTCAATGAATCGCTTTTGACAGGGGAGTCGGATACGGTCGTCAAGCATGTGGGGGATAAACTTTTTTCAGGGAGCTTCGTGGTTTCGGGCAAGGCCTATGCGCAGGTGGAACATGTGGGCGCGGACAATTATGCGCAAAAGCTTTCCTCTGAAGCCAAAGCTGTGAAAAAACATCCCTCTGTGTTGCGGGATTCTATGAACCGGATTCTCAAGGTGATCAGTATTCTGATTATTCCTCTGGGCGTGGGGCTGTTTTTGCAGCAATATCTTTTGCTTAATGCCTCTTTCGCAGATGCCGTGATCAAGATGGTTGCGGCGGTGTTGGGCATGATTCCGGAGGGGCTCGTTTTGCTGACCTCCATTGCGCTTGCCGTCGGCGTGATCCATTTGGGCCGCCGCAAAACACTGGTACAAGAGCTCTTTTGTATCGAGACGCTGGCGCGGGTCGATGTGTTATGCCTGGATAAAACCGGTACGCTGACCGAGGGCCGGATGGAAGTGGACCATGTGGAGCTTCTGAATGATGCGCCGGTGGAAGAGATTATGGGCAATCTGCTGCATGCCCTGCCCGATGAAAACGCAACTTTTTTGGCCCTCAAAGATCACTTCTCAATTTTTGAAAACCTCATTGTTGCCACGGCCGTTCCCTTTTCCTCCGCCCGCAAGTATAGCGGAGCCAGCTTTGTGGGGCGCGGCTCCTATATTATGGGCGCTTTCGAATTTATCCTCGGCGGTGCATACCCGGATATTGCGCGGCGGGTGGAGCAATATGCCATGAATGGCATCCGTGTCATTACACTGGCGCACAGTGAACATCCCATCAACGGCAATGATCTGCCGCCTGACTTAAAGCCCTGCGCGCTCATCTGTCTCACCGATGTCATCCGCAGCGATGCCAAGGAGACACTCTCCTATTTTGCCGAACAGGGCGTTGAATTAATGGTCATCTCAGGGGATCATCCCGCGACGGTATCCCATATTGCCGCCCGGGTGGGGTTGCCGGGTGCGCAGCACTATGTGGACGCGACCACCCTCCAATCCGGTGAGGCCATTGAGGAGGCGGTGCAGCGGTATAAGGTGTTTGGACGGGTAACGCCGGCCCAGAAAAAGCAGATTGTACAGGCCCTCAAGGGGGCGGGGCATACGGTGGCCATGACGGGGGACGGCGTCAATGATGTGCCTGCGCTCAAAGAGGCAGACTGCAGCATTGCTATGTCCGAGGGGAGTGACGCCGCCAAGCATTGCGCCAATCTGGTTTTGCTCGATTCCAATTTCAATGCGATGCCCTATATTGTGAAGGAGGGGCGGCGTGTCATTAATAATATTCAGAGTGCCGCATCCTTATTTTTGGTCAAAACCATTTTTTCCTTTGTCCTGACCCTGATTATGCTTTTGCTGGCGCAGCCCTATCCTTTTATGCCCATTCAGTTGTCGGTGATCAGTGTCTTTGCGGTCGGCGTCCCCACCTTTATTTTATCCCTGGAGCCAAACTTTGAGCGGGTAAAGGCGGGCTTTTTGCAGAGTGTGTTGATCAATGCGCTTACAGGGGCGCTGACAATTGTACTGAGTGTTTGTTTTATTACCGCGGTCACAACGTGGTTTGGCTATTCCGAGGATACCCGGGAAACCATGTGCATGATTACGACAGGAATTGCGAGCCTGTATATGATTCGGCTTGTCTATCCCTTGCAAAGTATGCTGCGCAAACTTGTTTATTGTTCCATGTTTACCTTTTTCCTGGGCGGGATGCTCTTTATGCAGGGCCTTTTAGCCCTTTCCGATTTGCAGTATGTACCCACGATGCTGTTGATTATTTTGATCATTGCGGCGCCGGGAATCATTAAGGCCATTAACGTTTCCTTGCTATGGATACAGGGGGCATACCGGAAACGGAAAAGCAAGCGCGAAATGAAGAAAGCCGAAAAGGCAAGGAGACGGGCCGAAAAGCGGCAAAAAGTGAAAAGTCCAGAATAGATGGATGCTTAAAAAATATGCAGGTATGCCGAACCATACCTGCATATTTTTTTGTCCCGCACGAGGGAGTCTACTATTCCGCCGCCTTAAAATTATATAGAGGCCGGATGGTCTTGACGATCTCGGCGGTGTCGGTGATATTCGCCATGATTTCCTCCATGGGCTTATAGGCGAAGGGGGACTCGTCGAGGGTGCTCTTATTCACCGTAGAAGAATAGATACCCTGCATCGACCGCTCAAACTGCGTCAGCGTAATGCTTTGCTTGGCGGCCGAACGGCTCATGAGCCGTCCCGCGCCGTGGGGTGCGGAATAGTTCCAGTCAGGGTTGCCCTTGCCCACGCAAATCAGGCTCCCATCCCGCATATTCATGGGGATAAGCATTCGTTCGCCGGCCTTGGCCGAGATGGCTCCCTTGCGCAAGATCATGGAGGAGAGGTCGATATAATTGTGGATGGTTGTGAACTGTTCATCCATTTTAAACTTCATGGCTTTGATGATTTCCCGTATCATGGCATGACGGTTGAGTTCGGCATAGCGCTGTACAATTGCCATATCGTGCAGGTAATCGTCGAACAGCGCTCCCTGTACAAACGAGAGACTTTTGTCTACTTTATAGGCGCTGAGGGTTTGCAAGGCGGCCTGTATCGCAGCTTCGCGGCCCTGATTCTTATATGCGGCGATTAGGTCATCGGCTTCTTTTGCTTTCGCCTTGAGATCACGCGCGGCGGCATTCTGGTAATATTCGGCTACCTGCTTGCCAAGATGGCGGCTGCCGGAGTGTACCACCAGATAGAGCTTGCCCTCCTCGTCACGGTCCAACTCGATAAAGTGGTTGCCGCCGCCCAAGGTGCCCAAGCTCAGTTCGGCGCGTTCAAGGTTGACGTGTTTTGCACAGTGCAGCTTTTTCAGATCAATGTCCTGCGCAAACATATGCGGCGTTTTGCGCGTGGCAAATCCGGCCGGGATGAGGCGGTGAATCGCCTTGTCCAGTTGCTGCAGCTCGGTGTGGGTATCACGCAGGGTGACGGTTTCCATGCCGCAGCCGATGTCCACACCGACGAGGTTGGGGACAATCTTGTCGGTGATGGTCATGGTAGTGCCAATCGTACAGCCTGCGCCGGCATGGGTGTCGGGCATAATGCGAATTTGGCTGTCTGCGGCAAAGGCCTGATTGAGGAGATGGATAATTTGCGAGACGGCCTCCTGTTCCACATTGTCAGTGAAGACTCGGGCGGTATTATATTTTCCCTGTAATTCAATCATATAGATACTCCTGTTACAGTTCATTCCGGAAATAGGCAATACAGCGCTACTTGTATTATAGTCCGAATCCAGGGAAAATACTACCCGGTTGCGGTTTTGGAATATCTGATAACCTCCCATGGATTTAAATAGGCAGAGCCGCGTCTGCATACGCAAGACGCGGCTCTGCTGCATAAAAATGATTCGGTTTAGACCAGGGTGACGGTTACCTGGAAGGGATAGGGATCGCTCTGCGTGCCGCTTTTATTGCCCGCATAAGCGGTGAGGGTTCGATTGGTTCCGGCGCTTCCGATTTTAACGCCCAGTACCCATGTGCAAGTGCCGTCTGCATTCATGGTCTTGCTGACGACCGTCTTGCCCATTTTGCTGGTGTTGTTATAAATATTCGCGCTATAGGAGCCCTCGGCATTGGTGGTAATGCTATAATTGGCCGCAACATTCACCTGGGCTTTCTTCGGTGCAATGACGCCCAGAACTTGGGGCGCTTCGTTGGTTTTGGTAATGCTGATGCCGGCGCTTACCGCAGGATCTACATAGCCTTCGCCCGTTCCATAATCCAACAGCAGCTTCAGTTCACGGTTGCCGTCAGTGCCCAGGGATAAATCTGCCGTGAAGGTCTTAACTTGGCCCTCAACCGACGATTGAACGTTTTTCAAGGAAATGGGCAGTCCATTTTCGTTCGCAACCGCAATCCCTTGTACATTCACCGGACATTGCACAGTCATGCGGAAGGTTTCGTTTACAGCCACAGATTCTTTGTCAAAAGTCATGGTGGAGCTGGGGGTCAAAAGCTCGAATTCCACCCAATTCAAATTGAAGCCGCCCTGGACGAAGTTGAGTTGCAGTTCACTGCGGCCCTGGGGGAGATAGATTTCAAACGCAGGTGTCGTGTTCCAGTTTTGCCATCCGCCGGTGTTGGTGGTATTGGTGACTCTGCAAGCTTTGGCGCCATTGACCAACACATCAAATTGACCGGATCCGCCCGGGCTGGCCACTCTGGCTTTAATTTGATAGGTACCGGCGACTGCGGTGTTGATATTGTAGCTCAGCCAATTGCCTTCATAGCTATTGGTGGGATTGAAGCCGCCATCGCTGTCCTGACATTTTTCCATACCGATCACGGAGCTCTTCCAGGCAAAGTCAATTGCTTTGATGCGAGAAGTGCCGCTGGCCGTGATCTCATGCACTCTGGGGTTGATGATTTCCCGATCCATGGCATTGGTTTTCATGAGGGTGAACAAAATGCGTTTGACATTCCGCTCAAGCTCTGACCGGCTGAGGAATCCCGCCTTGAGAGCGCCTATGACTTGAGGCGTATCACCGGAAGCCATTTTAACATCATTGCCGGCTTTTACCTCACGGAATGCGGTGCTGTCGTTCCACCAGTCCGTCATGACCATGCCTTTGAAGCCCCATTCATCGCGCAAAATGGTGTTCAGCAAAGCATAGTTTTCACTGGTTTCTTGGCCGTTCAAGTTGTTGTAGGAAGACATGATGGACCAGGGATCCGCTTCCTTAACAGCGATTTCGAAGCCCTTGAGATAAATTTCACGCAAGGCGCGCTCGGAGATACGGCTGTCACTGTAGCCGCGGTCTGTCTCTTTGTTATTTGCGGCGAAGTGCTTGATGGTAATGGCCACCTTTTCGGATTGCACGCCCTTTGTGATGGCGGCCGCCATTTTACCGGACAGGAGGGGATCTTCGGAATAATATTCGAAGTTTCTGCCGCACAAGGGATTACGGTGGATGTTCATGCCCGGAGCCAGCCAGATATCGGCGCCGTTTATTTTGGCTTCTTTGGCCGCCGCAACGCCTACTTGCTGCAGCAGCTCAATGTTCCACGAGCAAGCCAGCAGGGTGGAGCAGGGCCAGGCGGTGCAGGATTTTTCCAATCGTACGCCGGCAGGGCCGTCAACCGTCTGTACCGCGGGAATGCCGTATTCCTTCAGGTCACCAATGCTGCCGGTGCCGCCGGGGATGGAGGGTCCGTTACCATGGGATAAATCGGCCAGCTGCACATCCGTCAGTTGGGCGATAAAGGCGTCCATCAGGCTGTTGTCCTGGAAGACATCCGCAAACATGATTTTATCGGATTTGACTTTGCTTGTGGTTTGCGCCAGGGCTTTCCGCAGCGGGGCGGCGGATACTTTGGTAAAGCGGATGGTATCCAAATTGCCAAGACCGTTTTGGCAGATGACCTTAAAGGTGCATTTACCCGCGGGAAGATTGACGCGAATGGGATTGCTTTCAATAAAGTTAAACCAGTCATTGCCCGGAACCGCCGTAGAGGGCACCGCTAATTTAATGCCGGGCTGCAAATCGTTATTGACATAGACACGGATGGCGTCCGAGGTGCCGCCATAATTGTTGGCAATCTGGAAGGTCACGTCATAGGCGCCGGCCGTCTCGGCATCCAACGCGTAGCTGACCCATCGTCCGTTCGTGTCCATATTGTTGAGGCAGGTGCCACCCTTGGCGGGACCGGCTCCAATGGTTTCCGTGGAAACGCTCGGGTGCTTTTTGTAGTAGGTTTCCGCCTGGAAAGTGGAAGTCTCTCCGGTAATAGCATGCCGTTGTATGCTGGGATCATCTTGCGTTTGCGGTTCGAGGGTAAAACAATCAAAATTGCCCATAATGCTGTTCACAACAAAGCGCAGCACACACTTTCCGGAAGGCAATTCAATGGTTCCGGGCGCAAAATCCTGGAAGTTGAACCACCGGTTTCCATCAACTGAAGTGACCGGAAGATTCAATTGGAAATCCTGCTGTTGGGTATTGTTCACAAAAACGGTCGCGACGTCGTTGCGGAGTTCCAGACCGTTTGCCAAGCGCATATTAATTTTATATGTACCCGCCTGCTGTACATCCAGGGCATAATTAACCCAGACGCCGTTTGCGTGTAAATTCTTTAAAGAAGTACCGCCAATATCCGGGCCTGCCGTGATCGCTTCAGTGCCCACATCAAAGAATTTGGAGGAGAAGTGCTCGGCTTCAATTTTTGTGGTCCCACTATTGCTTACAGGCCGATAGGGTCCGGGTTCTTCAATGCTATCCCCTTTTTGCAAGGTAATATAGTCTACGATATCTGTAAAATTATCTTTGGTAAACTCAAGTTTCAAAAAGGTTTTTCCCTGCGGTAAATCGATGAGTACGGGGCCCATCTCCTGGATATTCCATTTGCCGCCGGTTTTTGGGATATCGAGGATAATACCCGAAAGAGGGGTTTCGTTCACGTATACTTTCAGGGCATTGGCAATGGGATTGTTTTGGTTGGACATCCCCAAAGCCAATTGATAGGTGCCTGCTTCCGCTACATCTAGTGCATAAGTCAGCCAGCGGTTACCTGCGTCCGAGGTTTGCACCCGCATCCCACAAATAGAGCCGTTATCCGAAAAATCGACTACATTATGATAGTGTTTCTTAAAATAGTTTTCGGCTTCAATTCTCGTTTTGCCTTCCGCCGGAATCTGAACGCCGACGTCTTTCATGGTGGGCAAAGATTCATAACTGCCGTCCGCTAATAATCTTTTTTCTAATTGTATGGGCGCAATTTGCTCTGTGAGCTGCTCCACAATTTTGAGATCCGCTTGGTTATAGGTATAACGGATTCCATTTTGTCCCGCGTTTTTAATTGAGTTCCCTAAATAGATGTTGTAATCGCCAGCTTCCATCAAATAGGCGGATTTTTGTACCTTCCCTGTGTCGTCATAGCTGGCCATGTCATGGATCGCAAAGGTCATGGTGAGGGTCTGTTTTTCGCCGGGTGCGAGCAATTTGGTTTTTGCAAAAGCCGCCAATTCTTTGGCCGGCTTGCCAAGTTTTCCTTGGGGGGCACTAAAATAAACTTGCGCTACTTCTTTGCCCGCCACGCTGCCCGTGTTGGTAACATCCGCTTGGACCTCGAAATTTTGGCTGTTATGCGTCACTTTAACGTTGTCAATCGCAAAGGTGGTGTAGGAAAGTCCAAAGCCAAATTCATAATTCACCTTTTCATAATTGGGATCAAAGGTTTCGAAATAACGATAGCCGACATAAATGTCTTCCGTATAATTCACATATTGTTTGGACTCATTGAACCCAGCAGAAGAGGGATAATCACTATAGCTCTTGGCAAAGGTGTCCGTCAGTTTGCCGGACGGATTGACATCGCCCACCAAAATATCCGCAACTGCCAGGCCGCCTTCCATACCCGGCTGCCATGCCAACAAGACGGAGTCCAGATTGTTGTAGTTAGCAATCCAGGAGGTGTCTACAATAGCGCCGACATTTAACACCGCAATGATCTTTTTGAAGCCCGCGTCATTAATTTGCCGCAGCATAGCGGTTTCGGCATCCGTTAAGTAATAGTCGCCTTTATTCGCTGAGCGGTCGGAGCCTTCGCCCGAATAACGGCCGATCACAACAACGGCTGTATCCGCGTAATTGGCAGCACCTGTAACCAGTTCCGATGTCAAAGACATCTCATGACGGTTGCCGGCGTTGTAAAAGTTCGTGTACGCATCCACAAGGGGCTGATATAAGGACAGCTTATCTTCACCGGCTTTGATTTGCATCCCCTGCAAAAGGTTGCGAACATATTCCACGGTGACATCTCCAGAACCGCCGCCGCCTTTGACAAAGTCAATCTGCGTTTTGCCGAACAGAGCTACTTTTTCCCCTTTGGGAATCGGGAGCGCATAATCCTTGTTTTCTAATAAAACCATGCCTTCTGTTGCGGCTTGCCGGGACAACTCGATATTCCCTGGGAGAGATTCCGCCTGAACGGTCATACCGGCTGTGGCAGCGCTCAATACAATGCCAATCGATAAAATTGCGGATACTAATTTTTTAAACATCAACAGATTCTCCTTCAGCATTTTTTACAAATTGAATCGCACTATTTTTTTTTTGCACACCCCTCCGGTCTCTTGGCTTTTACAAAATTCAGCTCCTTTACTAGATACTTTATATTCATTATAACGACATGATATTGCGAAGAAGTTCGAATAAAATATATAAAAAAATAAATTTTTACGCACCCGTCATTATGAGTTATAGACAATATTTCCTGCATATCCCAATGTGGCTTGGAAATGAGAGAGAAGGGGAATTTGAGAAAAAGCTGCGGGTATTTCCAGATCCGTTTGCCACCAGCAGTGTCGTTGGTTAGTGCGAAAAAGCTTTGCCAATTGATAAAATTGCCGAAATTCTTCCGCTGTTAATTGCTAAAATAACATATTCGTTCGGGAGAGCCTTTTGCCTTGTTGAAACGAAAACCCCGTTAAAGCCTTTGTCAAAAATGAGCCGGAGGTATTGCTAATTCCAAGCGCCCTATCATACTCCTCTTGATTTTTGCATATACATTAATCGACACATACGTATCAGAGGGGTGAATTTTTTGAAAGGCATTGTTGAAGAACGTGCAATTGAACTGGGTGAATACATTATTAAACATAAAGCTACTGTACGGGCTGCTGCCAAACAGTTCAATGTATCCAAAAGCACCGTACATATGGCAGTAACAAAATGGAATGCATAGTCTGGGTAGTGCGATGAATACTGGGTTTGTGATTTTGCGACCGTTCCCAAACAGGGGGGTTACGTCTTGGTGGTTGGGTGTGTACGGTTGGAAATTTGATGAGTTTTGGGGATAAAAATGCCGCCGAAGTTTGCAGTTTTTGCAAGCCTCGGCGGTTGTCTATTTTCGACAAATAATTACGCTTAGAAGCGTCGGTAAATCCTTTGAATCTGATTTCTGGCACGTTATCAGTCATGTTTTTTCACGTCTTTTGCTTTTGCAATCTATTATTAAAAACAAGATACATATAAATACGCTAAATAAAATCAACAATTATAAAAAAATATATGAATTTATATTGATAAATTCTCAAAATGAAGTTACAATAAAAATATAAACAATATTCACGTTAATTGGAGTTATGCAAATATGATTTTTGAGGTGGTTCCTATTGACTATAAAAAACAGCTTCAGTGGCACTGGCACACTTTTTTTGAAACTATATCCTTAGATCGTTTATCAACATTGTAATTGTAGAATATGGAAGGCGACCCGGCAAAATACATACCGGGTCGCCTACGAGAATCTTATGGATACAGAAAGAAGGATCTATCATGAAAAAATGGTTTGTTTTTCTTGTTTGCATTTCTCTGTCTTTTCCAATGAATGGATGTGCCAAAAGACAGCCCGCCTCTGCAGAAGAAGCTTCGTCTGTCACTGCTTCTGCTATTTTTTCATCCTCTGAAACATCCGTCTCTACTGATATTTCCAGTGAAGAAACGAAACTGGTTTTTGAAAATAATGAACTTAAGTTGACCGCGGCACATGCTAAGCGGATTTTTGATCCAGTAGATGGCAAGTGGGAAGATTTTATATTTCGTATGAGTAACTTTGGGTTTTGTGGTGATCGGATTTTTCTTTTTGAGGATGGGAGAGCATGGGCTACAGGGGAATATTGGTCACCAGCCTACCGCTATTACAGCTACAATTTTCATACAGATGCTTTAGAAAAATTGGGTGTTGTTGATCACCCAAGTGTGTCTGCAGGGTCTGTGGTTTTGATGCATGGCGGCATGTTAGCGTACACCACACAGGGGGTATCCAATGGTGAGGCAGCAGATACTTATGATGAAATTCAATTTTTGAAGCTGGACGCACAACAGCAAAAATTAACGGTATTGGAGAGGGAACGCGGGATAACTTCTCCCTTTGTTTACTTTAACAAACTAAGCAAAGACGAGTTCATTACCTTCACAATCCGTGATACCTCCGCGGATCGTACTGTCAAGACGGGACGTACTATATCCACCATTAAACGGTATAATTGTAACACAGACCAAGGCATCACCATTATTGAAGAATCGTATGATTATGCGCCGGGAAGCGGATCGGGAGTGGTACTGGAGCAGGTCTGCGCCATGGATGGAAAAATCTATGCGATAGCCCGAAAATACAATGGACAGGATTTTTCCAATTATATTTATGTATATAATTCCGATGGGGTTTTGCAGAACTCTTTGCCTATTGACGAAGCAAGAAGCATCTTTGATACGGTGGGCGGCACAGTTTTGCGGTTATATGTTATTGGCGAATATCTTTTGCTGCAAAACTGGAGCATGGATTGCGCAATTTTTAAATGGGAAAGTGGACAGTTGAAAGAGATAGTGCCTATCAGCGAACGCATCCGTTGGGTTGAAGGACTAGATAACATCTATGAAAGTGAAACACTTCCTTATATTTTCTTCGTCCATAAACCAACGCGCGAAGGAAAAATTGTAGACAGCTATTTGTTTGCATTGAATCGCCAGACTGGCACCATCACAAAAATCGAAGTGAGTTTTGATGCGGAATACAAGGGAATTGAGCAGTGCTATGTGGATGAATACGGCAATATCATTTTAGTGTTGAAGAAGGATTTTCTTGAGAGCTTTAATACCCGTGAATATTATATTGAAGCAAATTCTATCAGAAATCTTCTTAAGTTATGATGAAAAATATGAGGCTGTGCAGCGGCTTTTTCTGAGAATTATCTTTCCAGCATTTCAATTCATGTATTGCGAACGTGCCATGTGCATCACCTTGATAGTATTATATCACCGGAATCGCAAATAATCGATCAACATTTTGGGATTATCTATATTTATTCGGATGACTTTTGGGTCCGGAACGGTCTGCACGCAAAATTTTCTTATACGCTGAAGCGGTGTTCAAGATTTTACTGCGTGTTAAGTTCTAACTTTTTCTCTGGTATTTTTGTCCACGCGCATTCGGGGTTTGCGGCAAAGTCATTTCTATCCAATCCATATCAAGCGCTGGACGAAGATAGTTCTTTCGGAAGGTCGGACGATGTTTTAAGGCAAGTAATTTCATAAGTTCGGCAGCGGAAAGTGCCTTGTTGCCTAAAGCATCTAAAAGACGTTTTACTTGGTCGCTTACTTGATCGTTATCTTGGTCGCTTACTGCATATTTTTCGAGCGTATCCCAAATTGCGCTTAGCATAAAACGAATAAATTCTGTGCAATCTGCAGTTTCATTTGAAGTTCCGAGTGCCGCATAATATTCTTGCTGGCGCTCCTTAATAATCGTTTCCACAGGCAGCCATGCAAATGTTTTCTTCCATTGATATAATAAAAGCGGTTGCTACATCCTACCTATACGTCTGTTACCGCTTTGTATCGTCAAAACATCAACACGAGCTGCAATCCGAGCAACAAGGTTCAAAATTGCATCCGTGTTTGTGAAGCTTGGCTTATAATTTTTATAAACGCAGAATTATTGCAATAAGGAAAATTGCATTTAAAATCAAATTATATTTTACTTTCTGGCAAAAAGGTCTCAGAAGATTATTAAAAAACGGTATTTACATATCAGGAAAATTAATTATAATAAAAAGTGTCCATTTATGAAAATTTTTTATATAAATGGGATTAATGTGTACTAAAAGGAGAAAAAATAAAAGCAAAAAAGCTATTGGTAGTGATCCTAGTGCTTATGATGCTGGTATCGACATTCACGGTAGTGGAAGTCTCAGCCGCTTGCTCTCACACCTATGCTGCCGCCACTTGCACCTCCCCAAAAAAATGCACCAATTGCCGCAACAACTTCCGGCAGCGCCTTAGGCCATATTTTAAAAGACCTGCTTGTCAAGCATGGGACTCCGGAATATCTGCGCAGTGACAATGGGAGTGGATTTATCGCAAATGAGCTACGAAAATGGTTATCTACGATGGAAGTAGTGCCGCTGTTTATTGAGCCTGGTAGCCCTTGGGAGAACGGCTTTGTGGAATCCTTCAACGGAAGTATGGCTGACGAATTACTAAACCGGGAAATCTTTGATACCTTCTATGAGGCCAAGGTTTTAATTGAACGTTGGGTAAAGGAATACAACATCATACGCCCACATTCTGCGCTGAGTTACAGACCGCCTGCCCCTGCTGCAAAATTAGTGGTTTGATCTACATAAAACGGTGGAAATACGGAAAACGCCTTGGCGTTTTCCGTGTTTCCACCCCATTGCTGCTACGGCTAAAATCCACCCTGAACTCTCTATCCCGCTGGTACATAATATGGGGGCTGATCAGTATGGCGCTTTTCGGCTGCCGGCGCGGCATCAATCATTTTCTGAATCCTGCTTGGCGATTTATCGCGCGCGACATCAAAACCTATGGATCTGTCAATAATCGTTGACTCCTTAAATAGGTGAAGCCGCCTTACGGATATTCCAAGATTCCGATCCGGAGGTTTGGTATTATACCAGAATAGGTGCTAAATAGCCACTCCTGAAATTTATCCATGAATTAGTTGTATGCAACATATTGTGGATTTTGTTACATGAGTCAAAATAGTTGAATAGTCTGCTGAAATGAGTGAGAGCAATATGAAGAAAAACCCTTATTATTTAGACCGAAAAGTATATAATACCTTGGTGGATCTGCTTGATGATTCTTTTTCGAATAATAAAGATAAAGTTCTATTTCGGTATACGGACAACGGTGTCGATCATAAAAAAACTTATAATGATACATTTTACGACACACTTGCAGTTTCTTCGTGGATTAGTGAAGTAGGTCTGCAAAAAAAACATGTTGCTCTTCTTGGGAAAATGTCTTATCGATGGTTGGTTTCTTATCTCGGTGTCATATATGCAGGAAGTATTGCAATACCAATGGATAAAGATTTACCGGCAGAAGAAATTATGAGACAGTTGGATATTTGCGATGCGAGTTGTTTGATGGTTGACAGCGATTATTGTGGCGTTGCTGAATTGGTGAAAAGCAAATTGCCTAAAGTGAGAACTCTCATTTGTTTTCGCGAGGGCGATCATAATTTAGACACCTTGTCAAGTATCATGGAAAGAGCGGTCAAAGGTCGACTCTCGAGAAAAACTGGGATTGAACCAACGCAACCCGCTCAAATTTTGTTTACTTCAGGTACAATGGGTAAGCATCGTGCTGTCATATTGACGCATCAAAATATCACGAATAACGTGACGTTTTCTGGGAGTGTCTTAAACAGGGATGAAAACTACACGACATTTTCCATATTGCCAAACAATCATTCCTATGAGCTTACAATAGATATTTTGACCCCAATATCCTTTGGAGCAACGATTGCAATCAATGACAGCGTAAAAAAGTTTAAAACAAATATACGAAAATATAAACCAACGATTCTCATAGCCGTTCCAACGATTTTGGAGGTACTGCAAAAAGAAATCATACGGGAGTCCAAAATATCAGGTAAAGAGAGGAAGTTAAAGATTGCGTTAAGGGTTTCCGCTGTTTTGTATAAAGTGGGAATTGATATTAGAAGGCAACTCTTCAAAGAAGTACACGATGTTTTGGGGGGGCATCTCACTAAAATCGTGTGTGGTGGTGCATTTTTACCACTGGAGGTCTACGATTTTTTTACGAATTTAGGCATTGTCGTAATGGAAGGATACGGCATCACGGAATGCTCTCCATTAGTTTCAGCAAATTCGGATAAATATACGAGAAGAGGTTCTGTTGGAAAAGTATGTGATCGTTTTTGTGAAGTGAAAATTGTAGATGACGAAATATACATAAAAGGGGCAAGTGTTACGCCGGGGTATTACAATAGCGATGATGAGCATGAGGAACATTATGACAATGGATGGTTTAAAACAGGAGATTTAGGTTATATAGACAAAGACGGTTTTTTGTATATTAGTGGACGAAAAAAGAATTTGATTATTCTCGGCAATGGTCAAAATGTATCACCAGAAGAAATAGAACATTTACTATTGCAACGGTCTCTTATCAAAGAAGTATTGGTATACGCTGATCACAACGTGATCACTGCTGAAATACTTCCTGAATATCAAAATGATGCATATCATGACAAAATATCTGTTGAGAATGCGATAAATGAGGAAATCAAGCAAGTCAATAGTAATTTGCCAATATATAAGCAAATTCAAAAACTTAAAATCAGGGCTATCCCTTTCGACAAGACAACGACGCAGAAAATAAAAAGAAAAATTTCCGAGAAATCTCCTATTACGAGAGAGGAGGTAAAAGATTGAAACATGCTTATTACCTAAACGATTTTGAGCATAATACTGTCCTCTCAATAATATTTGAGAAAAACAGGCATTGACTGACCGCTCACTGAAAAACGAGTAGTTTGTCTCTCCAAAGATAAGATTACGGGGTCGGGTGCCCCACATATTTGTGCTTGAAAGAGCAGCCGGTACACATCAATATTCGGTTCAGCGAACGCTGTACCCACTCACCTCCACGTACTCTGTAGTGTACCTGTTTTTTCAAACATAATTTTAACACATTTTTTGATGTCTGCGTTACGGCACTCCGGTTTCATACTCTTTTGTGCCTTGAGCGTAGCGAAAGGAATGGTCATAAATATGATAGAACGTATTAAGGCTATGATCGCTGAACGCGCCAAACTTTGTGTAGATCAAATTCATGATGATTCGAGGTTTATTGGTGATTTAGGTATTGATTCATTTGAATTGCTTGTTTTGATTGCTGATATTGAGGATTTATTAGGAGTTGAAATTAGCGAGCAGGTTGTATGGCAACTTCAAACGTTTGGAGATGTTCGTGCCTATCTTGAAAGACTATGAATCTGCAAGCGGTCTGATAGCAAAACATAAAAAACGAGGTGAGAGTTGTGGGAGAATATTTAGATTGCACAGATAACAAGGGGTTTTATCAAACTTCATCTATGCAAAAAAGAATTTATGCCTCATGTAAAATGAATCCCGGTGCGACGGATTACAATATTACGCAAGGTGTATTCATTCATCATGCAATCAATAAAGAACGTCTAACCATTGCGTGCAAGAAACTTATTGTAGATCATGAGGCATTGAGAACAAGTTTTCATATGGTGGATGGTGAGTTGGTTCAGAGAATAGATCCGCCATGGGAACCCTCTATTGTATTTTCACAGGCAAAAAACAATCTTGAGCTCAATGATTTAATAGACAATTTTACATCGATTTTTGACTTCGCGTGCGGAAGACTGATTCAATTCATGCTTGTTCAAATGACGGAGGAGCGATATTGCCTAGCTATTGATGCCCATCACATTATTATGGATGGGTTTTCTATGGTTACCCTTTTTAAGAAGATCATTGGTGATCATAATGGGCTGAGTGAACCTATTAATGCCATGCAGCCTAAAGATATTTATATTAAGAATAAACGTGAGTTGAAAGAGAAAATACAAAGATATAGAGAATATTGGCTGCCAATGTTCGAACAAGGAGTGCCAATTCTTGATTTGCCGTTTGATCACCCGCTGAATATGGGAATAACATCAAAAGCGAGGCGGTATGAAACAGTTCTTTCTAGTGAACTGAGTGGATTGATAAAAAAAGTTTCAGAAATACATAATGTAACCAATTTTGTAGTTTTACTGGCAGCGTTTCATATTTTGCTTCATAAAAGTACAGGCCAGGATGATATTGTTATCGGAATTCCAACAGCAGGGCGAATTGGCAAGGAACAAAAAGATGCTGTGGGATTGTTCATCAATACTATTCCATTTAGAATGACCTATAGTAGTGAAATTACAGTGGCTGGCATGATACAGGACATTTCAAGAAAATTTAGATATGCACTGACCTATCAAAATTATCCTTTTGATGAGATAATCACGAAATTGGCGCTCAAAAAAGAGCTAAATAGAAATTTCTTTTTTGACGTGATGTTTTCTTACTACAATAAGAATTTCAGCACAGAGAGTTCTCTCTATGAAAAATATAATTACAAAAGCAATGATGCACAGTATTTTATTTCGATGAATATTGACGAAAGATTTGATACGACACTCATAGAATTTGAGTATTATCGCGATTTGTTTGATGAGAAGACTATAGAGTTGCTGTCAAATAGATATATCAAAATTCTTGAGCTGTTAACTTCTAATGAAATTGATAAAAAGATATCGGAATTGCAGATATTGCCTGAACAAGAGTATAATCAGGTAATGGTTTCATTCAATAAAACCGCAGTGGAAATAGATCTTGACAAGTCTGTTGTGGAGATTATTGAGCATAATGTTTCCAAGAATCCCCACAAAACTGCAGTAATTTTTGATGATCAAATCCTTTCCTATCAACAGGTTAATGAAAGGGCAAATCAATTGGCTCGACTGCTTATTGAGCATGGTGTTTGTGAAGAGAATATTGTTGGGTTATTGATGAACAGAAGCAATGTCATGCTGGAAAGTATTCTGGGAATATGGAAGACTGGTGCGGCTTATATTCCGATTGACACGAATTATCCTGCGGATAGAATTTCTAATATGTATCATCGCTCTGGTGCAAAATTTCTACTCGTCACACGAGAGAATCTAACGGAAGAACTTGTGAAAAAATTAGAGGACACGGTTATTTTGTGCCTTGATGATTTTGACATCAGTTCGTTTTCAAAAGAAAACATCAACAAAAAGTTTTCTCCTGATACTATGGCATATATCATATTTACTTCCGGTTCAACTGGCTTACCAAAAGGTGCTATTGTAGAGCAAAAGGGTATGTACAACCATATGTCAGCAAAAAAAAGTGAGTTGCAGATCAGCGAGGACAGTGTTATTCTGCAGAATGCTTCCCATTGCTTTGATATCTCTGTGTGGCAATTTTTTAATGCCTTGCTGTACGGGGGTACTACAGTGATTCTCTCAGAGGGCATTGTTCTTAATATCAAGAAGTTCTTTGAATATGTAATGAAGCATAAAATAACTATCGTTGAAGTGGTTCCCTCTTTTTTGAGATTGATGATACCTGTTTTGAAGGATCACCCGGAGTACACGGTGTCTATAAAATATTTATTGATAACGGGTGAAAAAGCACCTAAGGATGTGGTAAAGGGTTGGTTTGACTTAAACAATGGAATCCCTATGGTCAATGCGTATGGACCCACAGAAGCATCGGACGATATTACCCATTACACTATGACCTCCTGTCCTGATGATATCAACATTCCTGTTGGAAAACCCATTCAAAACATGAGAATCTATATTATTGATAAAGATAATCATGCATGTGGTATCGGCGTCAAGGGTGAGTTGATTGTTGCTGGAATTGGGGTTGGAAGAGGATACATTGGCGATCCAGAAAAAACTATAGCGTCTTTTTGCCCTAACCCACTCGAGAATAGTGCACAGGAAATTGTATACAAAACAGGTGATATAGGAAAATGGCTACATGATGGCAATATACAATATTTAGAAAGAAAAGATTATCAGGTAAAAATCCGCGGCTTTAGGATTGAGTTAGGTGAAATCGAAGCCAATATCCAAAAAAGCGAAGCGGTTCAACAAGTAGTAGTCTTAGATAAAGAAACTGAAAATGGGGACAAGTATTTATGTGCATATATTGTGCCTGTAGATGAATCGACATTTGATGTTGAAGAGATCAAGGGAAAACTGGCCATGCATTTGCCATACTATATGATTCCTGAATTTTTTGTTAAATTGAAGGAAGTACCTACAAATGAAAATGGTAAAATAGATAGAATTGCCCTGTTGAAAATTTCTGCGGAGAGTCCAATCCGGGAAAAAGTTCGTCCCGCAACTTGGGATCAAAAGAAAATTGCGCTCATATGGAGTGAAGTTCTGGAAATAGATTCCATAGGCATAGACGACAATTTTTTTGAACTTGGCGGTCATTCACTCAAAGCAATTAGCATGATTGATTTTTTTGAAAAAGAGTTCGGAATTCTCTTTGAAGTTGAGGATATATTTTCATATAATACTGTGAGAAAGCAAGCGGAATTTATTGCAAATAGTAAGCGTGAGAAGTCGTCGAAGTCCTCTATCAAAAAAGTAGAATTGACTGAAATTGAACTGTCTTCAGCTCAGAGAAGGGTGTTTGTTGCAAGCAATTTTTTGAATCATGATGTGGATAAACTGGCCTATAATATGCCGGCCATATTTAGGCTGGCGGGTACGCTTGATGTCAAACGCGTTGAGGACGCTTTGCAAGAACTGCTCAGCCGGCATAGTTCACTGCGCGTATCTTTGAAGGATGTGGAAGGAGAACCCATCCAGTTTATTCAAACTAACAGCAGATTTAAGCTTGAACAGTATGAAAATGTTCAAGATGATGTGGAGCAATTACTGTCTGAATTGATTAGGCCATTTGATTTATATCAAGATTCGTTGTTCAGAGTCGCGCTTATCAAAGACCAGAGAAAGTATAAGTATATCTTCTTTGATATGCATCATATTATTTCCGATGGCATATCGTTGCAAATATTGGCTACGGACTTTATCAGACTTTACAATGGTGAATCACTGAAACCTATTGAATATGATTACTTGGATTTTGTTTCATTTCGTAAAGAAATAAAAAATACAATTGATACTCAAAAAAACTATTGGTTAGACTTGTTCCAGTCTGAAATACCCCGCCTCAATCTACAGACAGACCACAAGAGGCCAAATAATCTGTCCTACAGAGGCGAAAATATCAAACACGCATTCAATGCAGAAATATCTGCACGTCTCATTGCATTGGCCAAAACGCAAGATGTAACCCTAAATATTCTTTTATTTTCAATTTTCAACGTATTGATGCACAAATATACGGATAACGAGGATATAGTTGTTGGAACTGTAACGTCCGGACGTAATGAATCGGCTTTTGAAAATGTTATTGGAATGTTTGTGAATACGTTAGCAATCAGAACACAAATCAACGCAGAAGAATCTTATATCAATTATTTACTCAGATTCAAAAAGACGATATTAGAGGCATTAAAAAATCAGGACTATCAATTTGATGATCTGGTGGAAGAACTCGGTGCCATAAGAAACATAAGCAATAATCCGATATTTGATGTCTTATTTGTCATGCAAAATGATAATCTTTCGAGTATACGTTTAAATAGTTTGCGGATGGAACCCATAGACATTAAGAGAAATACGGCTAAATTTGACTTGGAATTCGAAACGTATATTGACGATGACGGATCTATCGCTGTAAATCTATCGTATAAAAGCGAAATCTTTGAGAAAAAAACA
The DNA here is from genome assembly GCA_031556545.1 of Oscillospiraceae bacterium. Classification (GTDB taxonomy): domain Bacteria; phylum Bacillota; class Clostridia; order Oscillospirales; family Acutalibacteraceae; genus JAVBST01. The sequence continues at coordinate 119,199 of JAVBST010000008.1, forward strand.
ATGAGAAAATTGATTCATAACTATGGATTGATTATTGATGCTGTCTTGAAGGGGAAAAATGTAAAAATACGAGATATCAGTCTCTGCCAAAAGGAAGACATCCAGTTGATTCATACATTTAATGATACTCGCAATGGCTATGACGAAAAGACGTCAATGGTTGATCTTTTTATGGAAAGTGTTAGAAACACACCCGATGCCGTTGCGGTTGAAATTAATGATAGTCAACTGTCATATCGGGAATTGAACAGATTTGTTGATGCGTCGGCGATAGTTCTCTCTTATAAGGGTGTGCTAAAAAACGATGTTGTTGCCATCTTAATGGACAACTCTATAGAGATGATTGTCTCTATGTTAGCCATATTGAAACTGGGAGCAATCTATGTCCCCATTGACGGCAACTTGCCTGAGTCAAGGATAGAAACCATCATTAAAGATTGCAACCCTAAGGTGCTCATTTATTATGACACAAAATATAGTTCGTATAATGAAATTGTACAGATGTTGCACTTTGATGACATTTCCCTCAAGACCGAGGGTAGCATTGCGAGCGAATGTACCGGGAACGATACCGCATGTATTGTTTATACATCTGGAACTACTGGTGTACCCAAAGGCAATTTGATTACGCACAAAGCCATCATAAGAGTAGTTTGTGAAACCAATTATATTTCGATTTATAAACATGATGTCATATTGCAAACGGCCAACTACGCCTTTGATGGATCATTGTTTAACATTTTTGGGGCATTGCTCAATGGAGCAAAATTGGTATTGTTTGAGAAGGAGTATTTATTGGACTCCAATTATATTTCAAAGCTCATTATTAGCAAAAGAGTGAGTGTATTTTTTGTAACTACTTCTTTGTTTAATGTGTGGGTGGATACGATTGGAGAATCTTTTAAAGATGTGAGATGTATTGTTTTTGGCGGTGAAAAAGCTTCCGAACAACATTGTAGAAAGGCTCTGAGTCAGTTGCAGTCTGGCTATATAGTCAATGGATACGGTCCGACAGAAAGTACGGTGTTTACGACTACTTATGCCATGTATGATCAGAAGGATGTGATGGAAACGATCCCAATAGGGAAGGTGCTTACGAATACAGAAGTATATATTTTAGATAAAACTCTTGGAATGAAACCCATTGATGTCGTAGGGGAGATTTATATTTCGGGAGATGGACTTATCAAAGAATACTTGAATAATCCTGCGTTGACAAAGGAGAAATTCATCAAAAACCCCCATACCGGAGCAACGATGTATCGAACAGGAGATTTCGGGAAATGGAATCGTGACGGAACGGTTCAATACATTGGCAGAATGGATACTCAGATCAAAAAGAACGGTTTTAGAATAGAACTCGAGGAAATTGAGTCTGCCCTAAGGTTATGGGAAGATGCAAAAGAAGTTGCTGTTATTTGTTTAGAAAACAATTTTTCGTTGAATATCTTAGCTTTTTTAACGGGCATAAGACAATATGATGAGGAAAGAATTAAGAAATGGCTCAGAGGATATCTGCCATTATATTGTATTCCCAACAGAGTGATCGCTATTGACCAAATGCCATTAAATCGAAATGGGAAAATTGACAAGTCGGAATTGGAGAAATACGAATTTCCCACATCCTCTGATTGTCAAGAAGAATGTTCAGAGAGGCAATTACTAGTTAAAGAGGCGTTTCAACTTATTCTAAATATTGATAAAATGGGGATTCATGATGATTTCTTCGAATCTGGAGGAGATTCGATTAAAGCAATACAACTGGTTGCTGAACTGAAAAAAAGGAACCTACAGGTCAGCACAAAAGATATTTTCACCAATTCTACCATCAGTATGTTGTCAGAAGTAGTGAGAGACAGTTACACATCTGATATGCAGGAAAGTGTAGTGGGAGAAGTGGGGATGTTGCCCATCATGAAACATCTTCTTGCTCAAAATAAGGATCTTGCAGGCTTTGTACAATCTGTTGTTTTGCAGTGTAATGAAGATATAGATGTGAGTCTTCTAGAACAATCGATAACAAGGCTTATGCGGGAACACGATATGCTACGTGCAACCTTTAACGGGACTTCGTTATATTGTAATGACATAAGTTTTCAATGCCAGCCAGTATTGACATTTGATTTGAAAGAGGAGTTATATCCAGAGGAGAAAATGACTGCAAGTATGCGTCATATCAAGGACAATTTTAATCTCGAATCGGGACCGTTTATCCAAGCGGCGATGTTTTATATGAGGAACAAAATATACTTGTTTATTACCATTCATCACTTTGTTATCGATGCAGTTTCTTGGAGAATCTTTCTGGATGATCTGGTGACAACTTATGCTCTAATTAGGCAAGAATCCCATGAGACTGGTATTTACAAAACGGATTCCTATAAAAAATGGGTCGATATATTGAATGATTATTTTGATGTCAATGGCAAAGAGCTGACATATTGGAGCAATATTGACGAAATGAATACGGCAAAGATAAGCCAGAAAAGCGATGGTGTAGCTAGAATATATAAAAATTCGAAGAAACTATCAAAAATATTTTCCCCGAGTATTAGCCGTTCACTAGAACAAGAAATTCATCATGCTTATTGCACCAAAGTGAATCATATTCTGATTGCGAGTCTAATTAGAGCCATTAATCAATGCTATAGCATCAGCGGTAATATACGAATCATGATGGAAAGTCACGGGAGGGAGATTCACGAAGAGCGCATTGATTTGTCTAGGACTATCGGTTGGTTTACCAGTTTATATCCCATCGTCTTTCATATCCCTTCCAACGGGCATCTTTCGGATTTCATTATTGAGGCAAAAGATAAGATAAACGCCGTTCCGAACAATGGGATAGGATACGGACTGAAGAAGTATGGAAACGCCACTACATCCGATTCATTAGATGTAGGATCAGAAGAAATAATATTCAACTATCTTGGTGCGATTACCAACCAAACCAATGGGATATTTTCTCTGTCACCTGTTGATCAGGATGATCAGGATGACAAGTTGAAGATGTTAGCCAAACTTGAAGTAAGTGCTGGGATATATGACAGTGTTTTGCAGTTGGAGATAATTTATTCGACATTGGATTATGACGAAGAAGAAATAAAGACCTTGCTTGATCATTTTGAAGATGCTTTAAACCAAATTGTGGAATGGACTTCCCGGCAAAGTGACTCAGTCTTAACAAAATCTGATTTATCTGATGCAAGCATTACAAAAGAAGACCTCTCAGCAATCATGGGTATGTTCTGATTTGTCAAGATACCAAGACGGTGTCGCAACAAACTAATGTAAAGGTGGAGAACCTAATATGTCAAATGTTGCTAATATTTATCCTCTCACGCCATTGCAAAAAGGCATTTTATTTCATGCGATTGCCAATACAAATTCCCAGCAGTATTTTGAACAAATGGATTTTGAATTATGTGGCAATCTATGTGTCGATGTTTTTGAACAGGCAGTGAATTTGACCATTGAAAAATATGAAATTCTTAAAACGGCTTTTGTCTACAAAGAGTCTAGCGAACCCAAGCAAGTTGTATTGAAGACTCGACCCATTCAAGTCAATTATCAGGAAATAAGTGGTGTCCCCGATTGCGACAGTGTTCTTTCGCAGATCAAAATAAATGACAGACGTAATTTATTTGATTTAACGCAAGATGCATTGCTTAGATTTCACGTGATCAAAATCGGTGAGAATAAATATCGTCTCATCATTAGCTTTCATCATATTATCCTAGACGGATGGAGCATCAATCTATTATTTAGGGAAATTTTTCAATTCTACAATCGATTGTATGACGAAGAAAACATTGTTGTTCAACAGGATGTCCGCTATTCGGAATACATCAAATGGCTTATCTCTCAAAATGAAGATGAGGCGTTAAAGTATTGGAGGGGGCAAATAGAAAGCATTGAGGAACCAACAGGGTTTTATGATCACACAGGAGAATTAAGGGGAGCGTCCTATTTCCCAGAGTGTATTAGTCGAGATATAGGTGAAAATCATACAAAAGCCATAGAGAGAATTTCTAAGGAATTAAAAATTACACCCAATTCAATTTTTGAGACAGCATGGGGCATCCTGTTGAGCCGATACAATGATTGTGAAAATGTTGCGTTTGGGAAAGTGGTATCTGGTAGAAATTTGCCACTAGATGGGATAGATGAAACGGTAGGATTGTTCATCAATACCATACCCAAGTGTATTCAAATCGAGCAAAATATAAAAGTCTGTGATTTGTTGCAGATTGTCAATAAAAGCAGCTTTTCATCCACTGGATATGAATTCATGGAGTTAAATAAAATACAGAGTCTTTCAAAAGCTAAAAGCAAGATAGTCAATCATCTTTTTGTGTATGAAAATTATCCGATAGACGAAACTTTCAGTAAAGGACTAATTTCAAATTCCTCCATTGCCATAAAGCATATCAATTCTTTTGAGCAAACAAATTATGATTTGAATGTAATCATTTCTCCTAAGGATAACACCGAGATTTTTTTCAGATATAATGGTCAAATCTATGATTCCGCATTTCTCAACAAGCTCATTGAACTCTATGTTCATTTGTTACACATCATTGAAAGTAATTTAGACACTACCATTGGAAATTTGGACATTATCCAAGAGCATGAACGGGATAAGATTCTGAATTCTTTCAATCATACTCTAGCTACTTATCCTAGAGACAAAAGACTTATTCAAATCATTGAGGATAATGCGACTCGCTATGCTAATGGCATTGCTGTGGTATACGGGGAAAAGAAGATTACCTATTCTGAACTGCTTGAAATCATCGTCATGAGATCGAAAAAGCTGAGACGTGCAGGAGTGCTGCCCGGAGACCGAGTCGGTATCATGATGGTTAACCCGTTTGAGTTGCTCATCAATTCATTAGCAGTACAAAAATTGCATGCGTCTTATGTTCCCATCGATACAAATATGCCAATCGCTAGAAAAAAACATATTATAGCTGACAGTAACATTAAGGTGTTGCTATCAGAAGACAACAAAAAAGATTTCTACGAGTTAGTTGCTACTTACACAATATCGGATGTTTCCAATATTTCTGATGTCGCTTCAGATTCTACAATTTCAAATTTTGACACCGACAGTGATATTTGTGATGCGGTGCAAGAAGTTTGTGTGATCTATACATCTGGAACAACAGCGCAACCGAAAGGTGTTTGTCTGAACAGCCGAAATATCTCAAGGGTTGTTATGAATACAAACTATGTGGGGATTGTTTCTAATGACATTGTATTACAATCTGCAAATTTTTCTTTTGACGGTTCCCTGTTTAACATTTATGGGGCTCTTCTCAATGGTGCAATGTTGGTTCTCATTGATAAGGAAATATTGGTTAATATGACAACCCTAGCAAAGGTGATAGAGGATTTCAAAATTAGCGTGTTTTTCATTACGACTTCTCTGTTTAATGCTTTGGCAATGGTAAGCCCAAAATCATTTGAAAACTTGCGATACCTTGTCACAGGCGGAGAACCTGCGTCACAAAAATATTGCAAAATTGCTTTGGAAAATATAAAAAATGGCGTTTTAATCAACGGATATGGTCCAACTGAGACGACGGTTTTTGCGACCGCCTATATCATGCGTTCGATTAAAGATACCAGTGGAGGCATTTCGATTGGCACACCAATATCAAACACTTCTATATACATTGTATGTAAATCTGGGTTGTTGCAGCCCATAGGGTTTAAGGGTGAGATTTGCATTGCTGGAGATGGCGTGGCAAATGGGTATTTAAATGACGAAAAATTGACTGATGAGAAGTTCCTTGACGATCCGTTTGTACAACAAAATAAAATGTATAAATCAGGGGATATTGGTAGACAGAACGAAGACGGAAAAATTGATTTTTGTGGGAGAAGAGATTCTCTAATCAAGGTAAGAGGATATAGAGTTGATGTTAGAGAGATAGAGATCACTGCACTTAAAAACAAAGATATACGAGATTGTGTTGCCTTGGTGAAGCAAAGTGTTACCAATACGAATGATATTATTTTGTTTTATATCCCCAATGAAGACTATTGCGAATCGGATGTCAAGGATCATTTGAGGGTATTCCTTCCACATTATATGATCCCGAAGCATGTCGTTTGTATGGAGTCTTTTCCGGTCAATAAAAACGGCAAGGTAGACAAAGATGCTTTGCTGGCGATCACCGAAGAGTGGTCTGCTGAAACAAAAGACAATGTAAACACAAATCTTGATGCTGAAGAATTGATTTTGCTTGATATTTGGAGTGAAATATTAGAAACAAAAAGGATCACTGTGGAGGACGATTTTTATGAAATCGGCGGAGATTCAATTAAGACCATCGCGATATATTCGGAGTTGCAAAAAAAGGGGTATAATATTTCTATTGAAGACATTCTCAAGAATCCCAACATTTCTCTTATGGCAAAAAAGCTGAGGAGCAAATCTGAGACAGAATCAATGGATAGCAATAAAAAAATCAAGCTCCTTAACGATGAAAGAAAAAACAAGATCGTTCTTTTTCCCGCATTTTTGCCTAAGTTTGCCAACGATATTATGGGAAAATTCTTGGTTGAATTTGTACGTGGATATTCAATATATATTGCGGAATTTGAAAATTCGAATGTATTGTATTCCAAGTATGCGGATGAATTGGAGGTTCTCATTCGAGATGATGACAATATCCTTTTTGTTGGATATTCTTTTGGTGGCAACATTGCGTATGAGGTAGTAAAGGAACTTGAAAATAGAGGTATCACTATAAAAAATATTGTTTTAATAGATTCTTACATGTTACAGAAATTTTGGTATGCCGATCCAAATGATCTAAAGTTAGAAGTGGATAAGTTTATAGAAGAATATATCCAAGAAGATAATAAGAAATCTCGCTCTCTCCAAGAGGAAATGTTCAAACAAATGAGTACATATTGTGATTTTATCAATAACTATGTCGGTGTTTACCCGAAGGTGGGGTCTTCGATATATATGTTGCTGTCGGATGAAGCAATCGACAAGGATGATGATCTGAGGCTCAGGTGGGAATCTGCAACCAACAGAAAATTCACTTTTTTGCATGGAGTTGGCTCACATACTGAAATGTGGAGAGGAGACTTCATGAAAACCAACATCAAGGTGATGTTGCCTGTTTTGCAAGAGTTATGGATGGAGTAGTTTGTTGGAAGCTGGAGAGTAACCTGTGAAATGACTCTACAATGTTTGCAATTTCAATAATTGTAGGTTTGATTTTCAAATTTGGACAGGGAAAGGGTTGGAAGATATTCATGCAAGACTTTATCGCGTTTAATAATGTAGTTAAAACTTATAAAATGGGTCAGGTTAGCGTCAACGCTATAAATGGTGTCAATTTTGCTATAGATAGAGGCGAACTTGTGATTATAGTTGGCCCGAGTGGGGCAGGTAAGTCAACCATCCTAAATATTCTTGGTGGCATGGATACTGCTACATCAGGTGAAATCACTGTCGACCATAAGAGAATTGACCAAATGAATCGTAAGCAGCTCATTGATTACCGCAGATTCGACATTGGGTTTATCTTTCAATTTTATAATTTAGTGCCAAATCTGACGGCGCTCGAAAATGTTGAACTTGCCACTCAAATTAGCGAAAAGCCATTAGAACCTTACGAAACGCTCGAAAGTGTTGGACTATCAGATCGTATCAAAAATTTTCCGGCTCAATTATCTGGCGGGGAGCAGCAGCGCGTATCTATTGCTAGAGCATTGGCGAAAAATCCCAAAATATTACTCTGTGATGAGCCAACAGGAGCATTGGATTATGCGACTGGCAAGGAAATTCTCACCCTGCTCCAGCAAACGTGTAGAAATACTGGGACACCTGTCATTATTGTGACGCATAATATTCTATTGACTCCGATGGCTGATCTAGTCATCAAAGTGAAAAACGGGAAAGTCACAGAGACCTGTAAAAATGAAAAACCCGTATGGGCGGAGGATATTGAATGGTGAAATTTTCTTTTTATAAAGATATCATTAGAGATATTAAAAAATCAGCCACCCGATTTCTTGGAATGTTTACGATTGTTGCATTGGGGGTGTTCGTATTTGCCGGATTAGGAAATACGGGGAACTTGATGAAACAAATTGGAAACAACTATTATCAAGAAGCAAACTTCGCCGATATCAAAGTGGTTTCGCCGATGGGACTTTCTGAACAAGACTTGACGATGATTCGATCAATTTCGAATGTTGCACAAGTACAGGGTTCATATACGCTGGACGCCATTGTAAAAAAAGATGATATTTGGCTGACTACAAAAATAAACAGTATAGAATTGGGGAACTCAAAAGACGCACAGATTAACCAGCCGACTTTGTTGGAAGGGCGTTACCCGTCTTCTAGAAACGAAGTTTTAGTCGAACCAATGTTGCTGGAAACTCTCCATTTGAAGATAGGAGATACACTGGAACTGGACAATAAAAAGAATGTCATTGTCGATACTTATCTTGAGACCAATAAATATGAGATCACAGGTACGGTACAATCACCGCTTTACTTTTATTATGACAGAGGGAGCAGTACTGTAGGGAGTGGAAGAGCGGATTGTTTTGTTCTTATTCCCAAAGAAAACTTTATCTATGATATCTTCACCGAAGCGTATGTGAACGTGTCCACTTCCAGTGACCTCTTTGCCTATGGTGACGAATATAAGAAATTAGTAGGCAGTGTTGTAGAGGAACTCAAAGGCATAGGCGATACGCATGATCCCAAATGGTATGTGTTGGACAGGGAGTTTAGTTTTGGTTATGAGGGTTTTTCACAGGCATCTGATACGATTGAAGATATTGGAAGACTTATTCCCCTCTTGTTTTTTTTAGTGGCAGCACTGATCAGTCTTACGACAATGACTCGACTTGTGGATGAACAACGCACAAAAATGGGTACGTTTAAGGCTTTGGGATATAATGACAGGATATTGCTTTTCAAGTATCTTTTCTATGCCATAGTACCGACCTTGCTTGGTAGCCTGTTGGGTGGGTATTTGGGCTTGCAAATCGTTCCCCAAGTTATCATAAATAACGCGTACGGAGGAGCATTTGCCTTGCCTGCTTTTCAATCGGAAATTAATCTAGGTTACTGGTTGGGTGGCACAGCGCTTGCTATTTTTACCACTTCATTGACAACAATCATCTCTGTTGTAAAAGAAATGAAAGAGCAACCGCTCCAACTCATGCGCCCCAAGGCTCCGGAGGCGGGGAAAAAAACACCCATGGAATACATACCGTTCATTTGGAAGCGTTTTTCTTTCTCGCAAAAAGTGATTTATCGCAATATATTCAGATACAAAAAAAGGCTTTTTATGACTTTGGTGGGCGTGGGCGGTTGCGCGAGTTTGTTGCTCACAGGATTGGCACTGAGAGATTCTCTGTCAGGCATCATTGAAAAACAATACACTGAAATTAGCAATTATGATATGGTGGTATTATTGGGGGACAATACGCCTTTTAATACCGTCCAAAGCTTAACAGATGATATTATGACGGATTCGTATACCCAATCGCTTATGCTGTTGAATCAGCAGCACTTAGATATCAATTCTGCCGACAGTGATAAATTGCGGGTAACCAAAGTCACGCCACAAAATAATGATATTGATAAGTTGATTCACTTGAGAAATAGGGAAACGCAGAAAAATATTGAGCTTGGAGACTCTGGCGTTGTAATTACTGAAAAACTTGCGCAGACGATGCGTGTTAATATTGGAGATGAAATCGTTTTTACAGACGCTGATGACGAAACATATAGTGCTATCGTGTCGGGCATTTGCGAAACATATTTTGGTAGCAATGCATATATGAGCAGCTCTTATTATCAAAAAGTCTTCAACAAGTCACCTTCGTACAATGCAGTATATATACAAAAGAATGCTGATACCACTGATGACCAAGAGAAGACTTTGAGTCAAGATATTATGGAAGATGAAAGCGTGATTGGCGTTAGTTTGACGCAAACCACAATTGACATTAACGAATTGACCTTGCAGGGCATCTCTCTTGTTGTGTGGCTTATTATTGTAGTGGCAGCTGCGTTGGCTTTTGTTGTACTATTAAACCTTACGAGTATCAATTTGGCAGAACGTCATCGCGAAGTGGCAACCATCGAAGTTCTTGGTTTCCGTGATCGAGAGGTGTCACAGTATTTTTATCGTGAAAATTTAATTGTTTCTTTTGTGGCGTCATTGATAGGTGTGTTTATAGGCCAATATATACATATTTATATTTTAGAATCTTTAGAGATGGAATTTTTGATGTTTAAGAGAGGGATTACTCCAGTTGTATACCTCGGAGCAATCCTCATTACAATGGCGTTTGCTGTAATCGTTATGATAATTACTACCGGAAAATTGAAAAAAATAAACATGATTGAAGCATTAAAAAGTGTTGAATAAGATATCATGGTGGACTTTGTACATATCTACATAACAGGAAATTTGGTGCATCTTAATGGCTTTTAGAAAAGGGTGCAAATTCAGTATGATTAGATTTACCGACAGATCTTGCAAATCAGGGAAAGCCATTATGTATAACTTTGATTGTTAAATAAAAACTTAGGCAAGGAGGTCGTAACATTGATCAATTTATCCATACAAAAAGAGTCTCTTGAGCGAAATGTTCTTAAGGCGAGGAGCAATAGTGTAATCATCCCCACGTTCAAACAGATGCGTGACCCTCAATGCTACGTGCCAGACAAAATTAAAGAGAAGTTGTATAGTATTGGACTTTGGGATTTTAGCCCTCTCAATTTGTTCCGCATCACATGGAAAAACGAACGTGTGGAAAAAGGTGGCCTGTACTGTGGACCAAATTTTATTGAATTGCCCTCCAAGCTAACCGGGGTTGATGCTCGTATCATCTGTATGATAGGTAAATATTTCCCCACAGGCTGCCATAAAGTAGGAGCGGCCTTTGGTTGTCTCGTCCCCCGACTTGTGACGGGACAATTTGATTCCACCAACCAAAAGGCAGTATGGCCTTCGACTGGTAACTATTGTCGCGGAGGCGCGTTCAATTCCAAACTGCTGGCTTGTGAATCAGTGGCGATTCTACCTGAGGGGATGAGCCGCGAGCGTTTCAACTGGCTCTCAACAATAGCAGGCGAAGTTATCCCTACATTCGGTTCGGAGAGTAACGTTAAGGAGATTTTCGACAAAACTAATGAACTCCGCGCTACTCGACAGGATATAATGATTTTTAATCAGTTTGAAGACATGGGTAATTATCTGTGGCATTACAATATTACAGGCAATGCCGTCATGGAGGCTTATGAAAGCATCGTATGCGATGACAGTAATTTTGCCGGTATCTGTCTGACCTCCGGTTCCGCCGGTTCGCTGGCCGCTGGGGATTATCTCAAGCAAAAATATCCGCGCAGTAAAATTGCTGTGGGCGAAGCACTGCAATGTCCTACAATTCTGAACAATGGCTTTGGTACTCACTGCATCGAAGGGATAGGCGACAAGCATATACCTTGGATACACAACGTAAAAAATACGGATATGGCGATTGCTATTGATGATTATGATTCTAGGGCATTGTTACGTCTATTTAATGAACCTGCAGGAAAGGCATATCTGAAGGACGAGGTTGGAATAAACGAGAAAACCGTGGAGGCATTGGCTTTGATGGGCATTTCGGGAATTTCTAATATGCTCTGTGCCATTAAGTTTGCCAAGTACTATGAGCTGCAAAGTCGGGATGTTGTTGCCACTGTATTGACCGATTCTGTGGAGATGTATCGCTCGCGGTTAGAAGAACTGTACGAGGAATTTGGAGAATATACAATGATCAAGGCAGCGACAGATTATACTGCCAGTTTGCTAGGCATAAAAACTGACAGTATGATTGAGCTTACCTATAACGAGCGCAAAAGGATACACAACCTCAAGTACTACACATGGGTGGAACAACAGGGGCGATGTACCGAGGAACTTGACGACCAATGGTACTGCCCAAGCAAAACTTTTGAGAACGTGCAAAAGCAAACCGAACAAATTGACGCGCTCATCGATGAGTTTAATAGCAAAGTAGGGCTGGTGTGAAAGGCAGAAGGAATTCCATCGTACAAAGCGTATGGCTGGTATAGCTAGTTGGTCAATCGCCTATCCTGTTGATCCCCGCTGCGTTTACCCGGCTATGTCGCCGGAGAATAATAGAAGGACATGGTTCTATGAATAAGAAAATCACGGCACAATTTATTATACTGACTTTCTGTATGACATTGGCAATAGCCGGAGTTATGTTTGCTTTAGCTCAGAATGGCATTACCCTTAAAGACCATCCTTTGGTACAGATTTTGTTTATTCTCTATGCTCTGTCACCGGCTATGACCTCATATATTCTGCTTAAGAGAAGCAGTAAAGTTAACTGTTTAAAAGAATGGCTAAAGAATATCTTTCGATTGAAGAGTAGTATTTTCCATTATTTTATTGTTGTATTCGGGGTTGTGTTGTTTTATTTTTTGCGGATTAAGATTTCTGGTTTGACAGAAGTGCAGCCTTTCTATATGGTTTTCCTTCTATTGCCAGTCATGTTGGTTGGCGGAGGTATGGAGGAAACCGGTTGGCGATACATACTACAGTCTGAGTTTAATAAAAAATATGGGTTCATGCTGTCATCTGTCTTTACTGGACTAATTTGGTATGCATGGCATGTCCCGCTTTTCTTGATTCCAGGAACGCATCAATATGAAACGTTCAATATTTGGATGTATGCACCTTTCGTTCTTGGAGTTGCATTTTTTCTTGGGGCAATTTATACAATCTCAAACAACGTATTCCTATGCATACTATGTCATACCCTGATTAACGTCGGATTAGAGATATTAGTTTCTCCTTTTACTTGGACTGGAACTATTGTTACGACAGTTGCGATGATTCTCTTTTCCTTGCTTGTTGTTGCTGCTGCAAGAAAACGGATTCTTCGAAAGTAAAGAAAATCAACCAATCTTAAGCTCAGTTTTATGAGTAGCGCATTTTTGCATTTTCAGGGCGCGCTGAAAAACAATAAATTGGCAACAAAATCCAACTTAAAATGGTATAATAACCTATTTTAACATCGATCCGAAACCAAAGAATTTCATTCATCCAAACGGGATTAAGCGAATCAAATCGGTATCCTTTGGAAATGCCGATTTGATTCGGGAGTTGTGCGATGATCCTATGCTGCGCCTCTATTTAGGCGATGGTTTGGACATTGAGTTCGAGCAATAATGCAAAAGTATATGCTCTTGTAGCATTAAAATAGACACTCCCGTTCAAAACAGAGAAGGTCAGTCAGTGTTCATAAGTATGAAATCGCATTAAAGTTTGACATGCAATAAATATTATCATTATAATTAAAGGAAAGAACTTAGAATCAACTACCATATCTTTATTAGTCGCTCAGGCTCTACGGTTGATATGAAAATTGAGCATTAAAAACTTGGCAAGCACAGAAACCGTTTTATGTAGCACTGTGAAGTGATTGCTCCAACGCTGTACTGGGAGGACGACCATGAAACCGAAGAAAATGTATTTTTTTCTGGCACTACTTGCTATTTCGGTTCTGCTGTTAAGCGCTTGCGGCAAACAGGCAGCGAATACAGAAATGCTTAATCAAACTGATAACCCTTCCATGCAGGAAGCTTCATCTCCAGCTATGGAGAAGCCTTCTCCATCTGAAACGCCCAATATCGAAGCTAAGACGGAGTATACTATGTTGTATGTCGGCAACAGCTTTATTTATACGGGTGACGTTCCGGGGCAAGTAAAAGCAATTGCATCAATGCACGGAATCGAAATCGATTATGACCAGGTTGTGCCGGGTGGAGCCAAGCTTAGTCAGACAAAGGATGAAGCCACGATAAAAATACGGGATAACGAATACGATTTTGTCGTTATACAGGATTATGGCGAGCGGCCGATTGACGAGCGCGCCGACTTTAATGCTGACGTCAAGGCTCTTTGCGCCGCCGCGAGGGGATCAGGCGCGGTGCCGGTTCTTTATAGTCCTGCATGGGCGAATATTGACGCGAAGCCGGACGTCGTGTATCAGGATAAGCTAACTGCCGCTTATGCCAAGGCCGCCGATAAAAATAACGCTATCCTTGTAAACGCCGGAGATGCCTGGGTCTATGCGTATGATAAGCTGCCCGGCATTTCGCTCTATCTTCCGGGCGATTATCACGCCAATAACGAAGGTGCGTACTATACTTCCTGTGTGTTTATTTCGACACTATTTAATATATGTGTCGAGGATATCTGCTATAAAAACGAGCAATATCACAGTGACAATGCGGTGTTACTGGGCGAAACAGCATGGGAGTTTGTGAACGGCACACCATGATTCTGATATTGTTTTCCCTTTGCCTGCTAAGATTTCTACATCCCGCAGCAGCCCTACAATTTCTTCCGCTTTGTACGTTTTTCGTGGCATTTTTCATCTCTCCTATTTTTCTATTTTACCACTTCCTTTCTATCTATTCAATTGGTACTCTTTTCGGGGGGCAGGTCACTACTGCTAAAATCCACCCCGAACCCTCTATCCCGCTGGTACATAATATGGGGGCTGCTCATCTTCTGCTTGACAGTGACAGATTCAAGAATAGTTCTGCACCGAAACCAGTTTTGTATAACATCTGAGTGTAAATACTCCATCGTGGGCTTCACCGAACGCATAATTTGACATTTCAAATCCATCCGATATTTTTACAAGTCCAGTTTGTAGAAGTTTTTGCGAGAGTTCCGAGTATTCTTGCTCTGCACAAATTAACGCAGCGGTCTGCAAATAACTTTTATATGGATGTAGATTTATAATGTTGTCCCTTTCCAGCGGCTTAACCCAAATGTTTCGGTACATCATTGACGGTTCAAGTTTGCTGTCCGGTTGAGCGGTGATACTGCAATTCCGATCTCTGTAAACACGAATATCAGGGCTTTTGTTTTCAATCTGACGATGATAATTTTGAAGTGTCACTTCCGCCTGAATAAATATGTTCGCTGCTGCACCGGAAACAAGCGGATTTTCTAGGCAGACTTTTTCAAATATAGGTAAAAATTCCTCGCAAAAATTATATACGTCCTGCATATCTTCAGTGTCTAAATAAATTCCCTGGCAGGAACTGCAAAAAAGCTGGTTAGTTAAGCATATGTGAAATGCTAATTTTTCAAGGACATCTGCTTTCGCCCCCTCTTTCGTCACATAGGCAAAAGAGATTTTATGTCCCCATTCGATTATTTCTGTGTTTGGATCGGCTAATTTTCGAACCGCACTGACAGCCTCATCGCCTCCCCATACAATGACAGCATCCGCCGCGGTTGCCAGTTTCCTCATAGCATGAAGATCCTTTGATGAATAATCAAAAACATAGACATATTCACTGAGTGATGGCTCTATTTTGAACAGCTCTTCCAGTAACGAAACCGTAATTCCGCCTTCTTCTTTTGGGAGCTTGACAATATTGATGTTTCCGGTCAGCAGCCCATCTAGTAGGCTGATAAATGGCAACCCGTCAACATTCCCTGCTGTAATATGGAAAAGAACGCCAAGTGGGGCTATTGTCTGCACGGCTGTTGCGTTGCTGTGCGCGTATGTTATTATTCTTGGATTGCTATAATTTTCGCCCAGCTCAATCCTCATTCTCTCCCTTATCGCCTCAGCACTGAGCATTTGACCGATTTGCTTCATATACATTTCAGCGAGCGTCGGACTTATACCAAGTTCCGGCAATCTTTTTAATACAGCGAGATTGTGGATATTTTTAACAACAGTATCACAGGCGTTTATCACGAGATTGACATCGAGCGGTGGTTTTCGCAATGTGTACATGAGCATCTCGTCAATGCGTTCCAGTACAGCATCGCATTCGCTATCGCTTATAATTTTTCCATTGACATAGTTCATAAGATCCCCTCCGCTCTGTCAGATAGTATTCAGAAATTCAGACGCAGCTTGAGTACAGGTCTTAATGCTTGCCAGCCCAACACGACCGATCAGTTCAAAGTATGGTGTACTGATGCCGCAACCGCACTCGTCTCCATTTCTCATAACAGCAATATCATCGGTCATTATGCTGCCATATGGCACGCTTGATAGCAGAGGCGTAATTAAATTAAGCAGACCGGGCGTACCTAATGGTACGGGCTCCAGCGTTCTTACGTCCCGAATGATAACACGGCTAAAAGTGGGAACATGAAAATGGTTGTTCACGCATGACACATAATTTACAGGATGCTCGGCAGTGCTGAAATGGTCTTTGAAGTTTTGACGCTGAATACCCAGCGTTTCATTTGCCATGCTAAATAGTTCGTCTTTTGAAATTTCATCGGCAAAAAGTGCTTTCCAGCCGCCTCCAAGCAATATTTTAGAATCTTTGTGTAAATTAAATTTAATATGTCTTTCATTTAGTTCATCAAGAAACATTTTGAAATACGCCGGGAATCCAATTATTCTGACAGCGCGTTTCTGTTTGCTGAACTTTGTTATAGCATTTATAAGCCCTTCTGTATTTATTTGGTATTCACCGTTTTTGAAGATGAGCGCATATTCAACTTTTTTCGCTGGCGCTAATAACATAATCGCTTTCAAGGCCTTAGCCATCGCCGTCTGGTTGGATTGATCCGGTTGGTATCCGAGTATGATGTAATTTGTGCATCGCAGGGATAACAATTTGTGAAATCGAAACACCCTCAGCACCATAAAGAGTCCGCACAGACCCGAACTAATGTCAAAGCCGCTTAGCGTTTTTTTGCCACCAGTCCCCGACGATGTAGTTTTTATCAGCAGTTTGTTGAATGGCTTACTGAGCATGGAGTGGTTTTTCAAGTATGAGGTTGGCAACGGGGGGATTTTGGATAAATCGTCTATATTGTGTATCGTAGCAATATCAAACGTCAAGGTATCGAGAATCACTTTGTATTCAGGACAGTTTTGTGCATGAAAAGCAACATTGGCCTTCATCGCTCCGATGAATATGCTATCAGTAGATTGCAAATTGTAAATGTCTTTTGACATAAATAGCTTTCTTCTATATTTCATACTGTCCTCCAATCATACAGTGTAGGATATATGTATTATAGTGCAAATTGCTTATACATTCAATTGCTCCACATCAGGTCAATTTGGTCCGATGTAGGGCGAAAAGCATTTTGTGTTTTGGAAAATAATTTGATATAATAGAAAAAATACAGCCGAGAGTTTTCTTGAAAAATCAACAGCTGAAACGTGGGTTCTGACCACCGAACAGTGTAAATAGAATCATCTTCCAAGATTTTGTTAATACTTAAAATGCGGCATAACCAGAGCAACGCGGGAGCACTACTCTGACACTTGCCGCAGCTTATACGGTGAATCGGCGGGCATAATGTTCGCCGGTTTTCTTTTCACCGGTATGCTTGAAGCGGATAAACCTCGGGGTTGGAGCAACGCCCCAAGGGTTTTGGTTCACGCCGCGAATCTGTCCGCAAAGTCAATCATAATCTGGCTATAGACCAGACCTCAGTCTTAGCGAAAGTGTAGCATAGTATTTTTTGACCCAAAAGAAGATTGCTTTTTTGTTCAATAATACAGAATATAGTTCCAAAAGAGCAAATATCTATGCATTGTTAGCTGTTCTCTAACAGCTTTTGGATGGTTTCCGCTTTGACATAGTAATAGCGGCATCGATTTAGCTCCTCGCCGGTATCGCCATCTCCCAACTGCACAGCAACAAGCAAATTGCCACTTTCGCTTTGAGTAATATTGCTAACTCGCTTATAGTCAGGATCTAAGTCGAAGCCAATATGTTTAAATTTACCTGTATTTATTTCAAAAATATAAATAGACATGGTATCGCCAGTGGAAACAAATGAATATATATATGGGTTTTTATTACCATAAACTGAAGACATCTCCGGGAAAATACCAGCATCTTGATTTGCGATTACCTCCAGATGCTTTCCATTCATTTTATAGACTATATGATCCATATTCCAATTGCCCAAAAAGAGATATTGTCCGATGATCTTTATTGACAGAGGTGAAACGCACAGAAAGGATTTTATTTCGGGTACTGCCATGTTGGATAAAAACTTGCCCTCAGCATCGTACATATTGAGCGAGTAGTCTTCATTATTATTTGTGCACAAAGCATAGATATTGCCCTCCGCAACACAGATTTGCTCAATGGAATCGCCATCGCAGGCACCAGTAGTCGGATCGATTCTCATGGAGGTATGAATAAGCTCTGTACTTGTATTGGTATCACAATCGTATTTCTGTATACTATAATTCTGCGTATTGTGAACTTTTTCAAAAAAAGTGGAATAAATAGCAAATTCATGATCATTTAATTTTGCTAGATAGACAAAAGGTCGTAATTCTATTTCATCTTTTTTGTTTTCTCTACTTGCAACGATGGTTATAGTCATATCCTGCAGATCTACTTTCATCATTTTTAAAAGTGGCACATCACCATCAAGATAATCTGTATAATACAAAAACCGATGTTGCATTAAAACGCTGCTACCCGACCCTACAGAAAAATCTGGTATAGAAACATTGAAGTCGTTGAATTTTCCGGACTGAATATTATAAATTGTATAGTATGACGTGTTGTTAGACCCAGATTCGTATGACTTTGTCCAGAGCAAATCTTCCCCTATAAATGTTGGGGAATCCAATCGCGGATTCTCTTTAGTTGAATCTACAGCATATGGATTATTAACTTCAAGGAGAAATTTTCCTTCTGTAACTATGCCGACTTCTTCGGGCAGAAATGGGTTTGATGTTGTTGAAGTAGCGCTCGAAGTTAATGCTTGCGGCGCATCCAGCGAAGAAAATTCATTTTTTTGTGATAGAGTAGTCCTCGGTTGACAAGCGGTTGTAAAAAATAGTGTTATACTTACCAGGAACACAACGCTTCGCTTCATGAGAATGATCCTTTCATAATTTACTTTTACGCAAGGCTCCCCCAGTGAGTAATTCTGGGGGAGCCTTGCCAAAAACATAGTCATTAATAGAAAATATCTGGAGCATTATTGTAATGAACAGTTTTGCATTTGCTTTGTTCTATATTCAGATATCCAGCTGCATTGCTAGGAATGGTCGGAGCCTTCCCTGCATAATACCACGGATCTGCCAAGCCAAATTTTGCTGTTGCAGTGCTATATGTCTGTGAATAAAGAGCTGTATAGTGGCCGCCAGATTTGTAAGGCCAATTTGTTGTATCATTGGATTTCAGAGTAAAGATAAAAGGGGCATATTTTTTTAAATCCCAGTCTACCTTTTGCTTTATTTCATCCCAACTACTTGGTGTATATCCGACATAGCAATTGCGACTCTGCTTCATATTCAAATAGGCGATTAAGCAATCTGCGGCCGTACCTGGAGCGCCTGATGCATTGCTTCCGTCAGGAAACAGCCTTCCATAATATCGCACCCCATTTATACGATAATATCCCTCCGCTTTTGAAATGGTATATTGCGTTGGAGTGTTAATATCAGAAGTCCCTAATATATACCTTTGTATGATCCGTGCCGTTGCAACTCCACACCAATTATTATACTCCTGTTTATATGAAGTTACGCTCAGAAATCTATCTGGATAAGTTGCCATGATCCCAAATCCTCCAGAACCACCTTCAAATTTTTCTGTGATCTGGGATTTTTGGTCAGCGGTTAGCGTTGGATCTTCCATATAGTCTGAAAGCATTTCATCATTTGTGCGGGTATTGTGGTCTGGTGCCATTCCAGAGGGGCCGTTGCTAACGTTTTCGTACGTAAACACAATTGCCGGCTTGGTTTCATCCTCCGTTCTGTGTCCACCCAAAGAAGCGTCGAAAATGGCAGAATAATATATTACGGAGTTTTCCTGACTTTCATCCGCAGCCGCCAAAACCAATCCGTTATTGATGCCAAAATACCAGTCTTGCGCTAGACTCGTGATATCCCAATACATCGGCGAATAGCTATAGGCCATATTGGTGGTTTGATTATCAATAAATTGCAACGAAGAATCGGTCGGGAAAATCGCCTTGGCCTTCGTGAATTTTCGTACCATGCGGTGGTAAGCTTCGACCGCATTTGTCGTATAAATCAGATGGCGAATCTCTTGGGGATAGTTGAAAAATGTTGTAAGCTCAGCCCAGTTCGCATCCCAGGATCGCAGAATCGACGGATACTTTTTATCCCATTTTTCCCAAAATTCTTCCTTCGCATACTCTTCATCATCCAGATTGACCGCACCGTAAATCTTTTTCAGGTCAGCGCAGATTTCTTTCCGGTCCCGATAATACACAAATTTGATCGAGTTCCTTATTTGATGAACGATGCACAGCTGCTGCTTCGTCTTTGGAAACACCGCGTTAATCGCTTCTCCAAGCCCTTTCAGATTGTCGTGGCAGGCGATGAAAACGTCCATTACACCGCGTTTCTTCAGATCGGAACAGACAGAAGCCCAGAAGCTCGCACCCTCGTTCTCCGACAGCCAAATGCCCATAATCTCCTTCTGGCCGCTCATGTCAATGCCCAGCACCGAGTACACGCATTTGTTGACAATCTGGTTGTCTTTACGGCTTTTGAACACGATCCCATCGAAGTATATGATCGGGTAAATGCTCTCCAGCGGCCTATTTTGCCACTCGTTTACCTCTGGCAGAATCTTGTCCGTTATCTTTGAAATCATGGTCTGCGGTATCTCCGCGCCATAAATCTCACGCAGATTATCTTCAATATCCCTCTGGCTCATACCTTTGGCATACATTGCCAGTATCTTTTGCTCAATTTCATCGGTGCGGACTTGACGCTTTTCCAGCACTTTCGGCTCAAATTCGCCTTTGCGGTCACGGGGAACTGCGATTTCACTCTCGCCGTAGTCGCTGATGATGGTCTTTCGATTGTAACCGTTCCGTGAATTTCCCGTGTTATCGCCCTCTCCACTGTGCTTTTCATATCCGAGATGTTCTTCCATTTCCGCTTCAAGCATTTGCTCGATTGAGCCTGCAAAAAGACGTTTTAGCTTCGTTTGAATCTCCCCTGTGCTTTGGCAGTCCCGCATCAGCAGACTCACCAGTTCCATCTCTTTGTCCGTGAGAATGTTTTTCGATGTTCGCATGTCATAACCTCCATTTTTTCTTGTGGAGATTATTGCCAATTACACGCGTGGATATTCAGCCTCTATGTGTAATGAAAATCCTAAATAAAAACCCGTTTTTTTCTATTCTCCGTCCAATAGCTTTACCTCTGTGGCATAGAAATCAGCCATACCAGTTTCTTGATTTAATGTCACCGAACTATCTTCACTGGCTAAAATTAAGTGCTTTTTCGCATTTAAAGTCAATTTTCTGGCATTCGCTCCCTCAGCATATCCTGTCTCGCCCCCGAAAAGATTTTTGGAAGTTAGTATCATATCTCCGTGTGTATTCAGCTGTATGCCGAGTGTTGCTCCTGACACATCCTTGTGATTAGTGAATATAGATAAAGCAGAAGTACCGCCTTGACTGGAAAGGTGAACCATATCATTTTCAAGTAGCATAGACTGGCCATTGGGTGCGTTGATAAATTTTGAATCCACAATATTTTGCTCTGTTTTTGCTTGCCCGATACTTGGCGCACAGGGGTTCATTCCGGATTTGGATAAGTTTCCTATGGCCGGAAAAATCAATGCATCATATGCCGCCTGCTTAGAACACAGTAGATAACTTTCATTTTCATCCGTAGAAGGGCAAAAAAGGAATAGGACATCCCCGAGTTCCGGCATCGCACACCATCCCCGATCCTTGCCTGCGGTGTAAAAAGCCGATTGCCGAAACCAAGTGGCCTCCTCCGTGGTTTGTTGTTGATCGATAGTAAACAAATGGATTTTTGTGAAATCCTTCATCCTGTCAATGACTTCTCCCTGTAGCGCCAACCCTCGGATGCCCTCATTAAAAAGAAGGGGTTGCATACAGCCGCTTTCCGGTGCGATCCAATACTCGTTTTTCATGATGCCTTCATTTATATGAAGATGAGAATGTATTTTCACGATCCTGTATGGTTTATTTCGAAAGGCAATGGAGTCCCCTAGAGAATAAGGAATATACATACCGGATAGCTTATAACAAACTTGATCAAATTTTGGCATTTCCGGGAGGCGGTTATTTTCAATCGCTTCTTTTGATGAGGCTATATCGAAGCTGGCGCTAAAGCTCGTGTCTCCGATTGCATTTTGCTTGTGTCCCGATGGCAATCCAATATGGAATGCGGGCAGATCTTTGTTGATGCCCGGGAGCAATCCCAAATGATGGTGGGAGACAATACGTTTTAAAAATGCCCAACTGGTTTCCCTATACTGCAGCATAAATTTGTCGAGGGCTTCATCCTTTGAGGGATCTTCATTCATAACCTGCGCGCCATATTTTTCGGCTTGCGTCTGTACGATTTCATCATAGGTCATGCGGTAGTTCTGATAAGAGCGGCTTTCCTTTTTAATATCCAACAAATAGGAATGGGAAATCCCATATAGTTTGATTTGGTATAAACCACCCGCGTGCGAAATTTCAGTTTTTAATAAAATGCCGCAAAACACCGTTTTCGCCAAACCGGCTGAATCCGCGCTTTCTTGAGTTGCAATCAACTTGATTTTCTCGTCTTTCAGTTCACGGAGCATGAAGATCTCAGCATCCCCATGGACAATCAGGCCGCTAAGGTAGATCGTGGCATGGTCATTATAGGCCTGGCGAATTTCGACATCCTCAATTCTAATATCCTTGAAGATTCCCGTTAACCGCAAGTTCTGATGGGAAAGAACCATAATGGAGGCCTCACTTTCAGATGGTGTACATATTTTATTGAGTAATTTACGGCTGATTGTATTCAAATAAAATTTCAGATGCAATAGTTTTACAGTCGACCACAGCTTGACTAAAAGTGTCGCCAAAAGCCCTTGTGAATACATTAAAAATAATATAACTTAACTCAACTGTATCAATACTTTCATGGTAATGATTTTGAATTTCATCTATTTCATGCTGATATTCATCTTGAGGCGCAAAAGGAAATAGGCACAGTGGATCCCAGTTGTTTATGATTTTTGATAAATTTTTAAACATGTTACCCTCCAAATAATAATTCAATTATTTTTATCATTGGTTCATTAAAATCTGCACCTGAATATGTTGTGATTAGTTTTCCTGTATTGCTTACTACCGCTGCTCCTTCAGGCGTAACAAATAAATATTGGCCGCCACTTTGTAAAAATGCCCTTCCATTCGCAACCCATCGATCCACCATTTCCGGAGTAACACCACGCTTAGCCATCATTTCTGCGCCATGTATTATTGACTGTGACCAATCCACCTGTATTCCTGGGTTTCTAACTACTTCACCCAGTTTCCCAAAAGTTTCCCCTAAATAACTAATCTCATTCGTTGGGTCTCCATCGGCGGATGCCAATCCTAAAATGCCAGCAATCGTTTTCCAGGCAGCTTGAGCCCCCGTCTGTAGTACTCCCGCCAGCGGCGGTCCCCATAAGGGCGCGGAAAATGCAGCGAGAACAATTCCTGTGATCAGCAAGTTTTTCTTCCAGCTGTTAGGCACTGCGGACTGGAGCGTAAGATTCATCAGGAGGTTCCCGTTAATACAGGGGAATCTTTTTCCGACTCCGGGATCTGCTTTTATTGCAAGTGTCGATAGAGTGTCAATTGGGGCACTAAAAGCTGTATATGGATTTCCGCTTTCGTCCCAAGCGACCATCTCGCCTAGCAAGCGGTACATTCTGTTTTGGTCTTCCGGATATAAATCATAAAAATCAACATAGCCGTCACTGTCTTTGGGAAGTTTGTCCATAGACCGCATTAGATCGACGTAGTTGGTTGCCAGGGTGCGCAGTTCGTTATCAGACATCAGCCTCGTGCCAAAGTCGTCCTGCTGCTTTGCCCATTCGTTCACGGCCTTCAGGTATGCCATCACCGCTTCAATTTCCTCTTCGCGGCTTGTTTCTTCATCAGGAGACTGGCCGGAGGTCGTTGTGATAAGAATACCCTGCCCGGCCTCACAAAAAGTAAAGCTTTTAGCGAATTGCAGCGTCATAAGATTCAGGTCGTATTTCGTATCCTGCCACAGCATCGTCACGGCCGGCGCGCATTGCCCCAACACTTGGCAATAAGGGAATGGCGGAATGGCAGCGCCAATATCGTCCTGCGTTGCAACCAGCTTCCCGTTTTCTCGGACGGTTGACTGGGAAATCACCTTTAGCGGCGGGCCACTCCTCAAAAAACTGTCCGTGCAGCTCATGCAGGCAAGCCGTGCGCCTTCCACCACTAATTCCGTATTGTCGGCCAATCTGATCACCACCTTATAGCGTTACGAGCAGTTCGTAATCAAAGGGATAAAAATCTCCGCAGAGCATTAATTCCAATATTTCAAGATCCACAATCAGATGTCTTTCCAGCAGCCCGTCCACCTGAAAAATTTTATGCGGCCCAATTCTGCTTTGATTTAGAATCAGTTTTTTGATCATTTTGTTGGGGTGAAATTCCGATCGGCTATCCATGCAATCGAGCAAGAGTGGACGATAAAAAAAGTACGCTATGCCTTTTCCGTGCACATCCAAGGTGACAAAGCCCCGGAATTCCGCGCCCTCCTGGTAGGACTCAAACAGTCTTTTCAGTTCCGGTGAGATCGCAAAGCAGGGATGTTCGAAAAAATGCAGCGCCATGTAAGCGGTCGCGTCATGACAAGGGACACTCTCCAGAAATAAAGGCGTTTTGCTGTTCCATATTTCGGAAACAGGTAGTTGGTTTTTCAATTTGGGATAATGCTCAACACGTTTATCCTGCCGGAGCAAAAAATAATTCATGTTGCAGTTCCTTCATATATAGAATATTGAAAAAGGCGGTAGGCGCCCAGACTGCATTGTAATGGAGCGGGGAAAACCGTTTTTTCAGCGGTTGGCGAAGGCATCCACGTTTCACGATTCTTATAGAAAATTTCTGCAAGCGTCCTTTCCGCATCATCAGCCATTTTCAACAAAGCTTTCTCCGCAAGGTAATGTGGAATTTGCCCCATATATCGTTTTGCCTCAACGAAAACAAGCTTTCTGCAATTAGACCACATCTGAGAAAAAGATTCAAAAGCAAGGGTGCTTTCGTATATTTTTCCATCAAAAAGCCATTGGTCATTGAATCCTTCCATCAAAAATTGCGGGATATCTTCTTTTAGAAGAGAGTTCCGCAGCAGGGATATCTCAACGTAGGACGGCGTTTGATTAAGCATGGCAATGCTTTTCTGAAACGAACGCCAATAATCCGATAGATGCTCACATAAGATACCTTGTGAGTCTAAAAGACTACGTTGATTTTCTTGAATCAGCTGTTCGCAAAACGTCGCTATAAAGATTGCGTATTTACTCGTTTCGCCCACTCTTTTCACCACGCTCAAATAGATCACGCCGTTGCATTACTCTATAGTAATTTCCTATGATTTTATAGATGCCATACAGATTACGTCCCTTTCGAATCTTACGGAAGCCTTTCAGTCCAGGTTTCCCAGTCATCTGCCGAGCAATATCCAATTTCATAGTCGCCCCTCAGTTCATTCGAATATCTTTGGACTTGATCTTAATGCTGGCCGGTTCAATTTCTATGGCGCTTTTCTGGTTTCGAATCGTAATTTTCTCATCGGCTATAAGCATAATATTCTCTTCCGCTACTGCCTGGATGTTCCCCGTAGCGTGCAGGGAAATATCCTGGTTTGAATAAAGGGCAATGCCCTGCGAGTCATGGAGAACCAGATAATTGTTTTCGTCAAACTGAATGGTAACATTGTCCGGCCCGAGTTGAATCATATGGCCAGCCTTTGTGGTCAGCAATTTTACGGCCGGATCCGAGGCGGCTGCGGCAAAATTGATGGCGCTAGGTATCCCGGCGGCAGAAGTGTTTCTGGAGGTGTGCACCGCGTTGTTGCGCGTATACCCTCCCTCGGGGTCTTGTTTGAGGGAGTTTAGGATGATTGAATCGGTTTCATCCAAGGTTGGCATATACAGGCAGACATAGTCGCCGATCTCAGGCATTGCATAAAAGGTTGCATAAAAAGTCGCGCACTCAAACCAAAAAGCCGTGTCCACTTTTTGAAATTGATCAACATCTAAGTGAATTTTCACCTGGTTGTTTTCAGCGGCCAGTACTTTTCCGGGAAGTGAGATTCCCTGAATGGTCGTATTCTGGAGCTGGGGCTTTTTAAGACCGTTTTTTGTCTTCAACCGGTATGTATTATATAACTCATAATCCTTAATTTCGCTGTATACTTCGGAGATGTATAGCGATTTATCCGCATAAAGAAGCTTGTCACTCAAAGCAAATGTTTTGTCGGCAAAGCGGTCAAGGATCTTATATTCCAGAAAATCCAATTCACTGGTATGGCTCACGTACTTGTTTTCTTCATAATTCCGATAAGTGCCCAATTGCTTGGCAATCGTATATTCAAAGCTCGTCAGTGTTCCTCGGTCTTTACCCTCTGCTATTCCAAAGCGAAAGCGGGGAACTGCGGCTTTTGCGTCCGCAAAAAGTCCCTGCTCAAATTTGGACGCAACACGCTTTAAAAAATCCCAATCCGTAGAGCGGTATTGTAAAACAAACTGCTTTAGTTTTTGATCTTCTGCCGCACAATTATAAAATATAGCCCCGTATTCTTTACAAATTTCACTTAAGAATGCATCATACGCCATATTGACATCTTGAAAAGAGCGGGATTTTAAAACGATATCCATTAGGTAAGTATAAGAAAGCGCATGGATAGTAATATTGTAAACCGAATTATCCTTGCCTCCGCCCTGTGCCTGGGCAGATATGTAAGTGATAATGCCTGTATATAGTAAAGCTGCTTTCCTATTTTTTTGGTACTCGATATGAATCTGTGACAGACTGGTTGCCTGATCAACATATTGATCATAGATGTCGCATTGCATCATGCCTGTAATAACGGCCGCAACATGCTCGTTAATTCTGCTGGTTATTTGCACGTGAATATTTTCAACCGGCAGGTCGCTCTGATCAAATTTGATTTCCAGTTGCCCATGATCTTGCTTCTTGATTCCCAATTTTACGGCCTCCTTTTTTGACCAAAACACGATAACACTTTTTATTTTTCAAAAATGAGGAGTCTCATGGCGATGTTGTAAAAATTTAATTTTATATACTAAATTATACAATTAATTAGTGTTTTTTTCAACTATTGAATAAAATTTTAATTTGCAGAAAATTAATGATAGATTGTAAAATGAAGTGCGCCACCCAGAAAGGAAAAAAAAGATAGCCCATAATGGAAACTTCGTGTAGAATGGAGTTGAAAAGACAACATTCGAACGGAGGCAACCATATGAGCTATCACCATCTTACCACATTTGAGCGAGGGCGTATACAGGAATTGTTGACATTAGGCTATTCCCACCGCAGTATTGCGAAAAAACTGGATCGTCATCGGTCCTGCATAGACAGGGAGATAAACCGCAACAGTGCAGGTACGGCTTATAGGGCAGAAGATGCGCAAAACTCGTATCACGCCCATCGCCAATGCTCAAGACCCTATGGGAAGCAGACGGAGGCATCGCTGGAGCTGATTGCC
>JAVBST010000003.1:0-71218 GCA_031556545.1 Oscillospiraceae bacterium
AATGTGGTAAGATGGTGGTAGCTCATATGGTTGCCTCCGTTCGAATGTTGTCTTTTCAACTCCATTCTACACGAAGTTTCCATTATGGGCTATCTTTTTTGTCCTTTCTGGGTGGCGCACTTCATTTTACAATCTATCAAATACAGAAAATACTTATAATATGTAATTGACCTTATGATAAAAATGCTGTAGAATGTTAGGGAATTGTGCATTTGGCACTTACTTTTTTGGGACCATCCAAACGCTCTGTACGGAATGCGATATAAAATGACGATGAATATATACTACTTCTATAATAGAGCTTGCGCTCATTTCTATCTTTGGGAAGTGTTGTGAATTGAAAAAAATATTCGATGGTGAAATATTAGACATCATTCCCTATGCCAGCGGCTTTATTTTTGCGGAAAAAATTGCTTTGTCCAATAAAAAGATTAAGGTTTCTTATACGGCCTACTCTTTCGATACCAGTATGGTATACCCGGTCACCAAGGGCGCCTACCTGCTAACGAAGTACGGAGGGGCCTTTAAGGCCATATCCAACCAACTGAGCAACTACGTAACCTGTGATGCGGGGCAATTGCCGGATCGGCAGATCATCATTGTGTACCCGCAGGGAGAAGCGGGCATTTTCAACCAGGAGGGGGAACTCACCTGGTTCGGGTCGCTGACTTATCATGATTTTCCCGTCCAAAGTGTTATTGTGGACGGCAAGTATTTTTGGTGTGCGGTTCCCCAGGGGGACGCCGTAATCCGCTATAACACCCGCACGATGAAAATGGATCTGCGCATCGGCGGAGGCAGTAATTCCTGCTTCCAGAATCCGAATTCCATGAGCCTATACGACGGAAAATTGTATGTGTGCGATGTGGGAACCTGTAAAGTGCGCGTTATGCATCTGCAGGATTACACGGTCAAGGATTTTTTGAAATTCGATGTACCCGTTTTTAAGTACATGCGTATGGGCAAAAATGAAGTAGTGGTGCGAGAAGACGGCGTATATTATTTGTAGTCCATTTTCAAGTTGATTGCCTTTTGGTAAAAGCGGTGGCCTTGGTGCTGCCGACTTTTTTTATTTTGGGGTAAATGGATATTTTTATCCGCTGTACACCTCACCCTCACAGTCTTTTCACAAGTCGTGTGTATGCTGTAAGTAAAATGAGGAAGATCGGCATTGCAAACAGGAAAAGAGGGGGAGCCATGTACAAAATTTTGGTTGTTGATGATGAGCAGCGCATTCGGGAGGTCATCCGGGAGTACGCAGAGTTTCACGGCTATGCGGTGGTGGAGGCAGAGGATGGCATGGAGGCGGTTCGAATTTGCCGCGAACACAACTTTGACGCCGTGGTTATGGACATCATGATGCCCAAGCTCGACGGATTTTCTACCGTAAAGGAAATCCGGAAAATGAAGGAAATTCCCACGCTGATGCTCTCCGCGCGGGGGGAAGAATACGATAAGCTGTTTGGGTTTGAGCTAGGCGTTGAAGATTATGTAACCAAGCCCTTCTCGCCCAAAGAGTTGATGGCGCGGCTCAATGTCCTGATCCGCCGCAATCAGGCGTCTGCGGCGCAGCCCGAGGATGCTTCGCGGCGCTTTTGTTATGAGGGGCTGGAAGTGGATTTTTTGAGCCACACGGTTTCGGTTGATGGAGATCGGGTAGATTTGACGCCCAAAGAGTTCGCGCTGTTATGCTTTCTGGTGCGAAATAAAAATATTGCCTTAACACGGGAGACACTGCTTAGTGAGGTCTGGGGGTATGACTTTTTTGGAGATGACCGGACGGTAGATACCCATATCAAAATGCTCAGAAACTCTTTGGGGCCCTATCGAGATGTGATTGTAACCTTGCGAGGGGTGGGATATAAGTTTGAAGCTGGATACTAAGAGTCTGAAAATCCGTCTTTGGCTTTATTTTATTCTCTTCACCTCCCTCATTCTGGTGTTGATCTGGCTATTGCAAATCGTATTATTGCAGAGCACCTACGAGGGCATGAAAGAATCTGAAATGAAAAAGCTGGCCGCCCAGATCGGGGAGGCGATCCCTGGGGGAGAGGTGGCCGGCCGCATCAATGAGCTGAGCTTCAAAAACTCGCTGCTTGTTTATGTCTTTGATGCGGATGGCGCCGTTTTGTACACGTCAGAGGATCAGCCCGGCTTTGGGCGTCCCCATAGACCGGGCCTCAAAAATGCCCCTCAATTTATCCAGCAAATTGAGGCCAGTACAGATAAAACCTACCTGCAAAAAAGTGATACCCCCGAATTCAAAAGCATGACATTAACACTCGGGGCAAAAATAGAAACAGAGGATAACAAAACCTATTATCTATATATTGCTTCTCCACTGGATCCTGTGAATTCTACGACCTCCATTTTGCAAAGACAGTTATTTTATGTTACGATCGGGACGCTGTTATTAGGATTTGGGATCGCCTTCTTTATTGCCCGCAAACTTTCACGCCCGATTTCCAATATATCCAATACGGCCAAAAAACTTGCGGTGGGCAATTACGCCGTACATTTTGAGGGGGGCGATTATTCAGAAATTGACGAGTTGGCGCAGACGCTGAACTATACCGCCCAAGAGCTCAACAAGGTAGAAACCCTGCGCCGGGAACTGGTGGCCAATGTGTCACATGATTTGCGTACCCCCTTGACCATGATCAAGGCGTATGGAGAAATGATCCGGGATTTATCGGGAGATAACCCCGAAAAGCGCTCGGCCCATTTGCAGGTGATTATTGATGAGGCTGACCGCTTAACCGCGCTGGTGTCCGATCTTTTGGACCTTTCTAAGATACAAGCCGGCAATATCGAGCTGACCCTCACGGAATGCAATTTGAGCGTTCTCGTCAAAGGTGTGATCAAGAGCTTTCAGTGGCTCTCGGAACAGCAGGGGTATCGCTTTTTACAAGAAATTGAAGCGGATATCATAGTAGAAGTGGACGAGGTGCGCATGGCCCAGGTGATCTATAATTTTATTGGCAATGCCGTAAACTACACCGGGGATGACAAACAGATTCATATTACGCTTGCAAAGCAAGATGGGCAAGCCTATTTTGCGGTAACCGATACCGGCAAGGGCATTCCCAGGGAGCAGAAAGCCTGGATCTGGGAGCGCTATTACAAATCCAGCGAAACCCATAAGCGCGCGGTGGTAGGTACAGGGTTGGGCTTATCGATAGTACGGGATGTATTGAACCGTCTGAACGCTACCTATGGCGTAGAGAGTGAAGTGGGCAATGGAAGCACCTTTTGGTTTCGCTTAAAGCTAAGATGATATTTGGCGGACGGCCGTATAGGTTACAATTTTTACCGGCTGCGTGGCGCATCCGCTCCGTGCAATCCGACGGAAGTGTGGCGCAGCATTTTGGGTCTGATACCCCGCGGTTCCTGCCGTGGGGTATGGTTTATTATGGGATAATGATGGAGCAGCAAATTTCAACCAGAAATGACCTGCCCATCTCTTTGTTTTGTATGCCTAATGGCGGAACAGATTTCTCTGATGAGTATAATGGAGGCGCCCAGAATGCAGGGAAGGGCGCACAGTGGAGCGAAACAGGATTTGAAAAAGGAAAATTTATACTGCTAAGCGGAAAATGTGACATTTTTTTACAAGGCGATTGTCAATTCCCAGTACACACAATATTATCTTGATTCATATTAATAGAATAGGACAGGTGGAAGCAAAGGCCATACCGGTTCAATACAAAGAGTAGGTATGGAAATGATTGCACGTCCGAAAATTCTACAGTAAGTACCGATTGCTTTTGATATATGTTTTCCACTTCAAATTTGAAAAGGAAAACACAGGATGGATCGGCGCTTGTCTGAAAGAAAGGAGGATCAACTTGGCAAAATTCGCAATTTTTGCGGGACATGGCGGCAAG
This sequence comes from Oscillospiraceae bacterium, assembly GCA_031556545.1. Taxonomy (GTDB): domain Bacteria; phylum Bacillota; class Clostridia; order Oscillospirales; family Acutalibacteraceae; genus JAVBST01. The sequence continues at coordinate 3,888 of JAVBST010000003.1, forward strand.
GATCCCGGTTTTGTTTGGGACGGTAGGGACGGTGATGTCGTACCGGAAAAGGAGCTTACCTTGGCCGTGTCCAATTTTGCGACAGCCCTTTTAAGACAGGCTGGGCATAAGGTAATTAACAATCGCACGATGGATACGAACAGTTCCGTTTCGGAAAAGGTAGCCCTTGCAAACTCGAACAACGTGGACGCGGTGGTTGAAATCCATTTTAATTCCAATGCTGGTCCTTTTCCCAGAACGGGCACGGAAGTTTATTATGCTAAATCCGACGGTGCCAGCAAAAAACTTGCACAGGCCATCCTGGATCAATTTGTGCGGTTGGGCCTAAGGGATAGAGGTATAAAAACCAGACTCACTGATCGAGGCAGAGATTATTACGAGATTATCCGGGAGACAAACGCCCCTGCGGTTTTGGTGGAATGTGCCTTCCTTAATAATCCCAACGATATGGAACTAAAAAATGACAGAAACTTTGGCCGGGCCATTGGGAATGGAATCGGTGCAGTCTTTGGCTATGGCACAATCAAGGATCTGGTTATTCTAGAAGGCATCCAATGGATCAATAGCAGGTATATGCTGGGTATTGTGGAAGATGGTGTATTTGACCATGACACCCAAAAAGGCCTTTGCAAAGCCTTGCAAGTGGAAAATAATCTGCAGTATATGACAGATTTGGTGGATGACGGCCTCTATGGGCCGTTAACCAAGGCAGCGATAAGAGATGTTGGCCTGGGCGCTGAAGGGAATATTGCAAAAATTTTGCAAATTCTATTGTATGCTAACGGCCATACTTCTGTGAAGCCGGACGGTATTTTCGGTCCGGTCACGCTGGAGGCTGTCAAAAGCTATCAGAAATCAAAAGGCTTGGCGGTAGACGGCATTGCAGGGCCGAATACTTTTGAAAAATTATTGACACTGCCGTAAACCCATGTGGCTATGAAGGTCTCTAATACGGATAATATTAAATCCGTTTTAAGATATCCAGAGTGACTCATTTGCCGATCTTCGTACCTGGCGATCCCGCTTGCAGGTACAGGGGATACAAATGGGTCATTCTTGCATAAAGCCATAGCTGCGCCCGGTTATTTTTTCAGCACGGAGTGCTTGTCCTGCGCTGCCGCTAAAAAAACATTTTCTGTCTTTCTTCTCAAAATTTTTCGCGGTTTATAAAAGGTAAGTTTGAAAGAATAAGAAAGTAACCCTCAATTCATGCAAAATGCAAATATGCGTTGTTATGCCACGTTCGTTTTGGGGCGTTTCAGACACCCGGCAGTTCCCTGTATCGCAGGCAAACGGCTGCGCTTATGCAACCATGGCGGGATGGTTTTAAGGTTTTCTGCCTGTAAGAGCGTCCCTTAAACACCTGTAATAGTATCGGAGTATCGGAAATGGAAGTGAAAAATATGGTTCGGATGAGGCTGCTCAGCTTGATCATGATGATTATCTTACTTTTTTCCATGGGGATTCCTATGGTTTCGGCCGAAGAAAATGAGAAAAAGGATTTTATCAAGTGGATTGACTTTAATCCAAACACAAAAGTACTGGAAAAATGCCTCGCCATCGATATTGAAACACACGATTCGGAGCATCCTATCCATTGGATTGAGCTTTTGGCCTATCTGGCAGCAAAAAACGGAAATAAATTTGCGCCGTTTAAAGACAAGGATTTACAGGATGTTGTGGAAAAGCTGAAAAAGGGAGAGCGCATGGAGGACCTCACGGCCACCATGAAACACTATTCCTATTATTTGGAGGCGTACACTGCCATTCTGGGGGAGTTTGTGGGGCATTACCAGATTCAGGCGATAGTGGACGGGCAAGTGGTCTGGCAGGAAAAATACGGACTCAAGGTTTTTTCGCCCATTGCTAAAAATTATGGTTTTAGCCACTATGATGACTTTGGCGCGGGACGCTCTTACGGCTACAGGCGCAAACATTTGGGACATGACATGATGGGGGCAATCGGTACGCCCATCATCGCGGTGGAATCCGGTGTGGTAGAAACCATGGGGTGGAATCAATACGGTGGCTGGCGTGTGGGCATCCGAAGCTTGGATACGAAACGATATTATTACTATGCACACCTGCGTAAGAACCGGCCTTATCACTGTGATTTAAAAGAAGGAGAGCTGGTGAAGGCGGGGGATGTGATCGGGTATTTGGGGCGCAGCGGATATAGCAAGACCGAGAATACCAATAATATTACGAAGAACCATCTGCATTTTGGCCTGCAAATTATATTTGATCCTTCTCAAAAAGAAGGTCCCTCCGAAATCTGGATTGACGTTTATGCCATCACATGCCTGTTGCAGAAAAACAGAAGCGAAGTGGTGCGCAATGACGAAACCAAAGAGTATTATCGAAAATATAATTTTAATGAAGAGATTTTACAGGGGGATGCGCAATCACCGTCCAGAACCGAACCGGTGGTTGTACAAAATAATCCTTCGGTTCGCGTTCCCATTATCATGTATCACCGCATCAGCCGAAGTGCCGCCAAATCTAAATTGGTCATCATGCCCGTGGATTTGGAAAACGATCTGCGATATTTACAGGAAAACGGCTATCAGGCCGTGATAATGCAGGATCTGATCGATTACGTCAAGGACGGAGTCCCTCTTCCGCCCAAGCCTGTGATGCTGACCTTTGATGATGGCAACTATAGCGACTATAAATATGCCTACCCTTTGCTCAAAAAGTATCATATGAAGGGCATTATCTCCATTATTGGAAAAATTACAGATGATTACTCAACGCAGGTACAAACCAATACCACATACCCCAATCTAATTTGGGAACAGATTTGCGAGATGCAAAAAGAAAATATTATCGAAATTCAAAATCATAGCTATGACCTGCACGGCGCCATGGGGAGTCAAAAAAAGTCTGAGGAAAGCAAGGGAGCCTATCAAGAGCGCTTTAAATCGGATTTGGAAAAATCACAGAATCTCATATATGAAAATACCGGATGCACTCCAACCACCTTTACCTATCCATTGGGCAGGATATCCGAGGAATCCTTCGAGGTTCTCTGGGATCTTGGCTTTGCCGCAACCTTGACCTGCTGTGAAGGAATCAATACGATTCGCGCAGGAGAGCCAGAAAGCCTGTTCCGCTTAAAACGCTATACACGGCAAAAACAAAATTCCATGGAACAGATCCTAAAAAGGGCCGAAAAATTTAAGGCAAGCATAAACCAAAGCGATATATAAGTGATATTATATAAGAAAGCTCTTTAGAGCAAAACCACCAGAAACACTGTCTTTGGTGGTTCTGTTTTTGTATTTTTAAAAAAGTCTTTGAATCACTATAGTTTTCTGCTATAATTACATATGCGAATTAGTGCAACCTCCATTCATACAGAATATTCGACCCTTTACTTTGTATAAAACCGTTGGCGGATCGTGCGTAATTATCGCATCAATGATTTCCGATTGAATTCGCTAAGTTACAATATGTTTGTAATAAATTTTATTATTTTATAGCAAAAAATGCATTGTTTTATATGCGCATAAGCAATGCATAATTGATCAATACTTCATCTTTTTAGTGTTAATGTTGAATATAGGGAACTATACAGGGTGTATTGAATACTCAAATATATTTCTCAGAATACTTGACATTCGAGAATTATACGGCTATAATAAAAGCAGAATTGTGGCCCAGTTTTGTCTGCGTTTTGTCAAGACAAAACATACTAATCCCATATGCAATAAATATATATTGTATATTTCTTTTTGGTTATTAAAAATAAATAATCAATAATCATGGTTCTTTTACAGGGGAGAGAATTGTGGTTATGGCAAGTGGAAATGAACATCTGCATTAGATGGGTAGTTTCCCTGGTTTTGTTTTTCTTCATTACTATCGAAACGGAGAGATAAAAGATGCATTTGAAACGACTGCAGGGTACTCTTTCCAAGGGGCTCATACTACTGATTGTGCTGTTACTTGGCTTTGCCGTTGTGTTGGGCACAACCTTTGCCTGGTTTACCGCAAAAGACAATAAGAAAAATGAATTTAAAGGTCAACAGCCCATTTTTGATGTTCATGTTGTAGATGTGTTTGATCCTCTGCAGCCTTGGAAAACGGACAATAAGCAGGTTTCTGCCAAAAACTACGGGACCGTACCTGCCTTTGTGCGCGTCATGGTGATGCCCGTGGTGTTGAAAGACTCTACTCCGTTGATGGCGCGTATCGGTCAAGAGATTGTGATTCCAGACTTGGATACCACCCATTGGAGAGATGGGGGCGACGGCTTCTATTACTATTTAGAAAAATTGATGCCGGGCGAAACCGCACCTAACCTATTTAAGAATGTCCAACTCTCAACAGCGGTCAAGAATGATCCTGCCTATTTGGGCGCGACACTAGATGTGCAGGTTGAGATGGATGGCATCGTTACCACAGACTTTGAGCGGGCGTGGTGGAATGGTACGCCCACATCAGCGCCACTCGTAGCAATCGCCAATATCCTTAGAACGAAAGTGTAGTTACATCACAAAATTACATCGTAGACATCTTGCGTAAACTGAATGCCAAATTAGGAGGCCATGTTATGCAGCGAAAAAGGAGTATGGCACGGGTATCACAGTACATAAAACCAAAATCAATAAAAGTGAGGGTGGGCGCTTTGGCGCTCTGCCTTGCTTTGCTGTTTTCTTGCTTTTCAATTATTTTTCCGCTTTTGCAAATTGTTGAACCAACGAAGGCAGATCCAGATCCCTACGGTGGCGGCACCAATGACCTTCTCAGCGATACGATAATGAAGGACTCTTCTTATTTCAGGACTTCAGGCAATGCGAATTACACTTTGCCCGCCTATAGCGGCGCGTATGTGATTCCGGGTACCTGGAAAGACGGCCTGAATCAGAAATGGGTTTCTCAATGTATTGACGAATTCCGCTGGGCCGGTCCGCCGACAACGGGACAAACGGCTGTCTGGCATACCACTTGGGCTTGGAATGGAACAGAGGCCAATACGGGCGCCATTACCGGCACTACCGGTTCCACCGACCCGCAAGCCCTCCCAAATAAGTCTTCGGGTTCCCTTACGATGGCCGGCACATGGTCGGTTTATTCTGGACAACAGTTGCGATATGCTTTAACCAATTGCATAGACGGCGATATCATCCAATTGATGCAGGATCTTGATCTAAACGGCAATTTGCGCAATTGGACGCCCGTTACCATGAATCTCAAGTCTGTTACAATCAACGGCAATTACAAAACCATTTACAATCTGGGTGTTACAGGCAGTTCTGCTGGTGCAACAGGGAATACAGGTTTTGTTAAACTCTATGCGGGTACGGTTAAAAATCTTAAGTTTGCTTCGGCAAAAGTAGTGGTTCCTCTTGAAGATAATGTTTCATTGTTCGGGAATGGAAACACAGGTTCTCCGCAAGTGGTGGACTTTACGGATGTACATATTATAGACAGCCTGTTTTACGGTAACGATCTTGTAGGTGGCTTTGTATCCCGAGGTGCGACCAATGCACCCGATGGCTGCACAACTACTTTTAATCAATGCTCCGTTGAAGATACTTATTTCTATGGAAAGAATCATGTTTCTTCTTACGCAGGGGGAGGGAACCGCTGTACCGCTAACTATAGTTATGCAGTCGATAATATTATTGTCAGCTGGGGCGGTCACTCTGGCGGATTCTATGCTTGCGCCGACTTTGACTCCCATGCTACAAATTGTTTCGCGGTCAATAAGGTGTACGGCTCCGTCTGGACAGGTGGATTTACGGGCACTGCGTATCAAACTTCATCTTTTGAGAATTGCTATACTTCCGGCAGCGTGGAAGGATCATACGGAATCGGCGGCTTTTTGGGCGTCGGCGATATGACGAACTCAAAAAGCGATTCTTTTACCGCTAATAATTGTTACACCACCGCCATGGTTGGCATGCAGTCCAAGGGTGAAATTTTAGGTGGTTTTGTGGGCCAGAATAACGGCCAGATCACCAACTGTTACTCCGCCGGCGAAGTAGGCAATATTGACACGGTCGTGGATCCTTCCAGATCTACTTTCACAGATGTTGGCGGTTTTGTAGGCGTGATGTATGGCGGTTCTATCGACAATTCTTATTATGACAAACAAACCTCGGCTATGCGCGAGTGGGAAGGCGGCACCCATTATGATGGTGGCGCCGGTGACATTGCGGGTCTAAAGGGTGTCTACTCCAGTGATACTACGAAGATGGGTACGGCTTACAGTGGATTGGCAGGGGACTTGCCTGTCGGCGCAACGCCTGGTTTTACTGGTTTTGCCGCGAATTCGCATTGGCTCTATGTAACGGAGCTTTATCCTCAGTTGCGTGTGTTTGCCTCGGCGGCCTCTTCGAACTGGAACACAACCAGTGACCCGGATGTTCTGGATAAAGTCATGGCTTATTCCCAGGCTTCCGCATCCACCGCTTTCCTGAATACCTATTCAAAATCCTATGATGGCGTCACGAATTTGCCGCTCAATATTTACGATACCGTGCGCGATTTAACAGTAAAATTCCCTTTGAGTACCAAGTTCAACTCCATATGGGCCAAGACAGAGAATACATTGGTGACCTTATATGGTGCGTCTACACCGGTTTTAAGGCTTTTGGAGACGGTGGGACATTACTATGCTGATGAATTTGCGCCCGGCATTCAGTGGCTGACCACCACCGCCTATTTTGGTAGCGTGGAGGGAAAACGTGATCTTCGTATTGTGCCAACTGTCAACCTAACGCCCGGTGAAACAAAAAATGTATTTACCGAAACGCGATATGATCACGCCGATGATGTACGCATGGCCTATTCTACGGGTGCGCGTTTTGCGCTGGACCCCACGGATATCACGGAAGGTGTTTACCCGGATTCTCCCTTAAATAACAGCCAGAATACCATTCAGGAGCGCAGTAACATGCCGGCAGCTTTGCGTACGATATTTGACGGAGAAAATGATAAATACACAGGTGTCAATGTGTCGCACATGGCGCTAAACAAAAACCATACGACTCTACTTTCGAATAATGCCGACCATAGTGAAATTTTCCTGAAGGCTCAAAAGGTTGTGAGCATAGGGAATCTAGGACTGATGGATCTAGGGTCGGAGCTGCCTCTCGACAATAATAACACCAGCATCTGGAGCCAAAAGTTTAATGAACGCAGCGATTTTGTGATTGCAGATGAAGGCAAATATGCGCTTACATATATTTGGCAGCTGAATGATGGCCGATACATGCAAAGCGGCAAGGTGATTACCATCACCAAGGCCAAGTTTGATATCACCATTAATGCGGTTAATCCGGATCAGACACCGAACGGTGACTTACTGTATTTGGATGCGCATAATGAAGCAACGGCCAACTTTGGTCCTACAACGCGCCAGAGCGATACGGTTTCGCAGAACTTCGCTTCTCCATCGCATGTTTCCTGGAAGCCTGTGGACAGCTCAGTGGAAGTGACTAAATTGACTATTAAAACGGGTACTGATGAAACGGGCTGGCGGACGGATGTATTCATGAATCCCAAAGCCGGTGACAGTTTCCAGACCAGTGAAAAAGTTCATTATATTGACTTCCGTGAAGTTGATGGTGCCTATTACATGTCGCCCATTTGGGTTACGAAAACCTATTGGGTCCAGTTTGATTCGGTGACACAAAGTTACTATATCAAATTTGATAAAAAGGCGACACATCAAGGTCCGCCGGATTACTCTTGGGAAGATGTGGAAGATGATGTCATTTGCACCTTAGAAGTACATGCCGTGAAATCCGTGTCGGGCAATGCACTTAAATTTACCGGCTATGATATGACCAATGGCGTCAACGGCAATACAGGGATGACGGCGGCCGGAAGTGGCACTACGGCTGAAAAATATTTTGGCAATGTTTATGCGAACGGTTCCTTATGGTTCACGCCTTATAAGAGTGATGTGGTGATGAAAGTCAACCCCATAACGGGTCAAGCAACAGGATACCCCTTGACCGCCATGCAAAATGCTACACCCGGCTCTACTGATACCGCAAAATTTAAATTTCACGGTAATCCGGTATTTGATGGGCAATACCTGTGGTTCCCACCATATGAATCGGATCGTCTGTTGCGCATGGATCCTGCAACCGGAGCGATGGTGGGCTTCGACATGGCTAATGGGGTTAACGGCAACACGGGTATGACACCGAACTCATCAGGTGGAACCACCGCTAAATTTACTAGCCTTGTATATGATGGACGATATATCTGGATGATCCCAGGCGATGCGGATCGCATGGTGCGCGTGGATCCTGCCACGGGAAGAATGACCGGTTTTGCCATCTCGGGACCCAATATTGACGCCAATTCTGCGGTAGGTATTCCTGGAAGTTATTTGCTGTACGAGGCGGCAGCTTTTGATGGTACCAGTATTTGGATGGCACCTTATCACTCCGACAAGGTGGTAAAAGTGAGCAATCTAGGGGGAGCGCCCACCTTTGTTGGCTATAACATTGCAGGCACTGATATTACCCCATCGTGTGTTGGGACTAATGGAAGTAAATTCCATGGCGCCGTATTTGATGGCAGCAACGTCTGGATCACGCCGGCGCATGCTGACCGTGTGGTCAAGATAAGCAATCTGAGCGGTACGCCAACCTTTACCGGCTTCGATTTGACCAATGGTGTGAATGGCAATGTTGGGATGACGAGTCGCCTGAATACATTCACCACATCTGCGAAATTTGTTTACCCAGTGTTTGATGGCGAGAGTGTCTGGATGTCTCCAAGCTATTCCGATCGTCTGGTCAAGTTGGATCCAGCAACAGGTACGATGACAGGGTATGTCATCCCATTGTATAAATCCATGACGGACGATATCCCATATGACATGACAGATTTCCACAACTATTATAACAATAACAACTGGGGGATGACGACTGCTTCTGCTTCTGACGCTACTGCGAAATATACAAGTATTAGTTTCGACGGTAATAATTTATGGTTCTCGCCCCGAAACTCTGACCGCGTTTTGAAGGTCAGTCCATCCGTTGACGAAACAGTTTCTTTTGATCTTGCGAACAAGAGGGTGACGGCTCATCTTGCTAACTATATGCAGACAGGAGCCACCATTGATAAGATCGAATGGTTGCGGGTGGATACTGCTAATAATGCTGTACTGACGTATAAAGGCAATACACAGACGCCTTATATTGACACCCTGAATCCTACCACGAATGGATTTGATAGTGCTTATGCGGCGGCTGCGGCGGGGGATAAGGGTACGGTGACAGCTTGGGACGCTGGCGGTGATCATCGGAATGCAAATTTCACCTTCAATGTAACCAAGAATGGGACCTACTACGTCAAAGCCTATTTTACGGATCCTCTTAATAGATACGGTAATGCCTCCTATAATACTGCGCGGGGCAGTGCGCAGACCGTGGTGGTTATCAAAGAGGTCCAAGTGGTCATGGATGTGAAGCTTCATATTCGTCAAGTGGTATTGGGAACCACTTATCCCACGGGACTTGCTTTACCTCTTACCGGCTTTATGACCATTACGAATGTCAACCCAACAACACCATCGACCATGCTTACTCCGCGCAATGTAGCAACCCGTTCGGGACTGGATCTGGCAACAACCCTCTTCAGTGACTTTACCTTGCCAATGGGCGGTTCAGAACAGAAGGGATACCGGGTGGATGCTGTAATTCCGCAGTATTTCACCTATGATGGATTTGTAATGACAGATACCAACACAACGCATCTTGCTTCTGCCAGAGTTGCCGGTATTCCTGTGGCGGACTATACCAACCCAGCGAAAGAATACTGGCTAACGGTATATCTAAAGCCCGCAGATAATCCAAAGGATCACAACACCGATAACGTTAATAATCCATTTGGATCTATTGCGCCATAGGATAAGAAAGATCCTGCAAGTCTAAAATATCATCATCAAGAGCTGGCATCCCAAAAGGATGCCGGCTCTTTTCGTAATACGCACAGCCGAATTTGGACTTTTATTGGCGCTTCCTGTGTATGGGGGACAGGTGGGTTGCGATGATGTTGATTGCCAAACCTCCTAAAATAATCCTTGGAATAGATGCGTGGATATTACAATTCCCGGCTCGTGGCCAGCTGTCAGATTGATGGAGAGCCTAGCAAAACAACGTCCCCGTTTTGGCCCATCTGCCCATGCTGCTCTCAGAGGCCCTGTAACAGCGTGTAATCCATTTAGAAGAAAAGGGATTCATTCCTATGCTATGCACCTCAGGAGTGCCACCCAGACAACCTGAACAGCAAAAACAGGGGATACATTCTTGGAGTACGCATATATTATTGTTTGACTCAAATCACCATATCCTATCCCTTATTGTATGGATGTCCTTTGCAGTACTGGATTCCAGGTGTCAAGTCTGAGCGACATATTTTTTATAAAAATCGACATGAAGCTACATATTAGATAAATTTGTCGAAATGCAACGAAAATAATTGAGAATAGCAATTATAAAATTGAATAAAAATATAATTTTGTTCAGGTATAATTTTACAATAGAATTAAATCGAATTTAATCTATTTTATTCGACATTAATCGATCTGATGAATCTTTTTACAATTGACCAAAATGCGATATACTTGAGTAGTAAGAGTAGTGAACCACTCCCCGCGGCAGAGACCGTGAATATCAGGCTTCATGGAACGCCCCCATGGGGATTGTGGACAGGTCAAGGACGAAGTTGCCGACGATATGTTCGCTACGCGGGAATCAGACTCAAAATGCTGCGCCACACTCCGGCGGGGTTCACGGAGCGGATGTCCAGCGCAGCCAGTTAAAGATATTCAAAATTGAGTAGTAATGGGTGTGTTGGAAATGGTTTTCTTAGCTGGGGTACAATTTCATTAGGGAGATCCGAAACGACGAGGGATGAGTTTCAACGAAAGGAATGGTTAACCTATGAAAAAGGAATTGTGTGCGACGTACAAAATTCAAGAAAGCACCTTTCATATTGAATATTATCTGGTGGAAACCTTTATAGAAGCTGAGGAAACGACAGCATCAACATATGGAATTCAAATTCTAAAGTTTAATGAAGATAAATCAAAAATTCTTGAAACGCAAACGGTTGAAGATATTAGCTTGAAGAGGGATGAAATCGATAAATTAATACAGAAAATATCGAGAGGCTTGTTGATGCCCGGTTTCTTAATGCGAGAAGTTGAGGACTTTTTGTTAGATCAGACATACGGATGCTATAAGAGCGTATAATGTATTGATTTTCCTGTAAAAATTTATTATAATTAAAGAATAGCTGTAGCAGTGGAATGAAACTTCCATTGCATCATCTATGGAACTGATGCAATGTGTAAACAGCTATATGCCTGTTTTCTTTTTTGAAAGGATGGCTGTAATTATGATAAATTTTAATGAAAAGCGACCACTCAAGATTTATGTTATTGATGACGAGGAGGAAATTTGCAAGGGCATTCAGGATCACATGGAACAGCAAGATGATATCCACTTTATCGGGTATACGGTGAATCCATTAAAAGCTTTCAATGTTATCCTGGATAATCTGCCGCACGTAATTGTGGTGGATTTGGTTCTCAAAGAAATGCCTGGGATGATGGTAATACGAAAGATCAGAGATTTGCCTTTGGAAATTAATCCTTTCATCATTGTTTTATCAGATGATTTAACCACCTTAACAAGCATTAAATCCATTAATTCCGGCGCCAATATCCATATGCATAAGGCGAGGGAGAAAACGGCGGAATACCTCCTGGATGAGATCATTCACTTGGAGAGTCAAATTGAAGCAGTTAATCTAAAGGAATCCGAAAAGCCTAAATCAGCCACCGAAGAAAAAGAGGTTGTGGTGGAGGGGACAAGACTCGAGAAGAAAATGACCTCCATTTTATTAGAATTAGGGATGCAACCTAAGTATTCGGGATTTAAGTATATCATTTATGCCGTCAAGATGTGTGTGGATTATGGCGACAAGGAATTGTCCATTACCAAAGAGATTTATCCGACGATTGCGAAGAAGTATAATAAAAAGCCTCAAGATATTGAGCGGGCTATTCGGACTGCTATTGAGCGGACCTGGGGTAGCCGCAAGACGGATGTGCTGGAACGACTTTATCGAGCCCCCATCAATCCGGAGGCGGGGGTGCCTACCAACTTCAGCTTTATCCGTTATTATTCTACTATGCTGCAAAACGATTACGGAACCTCTACCAACAGGAGATAAAGAGATATCTCCCTAGGTAGGGGTTCCGTGATTTTGTATGTATATTGTCAGATGTCCTGCCAGGTGGATTTGCTGGCAGCTTTGCCACAGCTGGACTGTATAGTGTTATAGATCGTGGAAACTGATGTAATCGATTCTCTTTTCGCTATGGGGTTTCTTACGGTAAGAGGAACCGCCCCCCTCCGTCTCCAAGGCAATTTCAAAGCAATTGTATTGGCCGTCATTGAAAAAGGTGATATCGCCACCGATGTCCTTCAGATAGTTTTTGATCATTGCCAGCCCAATGCCACGATTTTCACCCTTGGTGGAAAATCCTAAATCAAACATTTTATTGCGGATTTCGGTAGGAATAGGCTCGCTGTTGCTCTTGATGGTTATATGCATAATGGTGAAAATTCTTGTGAATTCTACAATGACCTGACCATTGCGAATTTTTTTGGCGGACAGTTCCTGAATGGCATTTTCAATATTGTTATCAATAAAGCTGGCAATACTGTTTTCGTCAATCTTTTTGAAATCACTGACACGGAAAGGATCTCTGACAATTTCTACGATTTCAATATCCAGATCCTTTACATTGATCTTATTGCATTTAATAACCGCATTGACCTGATTGGAGCCCGTATCGGCACAGGTGGGGACAGCTACGTTGATGTTAATGTTGGCCATATGTTCCAGGATTGACAACAACTCGTCATAGGGCGCCTTTTCTTTAATGCGCAACGTCAACCGGTTAAGATTCTTGGTCATATCATGCCATTTGATACGATCAACCTCATAAAAGGAGGATACCTTTTTGACCTCGCTCTTTCCAACTGTTTTGATCCACTCGGCTTTTTCAATATGAGCGACAATCTGTCCGTGCATGGAACGGATATATTTGATACCGTCCACAAGCAATACAATAATTACGATAAATACAATGAAAAATGCCGCATCGAAAGCATTGCTGAGTTTTGGATCATCTTGATACAGGCTAAAGCTCTGGAAATATCCGATAACAAAAAACAAAAAGAGTTCCAGAAATAGAATAGAGGCGTTATAGCGTTTAATCAAGCGGTCAGAGATAAGTTCAAGGTAGTAGCTTTTGATTTTATTCCCGCTTTTGGGTCGATATAAAAAGGTAGCCAGCGCCAATTGTAATAGCGCGTACACACAGAATCCTACCACTTGTGTTGCGATAATCTTATTTGAGCCAGGCAGGATTTGCGCAACAAGGCCGATACAGGAAATGAAAACCATAAATACAATGGTCAGATTGACAATGGTAATCAAATCTACAATCATTTTTTTGAATTTTATTTTTTTTGTAAGAACAAAGATGATTGCCGTAACGAATAAAGGCGGAAAAATGGACGAATAATCGGCGCCGTCCAGCAAAAATATATTCGCCAATATAAACATCATAGGCAAAGGAAGCCACCGCATTATTTTTAAATCAATGGAATTGATTCTGCATAATGCGATAAAGGCTGCAAGAAAGGCGCTTTCAAAGGCAAATATTTTTGTGATGACCAAAGCTGTTTCCATAACAATACCTTCTCATTTTTACTATGAAAAACTAAAAAGTTCTGTTGACTGAGACCTTGTATGTCACGGCGTACAAATTTTCTATATTATAGACATGTATATTATAACAAAAAAAAGCGGATAAATATAGGGGGATTTTAAAAAAAAGCGCTTACTTTTGAAAAAGTAAGCACTTTTTTTAGCCTGAATCTCCAAACAATAAACCGTCTGGAAATAACAGGAAATCTCACGCAATTATAAGAGACGAAATCCGGAATCATTTGCAAAATGATAAAAGGTGCTTATCCCCTTATGTAAGCACCTTTTATACCGCGTCTACTAGAAAAGAAATCCAAAGAACATTTTGATTGTGTTTGCAAAAAAGCCCAGTGCGGGTAATACCGCGAGGCCCGCAACCACTGCTGTATTCATTCTTCTTTTCATGTGCTTGTACCCCCCCCGTAAGCATTTGCTTTGCTATGTATAAAATAACAAAAAAAACGTCGGAATAAAAGGGAACTTCTGACGGGAGAAAAATGTCGAAAAAACATGATTAATGTAAAATATTTGGGATGTAGAGGAATAAAATAGTGAAATTCATACTTGTTATTCCAAATTGGAATTATTTCGTGTCGAAATAAATCAAATATATTTTAATATTTTTACTATAATTGAGGTGTCTTTACTTTTAATTAACCAATATTATGAATTTAATACAATTAATGGGCGATTCTTTGCAAAATACTTGACGCTCTAATCCGTAAAAAAACTAACCCGCCGGAATGAACCGACGGGTTTCTATTCGACAGTGAGGCCTGAGTCAATTGAAGTGTTGGAATGACCTACTGGAATAGGAAAAATATATCTTTACGCCAGTTTTGATTCCATATATAAAATTAAATATGCCGCTGGGAATCTATCTGGATGACACTACTAAATCCGCGGGTATACTTTGTGAACTTGGATCCGACAAGACGAAAGCGTCAATAGGGGAATTGTCCTCGACGATATCCCTCAGGGTGGTGGGCGATACATAGCTTTGCGCAAGGGTATCAACAAATGTCACCATTGTTTGGTATGTACTCGTAAGCTCCAGACAGGATTCACTGCGGGTGCCGTCCTCGCTGATTTCCAGAATTTCGACCCCATAAGGCAGGTGCTTTTCTGGTTCGGTAATGAGAGCATATTCCAACTGGAGTGTTTTAGCATTCTCCAGTAATACATAAGATCTCGAAATAATTTCTCTCTTCATAACACCCTTCCTTTCTATTAGTATTATACTGTTTTCCAATTTATTACAATTATATCTAACTAACGTACGTTAGTCAACATGGTATTCCAGTATTTTAAAATTATTCTATAATTATATAATACGCCCTGATATTGGATGAGCATTGTGGAAAAGAAAGCCCCTCTATACTACCTGCTTGCAGTATTTGGGCGGCGGCGCCCCATAAGACTTATGGTAGCCTGTGTTCATAATGCCGAACAGACATAATGGCGTCAATTTCCTTTTGGGAGAGCAGCCGTTTTCTGTGACTTTCGGGGCAAAACGGGGAAAAGACTGCCGGATATTTTGATTCGCAGGATGAACATAAATAAAAGTGCCAGGGCATAAGCAAGGATGGTGCCTCCCAAAAAGTTAAACGTAATGCCTTTTTCAGCCAGAGGGCTTGCGGCCTCGCCGGGCTTATAATGCACATAGGCCAGTATCCCGCTGCAAATGGAACCTGCAATTCCAGCCCCGACCTTTGTTCCGAAGCTGAGGGTAGCATAAAACCAGGCGCTGATATTTCCTTTGTTCTCTGGATTATTATTGTATTTGTCTATGTAGCCGGCCAACATCACATATACCAGATTGGCGGGAATGGCGCTTGCCAGACCAAAAAGGGTATTGCCGCAAATGGTGATCGTAAGGCTGTGGCGTGAGAAAAGCATAATAGCAAGGGACAGGAGGCTGCCAATCATACCGAAAAAAACCGCCCTTGTAACCCCGGCTATCTGTGTCAGCCTGCGCATGAAAAAATGCATCAGCAAGGAAGCGCCGATACCTGTGAAAAAGAAAAGGCTGATGCTGCCGGGTTGCTTAAGTACATAACTGATGTAATAGGCTGAGGATTGATTTTTGAAGGTGTTGGCCATGGTTGTCAGAAAAAAGATAAAAAAGAAAAGGAGGATTGTTTTGTCTTCCATAAAGCACTGGAATGTGGTTTTAAAAGCAATGGTTTTTTTATTGGAAACGGCATACCGCTCCTTAACATTTTTGAAGCCAAGGAGCTGAAAAGGGATGGCTATCACCCCAAAGAGAAGCATCGCCAGCGGAAAACCACTTTGGTAGCTGCCTTGTTCTTTCATATTCAAACTGCCGCCGCCCAACCAATTTGCGAGGGGAAGCGTGAAGGTGCTGACAATTAGAACCGAAAATACGGTGGCCATCATGAGATACGAGTTGTTTTTGGTTCCTTCTTTATCGCTCTTGCACATCAACGGAAGCAAGGAATATATACTAATCGATAAAAAAGTATTGACCGTATCCCATAAAAAATAGACCACATAGGCATACACAATTTTCAAGGTCAGTGATACGTTGGGGGTGAAAAATAAGGCAATAGAGCAGATGGCCATGGGAAAAGCTGTCCATAGAAGATAGGGGCGGAGGTTGCCGTGCCTGGAACGGGTCTTGCAAATAATATAGCCGGCCAGTTGATCATTGACAGCGTCCCAAATATTCGATAACAGGAATAAAACAGTAATGACCTTAGCGGGGATGGAGAGCACATCCGTATAGAAAAAAAGTAAGTAGAAGCCCACTGCTTGGCTGCAAAGTGATTTTCCCAGTCCTAGCGCCGCATAAGATAGTGATTCTTTGGGGGACGTCTCCCTGCGTTCGCTTTGCATCTCTTGCCGACCTTTCCGTTTTTTGTTCACCGCGCAATGGGGAACTGACCCATGATCCCAAACGGTTTCCTCTTCGTTCAATTGGCATAGAACTATATTCGATTATATCATATTATTGTATAAAACACCATGTTTTTAAATAGAGTTTGCAAATATTTTCCGAACAAGTGTTAAGAGTGAATGCAGCGGCTGCCCCGACGCAGCCGGCGCAGAAATAGGGGGTTTATTCATATCGCAAAGCATCCACCGGTTTCAATTTTGCCGCCTTATAGGCAGGGTAGGCCCCAAAGACACTGCCGATTACGGCGGAAAAAACCAGGCACATACCATACCGGCTCAGCGAAATATCAAAATCCATGCGTACCATCTGGCTGCCGCCGAATGAGATGACGGTCCCCAACAACAGGCCCAATATACTGCCACACAGCGAGATGAAAAGCGCTTCAATCAAAAATTCGAACAGAATTGCGCGATTATTGGCGCCGATAGCCTTTTTAATGCCGATTTCCCGGGTGCGCTCATGGACGGAAACCAACATCAGTGTCATTACCCCCAAGCCGGCCACCACCAGTGAGATGCCGCCAATGACAGAAAGGATAAGTGTAACAATGTGCAGAAGATTGGAAAGCTTGCCGCGCTGCCGGGATAGATTCTGAATGGTGTATCCGTTTTTAAGTCCCGTTTTTTGCTCCAGGGTTCTGCGAATTTCCTCGCTGATTTGATCCATATCTTTATTGTCCTGTACTTTGACTGCAATCTGACTGAAATTGCTTTTTCCGGTGATAGATTGCAGGGTTGTGTAGGGGATGTAGACGAAGGAGGGGATGTAATCGCCAATAAAGTTTTGCAGGATGCCGCTGCCGGTTTCGACTACCCCAACGACTTCGAACTCCTCATAGCAACCACTGATCAAAATGGACAGCGTTTTTCCGACTATATTAGTCCTGGCATAGGTTTTCTGGGCTACGCTTTCGTCCACCATACAGGTATAGGCGTTTTTTCGGACATCCGATTTTGTGATGGACTTTCCATATAGCAGGTTCAGGGAAATCACTTGCTGGGCGCCTGCGTCAATGCCCCAGATAATATTGTTCACGGATTCTGTATGGGCGGCAAATTCGCCGTAATCCATAATCAAAGGGCTGACGCTGGTGATGGCATCCATACTGCGCAGGATTTCCAATTCATCCTCCAGCAAATGGGAGGATACACTGGTTTCGGAATTGGTGCTGACGGAGAGCCCCGCAATACCCAAGCTGTCCAGCTCGTTGTTGACGGCCTTCGTGCCCACATCGCCGATATAGCCGATGACAATCACAGAGGTCACGCCAATGGCAATCCCCATGACGGAAAGCAGGGTGCGGCTTTTCATTTTTTTGAAGATGCCTGCGGCAATTGAGAGGATTCCCATTACTGCGATGTCACTCCCTGAAAGGTTTTAACGGGCATGCGGTTTTTGACGCCTTTGGCATCTTGCACGACCCATTCGCCGGGCTGGAGGCCCGATTTGACCTCCAGCCCCGCTTCAATTTCCCGCCCGGTTTCGATGGGCCTTTTATAGGCTACCTGGTTGACAACAACATAGACATATTCCTGGGCTTCCTGATCCTCCTCCACCGACTCATAGGGCACAACAATGGCGTTTTCTTTGCGGGCAGTAACGATTTCGGCCTTGACACTGAATCCCGGTTTGAGCTTTTCGTCCGGGTGGGATATGCCCATAACGACTTCCACCACAGTTTCCGTTGCGGTGCCGTTTAATGTCTGCTGCGCCGTGGCGGCAATGGATTTTACATACCCTTCATAGGCGTGATCTTTAAACCCCGAGCCGGTAAAGATAACGCTCTGGTTCAATTGAATGTTCGCAATTTGATTTTCGTTAATTTTTGCGGAGACCTGTAAATCGGAGGCGTTTGACAGAGTCATGAGCGTCTGCGAAGGGTCACTGAGCGAGGAGGTTTTCACATGGATGGATTTTATGGCGCCGCTGCAGGGAGCGTAAACGCTCTCTGGTATTCCCGCAAGGTCATACTGAGGAAGCGCATTTGAATTGAGCAAAGCGGAGGTCTGCAAGTTTTGGAGGGCCTCCCGGGTTCGGTCTAAATCGATATCAAAGAGTTTTTCGCCCTTTTGTACATTCTGGTTGGGGGCAACGTAGATTTTTTGGGCGATGACCGGCATATCGAGTTTGACTTCTTCCTGTTCGGATTCCTCAATCGTTCCGCGGCAGATGGTAGAATCGCTGACCGAAACGCTTTGCGTGAGCATAACATCAACATAGGGCCGACTTTGTCGGGCAATTACAGGAATTAAAAAGGCGGAACCGGCCAGCAAAAAGGTAGCGATGAGTAAGACGGTGTATTTTTTCATAGTGCTTCTATTCTCCATCATGAATTACAATATGTTTAGGATGATGATACAGGCATACTCTTTCAGAACGCGAACCCCTATTTATGATATCCTGTTTCGTGCATTTTATATCCTGCGTTCCCATAAAATTCTTTGTCGAAAATGGGCAGAAAATCTTGGCAGAATTTAAGCCTCAGGATAGCCTTAGGAACGCATTCAGGAAAAATGATCGTATTTTCCCTGCCCAAAATACAACATGCATAAATATCGCCCCGTGTATTACAATAGGATAAAGAATTCTTTTACGTGGCGGGATGTATCACCAGTTTTTACCCAAAATCATGCCTGAAAAGGATGGATAACTTGAATATCATACCCTGCAATACGGATTGTAAGCATCAGCAAGAAGGTTACTGCCATCTGCAAAGTGCTTCACAAATCACCAACCTGGAAAATACAGGCTGTGCATATTACCAAAAGAAGCCGGATCATAACAAAACATCATCATGGGAAGAAAATCAGATAAACAAAATAGAATAATAAACCGAACCAGAAAAATGCCCCCACATTCGACGATCAGAAACGCCGGATGTGAGGGCATTATAAAAGTCCCGTAGCTTATGGAGTCATGATGGCTTGTATGGCGCTGCGGATTGAGTGAACGCCCACAATTTCAATGGAGGAATGCAACTTTTTTGCAATATGCTTTACATTATATTTAGGCACAATACATTTCTCGAAGCCCAGTCGTGCGCCTTCCATAATCCTGGCTTCGCAATTTCCGACCGAACGCACTTCACCTGCCAGACCGATTTCTCCGAACGCGAGCGTTTTTTCGGGGACTACAATGTCCTTGAGACTGGATACCAGTGCCATGGCTACCGATAAATCCGCGCCCGGTTCTTCAATGCGCAGGCCGCCGATGACATTGATATAGGCGTCCATATTACCGAAAAAGTAGCCGCCCCGTTTTTCCAGCACGGCCATCAACATGGCCATGCGGTTATAATCGAAGCCTGTGGCCATACGCCGCGGCGTTCCAAACCCGGTAGGGGCCACTAAGCCCTGCACTTCGGCCAAAAGAGGACGCGTGCCCTCCATCAGGCACACAACGCAGGTGCCGCTGGCCTGCTTGGGACGGCCCGAAAGCAGCATTAAGGAGGGGTTTTCCACTTCTTCCAAGCCCGTATCACGCATTTCAAAAACGCCGATTTCATTGGTCGAGCCATATCGGTTCTTGACAGCGCGGACGATGCGATAGGAGAGATGACGGTCGCCCTCAAAATAGAGCACGGCATCCACAATATGCTCCAGCACCTTAGGGCCGGCAATCGCCCCGTCTTTATTGACATGCCCCACAATGAGAATGGGAATGTTCATGGATTTTGCCAAACGCATCAGTAGGTTCGTGGATTCACGTACCTGCGAGACGCCGCCGGGCGAGGAGGAAAGCTCCCGGTAGTGCATGGTTTGGATGGAATCCACCATCACGATATCGGGTTTTGCGGACTGGACATAATCACAGATGGCCGTGATATCCGTTTGGGCCATAACAAACAGGTTTTGACTTTGGACGTTGAGGCGGGCGGCCCGCAGCTTAATTTGATGCGCGGATTCTTCCCCCGACACATACAGAACTTTTTGGTTTCGTCCCAAATAGTCCGATATTTGCAGCAAAATGGTGGATTTACCGATTCCCGGATCTCCACTCAGCAGAATCAGGGAACCCTGTACAATACCGCCCCCGAGCACACGATCCAGCTCACGCAGCCCGGTCGAGTGCCGAATTTCATAGTCGGCGGAAATCTCGGTGAGATTGATGGCCGAGAGGGGATCGCGAGCGGGGAGGGCAGCGGCCTTGGATAGAGAGGATTTGGCGGGCGCCTCACGGATTTCTTCCGCCAAGGTGTTCCATTCTCCGCAATTGGGACATTTGCCGTACCATTTGGCGCTTTCATGAGCGCATTCATTGCAGATATAAACCGTTTTGCTTTTGGGGGGCATAAGGTTTTACGTCCTTCCAATTAAAATTCCCTCCAACCGGCCGGGCGGGAGCATCCGTTCCGGAAAACCCGCCGGGAGTGTGGAGCACATTTTGGGTCTTGCTCCCTGCGGCCTCTGTTGGGGGAGTGGTTCATGATTGTGCGCCGCAGTATTGAATAATCCCTTGGGATATCACAAAAGAGAGCTGGTTCTGGTATTGCTCATCCCGCAGGCGTTTGGCCTCATTGGCATTTGAGATAAAGCCGCATTCCACCATAATAATGGGGACCTCGCTGTAGTACAATAAATAGATATCTTTACCAGATTTTTTGATTTTGCGTTTATTTTCGGGCTGTAAATTGGTCTGAATGGCTTCTTGTACATTCTTCGCCAGAATTTCGCTGGCCGGATTATTGTCTCCAAAAAAGATTTGGGTTCCATGCTGACTCTTATCCGGAAAAGAATTCTGATGGATGCTGACATAGATGCAATTGGGTGTGTTTTCCATGATTTTCATGCGATTAAAAAGGTCGGTCTTTTTCTTTTGCCGGACGGAGGTTGCATCCGGGTCGTGGATCGAAATATCTTCTTCCCTTGTCATTATAACATTAAAACCCTGCACTGCAAGCTGTTCCCGTAATTTTAAAGCGATTTGTAGGTTGAGTTCTTTTTCAACAGTACCGTCAGCGCCGCTGGCGCCTCCATCCACGCCACCGTGTCCCGCATCCACAATCACCGTAGGAAACGCGCTGCTGCCCTGAACCGGGGCGGCAACGGGAAAGGGAGGCAGATATTTCTCGTTAAAAATGAGCCCGGTGATCAATAGGAATGCCGTCAAAACAATAGAAATTACAGCAATTTGCTTTTTTTGCATCATCAAAGGCATACCCAAGCGAAACCGGTATGCCAATCCCTCCCTTGCAATGGCATCAAGACATGACGTCCCAAGTCAATATATGCGAAAGGGGATGTGGGTATACGGTTTGGGGCGGGAAAGGACAAACAGGCAACTATAAAAAAGCTGGCGCCGAACGGTGTCGACGCCAGCGAAAAAGATGATAGGTAGAAAACTAAAATTCCAATGGGTTTCCAGTGATGACGTTCTTATAAGTTTTGCCGTCAGTCGCTTCGAATACGCCGTAGCCTTTTTGATAAATCAAATATTCATTCGCTTTTGGAGGATATGATATAATAAGCACATACTCGTGGTCCTTTATCAAGGTATAATCATAGGATTCACCACAAAAATCCGTTTCCATAGAGATATACAGAGTATTTTTTTCTTCCTCGCTCAAATCATCAACCCCCATTTTCAGGACACTTTCGGGTTCAAGATAGGGAATCATGTCTTTAATGAGCGCTTTGTTGTCGCTCATATACAGAGTCATAGAACCTCCAATCTTTTTTCCGTCCAACACATCAAGCACCTCGACTTCAATAGGGATTACGGCCCCAATCCCAGAATATTTTTCATTGTCAGGATGGAATTCTGGTTTTTTAAGGGCAGACACCTTCACCTTTACAATGGCGAAAGCTTCTTCTTTTTGCAGCCGTCTTGTCACATCGGCCGTGTCTGTTGGATCCACTGCCCAAGATGCATGTACGCCCATCGTTGTATATATTTTTTCCGACGGGATAGACCCTGTGGGTTCCGTGACGGTTTCCAGTTTTGAGGTGGGATCCGCGGCCGTCATTGTGGCGCTTGCGGCGGAGGGCGGCTCAGCTTGACTACTAATCTTCGCAAGATTTTTGTTAAAACCGGTAGCGGCAGTTGCCGTGAATACGAAGACGCCTATCAGTGGAATGATCAACAATTTTTTCACGGGGCTTTCCTCCTAATACTTATTTTTTAAAACGGTGTTGGCGTCCGCCGTTAAATTACTTGCGGTCCAGCCAACAGAAGTCCCATGTAGAATCGAAGACGGCTGATTGATATCTCTGCATCCATATACGTGCAGCATTTCATGCATAATGACAAGCTCACGTGGATTGGGGGTCGAAAGCCTAGACATATTGAAATCATTTATATAGATTTCGCCATAGACCCAATCATAGTAATCCTTTTCAGTGACAGGCATATTATAATATTGTCCGGAGCTGTTTTTTCTGAATGTCGGCACCTTTTAGGTAGAAAACTAAAATTCCAATGGGTTTCCAGTGATGACGTTCTTATAATTTTTGCCGTCAGCTGCTTCAAATACGCCGTAGCCGCCGCTTGCAATTCCATATAAATTTTCTTTTGATCGATTGACCATTACCACATAATCATGATTTTCTATGAGATCATAATCCGTTTCTTCATTGCCAAAATGTAGATACATGCTACCCTGCTCCTGTGCCGTCAGTTCATTCAGGCCCATTTTCTGAGATTTTTCGGGCGGTAAATGTTTAATGGCATCCCGGATCAAAACTTTTCCGCCGCTTTGGTAAAGGGTCACTTTACCCTGGAGCTTATCGCCATAGAGTGTTTCCGAGATTTCTACGAGGATGGGTGTATAAGGGCGGTTGTCTCCGCGTGGGTCCGTAGTTCCAACAAGAAATTCTGCATCATTAACACAGAGCGTTTTTATTTTGACAATGGAGGTATTGTCCTGAATCAGATTTTTGGAGAAAGATGGATCTTTAGCCCAGCTGTATTCCGCATTGACATCTGCATAAACTTCTTGGATTGAAGTGGATATCTGATTATTTTCCGTAAGGTCAGAGTTCGAAATTTCTCCTGTGTTTGTATTTTGGGCTTGCGGTGTTTCTGCATTTTGAGCATTAACATGACTTTTCTGTGAGCCGCTCCACAAGCTACCTGATAGTAACAAGATAAGCGATAGTGGGACTAAAAGAATCTTTTTCATAAAAATTAACCCCCAATTCTCAATACTTATCGTTTAAAATCGAATTTGCATCAGATGTCAGGCCGTTACAGGTGGGTGTATATCGATATAAAATTGAAAATTGATTATCAATATCAATAGATCCATATACGTGCATCATCTCATGCATGATGACTAGCTCACGAGTGTTGTTGCTGTATGGATCCATATTGTAATCATTTATCGATATATCTCCATATATCCAATCATATAAATCTTTTTCATAAGTATACATTCTATAATACTGTCCGGCGATTTTTCGATATGTCTCGGCATATGCATTGATATTGGCATCAGTCCAGTTATTATAATATTGGTAGAAATCCATCTTAGAATCCATATAAACATCTGTTTTCCATAGAACAATAGGATTGCTCATGCCCGGAGGATACATGAGTCTTTGTACAGCATTAGGTATAGAAGTAGTATATTGACAGTTTGACGCAATTCGATATGCAATTTTTGTTCCACTCGTGAGTTTGTTATTCCAAGCTGTAACAGTGGCGGCACTCGTCGACATACGCCGACAGTAAACAAAATGCTTCCAATTCAAACAGAACAATCCATCGGAATCATCTCTTATGCCAGCTATATTGATACGTGAATATTATACGCTATATTTCCCGGAAAGTAAAATCAAATTAATATTTTTATAAAATTTTACACAAAACTGGGAATCCAAAATTACACCCCCTGTTGCAAATCTGCAGCAGGAGGTGTAAAATATATTCACGGTTCTATGCAATTTTCAGGCGGAGGCGCAGCTTGTCGCTGATCATGGCAATAAACTCGGAATTGGTGGGCTTTCCGCGGGTGTTCTGGATGGTATAACCGAAGTACGAGGAGAGGATATCGACGTCGCCGCGGTCCCACGCCACCTCGATGGCGTGCCGGATGGCTCTCTCGACCCGGGATGAGGTAGTGTTGTAGGTTTTGGCGACGGTTGGATATAATTGTTTGGTGATAGAGTTGATGATGTCTCCGTTCTTAACCGCCAGTCCGATGGCTTCGCGCAAATAATGGTATCCTTTTATGTGCGCCGGAACGCCAATTTGATGCATAATATCGGAAATGATCAGATCCAAATCCACCTCACCGTTGATGGAGGTGGTGAGTATGTTATCCTGACCGGATTTGTTCCATCCGGTCAGCTGCATAATCCGCTCTGCCAGGACATCCAGATCGAATGGCTTAATAAAGTAATATGCTGCGCCGGCTGCGAGGACTTCTTGTTCAAACCGGGGATTGTCTACACTGGAAATCAACATAATCAAAGGCTTTTTTGCGATCTTCATTGTATGCAGCGATTTAAGAACCCCCAAAGCATCCACATGAGGCATAAAAATATCCATTAATAATACATCGGGGGAAACGTTTTCCAATTGAGTAAGCACTTCCGCCCCGTCCTTGGGCGCCATGTGTACGTCAAAACCATAAGATCGTAATACGTTAGAACAGCTTTGTCCAAATTCGGTATTGTCTTCCGCAAGCATTACTTTTAGTTTATTTGCCATTTTTTTAACCTCCGATATTTTTGTTCATCCATATTTTACCATATACTATAAAAATTGGCAATAGGGTTCCAAAAATATTTTCCGCACCATAAAAAATAGGCATTTACTTGCGGTTTTCAACTAAATTCCGTGGACTATGCTGCATTCACTTCATTTGTCTGAAACACAGCAGTATCGGGGTTACGAAGCTTTTGCGAGGCTGTTGCCGACCACATTTTTGGCGCTTGTTATCATATTTTCCGCAAAAATGGCATATCCCTGTGTGGGATTATTGACAAACACATGGGTGACGGCGCCTGCCAGCATTCCATTTTGTATTATTGGGCTGCCGCTCATGCCCTGGATGATCCCGCCTGTTTTTTCGAGTAACTCCGGATCTGTAATTTTAACCACCATGTTTTTCTGTGTGCTTTCGCTATTAAAATTGATTTTGATAATTTCAATATCATAAAATTTGGGCGTACTGCCTTCTATGGTGCTGAGAATCTGTGCCGGCCCCAAGGAAATCTCCTGCTTGAAAGCGACCGGGAGCGTATTTTTTTGTGCGGGGAGCGTGTTCATTTCACCGTAAATGCCCGAAACTTCGTTGCCGCGGAGCGTACCCAGCGTTTCGTCCTCTATGAAGATTCCATTTAATTCGCCGGGGGCGCCGCTGCTCCCCTTCGTATATCCTGTGATGGTAGCGGCTACAATTTTTCCAGAAAGAAAGGGAAGTTTTTCTCCGGTATCCACATCACATATGGCATGGCCCAACCCGCCGAATACATTGTTTTTCGGATTATAAAAGGTCATGGTACCGATGCCCGCGGAACTGTCTCTTACCCACAGGCCTGCTTTGTAGCGGTTTTGCGATGCGGACATCACCGGGGTGAACTGTAAATCATGTTCGACATCACCACGCAAGACATGGACGGTCACGGTCTGCCCCTGACTGTTTTCAAAGGCATGGGCGACATCCTCCACCCGCTTGACGGGGCTGCCATCAATGGAGACAATAATATCGGCCATTTGAATGCCCGCTTCTTTGGCTGGGTTGATAGCGCCCTGTGCGGCGTCGACTTCGGACATCCCCACGACCATGACACCATCTGTGTACATTTTAATGCCACAGGGAACGCCGGAAGGAATGACATATTCGCGTTCGACGACATTGACTTTCGTTGTTTTGAGCGGGATCAGGCCATAGGCATAAAGCTGTGTGTGTTTGCCGGGCCCAGCTTGACTGTTGAGGGAACTGTTGACAGCTAATGTGTCATTTTGCGCAGATATATTTAAAGTGCCTAAGATATTGAATTGAATAGCATCGTCACGGGTTACATTCAGTTGGTCCGGCAGTAAGCTGGATATCCAAAAGGTAAATAGAAAGAATATTACTACAAATAAAAAAGTGATTTTGCTGAGTTTTCTGCAAAATTTTTGCATCCTGCACCTCCATGAACGGCATTAAAAATGCCGCACTATTAATGTGCCAAGAATCCTCGTTTTTATTTGAGCCAAATTTGCGTTTTTTCGGATGAATTTATCAATATAATTGGGGGATATTTGAATTGAATAGTAATAATTATTAAATTTAAAACAAATCACAGTTACCAAGAAACAATTTTTCCGCAGGCAGTGGAACCGGAATGCCATCAACGCTGGCCGATAGGCCGCCTAACATAAATTCGAAGCACCAAACGCCAAAGCGATCTGCGTGATTTTGGGAAGCAACACAGCGGGTATCTCCGGCGCAGTCAGACAAAGAGGGGGAGAAAAATGAAAATTGGTATTATCGGCTCGCGTTCCGCGGAAGCGCGGAGTTTTGAAAGTGTTTTGGAAAACTTGCCTGCAGGGTGCTCGGAAATCGTGAGCGGCGGCGCTGCCGGGATTGACCAGCTCGCGCAGCAGGTTGCCGAACAGCTTCAGATCAAGCTAACGGTTTTCCGACCCAACTATGATCACTACGGGAAACGGGCGCCTCTGGAACGCAATCTGGAAATCATTCAGTATGCGGATTTTATTTTGGCATTTTGGGATTTTCAGTCAGCGGGGACCCGCTTTGTAATTACAGAATCCATTCGTTTACATAAACCCGTGCGTATCATTGGCGTTTGAAGTATCTGCATTTTGCTATTTAAAAACGAGTGGTAAACGAAAAACAGCCACCGAGCGCTGGCGAAACGCCAGATGCCGGTGGCTGTTTGATTGCAATGCTATCAATTATGTGACGTACACATAGAGCAGGATAGAAAAGAAGTGCAACAGGCTGCCCATGAGTACAAAGAGGTGGAAAACGCTGTGCATGAATTTGATTTTTTTCCCGAGGCCATATAGGATTGAGCCAACCGTATAAGCGATGCCGCCGGCAAGCAACAGGATGAGGCCGGGTCCCCGGAAAACCTGCAACAAGGGTTTGATGGCCAACAGAATGGCCCAGCCCATCGCAAGATAGCAGATCATGGAGAAAACTTTGAATTTTTCCAGGCTAATGGAATTGAGTACAATCCCCAGTACAGCAGCGCCCCATACCACGCCGAAGATCCCCCAGCCCCAGGCATTACTGGCCTGGCGCAGCACCACCAGCGTATAAGGCGTATAGGTACCGGCAATCAGCAGAAAAATGGAGCAATGGTCAATAATACGCAATACCCGCTTCCCGTTATTGGGCTTAAGCCCATGGTAAGTGGCGGACATGGTATAGAGGAGAATCAGGGTAACGCCATAAATGATGGCGCTGGCGAGCGCATAGGGGTCTCCAGTCATCGCGGCCCGAAGGACGCAAAGCACTAATCCGGCAATGCCCAGCAGGGCGCCCACGCCGTGAGAAATGGAGTTGCACAACTCCTCTGCCAGGGTATAGGTTGGTAAAGTGCGTTCTTGCAGGGACAACCCGCCCACATCCTTTCTGTATTATTTGTTTAGTCTTTACCAGCATAGGAAAAATATTCTGGATTGTCAATTCAAATCGGGGAAGTTTACATAAAGTTAATATGTTTTCACCCGCTTGCGCCGGGGCATCGCTGTGCGAAACTCGCCGGAAGTGTGGTGTGGTATTTTGGGTCAGTTTCCTCGTACTGAACCCGCCGAGGACTTCGCACGCGATCTGTTCACATGCCGTTTCAAGATCTCTCTGCAGGCGCAGTTCCTTACTATTCTTCGCGTTTGATTTGTATGCTGCCGGAATTGCTTTGCAGGCGCAGAGCAGGGGCACTATCTTCACCGATAACCGCTTCGGCGGAGTTCTTGCCTCTGTCGGTATAACGCAGGTCAAAATTGGCATGAACACCTCCGCTGTTACTGTTGGCTCGCAGCTGAAATCTCACGGAGTGGGTAAGGGTAACATGGACATCGCCGGAACTGCTTTTAAAATAGCTGTCCCCCGTCAGGTTCAGCACTTTTGCCCGAACTCCGCCCGAATTGGCCGAAATACTACCGCTGCCCGAAATGGCCTCAATTCTGATAGAGCCCGAACTGCCATGGATGTCATAAACGGCAGCATCGATTTCTTGCAGACGGATGTCGCCCGAGGTGGATTTCATGTTCAGTGTCTTTGCCGTAACCAGGTCGTTCATTTTAATGCCGCCCGAGGTGTTGTCGCAGTCCAGGGTGCCGCTCACCTTGAGGGGCGCGTTAATATGGATGCCGCCCGAAGTCGATTTTAGGCGCAGTTCGTTGGCGGTGAGCATATCGTTCGTTCTGATGCCGCCCGAAGTGCTTTCACAGTTTAAAGAACCGCTCACATCGAGGGGGGCGCTCACGCGGATGCCGCCCGAAGTGCTGGTTATAGCCGCTTCATTTGCAGTCAGGGCTCCATGCAAATCAATGCCGCCCGAAGTGGAATGCAGGCGTACTTTCCTCCATGTCGCGTTATGCAAGAGGGTAATGCCGCCCGAGGTGGTTTGAATATCCACATTATCGGCATAGGTACGAGGGATCTGAATAACAAGCTTTTTTTCTCCAAAGAAGGAACCGAAATTAAAGACATTTATATGCCAGTTTTTTTTCCGGATGATTAAGGTGGACCCGCTTTGCTCTGCCTGAAAAAGATCTTCCTCCCGGGTGCGGTCAGATTCATATTCCGTGACCTTGAATTCTTGTGTGTCAACAATTTCAAGCTTCACCGCATACAGGGTATCGACCTGCAATGTGGTAATTTTCAGGCTATCAAAGCGTTGCTCTTTACGGACTTCCATCATCGAGGAAAAGTTAAAAAATTGGTTACCGCTTACCATACCAAACACCATGCCTCCTAACAAAAAAACGGCGATGAGTATCCAAAAAATAATACCAAAAATCAATAGGGACCGTTTCATAGCGGACTCCTTTCTATCGCTTTGTCATAACTTGGCATAGCCATGGTGCTATTGGCCGGTTCTTTTCCAAATTTGCCAAAGGCGGAACACCTGTTGAAGGGCGACGGTCACCAGGAAAATAATCCAGGTCCATTCCCAGGCAAAGGTGGCAAAGCTGATGATAAAATAAATGGATACGGTCAGGGTCCAGATAAGTCCGTATAGGGAACCTGTGCGCTTTTTACCGGAAAAATATACAATTCCAATGGCGTTTTGCAAAGCGCTGCCCAATAGAAAGATGATCCAGGAGACATGCCACCATCCGGTCAAAAAGCTGCCGCCTAAATACAAGAGGACAATCAAGGACCAAAGCGTAGAAGTAATCGCGCCGTAGAGCTGACTGTGTTTATCGGAGCCTGCCAAGTGTTCTTTAATTTCCTCGGTGACGGTGTCGTCCCGCCGGACGTAATGCACGCGGCTGGTATTAACGCCGAAAATCAGTAATCCGGTGGCGAAAGCGGATAGAACCAGCATACATACAAAGCCAAGCTCGGAGTCGTATCCCAAGGCATCCGAGGCAACGGCAATGGCGAATCCGATGATGTAAAGCACGACACTGATGGAGACGAAGAGGGAGCGGCGCACGCGCGCTTGGTTGATCGCCTCCGGACTAAATTCCTCGGATTGCGCCAGACCTCGCATGAGTTCTTCAATGTCGCCGATCCCTGCAATGACGTTGCGGAACGCATCTTCAGGGGGCATCCCTTTTTGCAGCAGATCCTCATATTTGTCATGGCAGTTGGCCAGCAGTTCTTCCTTAACTTCATAGGTTTTGCGGCTGGTTGGGAAAGTCTCAAAGAGTTGATCAATATGCGCCTGGATTTGCTCATTCATGCTTCGTGCCCTCCTGTTGCAGTATTAGGGTATCAATCAGTATTTTGGCTTCCTGCCACTCGCGGCAGTTTTGTTCGAACGCGGCCCTGCCTTCGGGCGTAATACGGTAATATCGCCTTCTGGCGCCCACGGACTCGTTGCCCCAATATGAGGTAATGGAACCCGCTTCTTCCAGCCTCCGGAAGGCTGTGTACAAGGTCGCTTCTTTCAATTCAAAACGTCCATCGGATTTTTCGCTGATGACTTTATTGATTTCGTATCCGTAGCTGTCTTGTCCCAATAGATGGGCCAGAATGATCATTTCTGTATTGCCCCGTAAAAGGTCGGATGCGATGGACATTCCTTCACCTCCATTCAAATTTAGTATATTTGATCTTATGGTATATTATATATAATAATACATCGCCTGTCAAGGTATTTGAAAATATTTTGCTATTATTATTTCATTATGACATGAGGGAGGGAAACATGCGCCGGATGGAGGTATAGACTGTTTTGTCCACACACATAATAAAGTGGTATGGCATGATAAGACGAAAGCTAATCTTGACAAGAAATTCCTAAAAGGTGTATAATTTATCCGAATTATAGAATAGAGAATCTACAGGTTGTGATGAGGAAGAAGTTCGATGCTCCGCACAGGGAGAGGTGTCCGTGACTGGAAGGCGCTTTGCGGGCAGGCAGGGGACATGGCCGCCTCGGAGCCTTCCTTTCTGATGAAGAGGGCGTATTCCGGCGTTAACGGATTGAGGTGGTGCTTTTTGCGCAATTTGGGTGGTACCGCGGGCCTTTGGCCCGTCCCAATGTGACAGAAAGCTTTTTTCATGCAATTGAGGATTTTCGAAATGCATCTTCGCACTGTATACAACAGGGGATCGACCGGATTCCGGTACCCGTTTGCGCCCCGGCCATACCAGCTGAAACGATGCCCATATTATGAAATTAGGATGTGTAAACCATGCAATGGACAGGACTCAACGAACTGCGCGAAAAATTTCTGGCCTTTTTTGAAAATAAGGGGCATTTGCGGTTGTCCAGCTTTTCTCTGATTCCCCAGAATGATAAAAGCTTGCTGCTGATCAATTCCGGTATGGCGCCGATGAAAAAATACTTTACAGGAGAAGTGACGCCGCCCCGCAAGCGGGTAACAACCTGCCAAAAGTGTATCCGCACGCCGGACATTGACCGGGTGGGCAAAACGGCGCGTCACGGCACTTATTTTGAAATGCTCGGCAACTTCTCTTTTGGGGATTATTTTAAAGTGGAAGCCACCGAATGGGCTTGGGAGTTCTGCCTCAAGGTTTTGGAGATGCCGCTGGATAAATTATGGGTGACGATCTATCAGGATGATGAGGAAGCCTTTGACATCTGGACGC
Organism: Oscillospiraceae bacterium; assembly: GCA_031556545.1. GTDB lineage: Bacteria > Bacillota > Clostridia > Oscillospirales > Acutalibacteraceae > JAVBST01. Next base: position 35,765 of record JAVBST010000003.1, read on the forward strand.
AGCGGCATGGCGTCGATCTCGGGCGCATTGTGCGCATGGGCAAGGAGGATAATTTCTGGGAGCATGGCGTAGGCCCCTGCGGCCCCTGCTCGGAAATCTATTTTGACCGCGGCGAACAGTACGGATGCGACTCGCCGAGCTGCGGCGTGGGCTGCGATTGCGACCGCTATGTTGAGTTCTGGAATCTCGTTTTCACACAGTTTGACAGTGACGGCAAGGGGAATTACGCCCCTCTCGACCATCCTAATATTGATACGGGGATGGGCCTTGAACGTCTGGCCTGCATTTTGCAGGGCGTGGATAATCTCTTTGAAGTGGATACCGTGCAGAAAATCATGGGGCATGTTATGCAGATTGCCGGCGTTAAATATAAGGAAGATCCCAAAACGGATGTTTCCCTGCGGGTTATCACCGACCATATTCGCAGCACCACCTTTATGATTGGCGACGGAGTTATGCCTTCCAATGAGGGCCGGGGGTACGTCCTGCGCCGCTTGTTGCGCCGGGCCGCGCGGCACGGCCGTTTGCTGGGCATTCATGAGCCTTTCCTCGCAAAAGTATCGAAAACGGTCATTGCGGAGAATGAATCTGCCTACCCGCAGCTCAAGGCGAAAGAGGATTTTATAGAGAAGCTGATTGTTATTGAGGAAGAAAATTTTTCCAAGACCATTGATACGGGGCTACAGCTCCTGGAAAATTTACTCCAAAATACACAGGGCAAGGAAATCTCAGGAGCGGACGCCTTTAAACTCTATGATACTTTCGGATTCCCCATTGACTTGACGAAGGAGATCCTCTTTGAGCGCGGTTTTACCGTGGAGGAGGAAGGCTTTCAACGGCTGATGAAGGAGCAGCGCGAACGGGCGCGCAACGCCCGCAAGGATGCAGGCGCCGATGCCTGGAAGAGTTCATCCGCACTGCTTGATGAGATGCCCGAAACACTATTCCTGGGCTATGAGACCCTGCGCTGTGACCAGAGCAAGGTTTTGGCTTTGCTGAGTGCGCAAGGGGATATGGTGGAAACACTGGATGCCGGCGAAGAGGGGACGGCTATTCTGGACCGCTCGCCTTTCTATGCGGAAAGTGGCGGACAGGCAGGCGATACAGGTTCGCTTGCCGGCGAGAATCTTGTCTGCCAGATCAACAATACGACCAAGACGTCCCACGGCGTATTTCTGCACACGGTCAAGGTTCGGAACGGCACCCTGCGGGTAGGCGACCTCGTCAGCGCCCAAGTGGACGAAGAGATGCGGCAGGCCACCATGCGCAACCATACGGCGGCTCATCTGTTCCACGCGGCATTGCGCAAAGTCTTGGGCGTCCATGTCCAGCAAGCGGGACAACTTGTGGACGCGCGCTATATGCGCTTTGACTTTACCCACTTTTCTCCCATGACGCCCGCAGAGATTGAGGCTGTGGAGCAGGAAGTGAATGCCTGCATCTTGGCCGCGGTGGCCGTGACCAGCACGGAAATGACGCTCGCAGAGGCACAAAAGTTGGGTGCGATGGCGCTCTTTAACGAAAAGTACGGCGAGCGGGTGCGCGTGGTACAGGCGGGCAACTATTCCATGGAACTTTGCGGCGGTACGCATGTGGACAATACCGGCAAGATGGGTCTGTTTAAAATTATTACCGAGGCTTCGGTGGCGGCAGGCATCCGCCGGATTGAGGCTGTGACCGGCTACGGTGTGATGGAACTCATTCACGAGACCCGTGAAAACGTTCAGAAGGCGGCGGACGCCATGAAGTTGGGGGATATCAAAAATTTGGCAGGCCGGGCAGCCCAACTGATGCAAGAAAGCAAGACCATGGAACGTGAAATTGATACTCTGCGCAGCCAAATCGCCTCCTTAAAGATGAAAGCCTTACTGGAACAGGCCAAGGAAATCAAGGGCATTAAGCTAATAACGGCTGTCTTTGCCGATACGCCTGCCGATGCGGTGCGTACCATGTGCGATATTGCCAAAGCGAACGATGAAAATATTGTTGTCGTAATTGCGGGGGTACAGGCGGAGAAGGGGACAGTAAGTTTTGCGGCTGGCTGCGGCAAGCAAGCGGTTGCCAAGGGAGCCCATGCGGGCAATATTGTCCGAGCCGTGGCACAGGTTGCGGGCGGCTCGGGTGGTGGTAAGCCTGACAGCGCCATGGCCGGGGCCAAAGATCCCGGGAAAGCCCAGGAGGCCATCGCCGCGGTGGAAGGTATTATCGGCGGCATGATACAAGCGTAGCCATGAAGAACATCCGATGGCTGCTTTTGCTCCTGTTGATTTTATGCTTGCTAGTTTCGTGTAATACAAATCGTAATGAAACATTACGGCAAGAGGGGGTATCCGAACCCGGTGCGCAGTCCGGCTCTGTGGTTTCATCCTCCTACCCCCAAAACGAGGCCTTTTTGCATCAGTCCCAGGCGCTCGTTTTTTCGGACACAACCAGCGGCATGAAAATGCCCTATCGAATTTATGTGCCGCCGCGTTATGATGCCGAGAAATCGTATCCGCTGTTGCTGTGGCTGCATGGCGCGGGGGATTTCGGTACGGACAATGAAAAGCAGGCCCTTGGCAAGCCGATCCTGGAAAGCCTGACCACTTCCCCCTATAAGGAGCAATACCCCTGCATTATCATTGCACCCCAGTGTCCGGTCGGCGGATATTGGAGCGACGACAAAAGCTGGCGCAATGAATCGAACATTAATATATTAAACGTATTGTATAATTTGATTGGGAAAGTGGAAGATGAGTATAGCGTAGATGCGAACCGGCTGTATATTACCGGCTTTTCCATGGGTGGATTTGGTACCTACAATATGCTGCAGCGTTATCCGGAACGCTTTGCGGCTGCGGTGCCCGTCGCAGGTTGGGGTGACGAAAGCCAATGCGCAGGGATGACCCATACGCCCATCTGGGCCTTTCACGGCGCTGCAGACCAGAATATTCCCGCCCAGCTGGATAAAAACATGGTCTATGCCATCCGGCAGGCGGGCGGTAAAATCAGGTATACGGAATATCCGGGGGAAGGGCATGACTGCACATCCAAAGCTTACGCTGAGCAAGAGTTCATTCCCTGGCTCTTTTCAGAGGATCATATTACCGCAGAAAGTTAGAAAAACAAACACTATCGGAGGAGGTGTTCCCATGCAGGACTGTATTTTTTGTAAAATCGCCAAAGGAGAAATTCCGTCAAAGAAGATCTTTGAAAACGAGGTCATCCTCGCGTTTTATGACCTTGATCCCAAAGCGCCTTTCCACATCTTGTTAATCCCCAAACAGCACATCGATTCCGCTGCCGATATCACAGCGTCCAACAGTGCTCTGGTGGCCCAAATATTCGAAACGGCCGCCCAGATTGCGGCTGAACAAGGTTTGGAAAGCGGCTTCCGCGTAGTGACCAATTGCGGCGCTGATGCGGGGCAATCCGTGCAGCATTTGCATTTTCACATGTTGGCGGGGCGCACATTTATCTGGCCGCCCGGTTAAGGCTTCTGGACCAGTGTGACGCTGGACACAGTCGCTCTGCGGCCTGTCAAGGATCGCTAACAGCAAAGCCAATCGGGTATATTCCGCGCCCATGGGAGCACGGAAATTGATAATTCAAAAACAAGATCAATAAGATAAGGTGGTTGAAAATAGTGTCCGGCGCTTATGAAATGACCATTGCGGGGCTTAAGCGGTCGCTTCCCTTTTGCAGGGTCACGGATGACATGGATATTGCAGCTTTTGTAATTTTTGGCGATGTGGAATTAACGGTGGCGGCGGCAGCCGAGTTGCTCAAAAAATGCCCCGATTTTGATTGCATCATTACAGCCGAGGCCAAAGGAATTCCGCTGGCTTTTGAAATGGCGCGGCAATCGGGGAAAAGCTATTTTGTCGCGCGCAAAGGTGTCAAGCTTTATATGACGACACCCATCTCTACCACAGTTCGTTCCATCACGACGGAACATGTGCAGACCTTGTTTCTGGACAGCAACGAGGCAGACAGGATGAAGGAAAAAAATGTACTTATTGTCGATGATGTCATTAGTACAGGCGAGTCCTTACTGGCGGTTAAATCACTGGTCAAAAAGGCCGGCGGCAACATTGCCGGTGAGGCCGCGATATTGGCGGAAGGCGAGGCCGCCAATCGAAAGGACATCATTTTCCTGGAGCCCCTGCCACTGTTTTTCAAGTAAAATGCTGATAGCACTTCGACTGGCGTATCGAGGGAGTCACTTTCGATGATTCGGGGGGAAGCAAATGAAACGGCCCATGGCAGTCATAGGCATCACCTATTTTCTGACGCTGGTGGCGGTGGGTACCCTCGGGGTCAATGTTGCTATTGTGTTAGGGGTTTTTGCGCTGACGGGCGGATTGGCCGCTTTCTTCAATCGTACTTTACGCCAAGCGGCGGTGGTGCCGATGGCCTTTATCAGCGTGGCTGTAGCCTGTTTTGCCTATTCCGCTTTTTGGTATCTGGAAGTGCAGCCCAAGGCGGCGCTGGCAGACAATACGCTGACGGTGGAGGGCCAAATTGTTGACTCGCCAGAATACAAATATGAGCGCTACTATTACCTTGTGGAAACGCAGGCGCATCATATTGCGGGCGCTCCCCAACGGGTTAAGATTCGCGTATCTTCCAAGGACGGGATTGACGCGGATCCCTATGACCACCTGAAAATGCGGCTTGTGGTTTATGCTCCGGCTTCTTCCTCGGGCTACGATTCCAAAACCTACAGCTATTCACAGGGCATTTATTTGAACGCGTATGTACAGGGCGCGGTGGAGGTAATCCCGGCAGAAACGAAGCCGCTCTATGCCGCTTTTTTGAAGCTCCGGGAAGATATTGCAAAAGCGATTCTGCGAATATTGCCCGGGGAAAACGGAAAATTGGCCATCGCCTTGTCTGTTGGGGATACTTCGCGCTTGTCCGAGGAAACCACGGACAGCTTTCGCATAGCGGGTATTTCCCATCTGATAGCGGTTTCGGGTGCGAATCTCTCCATGCTGACCATGGCGTTAATGTGGTTTTTTCGCAAGTTGCGCATGCATAAGGCCATCGGTAATACGCTTTGTATTTTGATGGTGCTGGCGTTTATGGCTTTATCCGGATTTCCCGCATCCATCATGCGCGCGGGGATTATGATGGTAGTTTTCTTGTTGGGGAAAATGATTGGCCGGCATGCGGATGGGCTCAACTCGCTGGGGCTTTCGGTGCTTTTGCTCACTTTATTTAACCCGCTGGCTGCCATGGATGTGGGGCTGCTGCTTTCCTTTGCTTCTACGCTGGGCATCATCCTTTTAACAACACGCTTTACAACATTTTGCGAACCTGCGGTTACTCGGATCAAGCCGCTCTTTTTCCATAAGTTGGCCAAAGCAACGGCGGCGGTTCTCTCGCAGACGCTTGCGGCGGTTCTTTTCATAATCCCCATTTCCATTTTGGTGTTCAAAGAGATTTCCCTAATTGCGCTGCTTGGGAACCTTGCGGAGATCTACGCGGGTTCCGTGGTGATGCTCCTTGCCTCCCTCGCGGCAGCTTTTACCCAGATTTCGTTGCTGTCGTTTTTGGCCTATCCCTTGTTTCTGGCAGTGGGATGGATTTGCAACTACATGCTGGCTGCGGCAAAACTGCTCACCCAAATTCCCTATGCCATCGTTTCTGCCAGGCATAGCTATTTACTGCTTTGGCTCGGATGTGTGCTGTTGTTATTAGCGTTGGCGCTGCTACTGCGTACAAATGGGAAATTATTGCGGCTGGCCTCCCTGCTGTCGGTGGTATTGCTGCTGGTATCGGTGCTGACCCATCAGATGCTCTATCAGGGGGTCACCACCATTACCGCTTTGGATGTAGGCAACGGAACCGCAGTGACCCTTACCAAAAACGGACACGCGGTGGTGATTGGCTGCGGCGGAGACCGCAATCCGGGCAATCAGGTCTACTATGCCCTGAGGGATCAGGGGGTTCGCCGGATGGATGTGCTCCTGCTGCCATCGGTACAAACGTCCGATGCCTCCGGCGCGTCCAAGCTTGCCCGGCGTATGTCGGCGGAGTGGTTGGTAATGCCGGGAAACGAGGACCTCAAAAAGCAATTCCATGACGCGGAAATCGGAGAATTCTACTTATCCGCCCAAGGAGAAATCACCCTCTGGGAGGATGTGACGCTTTCATACCGGATGGATGTGGGATGTGTCTATCTGACGGTGGAGCAAACCCGCATTCTGATATGTTCGAGTCCCAGCTTTGATGTCAACAGGCTGCCGGCGGAATGGAAGAAACCGGATCTATCCATTCTTCGGGCCTCTGTACCGCCCGGATACGCTTCCGTACATGCGGGATTGACGGTGCTGTCCGATGGGGAGACCCGCGGCAATGCCGGGATGGCAATGTTGCAGATGATGGGAAAAAGCGCCCTGACAACGGGCGGCTACGGCGACCTATACTTTTATACACGTGGTAACGGCGATATTACCCCACATAGAGGGGCATAGCAGATAAATTGAGTCTGTAGAAATGAGGGATCGGCTTGCCGGTAATGACGGGGGCAGAGCTCAAAAAACAAATTAAAGAACAGGACTTTCACTCCCTGTATTTTTTGTACGGGGATGAGGAGTATATGAAAAAGTACTATACGGACCAGATGGCAAAAGCGGTTGCCTCGGGGCCTATGGCAACTTTCAATTTGCAGCGCTTTGAGGGCAATGCCTCCTTGGAAACCCTGCGGGACGCGGTGGAAGCCCTGCCCGTGATGAGCGCGCAAAAGTGCGTGGTGGTGCGGGATTTAAACATAGAAGCCATGGCGGCGGGCGAGGTGGAGGATCTCAAACAGATGATTGCCGATATACCGCCCTCAACGGTGCTTGTTTTTTGGCAGGATACGGTCGCGGTCAATACACGCGGTTCCAGCAAATGGCGAGCCTTTTTAAAACACTTTGAAAAGACCGGGAACACGGTACAGATTTCCGCCTATGGGAAATCGGAGCTGGCCCGCCTGTTGGTGGCACGCGCTAGACAAAACGGCAAGGTTTTGTCGCCTGATCTTGCCATGTATATGATAGAGCTTGCGGGGGGAAGCCTCCAAAATTTGCTCAACGAGATGGATAAACTTTGCGCATACACCACGGGCGACGCCATTGAAAAGGCCAAGATGGATGCGGTGATCATCAAGTCGACCGATTTTACGGTATTTGATTTGGCCCGCTGTCTGGTAAAGAAGCAGGGGAATGAGGCCCATGCCATTCTCGCGGATTTGCTGGCACAGAAAGAGGAACCAGTGGCCATACTGGCCGTGCTCGGCATGGCCTATACGGATATGTACCGGGTGAAGGTGCTCATGGAGCACGGGCTGCGGGCACAGGATGCCGCAGATATTTTTCAATATAAAGGCAAAGAATTCCGGCTGCGTAACGCGGGTTATGACCAGCGTGGCATCACCCTCACACAATTGCGAAAGAGCATGCAATTACTCTTTGATGCCGATTGGCGCTTAAAGAGCAGCCGTGCGGACAACCGGTTGATTCTGGAAGAAACCTTGGCCAAACTGATGACATTGGACAGCATACAATAGGGGCTATCAAAAAAGTAACAGCCCGGGTACCTCCACGGCATACGCGGAATAGAAGGAGTTCGGAAGACTATGATCAAAATTAAGCAATGTATGATTGTGGAAGGAAAATACGATAAGATTAAGCTTTCCTCTCTGGTGGAGGGGATTATTATCACCACCGACGGATTCGAAATCTTCAAGAACAAAGAAAAAATGGATCTTATCCGGATGTTGGCCGATAGAAATGGATTGCTCATTCTGACGGACAGTGACTCGGCCGGGTTTAAGATCCGTTCGTATATTATGGGCGCCGTGCCGGCCGACCGGATCACCAATGCCTATATTCCCGATATTTTGGGGAAAGAGAGCCGGAAAGACACGTACTCCAAAGAGGGCAAAATCGGCGTGGAGGGAGTTCCCTCCAGGATCATTTTGGAGGCTCTGGAAAGAGCGGGGGTCACGGGCGTATCCGAGAACAAGGGGGAGAATACCCGCCAGATCACACAGACGGATTTGTATGAAGATGGCTTAAGCGGCCAGCCCCAAAGCCGACAAAAAAAACGGGCGTTTTTGCAGCAAGTCAAACTGCCTGAACGTATTTCGACCTCTTCACTACTGAAGATCCTCAATTCCATGATGAGTTACGAAGATTACAAGACAATCATTCAGTCCCTCCAATAGTGCTTCCAAAATGGCATGATCCGTTTCCGGATGTCATATATATTACAGCGGTCATTTTGTCCAAGCGCCTGTTCAATCGGCGCGAGGACTTGGATCGCCCTGGCAGGCGCCGCTTTGGCGTTGCCGCTGTAAATTTTATTTTGCGTTGGCGATGGCTACGCAAAATGAGTGGGTGATATACAATGGAAACGGAACGGCCTTATCGGACCCGGAGAAGGGTTTCCTCCTCAACGGAAACAAAAGCGAAAAAAGGTTCCGATTTGCGCGTAATCTTGACACAGATTTTTATTTGTATCGGGATTTTTTTGTTGGCACTGATTATCAAGATTATGGGTGGCAATACCTATACGGAGCTGCGCGATGGCTATAACACCATTTTTGGACAGGAGTTCAATTTTCAAAAAACCATGGCAGCCTTTCAAGAGATGACCGGCACCCAATTTTCCTTTTCGCAGTTCTGGGATAATTTGACGCATGGCGCCAGTTCTTCTGATGCCGCGTCACAAGTTGTCTCCGATAGTTCCTCCGGCGCTGCTTCTGACACTTCGAGCGCCGCTGGGAGCAAGGCTTCCAGCGCAGCGGGCGACTCCTCGGCTTCGGTGTCCGGTTCGAGCCGTGAGGCGTTGGAGAGCGGCGCGGGCGGCGAAGCGAATATCGTTGAAAACGTTATCCTGCCCGACAATGTCTCGCTCGCCGCTCTGAAGCTGGATCGGCAAGCGGTGAAGCCGGTGGAGGGAAAAATGACCTCCTTTTTTGGCTTGCGGGATCATCCCATTACCAGTAAGTCGGATTTTCATACGGGTGTGGATTTTGCGGCGGCGGAAGGCACTCCAATTGTAACGGCCTTCGAGGGGACGGTCAAGAAGGCCGATTATTCAGAGGAGATTGGAAACTACATTGTGCTGGATCATGGCAAAAATCTTGAAACCCGATATTACCACTGCCTAAAACGGCTGGTGAAAGTGGGGGAAACCGTAAAAGCGGGGCAGAAAATCGCGGAACTGGGCAATACGGGCACCTATTCCACCGGGCCGCACCTGCATTTTGAGATTGAATATAACGGCAAAAAGTACAATCCAGAATGGGCGTTGAACCCATGAAATTTAAGCTTTTCGGCTGCAAAATCAACATCCGCTTTTATTTTGTTGCATCGCTCACCATAATGCTGCTGTTTTTCCCGCAGCGTATGCTGCTCTTTGGAATCACGGCGGCATTTTTGCATGAGTTTGGACATATAGCGGCGATTCTTGCATATAAACAGCGGATCCGCGAACTGGATTTCAGTCCCTTCGGTATTCGCATGGTGCGGGAATATACCATAGAAACCAACTACAATGGCGAAATCTGGATCAGTCTGGCGGGGCCGCTTTTTAATCTCAGTCTCTCTCTGTTTAGCTATATGGGCGCCGCTCTCTTTTCTTCTTCTGCGCTTCTCAACTTTGCCGCACTCAATTTATGTCTGGGACTTTTCAATCTTTTGCCCATTCTCCCCCTGGATGGAGGCACCATACTCCATATACTGCTCTGTAAAATATTTCCCGAATCTATGGCCGGGCGGATTAGCAACGTGATGACCGTCTTATGGTTGCTGCCCTTGGCGTGTATGGGTTTTTTCTTGCTTTTGCAAAGCGGATATAATGCCAGCTTGCTGATCACCAGTGTCTATCTGATTGCTTTTCTGCTCCTCCACCAGCAAACATAAGAGTTGCAAAAGCGGAAGGGTTGAGATATGATAATAAACGGATTAACGATTACTCCGGCACTTAAATATAGGAATTTTAAGGGAAGCCATTACATGTGGGCGTAATATTGGCATGCGCCGCTCGGGGCGGCGCGGCCTTGCATATAAGCGCGTTTCCGCAGGGCGGACACATGCTTCTGATACTTTTAATTGCCAAACTAATAGGTAAGGAGCAGGACATGCTACGAAAAGAAGTAGAAAATATACTTTTGCAAGTGCAAAAACCGGCGCGGTATGTTGGAGGCGAATTGCACGCCGCGGTCAAGGACAAGGATTCGGTGGATATCCGGTTTGCCTTTTGCTTTCCCGATGTCTACGAGATTGGGATGTCACATCTGGGCATGAAAATTCTCTATGGCCTGCTGAATACGCGTGAGGATACCTGGTGTGAGCGGGTCTTTGCGCCCTGGACAGATATGGAGGCCATCATGCGCGAGCGGAACATCCCGCTGTTTGCGCTGGAAAGCGGAGATCCGCTTTCGGATTTCGATATTGTAGGCTTCACCCTGCAGTATGAGCTCAGTTATACCAATGTGCTCAATATGCTGGATTTGGCCGGTATTCCGCTGCGCGCTAAGGAACGGACAAGCCTGTCGCAGCTTGTAATTGCGGGCGGCCCCTGTGTTTGCAATGCGGAACCTATGGCAGATTTTTTTGATATTATTCTGTTGGGAGAAGGGGAGGAAGCCCTACCCGAACTTCTCGAATTATACAAAAAGTTTAAATTGGAAAATGCCAGCAAGGCCGCCTTTTTACAGGCAGCCGCACAGATTTGCGGTGTCTACGTGCCGGCCTTCTATGATATAGGTTACCACGAGGACGGAACCCTTCGTGAAATTGTCCCATTGCATGGCGCGCCCGCAAAAGTCAAAAAGCGGGTTGTTGCTGATTTAAACAATATGTATTATCCTGATTGTTTTGTACTGCCTTTTATGGATGTGGTGCATGACCGTGCCATGGCCGAAATCTTTCGGGGCTGCATCCGCGGATGCCGTTTTTGTCAGGCAGGTTTTATCTATCGCCCTATCCGGGAAAAGTCGGCGGAGACCGTCGATACGCAGCTGGGAAAGCTCTGCGCCAATACCGGTTATGACGAGGCGTCGCTCGTTTCTCTAAGTACGAGCGACTATACGGAGTTTCCGGCGCTTTTGGCGCGTACATTGCCCTGGACGCAAGCGGATAGAGTCAATTTATCCCTGCCCTCCCTGCGCATTGATAATTTTTCGGACGAGCTGGTGGAGCGCCTGCAGACGGTACGCCGCAGCGGGCTTACCTTTGCCCCGGAAGCGGGCACCCAGCGCCTGCGGGATGTGATTAATAAAAATATTACCGAAGCGGATATTCTCAAGACTGCTGAGCAGACTTTCCGCGGCGGCTGGACCAGTGTCAAACTTTATTTTATGCTGGGTCTGCCCACCGAGACCCTTGCGGATGTGGAAGGGATTGCTGCCCTCGCGCAAAAGGTAGTGGATGCCTATTACCGCAATCCCGAAAAGCCTAAGGGCAAGAGCGTTTCCGTTAACGTCAGCGTTGCCTCCTTCGTGCCCAAACCTTTTACGCCCTTTCAATGGGAGCCTCAGGATACAATGGATACCCTTGCAGAAAAGCAAAAGGCTCTCGTCGGCGCCGTCACTTCGCGCAAGATTAGCGTCAGCCGCCATGATGTGCCTGTAAGCTTTTTGGAGGGCGTATTGGCGAGAGGGGACCGCCGACTGAGCGGGGTGATCGAAAAGGCTTGGAAAAAGGGCTGCCGCTTTGATAGCTGGAGCGACCTGTTTCAGTTTGAAATTTGGCTTCAGAGCTTTAAGGAATGTGGACTTGATCCTGCTTTTTATGCCAACCGGAAACGGGAGGATACCGAAATTTTGCCCTGGGATCATATGGACTATGGCATCAGCAAATCCTTTTTGCTGCGGGAACGGGACCAGGCTTATACGGGCCATACAACGCCCCATTGCCGTGAAAAATGCTCAGGTTGCGGCGCCAACCGCTTGAATGGAGGTGCCTGTGATGCACTCCTATAGGATTTGGTTCACAAAACAGGGAGCGGCGCAATACATCTCCCATCTGGATTTAAACCGCTGCATGGCCCGCGCCGTACGCCGCGCCGCCTTGCCCATTTGGTATACGGAGGGCTTCAATCCCCATCCCTTTTTGCACTTTGCCACGGCGCTGCCTTTGGGTGTGCAGAGCCTCTGTGAGTGTGTGGATGTAAAATCCGAGGCCGAATTGGATTTACAGGATACCGCCGCCAGGCTGAATGCGGTGATGCCCCAGGGGATTCAGATTACGCGAGTGACGACACCGCAACAAAAGCCCTCTGCCATTGCTTTTGCCCAATACCGCATTCAGATGTATTTTGACAGGGCAGAGGTGCCAAAATATATACAGCGGCTGGAAACCGCCTTGGCGGGTTCTTTGACAACGATGAAGCGAAGCAAGAAGGGCGAAAAGCTGGTCGATTTACAGGATTTTGTGCAGAAAGCCGATATCCATGCAGAGCAGGATCATATCGTGTTGCAAGTGACGCTGGCGGCGGGATCGGAACAAAACTGCAGTGCCATTCTGTTTGCGGATACCCTGCAAAGCCAGGCGGAAATGAGCCCGGAAAGCCGCAGTATCCTTCGGGAAAAGCTCCTGACAAAAGAAAACCAAGAATTTTGTTAGAATACTTGCAATTCTACCGAAGTTGTGATAACATAACTTGGTATTGGTTATATTCAACACGGATGGTCCTCTGTCATCATGCTATGATACGAACGTCTGAATATGAAAGGAAGATACGTTATGATGGAGGTCCTTAGAAATTTCACCAAAGATCAGTTAAAAGAAGTAAAACCCCATGTGCAGATCGGCAGCACCGTGCGGGTGCATGTCCGCATTCGTGAAGGGGAGCGGGAAAGAGTGCAGGTGTTTGAAGGCACCGTAATTGCCCGCAAAGGCAGCGGCATTGCCGAGACGTTTACGGTTCGCCGCGTCTCCTACGGCGTAGGTGTAGAGAGGGTGTTTCCCTTCCATTCCCCCAACGTGGTGAAGGTGGAAGAAATCCGTAAAGGTAAGATTCGCAGAAGTAAACTGTATTACCTCAGAGACCGCGTGGGCAAGGCCGCAAAAGTGAAAGAACGTATTGGATAATACGAACGAAAGGGCTTTTGCCCTTTTTTCGTATTACGATCATCAGGCATTTTGGGGAAAGGGATGACGGATTTTGCTCAACAACGCCAAAGTCACCATTGCCGATTATAATAAGAAAGTACAGGGCAAGAACCGGGTGTTAAAAGAACTGTATGAATGGCTGGAAGCCGTGATTTATGCTTTTATTACCATACTGATCCTTTTCACATTTTTGTTCCGGGTTGTGGGCGTGGAAGGCACTTCCATGGTGCCCACGCTGCATTCAGGAGATTGGCTGATTATAAGCCATGCGGCCTATACACCCAAGCGAGGAGATGTGGTGGTCATTACCCAGCCCAACAAAAAAAATGAACCCCTGATTAAGCGCGTCATTGGTTTGCCGGGCGATACTATCACGATTGATGAGCAAAATCAGGTCATTGTCAACGGGGAGAAACTCAATGAACCCTATACAGACGGGAAACCCACCTATCGGGAAGATTTTGATTATCCCATAACGGTGCCGGATGGATACCTATTCGTCATGGGTGATAACCGAACCGGTTCTTGGGACAGCCGCTACAAGGACGTAGGCTATATTGACGAACGCCATATTCTGGGCAAAGCGGTGTTCCGGATTTATCCCTTCGGCCAGTGGAGCATTGCGCACTGATGGAAAAACAAACGATACAATGGTTTCCGGGGCACATGGCCAAAACGCGCCGCCTCATTCAGGAAAGTCTGCGCTTGTGCGACGCAGCGGTGGAAATTGTGGATGCACGCATCCCCGTGAGCAGCCGCAATCCGGAGCTGGATCAACTCCTGGCACACAAGCCACGGATCATCCTGCTCAACAAAGCGGATATGGCGGATGGGGAAGCGACTCGCCAATGGGTCGCTGCCTTCCAGCAGCAGGGCATGGCGGCGTTGCCTGTGGATTGCCGAAGCGGCAGCGGGCTGCAGAAATTTCGCCCGCTGGTGCGCGAAGTATTGCGGGAAAAGATAGCGCAAAATGCCGCCAAGGGCATGCGGGGCAAACCCCTGCGGCTGATGATACTGGGCATCCCCAACGTGGGCAAATCCTCCTTCATCAATCGCATGGCGGGCAACCGCAAGGCCAAGGTAGCCGATAAGCCCGGTGTGACGCGCAGCAATCAATGGTTCTCGCTGGATAAGGGCATTGAACTGCTCGATACGCCCGGTGTGCTCTGGCCCAAATTCGATGACGAAATTGTCGGCCTGCACTTAGCCTTTACGGGGGCAGTGAAGGACGAAATTATGGATATGGAGACCCTGGCGGCCAATTTGCTGTCCGCGCTTTGGGAAGAGGCGCCGGAGATGCTTTTGGCCCGATACGCCCCGGAATGGACAGGGGCGTGGGAGCCTTTTCAGTTCATGGAGATGGTGGGGCAAAAGCGCGGCATGCTCCGCCAAAAGAACGAGATTGATCTGGAGCGGGTGGCAGTCATGCTGCTGGATGAGTTTCGCGCCGGCAAAATTGGACGGATTACCCTGGAGCATATGGCATAAAAGGAGGGCAAGTGCGGGACACAGCGCACTTTTAGTATGGATTGGTACGCTTATGAAAAGCAGGCAAAGGCCGAAGGCTATGACCTGATTTGTGGTATTGATGAAGCCGGACGCGGCCCTTTGGCCGGTCCGGTTTTTGCGGCAGCGGTTATTTTACCGCCCGGCTTGGCAATTGAGGGCCTCAATGATTCCAAAAAAATATCCCCCCAAAAACGGGAACGCCTCTTTGTGGAGATTCAGCAGCAAGCAGTGGACTTCTCAATCGGCATGGCAACGGTGGAGGAAATTGACGAGATCAATATTTTGCAGGCCGTATTTCGGGCCATGAACCGCGCTTTGGAAGGCCTGCATACAAAACCCCAGTTGGCTCTTGTGGATGGCAATCAGCTCCCCTCGATGGCGATCCCGGTACGCGGCATTATCAAAGGGGATGCTTCGAGCGCCTCCATCGCCGCCGCTTCGATTCTGGCGAAGGTTTCGCGGGACCACCTGATGCAGGAATGGGACGAAGTATACCCGCAATATAAATTGGCAAAGCACAAAGGATATGGCACCCAATTGCATTATGAGATGCTGGATACATACGGCATCTCGCCCATACACCGCAAAACTTTTTTGAAGAAGTATTGTGCCAGCCGGGGCCTTGTACTATGAACCCGATCGGAAAACAAGGCGAGGACGCAGCGGCGGCTTATTTGCAGAAACAGGGATATCATATTCTTGTACGCAACTACCACTGCCGGTTTGGGGAACTCGATATTGTGGCCGTTCAGGATGCGATTCTGGCATTTGTGGAAGTGAAAACACGGGCGCATGGCCGCTTTGGTTCCCCGGCAGAAAGTGTGGATGTATACAAGCAGCATAAAATGATCAAGAGCGCCTATCACTTTTTGAGCGCACATCCGAACCCATTGCAACCCCGCTTTGATGTCATGGAAGTCTACCTATCAGGCGCCTCAATAAAAATCCGCCACTTGGAACATGCCTTTGATTTGGAGGGATTTGATGCATCTTTTTGATTTGCACTGCGATACGATGACCGAGCTTTGCAATGCCGGGAGCGACTTGTTGAGCAACGGGAAGCATATTGCGCTGGACAGAACCCGTGACTTCCAAAAATATGCGCAGTTTTTTGCCATCTGGATACCCCCGGAGCTTAGCGGCAAAGCTGCCTGCGATTATTTTGATAAGCATTATGCGTTTTTCATGGAACAGATGGAGAATCATCAGGAGTATATTACATTTTGTAAATCGGCGGCCGATATGGATGCGGCCTTTTCAGCGAAGAAATGCGCCGCTTTCCTTTCCGTAGAAGGTGGTTCTGCCTGTGCTGGTTCTTTGGAACGCCTGCAATATATGGCTTCATGCGGTGTCAAAATGATGACACTGACCTGGAACTTTGAAAATGAACTCGCTTGCGGCTGCGGGACGGAAAACGGATTCGGGCTAACCCCTTTCGGGCGGGAGGCCATCCAGGAGATGGAACGACTCTCTATGCTGGTGGATGTATCCCATCTGAACGATTGGGGATTTGAAGAGGTCGCGGCACTTTGTACAAAACCGCTTGTTGCTTCCCATTCGAATGCGCGCGCCGTGCGAAATGTCCTTCGGAATTTGACCGATGCGCAGTTTGCGACGATATGCAAAAGGGGAGGGCTTGTAGGCCTCAATCTGTATTTTCAATTTTTAAGCGCAGAGCCGCGGAATCGGCTGGACGATGTGTACCGTCACCTCATGCATTTTTGGGATCGGAACGGCGAACACAACATTGCGCTTGGCTGCGATTTTGACGGCGCGGACATGGTGGGGGATATCCTGGGAATTGAGCACCTTGCCGGACTGTATGATTACCTGTTGGGCCGCAATCTGCCGGAGGCGCTTGTGCATAATCTCTTCTTTCAAAATGCATATAATTTCATGCAAGAAATGCTATAGTTTTAAGTTCGGCCGCTATACACGCTTTTTAATCTATGTTACAATAAAGGCAATGCAAAAGCATTTCCATACATTGGAATGGAGGAACGGGAAAACATGCAATATACCAGTACCAGAGACCATACTCTTAGAGTGAGCGCGTCGCAGGCCATCACGCAGGGCATCTCGCAGGATGGCGGACTTTTTATCCCCGAGAGCATTCCCGAATTATCCCGCAAGGATTGGGATGATTTGCTGCCCCTTGGCTATGTGGATCGTGCCGTTCAAATCCTCAGTTTGTTTCTGACAGATTTTACACAGGAAGAAATACGACGCTGCGCGGAGAATGCTTATACAAATAGTAAATTTGACGATGCGTCCATCGTGCCGCTCAAGCCCTTTCCCGGTCACCTGCATGTGCTGGAACTATGGCATGGCCCCACCTGTGCGTTCAAGGATATGGCCTTACAGATCCTGCCGCATCTACTGCGTTGCGCCGCGCAAAAGATAGGAGATACGCGCAAGATTGTCATTTTGGTGGCCACCTCCGGTGATACAGGCAAGGCGGCTTTGGAAGGTTTCCAGGATGTGGAGAGCACCGAGATCCTGGTGTTTTATCCAAACCATGGTGTCAGCGCTATGCAGGAACTGCAGATGGTGACGCAGGAGGGGCGCAATGTACACGCCTGTGCCATAGAAGGTAACTTTGACGACGCGCAAACCAGCGTCAAGCGTCTTTTTACCGATCGTACCGTGGCGGATGCCCTCAACCGGAACCATATGGTTTTTTCGAGTGCAAATTCCATCAACTGGGGACGTCTGGTCCCCCAGGTGGTCTATTATATTTCGGCGTACTGCGATTTGCTGAAAAGCGGCGCCCTTACTTTCGGAGAGAAGATCAACATCGTGGTACCGACGGGTAATTTCGGCAACATTTTGGCGGCCTATTATGCCAGGCGTATGGGATTGCCTGTGAACAAGCTGATTTGCGCCTCCAACTCCAACAATGTTCTTACCGATTTTATAACAACGGGTTACTATGACCGCAACCGCGATTTT
The DNA here is from genome assembly GCA_031556545.1 of Oscillospiraceae bacterium. GTDB lineage: Bacteria > Bacillota > Clostridia > Oscillospirales > Acutalibacteraceae > JAVBST01. The sequence continues at coordinate 53,320 of JAVBST010000003.1, forward strand.
TTTACCACCATTTCCCCCTCCATGGATATCCTCATCTCCAGTAACCTGGAGCGTCTGCTTTTTCTGCTGGCAAGAGGTGATTCCGATAAGGTGAACGGATGGATGCAGGATTTATCAGAGAAGGGTTGCTACAGGGTGGACGATTCGGTTTTATCGGAGCTCCAGTCCCTTTTTGCGGCGGGCTATGCCACGGAAGCACAGACACAGGAAGCCTTGCGGCAGACCTTTCAGGAGAGCGGCTATTTGCTGGACCCGCACACTGCCGTTGGGATGAGCGTATGGAAGCGCTATGAGGCCGAGAGCGGCGATCACACGCGAACGGTTTTAGCATCTACCGCCAGCCCCTATAAATTTGGCGGCAGCGTTTTATCCTCCTTGGGTTTGCGGCCGGAGGAAGGCGCGGATGAATTTGCCACACTCCGTTTTTTGCAGCAAAAGACTGGCGCACCGATTCCCGAGCCCTTATTATCTCTTCAGCAAAAATCAGTGCGGTTTCAGGATGTTTGCAATCAAAATACCATGCAACAGTATGTTTTTGATGTGTTGGGGATAGAATAACAAAAAGACCTCAGGGCAACGCTTTAGAGGCCATCGGCTTGGGGACTCGATAACTGGGATCGCAATTGGATTTCAGGGAAGATTTTTATGAACCACTCTCCGTAGAATGGGGAATCAGACCCCAAATGCTGTGCCACATTTCCGGCGGATTTCGCGGAGCGGATGCCCCAGGCAGCCGGTTGAAAAGCGGAAGAGCCCTGCGGGGCAGGGCTCTTCTCCAGAGTCTATGATGATTTATTGATATAATATTTTTGTTATATTAATTATTTACTTTTGAAAGTAGCGCAAACCGTATCGGCGCAGCTAACGGCAAAGTTAGGTCCTACCTCTATTTCTCCGGCGTGACATCTCACTTGGCCGTCATTATAAACGCAGTTTTTCACATCGCATTTAATACCTTCGATTTCTTGTTCAGGCAGGTTATGGGGATGATTTGTTTGCATTACGTCGCCTCCTTTCACAAGATATGTTTTGCGTTTCTTTGTGAAATATACATGAACCTGTCGAACGCTGAGGACAACGCTTTTTACATAGGGAGGGAATAGTAGCCTTTAGGCTCAAAGCCATGTCGATATTTGCCATTGGCGATCTGCATTTATCCTTACAATCCAATAAGCCAATGGATATTTTTGGATGGACCGACCACGTGGCGCGGCTCGAATCCCATTGGCGGAAACTAGTGGCGCCGGATGATACGGTCGTGTTGGTGGGGGATACTTCCTGGGGCATGACGCTGGAAGAGGCGCGCTCCGATTTTGCGTTTTTGCATGGGCTGCCCGGGAAAAAAATTCTCATCAAAGGGAACCATGACTATTGGTGGACCACCAAAAAGAAAATGATGGATTTTTTTGGGGCGCAGGGTTATTACTCGCTGGATATTTTGCATAATAATGCCATTCCGGTAGAAACGATTGCCATTTGCGGCACGCGCGGCTGGTTTTTTGACGCGCAGGAGGAGGGTGACCGCAAGGTGCTCTTGCGCGAAGTGGGGCGTCTGCAGACCTCCATCCGGCAGGGCAAACAATCGGGATTGGAGCCGGTCGTTTTTTTGCATTATCCGCCTCTGTTTGAAAACCAGATCTGCAAGGAGATTTATGAGGTGCTGGTGGAAGAGCAGATCAAGACATGCTACTACGGCCATTTGCATGGTGCATCCACCTTAAAGGCTTTTCAGGGTACGCGCGATGGAATCCGGTTTTCCCTGCTCTCGTGCGACCATACCGGTTTTTCGCCCGTCCCCGTGTACGCATCTGGCCCATGAGGCCGGAATCTCCATATGTGAAAATTAAGAATAAATTTACATTATTTAGACTAGGAATCGACATTTACATCTGGTATAATGAATGGAATCATCTGAAAAAAATTAGGAGGCAATAAAATGGGTCTTGTATCTTCAAAAGAATTGGAAACTAATATTTATGAACTGGAAATCGCGGTGGATGGGGAAACTTTCCTGGACGCTGTGAATAAAGTATATTTGAAAGAAAAGAACAAAATAAATGTTCCCGGTTTCCGCAAGGGGAAGGCGCCCCGCGCATTTATTGAACGGTATTTTGGTGAAAAGGTATTCTATGAGGACGCATTGGAACTGCTTTATCCTGAGGTAGTGGAAGCGGCCATTGAGGAAGCGAAGCTGGAGCCGGTGGATTCTCCTACGGATCTGGAAGTGGTTACGATGGAAAAAACCGGGGTCGAGTTTAAACTCAAAGTTACAGTGAAACCCCAGATTGAAATTGGTGAGTACAAAGGATTAAAAGCGACCAAGGCCAGCGCCGAAGTTTCCCAGGCGGAAATTGAGGCAAAGCTCGAAGACCTGCAAAAGCGAAACGCCCGCATGGTGACATCTGAAAAGCATGCAGAAAAAGGCGATACGGCGGTAATTGATTTTGAGGGTTTCTTAGGAGACGAGCCCTTTGAGGGCGGTAAGGGCGAAGGCTATAGCTTAGAGCTTGGTTCGGGCCAGTTTATTCCCGGATTTGAGGATCAGGTTATCGGCCATCAGCCAGGGGAAGCATTCGATGTGAATGTCACCTTCCCCGAAGAGTATCATGAAAAGAGCCTGGCGGGACAGCCGGTACGCTTCAAGGTGACGCTCCATGAGATCAAAGTCCATGAATATCCGGAACTGGATGATGAGTTCGCCAAGGATGTCAGCGAGTATGAGTCGTTGGCTGAGTTAAAAGAAAGCCTGGGCAAAGAGATTGCGGAGAAAAAAGAGAAAGATGCCCAAGACGATGTAGAGAATCAATTAATTGATCAAGTTATTGAAGGCTTGCAGGCCGAAATTCCTGAAGTCATGTACGAAAACCGTGTGGACGAAAACGTACGGGATTTCGATTACCGCATGCAGATGCAGGGGATGAATCTGGACACCTTCCTGCAATATTCAGGGCAGGATCTTTCCTCTTTCCGCAAAACCTTCCGTGAGCAGGCCGAGAAGCAAGTGAAAATTCGCTTGGCGCTGGAGAAGATTGTGGAACTCGAAGGCATTGTGCCTGCACAGGAAGAAATTGACGCGGAATGTCAGAAGGTGGCCGATTCCTATAAAATGGAGCTGGAGAAGGTCCGCGACGTCCTTCCGATCAAAGAAATCGAAAAGGATATTGCGGTGCGCAAGGCCATTGATTTGGTCAAAGACAATGCCGTGATTACCCAGGGCGCCGCACCCGCTTCGGAAGTGCCGGAATCAGAGGAAAAGCCCAAGGCTGCCAAGACGACCAAAAAGGCCAAGGCTGAAAACGAGGCCGCGAACGACACAGAGGCACAGCCCGCAAAACCGGCGAGAAAGCCCAGAGCCAAAAAGACGGAAGAATAATACGGTTAAATTTGTCTTTGGTCGACATAATATGTATGCATAAAATGAGGGAGGTCATACTATGAGTTTAGTACCGGTAGTGGTGGAACAGACAAATCGTGGTGAGCGCTCGTATGATATTTTTTCGAGACTGCTGAATGACCGAATTGTCGTTCTATCTGATGAAGTAAACGATGTAACGGCTAGCTTGGTCGTGGCACAGCTTTTGTATCTTGAGGGGCAGGATCCCGAAAAGGATATCCATCTCTATATCAACAGCCCCGGCGGTTCGGTATCATCGGGCTTTGCCATCTATGACACCATGCAATATGTCAAATGTGACGTTTCCACCATCTGCATGGGCATCGCGGCCAGTATGGGCGCCTTTTTGCTCTCCTCGGGCGCCAAAGGAAAACGCTTTGCCCTCCCCAACAGTGAGATTATGATTCACCAGCCCATGGGCGGAGCACAGGGTCAGGCCAGTGACGTTAAAATTGCGGCGGAGCATATTCTGCGGACCCGCGCGAACCTGAACCGGATTTTAGCCGAAAACACAGGAAAGCCCTTAGCGCAAGTGGAGATGGATACCGACCGAGACAATTTTATGTCTGCACAAGAAGCTGTCGAATATGGTCTGGTAGATAAAGTCATTGCAAAAAAACCATAATCGATGTATTATTATGATAGGAATGCATAAGTCCAATTTTGATAATTTGGAGGGTTCCAATGCCTAGAGATGACGAGACGAAAGAGAGAGTCACACGCTGTTCTTTCTGCGGAAAAACCCACGGTCAAGTGGATACGATTCTGTCCGGCGCCAACGGGCATATTTGTAATGAATGCATTGAGTTGTGCTACAGTATGCTGGAGGATCGGTATTACAGCATTAATGACCGGGTGAAATCCAACTTGGATTTGACCTTGCCCAAACCTCAGGAGATAAAGTCCAGCCTTGATGAATATGTGATTGGGCAGGACGACGCCAAGGTTATACTGAGCGTAGCGGTGTATAACCACTATAAGCGAATTTTGTTCAACAAGCAGTCCGATATTGAAATTCAAAAAAGCAACATTTTGTTGCTGGGGCCAACCGGTGTGGGCAAGACCATGCTGGCACAAACCCTGGCCAAAATCTTGAACGTTCCCTTTGCCATTGCGGATGCCACCACGATTACGGAGGCCGGCTACGTGGGCGAGGATGTGGAAAATATTTTGTTGCGCCTTATTCAGGCTGCCGACTATGATATCCGCCGGGCGGAAAAGGGCATCATCTATGTGGATGAGATTGATAAAATTGCCCGCAAATCCGAGAATTCCTCCATCACAAGAGATGTCAGCGGTGAAGGCGTACAGCAGGCACTCCTGAAAATCATTGAAGGCACAGTTTCCAATGTGCCGCCCCAAGGCGGGCGGAAGCATCCGCAGCAAGAGTTTATTCAGATTGACACCTCCAATATTCTCTTCATCTGCGGCGGCGCCTTTGATGGCTTGGATAAAATTATTGAAAAACGGACGGAATCCTCCACGCTGGGCTTCGGGGCGCAGATTCGCTCAAAGTCGGGTGCCAACGCCTCAGAAATGCTCAGCCGGGTGGAGCATCACGATCTGGTCAAATATGGTATTATCCCTGAACTGGTGGGCCGCTTGCCTGTGATTGCTACCCTGCAGGCTTTGGATCGGGACGCTTTGGTGAAGATACTCAGCGAGCCCAAGAGCTCTATTGTAAAACAATACCAGCGTCTGTTTGAAATGGATCATGTAGATCTGCATTTCAAGAAAGAAGCGCTGGAGGCCATTGCCGATAAGACGCTTGCCATGAATACCGGAGCCCGGGGCCTGCGTTCGGTCATGGAAAATGTACTGACACCTTTGATGTATTCGATTCCTTCGGACCATACGGTGGAAAAAGTGGTGGTGACAAAAGACAGTGTTTTGTCGGGTGCTGTCCCGGAGGTCAGCAAAAACCCCAATCGGAAGCCGAGCCCGCTGAAAGTACCCAGTGATGCAGGCAAAGTTGGAAAAGACAATAAAGGGATTGCTTAGTCACCCCCGTGCGTTATCAGATAAAAAGGGCTGCCGTATTTAGGGGCAGTCCTTTTTACAAAAATACGATCTTGTTGCGTAGGCTTCTCCTGCGCCTTGAAAACAATGCAACCGTTTTCAAGTTGATATGCTGTATTTGCAGCTCGTCTTAGAATTAGGATAGTGAGAGAGGTAAAGTACGTATGATGGAAGTTCAAATTCCTGATCCCCTATATTTACCCGTTTTGGCGCTACGGGGGCTAGTGATTTTTCCCGAAATGCTGATTCATTTTGATGTGGGACGCAAAAAGTCCATAGCCGCCATTCAACAGGCCATGTCACAGGGGCAAAAGATTTTCTTAGTGGCACAAAACGATATGCGTACCGATGATCCGGGCTTTGAGGATCTGTATAAAATCGGCGTCGCGGCGTCAATACGCCAGATCCTAAAGTTGCCTGGCAACACTATCCGCGTGGTGGTGGAGGGTCATTACCGTGCTGAGTTGCAGGATTTGTCACAAACCGAGCCCTATTTGGCCGGCACGATCCAACCGTGCGTGGAGAACGAGGCAGAGCATGCCAAATCCGGCTACAAGGCGGCTGTAGTGCGCAAGGCGAAAATCCTGTTTGAAGATTACGCTAACCATTCCGGACGCCTTTCTCCGGACGTATTGATGAGCGTGGTGTCCATCAAAGAAGCCGGAAAGCTGGCGGATTACATAGCCTCTAATATCATGCTGGAATTCGAAGATAAGCAGGAGATGCTAGCGGAACTGCACTGCGTCAAGCGCCTGATTCGTTTATGTGAGATTCTTTACAACGAGAATGAGATGCTGCAAATTGAACAGCGGATTGATGAAAAACTCCATGAGCAAATTGAGCAAAATCAGCGGGAATACTATTTGCGCGAGCAAATCAAAGTGATTTCCAGGGAACTCGGAGATGCAGAGAATCCGCAGGAGGAGAATGAGAAGTACTTAAAAAAACTTAGTGCTTTGAAACTGCCTGAGGAAACCCACAATAAGCTGGAAGCCGATATCCAAAAGCTTGCTAAAATGCCACCGGGTTCTCATGAAGGCTCTGTACTGCGCAATTATCTAGAAACCTGCCTGGAGCTTCCCTGGAATAAAGAAACCAAGGATCATCTCGATTTAGATGCCGCTTTTAAAGTTTTGGAGCGGGATCATTATGGACTGAAAAAGGTTAAGGAGCGCATCTTGGAGCTCTTGGCCGTACGCAAGCTGGTGCCGGATATCACCGGGCAGATTATTTGTCTCGTGGGGCCTCCCGGTGTCGGCAAAACCTCGATTGCCCGATCCATTGCCAAAGCCATGGGGCGAAAGTACTATCGCATCTCTTTGGGCGGGGTCAAGGACGAGACCGAGATTCGCGGCCACCGCAAGACATACATAGGCGCTATGCCGGGACGCATTATCAATGCCGTAAAGCATGCTGGCAGCCGAAATGCCCTGATTCTGCTGGACGAAGTGGATAAACTCTCCTCTGACTATAAAGGCGATCCTTCCTCGGCTTTGTTGGAAGTTTTGGACCCGGAACAAAATTTTAGTTTTCGGGATCACTATATTGAAGTGCCCTTTGACCTGAGCCGGATTTTATTCATCACCACCGCCAATGACGCCTCCGCCATTCCCGCACCGCTGCTTGACCGTATGGAGATCATTGAATTGAGCAGCTATACGCGGGAGGAAAAATTCAATATTGCCAAAAGGCATCTGCTGCTCAAGCAGATTAAGAAGCATGGCCTGACACGCAACAATCTAAAATTGCAGGATGCTGTGATTTATGCCCTGATTGACGGCTATACCCGGGAGGCCGGAGTGCGCAATTTGGAAAAGATGTTGGCAGCCCTGTGCCGGAAAGCCGCCAAAGAAATTGCGGGTGGCATTGTCAAGCGGGTGACGATCGATCCCGGCAATCTTGAAAAAATGCTTGGTCCGGCCAAATACAAGCCCGATGTATTGGTGGCGCAGGCGGAACCCGGTGTTGTCTCGGGACTTGCCTGGACTTCTGTGGGGGGCGAAGTGATGCCGGTGGAGTCCGTGATTTTGGATGGTTCCGGCAAGCTGGAATTGACCGGCAATCTGGGCGAAGTGATGAAAGAGTCGGCGCGTACCGCTATCAGCCTGATCCGCAGCCGTACTGAGCAATTGGGGATCGATAAGGATTTTTATAAGAAAAGCGATATTCATATTCATGTTCCAGAAGGCGCCATCCCAAAAGATGGCCCGTCAGCAGGGATCACCATCACCACATCCCTGGTTTCCGCGCTCATCAAGCAGCCGGTGCGGGGCGATCTGGCTATGACAGGGGAGATTACCCTGCGCGGGCGGGTGTTGCCCATTGGAGGCTTGAAGGAAAAGTCCATGGCTGCGTACCGCATGGGGATTAAAACGGTGATTATTCCTGTGGACAACCAGCCGGATCTGGCCGAAATTGATGAGGTGGTACGCGACGCGATCCAGTTTATCCCGGCTAAAAATATTGACGATGTACTGGAAAATGCAATTCTATACACGCAGAAGGCGCCCTATGACAAGATGCCGCCGGAATCTATCTCTGTTATCAAAAACAGTGGGACGCATTTGCCTGCGGTTCCTCAATGATAGGATTGAGACCATAAATGAACCGGGAAGAGGGGAGACTGCGACATGCAAATACGTTTTGAACTGGCCGATTTTGAGGCCTCCTATGGTACCGCGGAACAACTGCCTGCTTCGGATCTCCCCGAAATTGCCTTTGCCGGACGCTCCAATGTGGGAAAATCCTCCTTGCTCAACCGGCTTTTTCAGCGTAAAGCACTGGCCCGTGTGAGCAATACGCCTGGCAAGACGGCAACGGTGAATTTTTACCGGGTGCAGGAGGCGCGTTTTGTCGATCTGCCGGGCTATGGCTATGCCAGGGTTTCGGAATCCGAGAAAAAGAGATGGAGCGACTTAATGGAAGGCTATTTCACTTCCGGACGCGATATCCGCTTGGTGGTGCAACTGCTGGATATGCGCCATCCGTCAACGCAGGATGACCGCAATATGATCGAGTATCTATTGCAGGCCGGAATGCCTTTTATACTGGTTCTCACGAAGCGTGATAAACTCAATAAGACACAGCATCAAGCACGGTTGGATGCTTTTCATGCAGAGTTTTCCGGATATCCGATACTGCCTTTTTCGGCGCTCAATGGCGAGGGGGCACAGGCCATTCAGGAAAAGATTACAGGCATACTGGGATAAGGCAATTTGATTTGCATGGGAGGTGTTGGATTTTTTCCTCACCTCTTTACTTTTAGAATTTAATGTGTTAAAATACAAAAAAATAGCACTCCAACCGCCGCGATGGGGGGCGCTTCGCATGTTTGCCGGAAGGCCGGCGCGACATGCGGGATGGATTCCTTCCTTGGTTCGTATGTGGAAACGGCCCTTAGAATGCTTACGGTCTGTAGTGTTTCATTTTGTAGAAACAGTATTTTACATAGGAAAGAGCGATACGGTATGAACAGCAAAATTCAAGATCCAAGCGTTGATTTTTTATTTAAATCTATATTGACACTTAAAAATATGAATGAGTGTTATGCGTTTTTTGAGGATTTATGTACCGTTGCTGAAATTAAAGCCATGGCACAGCGGATTCAGGTGGCAAAAATGCTGAGTGAGAAAAAAGTGTATAGTGACATTGTTGCACAGACAGGCGCGAGTACGGCAACCATAAGCCGTGTAAATCGTTCCCTGCATTATGGATCGGACGGCTATTCGTTTGTTTTTGAAAGGCTGCAACAGGAATGAGCACATATTCTTTTTTTGCGCAGCATTACGACCTTTTGATGCAGGATGCCGCTTATCCGGCTAGGGCTGGTTTCTATCGGGAGATGTTGGCGCAGTACGGACAGGGACAGGGAATTCTGTTGGATTTAGCCTGCGGAACCGGAACGTTAAGCATCGAGATGGCCCAGGCGGGCTACGAGGTCATCGGGGTTGATCAGAGCGAAGCGATGCTCAGTATCGCGCGCAAGAAGGCGCTGGAAGCCGGAACGGAGATTCTGTTTTTACAGCAGCGTATGCAGGACTTGGATCTCTACGGCACTGTGGATGCCTGCATCTGTACACTGGACAGCCTCAACCACATCAATTCCTTGCGACAACTACAAATGATTGTGCAAAAGATTGCTTTGTTTTTAAACCCGGGCGGCTGCTTTATCTTTGACGTCAATACCCTGTATAAGCATCAATATGTTCTGGCGGATCATAGCTTTGTTTATGAATTGCCGGATCTGTATTGTGTTTGGCAAAATCAATATGATCCAAACGTCCATGCGGTGGATATCCGTTTGGACTTTTTCAAAAATCAGGGGCCGTATTACCATCGGGAAAGTGAATCTTTTCGGGAAAGCTATTACAGTGATGAGACCCTAACGGATGTGTTAAGGGAAGCCGGATTTCAGATTCAGGGGCGTTTTGATGATATTGCAAAGGCGGCGCCTTCGGCAGAAACACAAAGAATCACCTATGTTTGTCAAAAAAATTGCGGAAGAGATAGGAGCGTGAAGGGAGCCGATCGGGATGCCGATCATAGCTCCTGCGAATGAAAAATCTGATACGATGTATAACCGAGGAAGGGGCCATTGCGGCCATTGCCATAGATAGTACACAGATCGTTAGGGAGATGGAACGCATCCATAAAACCTCTGCTGTCACTTCAGCGGCATTGGGGCGGCTTTTAACGGCTGCATCCATGATGGGCAGCCTGTTAAAGGGGGAGCAGGAAAGCATTACATTACGGGTATCAGGCGATGGTCCGGCGGGGACACTGATTGCCGTTTCTGACTTTGCGGGCAATGTGAGAGGCTATGTGTCTCAGCCCGTGGTGGAATTGCCTCTGAATCATGTCGGCAAACTGGATGTGGGAAAGGCAGTCGGAAAAAACGGGTTCTTGTATGTGATGAAGGACCTGGGCTTTGGCGATCCTTATATTGGCCAAACACCACTGGTATCCGGTGAAATTGCCGAGGATATCGCCCAATACTATGTTATGAGCGAGCAGGTTCCAACTGTTTGCGCTTTGGGGGTGCTGGTCAATCCTGATTTGACCATACAGGCAGCGGGCGGTTTCCTCATTCAACTGTTACCTGGGGCGTTGGAGAGCGATTTGGAGCGCCTGGAGCAAAATGTGCAGCGCATGGAGCCCATCACCGTCATGCTGGCAAAAGGGATGACTCCGGAAGCCATTTGCCGCAAAGCTCTGGAGGGTTTTTCTGTACAGGTACTGGATACAATGCCGGCAGAATACCGCTGTAATTGCACCAAGGAGCGTGTGGAACGCGCACTGCTGAGCCTTGGCGCCAAAGATTTACGAGACTTGGCACAGGAGCAACCGGAAACGGAAGTGCAGTGCCATTTTTGCGAGCAGAAATATCGTTTTACACAGGAAGATCTCTTGGCCATGCTGGAAAATGCCCATAAAGAAAGCGTAAAAAAATCTTGAAAAAAATGAAATCCAACGCTTGACAATGTGGCTGCAATATAGTATATTATATAAGTCGCTACGAGAGACAGCGAAATGAAATAGGTTGTGTGGGGGAGCATAGCTCAGCTGGGAGAGCACTTGCCTTACAAGCAAGGGGTCACAGGTTCGAGCCCTGTTGTTCCCACCAGAAAAATGGCCCGGTAGTTCAGTTGGTTAGAACGCTAGCCTGTCACGCTAGAGGTCGACGGTTCGAGCCCGTTCCGGGTCGCCATTTCTTGCCTCTGTAGCTCAGTCGGTAGAGCAGAGGACTGAAAATCCTCGTGTCGTTGGTTCGATTCCGACCGGAGGCACCACTTGCGGATTTAGCTCATCTGGTAGAGCGCCACCTTGCCAAGGTGGAGGTAGCGAGTTCGAGTCTCGTAATCCGCTCCACCGCGGTGGGGCAATTTTGTCCCACCGCGTATTTCTTTCATTAAGGCTTGCGTTACACAAAATCTTTTGGCACATCAAAAAAAGATCTTGTATAATGTAAGCTAAGAGGGAAGACGTTTGTGTTTTATGGCGCCATAGCCAAGTGGTAAGGCAGAGGTCTGCAAAACCTTTATTCCCCAGTTCAAATCTGGGTGGCGCCTCCAACTTTTTTTCGTTTGCTGTAGATCTTGTGATCTGCGGCTTTTTTTATTTTTCTGCAGTTTTTAAACGCTGTGGAGTGATAGCATAACACATTTTGCTGATAAGAACAATTATTCAAATTCAACTTTTTGCATTAACAAAAAATAAATATCAAATCACAATTATTTTTCCCGCCGCACACATCATAAGCGGGTACTGTCAAGAGTTATGAGCAAAAAGGTACCGGATCCATCCGCATTGAGGAACCTACCCCACTTGGGATTATAGTACCGACTCTGCAAATAGTACAACCCAGTTTCCGTGTCATAGTAGTACCACGGTAACGGAAGAGGTTCTTGCTCCGGCAAAGGTGCGTCCTAGTTTTTACTCCAATTGAAAGCATTTTTCGCAATACCAAATGTTGTTGATAAATATGCCTTTATGAATCCTGCTTTCAAAATTTTTTTTTGTTGGATCTGATACTATTTTTCCGCACTTACTGCATTTACCAATATTTCTAAACACAAAGTCATAAATAACTTTTTCTGTTTGAATGGTAAAATACTTTAGTATTCTTTCATCATTCAAAAAACTATCGAAAAGAAAATGCAGTTCAAACCCGCAAAATTTTGGATATATTTCAGTATAAATACAATCCATACCTGGGTATATGCCTTCATCAAGAAGAATTAAAGTGTTTTTAAAAACGAGCCTTGTTGTATCAGATAATGCATGAGTTGGATCAAAAAACATATAGTAATCGTTACCATCGTAGCCTATCTTTACAAGTCGATTATCATGCAAAGACAAAGCTATGTTTAGTTCCGGTGGTATTAATTTTTTTACGACCTTATAATACGAAGAGTATTTTCTTTCCGCAGTTTCTGTTATATTTCCTATTTTTTTTGATTCTAAATACCACTCTTTAGTAAAATATTTCATTTTATCACCTTGTATAATGAAAAATTTCATAATTCCCATAAAAAATATGCGCACCATTACTTGCTCTATTCTTCAAATGTTCATGATAACAATCACCCTTGCCTCAGCTGTCTTAGGTGTACTGGCAGTAGATGTCGCCGGAATGGAGTGAGCAGAGGATGGAGTGGAGAACTCCATCCTCTGCTAATGATATTTCGTTTCCGTAAAATTATTTTTGCTATGTTTATACAGACCTATGAATAAATACTTCTTCTTTTCCAATGTACCCATCCGCTACACGCCATTTAGCCTCTTCTGCACAAATCCATATTCCTTTATAGTTTTCCCTTTCATCTTTGAATTCAGGCGACTCACCCCAATAAATCAATCCATTTTCTAAGAACATGCAAATCTCAAATAGTGTAGAAGTATAATTATCATCATCACACGTCAATAAATTTAACCTTACTAATCTTGAAAATTCTACTTCAATCACAGTTGGATCTTGAAACTGTCTTTGGAAAATTATACTAAGAATTCTTTTATTGGTAATAGGCATCATTGAGAGATTGGGCTTAACATATGCGCCACTAAGATATCTCATTTCTTTTATACAACCATCATGAAAATACCCGAATTCATTTAATAAATTACCTATGTCGGCTTCGGTTTTTAATATGTTCCACATTTCAGGATCTCCTTTACTTGTTTTTCGTATTGAAGCCCGGCTGACTAGGTCAGGGTCACCTGGATTAAAAAATAATCCAAAAAGTAATAACGAAATTTAGGAGCCTGTATTAGTTAGGCAAAGGGGTTGTGCCCATTGTATATATTGGCGTGGCTATATCCCAATGATCATCATAATCCCATTTACCATCTGGGCCAAAGTGCCTTTCAGCTAGTCCACTTTTTGATTTCACAATAGAGTTGGGTTCGCCGGCCGAAGGTAAATGATGGTCTGGATCGTAGAACCCATGACCGTAGACCATTTTGGCTGTTTGGCATTCGCTTTAACTTTTATGTAATAGGTCAATCCATTGTAGGTATAGGGAATGTCATAATCATCATAATGGGTAAAAGAAAAAGTACGGGTAGAAGAGTTATAATATTGTGTATAGTAGCTGTTGAACTCACGTTCCGTACGGTATATCGCCCTATGCCTATCCGGATCTGCCATATTCACCGGATTGTTATCACAATACGCGAACGGCCCATTAACCCGGTGTCTATATATACATCCGCATCGAGGAACCTGCGCCATTCTGGAGAATAATACCGACTTTGGAGATAGTATACACCCATTTCGGAGTCATAGCAATACCCACGGTAGCGGAAGGGATTCTTCGTTCCGGCAAAGGCGTCGTCATTGGTTTTGTCGTTGCCGCTGGCATCTTGATGGACAAAAACTTGCCGCAGGTGTCGTAGACATAATTGCAGTAGTTGTCGCCCGCCGCGCTCATCAGTCCCGGCACATCACCCTGCAGGTTGTAGATATGGAGATATATTCGCTCTTGCCCAATATTTGCGTACCTGCCGGATCCAAAAGCGGCACCGCAAAAGCATGTGACCACCGAAGTATTCCTTTCCTATATGGGCAAAATCTGCATTCCGGTCAGCGCAAAAAAACGAAAGAACAGAACATAGGATAACCGGCGCAGCTTACACCACGCCGTTATCCCGCAATACTTCCTTATGAGCCTCCGCCTAAGCCCGGAGGCGCTTATTTGGAAAGGCGAGGAAAGACCGATTGATATCCCCTGTTAGGTACAAGTGGAGAAAGGATTTTTCCACTTGCTCGCTGTGAAGGTTATTCGCTGGAGACTTCTGCAGCGCCCGTTAGATCGACGGTTATCTGCCAATTGCCCTTTAGCTGGGCTTGCCATGGGAAGTAGCCAATCAACTTGGAACCGGCCAGATCTGCTTTGTCGTCCTCAAAAATGAATTCCACATAGGTAGGCACATCGTAATGGTAGGAGTCCGGATTGCTATAATCCACATTGGGCCCGACCCCCTCGGCGAAGCTGACGCGATCCACGGGGTTACCCTCGGCATCTACATTAAACAATATAGACCGAGGACCCTGCAGGGGATCGTCACTGTACTCATTAAGGCACAGTTGACCGTCGGCGAAAAACGCTTCCCTATTGGCGGAATCATCCGGATGATAGACCTGCACATGCAATTCGCCATTCACAAAGCCCATATTAGAGATATAAGCATCATCAATACCGGGCAGATCGATATGCATGGGACCCGGTTCCAGGAGCTCCACGCCGCCCTGATCCAACCATGCTTGCATGCGCAGGGTTGAGGCGTGATCCTTGAGTGTCTCGTTGTTGGCGCGATTGTCAAGGGAAAATTGGAACAGTCCCTTGTGTGCGTCGGAGAGCATCAGCGTTTTGGTGGGGACATTCTCGGCGACTGTGGCGAGATCCACACCGGTGTCAAAGGGCGTGGTGTTTTTCTTTTCTCCCAGAATATTGGTGACCTGCAGTGACAATTTGCCATCGGCCGGCGCGTCTGCATCCGGAACCAGCACCTTCAGGGTTGCGGTCTTGGTCCCTGGGTCATAGTCGGCAACGCTTGCGTCGAGGTCCTTCTGGATCCCGGAAATCATGGCTTGGACTTGCATCGTACTGCCCAAACGGTCCTTTTCCACATCCTTGACTTGCATCGTGATGTTATACTGTCCGCTTTCATGGCTTACGGAAACCACTTTGATCTGAATGCCATTGGCGGTGACAGCGGTGACTTGTCGTGATTCGGAAGAGGTGGCGGCGCCTCTCAAAAAGTTGCGCATAGCGGGGATTGTCGCTGTCGCGACAGAGAGGACAAAAATTGCGCATAAACAGACGGCAATCGACACCGTATAGGGCTTGTGGGCATTAGGTCTTGCGGGGCCTGCGTGTTCGAGAATTTTGTTTGCAAGCGTCTCGCTGCCTTGTAAACCCGCCAGCTGGGTATTGATGGCGTTTCGAAAACTCTTACTCATCGTAATACCACCCTTTCAATTTTTTTTCAAGTTGTTCTCGGGCCCGCTTGAGACGAACGGATACCGTCCCGCTGGGGCACCGCAAAACTTTGGCAATCTCTTTAATGGACATATCCTGATAATAGAAGAGCATCACCACTTCTTTATATTTGGGGGGAAGCTTCATGACTTCTAATACCAGGGTGTCATCCCGCAAGGTGTCCTCATGATAATGGGTGGGGATGGTTTCGAGTGCGGCCAAATCATCCACCTTTTTATGCCAGGCGCTGCGTAAATAGCCCTTGCACACATTGATGGCAATCCGCATGATCCAGGTTTGCTCCTCGGCCTCCCCCCGGAACTGGGGATATTTTTCATAAACCCGGAGAAAGGTATCCTGCACAGCGTCTTCCGCCAGATGCTTATCTTTCAAATAGAGAAAACACATGCGCAGCAGGGGATTGAGGTATTGGGTGAGCAACACGTCCATATCGGGCACTTCGCGGGTACGAGACAGTAAAAAAGATTCCATTGTGTCGACCTCCTTTCACTTTTTAGATACATTATACCAAAGTTTTCTTTCGCCATTTTTCAAAAAATTTTTTGGGTAAAGGTACCGGCTCAAAGGAAATATTGATTTTAGGATTAAATGAAAGACCGTCTTCGTGTTTGTCGGCAGTTTCCCCGGATTGCTCCGCAATAATATTGACCTGCACCTCGAAAAGTGTAGCAATTGAATAGCTAAACGGTAAGGCAGCGATCTGCAAAACCTTTAAATCATCATGGGATGGTTAAAAGTTTATTGAGTATGAGTAAAAAACTTGCGAGGGGGCAGAGGCTGAGTATTGCTTATTTCCTTTGCAATCTCGTAGTTTATAGAGATTGTCTTCGCGCTTTATCCAGCAAATCAATATATTTCACATAAATAACATGCATTACATAATTTTGTAACATGTACATAAAGGCTGTGTACAATGGTAATAAAGAGGCGATGGTGTCGGCTATATTTCTTTTCGAGCCAGACCGTCAAATCTTACCTCAAATATAAAATGGATGTGATGTAGTGTTTTATATAGATGATTGGAACTTTGGTCCACGTAAAAAGGGTGAGTGTCCGAAAGATAACCCCTGCGAGCAAGACTGCGCTCCCGAAAAATATATGCAGTGTTGCAGTGGGCCAAGAGGTCCGAGGGGACCTATGGGACCACAAGGGTGCCAGGGCGAACCCGGCCCGCGAGGTTGCCAAGGTGAAACTGGCCCTACCGGACCCATAGGCCCACAGGGCCCGCAAGGTTTTCAAGGCATACCTGGCCCAGTAGGCGCCACTGGCCCACAGGGCCCGCAAGGGCTGCAGGGTGCGACCGGCCCCACCGGACCGATTGGGATGCCAGGCCCAGCCGGGCCCACCGGATCGCCCGGCCCCGTCGGCGTAATGGGTCCGCAAGGCCCAGCCGGCCCAACCGGATCGCCTGGCCCCGTTGGTGCAATGGGTCCGCAAGGCCCAGCCGGCCCAACCGGATCGCCTGGCCCCGTTGGTGCAATGGGTCCGCAAGGCCCGCAGGGCTTACAAGGTGAGCCCGGCCCCGTCGGCGCAACAGGTCCGCAAGGCCCGCAGGGCTTACAGGGTGAGCCCGGCCCCGTCGGCGCAACAGGTCCGCAAGGCCCGCAGGGCTTACAAGGTGAGCCTGGCCCTGTCGGCGCAACAGGTCCGCAAGGCCCGACTGGCCCAACCGGCCCAGCGGGAGCAGATGGAGCGGTAGGCCCAACCGGCCCAGCGGGAGCAGATGGAGCGATAGGCCCAACTGGCCCAACCGGTCCCTCCAATGGATTGAATGCATTTGGTGGCATATACGACGATGGTCCTCTGGCCCATGTTATGACACCCAATACTCCGGTTGTCCTCACATTGCCGCTGACGGAAAACGCAAAGGATGTGAGCTATACCGTTCCTAATACAATGACAGTAACTCAGGGCGGAATGTATTATGTGTCTTATAACGTATTACCGGCATTCGATGAACCGGGAGTAATACAATTTTCAGTACGGGCAGACGGAGTCAATATAGCGGCCACGTATAATGAGGAAACAATTGATACAACGTCAGGCACAGCTTCTAATCCCGTGTATTATGTGGGGAACGCCATTGTTGCGTTGCAAGCCGGGGACGTTATTGATATTGCGATTACCTCCACTGCAACCGTCAACGTAAACATGACTTTCCCTACCCAGTCAAATAATACCTTAACTCTCATGAAATTAGATTAAGATTATTGAGCTGTCAAGTAATCATCTAATACGCAAAGCAAATCCGAACCTATTTCCAATTGGACACGGGTTCGGATTTGTACAGTTTGGTACGGGTGCTTATAAGGGGCATAAATAAACCCAGTAATAATGCGGGTTTGCATGCGTAATCCGGTCGATTCCGACCGGCAACCGCATGGCATTCGGCCAGGGGCCGCATGATATACGGCCGGCAATCAGCATGGCCAACCGGCCGCAGGCCGGCACCTCAAAATTAAGTATAATTGCCCCGTGGGAAATG
>JAVBST010000015.1:0-9062 GCA_031556545.1 Oscillospiraceae bacterium
CAAGACCACCAAGGTCAATGTCCCGACCGAAATCACGGTTGTGACCAAGAACCCGGCTATCACGGTTGTTGACATCTACAATTCCAACGGTTCCAAGATGGGCAAAACGCTTGTCAGCAAAACCGCGAATGCTGATGGCACCACGACTTGGAAGTACACCATCCAGGTGGGTACTGCCGGTAAAGCCAGAGGCTTCTATGTCTTGGCGGGCGGCCTCAAGAGCGATCTGTTCTATATCGATGTCACATTGATCTAATTGTTTTCCCATTCATTTTGTGTTATGGAGGATTCCCTCTCTGAAATAACCACCACGGGGCTGCCAATTTTTGGCAGCCCCGTGGGCTCTTTTATGCACCCTAAATCAAAAATGGGATTAAAATCTGCGGCGCATTTTTCATTTGACAAGGCAGACAGCGCAGGTGGACTCCCACCCGGCAAGGAAGGCAACCCGTCAGCGAAAAGACAGAGTGCATAGATTGCCCGGGCCGGGGATTCGGATGATCCATACAAAAAAGCAGTGGAAGGGCATTGTGCCTTTTCACTGCTTTTCAGCATCCTTGTTCGCGGACAATTTGTGACTTGGGTATCTATGCGATTTCTCAGAATCCTCGTATGGGAACGCCAGAGTCATATCATCTGTCACGCATTGATTAAATTAATAATGTCATGAATCAAATACATCCGGTTGTCCAGTTCATCAATTTTATCCGCGCACATCCGTAGTTCGTTGGCCAAGTGCTCGGGTACCTCGCCTTCATATTTGTAGCGCACTTTATGTTCCAGAGAAGCCCAAAAGTCCATTGCCTGTGTGCGAATCTGGATCTCTGTTTTCACATGTTCCACATGGTCGGTCAGGTAAACCGGCACCGTCAAAATCAAATGATAGCTGCGGTATCCACTGGGCTTTGGTTCCCGAATATAATCCATCTCACGCAAAAAGTTGAGGTCTTCCTGCATTTTCAGTGCCGCCACAATGGATTCGATATCTTTAGTAAAACTGCAAATAATCCGGACGCCAGCGATATCATTCAAATTCTCTGTAAGCGACTCCAAGGTTAACGGCAGCTTTTTGTTGCGGAGTTTATTGGCCATGCTGTCAAAAGATTTGATACGCGCCGCAATATGCTCAATGGGATTATAGCTTTCAAGGGTCTGATAGCCTTCGCGAAGAATTTCCAATCGGGTCTGCATGGTTTTTAAAGCACTGTTATAATAAACCATTCTGCCTTTGATGGCTTCGAATTCCTTTGCCGGAAATCTTGCTTGCCGCATGGTAAGTTCCTCCTGTTAGGCAAATGCTGTTTTTCTCCCGTATGGGAGTAAGCAAGGGCTCGCAAAAGCGCTTACCGCGCCTATATTGTAGCACATTTATTTCTTGGGAGCAACCTGTAATCGTACAGAAAAACGAGCGCCTTTGTCGGCATTTTCCGCCTGTATTTGGCCTCCGTACTGCGCAAAAACAGATTTGACAATGGAGAGCCCAATCCCGTGCTTTCCACTTTCCCCCTTATAAAAGCGTTCGAAGATGTGGGGTAAATCTTCTTGCGCAATACCCGGGCCATCATCCGTTACGGCCAGCAGAATTTGCCGCCTTTCCTGTCGGCAGGTCAGTTTCACTTCACTTTTGGCAAAGCGCACCGCATTGGAAATTAAATTGGAGAGTGCGCGGGACATGAGTTTTTCGACACAGCGGAAAGGGACCGGCGTTTTATCAAAATCAAACACAAAGTGGATATGCGAACTCTCCGCAATGCTTTTTTGCTGTTCCGCACACATGGAAAAAAGTTCCCGCAGATCATATTCCTGCGCCCCGTAGTTGCTGCTGATATTGTCTATGCGGGAAATGTATAAAAGATCTTCCACCATACCGCTGAGCCGATCCGTCTCCTGAATAATCGTTTTGCTGGCGGTGTCCGGCTCCATAACCCCGTAAGCGATGCCCTCCGCATAGCATTTGATGGACATCAGAGGCGTGCGCAATTCATGTGAGGCATTTTGAAAAAATGTCTTTTGATCTTTGTCATACGTTTCAAGCTTCATGGCCATGGTATTCATGCTGTTGGTCAGATATTGCAGCTCGCGCCCCTGGTAATAGGCTTTGCAGGGGGTGAAGTCCCCCTGTCCCACACGAGCTGCAAAAGCGCTCATATCCAGCATGGGTCGGGCTATATACCGCGATATCATCACCGCGATGGCCCCCGCTGCCAATAGCGCGATACCAATAATGCTTAGTAAAAACATATTGGCTCGGAAAGCAAAGTTGTTGATGCTGGTTACGTCAATATAGTAAATGACATAAAGGGGAACCGTTGTGCTATAAGGAAACGCCCGAATGGTAATATAATATTGCCGGGTGTCTGTCCGCAGCGCGTGATTATTGGTGTTTGTGATCTCCACTCCCTGCTTTTGCAGGGCCTGTACGATCTGTTCCTCCGCAGAGCTTGCCTGATCGCTTGGCGTCGTATAATCCGTGTAGGGCAAAGCATAATCAGCGTCTACAAAAAAGGATTCCGCTGAGGTGCCAATCCGGCTGGGAGGAATATTTTCGAGGTTGGGCAAGGTGGGCCTGGTATTGCTGTTTTTTTCGCCGCGCACTTCTTCCAGCCGGCCAGTGGCGGCATCCAGCTGCGCGTAGGCATCCGATTTCACATACTGCCCCACCAATATATTGAAGGCGCCGATGATAACCAAAAACACCCCTGCAAGCAAGGCAAGAATCATACTCAAAATATAGGAGCGAATACTGATCGTGGCTCTCATATTATTCATTTTGCGTTGCATGTTGCTCATCACGCTCCTTCAGGCGGAACCCATAGCCCCACACGGTATCGATCACCGTACGGCTTGCGCCGAGCTTCTTGCGAAGGCGGTGAACCGTATCGTCTGCCGCTCGGGTTTCCACATCTACCTCATAGCCCCAAACTTTATTGAGCAATTCATCCCGGGATACGGCCTGATCCTGGTGCTCAATTAAAAAGCATAGCAGGTTGTATTCGTTGGGTGTGAGTTCCAATTCCTGCCCCGCACAGAAAGCGGTTTTGTGTTTGGGATGCACCACCAAATCTGCAAAGGATAATTCAATCCCCGAATCCACCACGATATCCTGCCGGTCAAATTCAATGCGCCGGAAGATGGCTTTGACACGCATAACCAGAGAGATGGCGGAGAAAGGTTTGGTGAAGTAATCATCGCTGCCCAGGGAGAGCCCCGTCGCGTAGTCAAGGTCACTGTCCCGCGCCGTCAACATGATGATGGGGACGGTACTGATTTTACGCAGCTCCGTGCATACTTGGAATCCGTTGGTGCCTGGCATCATCACATCCAATATGACCAGATCCGCAGGCATCCTCATAAACTGTTCCAAAAGCAGGTCACCGTTTTCAAAGGTTTCCACCTCATAGCCTTCACTTTTTAAAAATGTTTGAATGGCGTCCCGAATGTTTTTTTCATCGTCGGCTACATAGATTCGCTTATTCTCCATTTTGATATTCTCCTCTTTTTCAGTCCCGCAGCGCTTTCTATTCGGCTATTCTATCATTATTGAATAGATTATAGCCAATTTATACGTAATATTCTACACAATTTCAAAGGAAAGCTGTTGTAAATTTGTTGCAGAACAAGGAAATGAGCGGTTTTCGTGGCGAAAGTCGACTCTAATTGTTTTTTGACTGCCAAAAGGCTTCCATATTGCAGACCGAAAAGCGGCAGCCTTTAAAGGCAATTTTTCAAGATGTTTGCAGACTGTTTACGCTTTAAATCGGACGCACAAAAAACAGGCTGACAAAATCATCAGCCTGTTTTGGTCGTTTGACCCTTTGATTGTCATCCGACATGGTCCGAGTGACTGGATTTGAACCAGCGGCCTCTTGAACCCCATTCAAGCACGCTACCATCTGCGCCACACCCGGATAAACCATTAATGCTGAATTATCATACCACAAACCCCAAAATTTTGCAACTCCTATTTCCGGTTTTTACAGATTTTTTATTCGCAGCACCTTTCACCTAAAAATGCTCGGGGCAACGATAGTACTCCCGGCTGCACAAAAAGTCCAACCCATCCCCAGCCTTCACTTTGACTTGATAGATAAAAAAGGGTATAATAAAACGATATCAATTGAAATGGAGGCCAAATCATGTGTGGTATTGTCGGTTTTATCGGGGTAGAGCCCGCTACGCCAAAGCTGTTGGCGGGATTGGGACGCCTCGAATATCGAGGATATGATTCAGCAGGAATTGCTGTTATTGAAGATAATAAAATTAAAATTGAAAAATCAAAGGGCAGGCTTTCCGTACTCTGTGAGATGATCCAAGATGGAAAGGATATGCATAGCTGTGTCGGCATTGGTCACACCCGCTGGGCGACTCACGGGAAACCCTCCGATGAAAATTCTCATCCCCATAAAAGCCGATCCGGCCGTTTTGCCATAGTACATAACGGCATTATTGAAAATTACAATGAACTCAAAACCGAGCTTATTAAGAAAGGCTACGAATTTTTATCGGAGACAGACACGGAAGTTTTGGCGCATTTATTAGAATATTATGACGAGGGAGATCTATTTGAAACGGTCAAGAGAGCCATGGCCGCGGTGGAAGGTTCCTTCGCGCTGGGGGTGCTGTGCGAGGATACCCCCCATCGCCTTTTGGCAGTGCGGCGCTCTTCTCCTTTGATTGTAGGGTTGTCGGATCAGGGCAACTTTATCGCCTCCGATGTCCCTGCCATTTTACCTTTTACCCGCCAAGTCCTTTATTTGAACGATGATGAAATTGTGGAGTTGAAAGCGGATGGCGTACAAGTTTTTGATCTCCATGCGCAAATGCTGGAAAAGGAAGTTCACCAAATCACCTGGGATGTTCACGCTGCCGAAAAGGGCGGCTACCCGCATTTTATGCTCAAAGAGATCATGGAGCAGCCCCAGGCGCTCAGTGCCACCATTATGCCCCGTATCAGCGATGACGGACACATTGTACTGGATGGCATTAACCTGACGGCAGAAGAACTGGCTCAATACCACACGATCAATATTGTTGCCTGTGGTTCCGCCTATCATGTTGGCGTGGTGGCCAAATATGCCATCGAGCGGCTCACGCGTATTCCGGTTTGCGCAGAGCTTGCCTCTGAATTTCGTTATGAGAACCCGCTGGTGGACAGCCATAATCTGGTCATTATTATTAGCCAATCGGGGGAGACGGCCGACACCTTGGCGGCTCTGCGGGAAGCGAAAAAGCGCGGGGCACGTGTTCTTTCCATTGTGAACGCAGTGGGCAGTTCCATTGCAAACGAATCGGACGATGTCCTGTATACCTGGGCGGGGCCGGAAATTTCCGTCGCCACCACAAAGGCATATTCCACACAGCTCGCGATGATCTATATGGTCGGCTTATATATTGCCGATCAACTGCATACCCTTCCCTCCAGTGAAATTCGTCTCGTGCTCAATGATTTGGTGGCCTTGCCGGAGCGGGTGGAAAAAGTTCTCGCTATGGCTCCGGAAATGGAAATACTGGCACAACGTTATGCTTATTTGGATCACGCTTATTTCATTGGACGCAACCTGGATTATGCGGTGGCACTGGAAGCTTCCCTGAAACTCAAAGAGATCAGCTATATCCACTCGGAAGCCTATGCGGCAGGCGAATTGAAGCACGGAACCATCTCCCTTATCGAAGAAGGGACTTTCGTGGTCGCTTTGACCTGTACCCAGGCGCTGATTCCCAAAACCAACAGCAATATTAAAGAAGTGAAAGCCCGCGGAGCAGAGGTGCTCGTACTCACCACCGAGGACAATGAGGCGCTATTATCCGGGGAAGCCGACCATATTCTTACGATTCCCACTACCCATCCCCTGCTGATGCCCTCCCTGGAAGTCGTCCCCATGCAGCTGCTGGGCTATTACATTGCCAAAGCGCGCAATTGTGATATTGACAAGCCGCGCAATTTAGCCAAATCGGTAACCGTAGAATAATGGAGGCTGTATCGTCAATGGACTTTCAAAAAATTGTCTGTGAGCGCTGTGCCACGCAGACCGATGTGGCGCCCAATGTGCTTACGATCCGCTGCCCGGCATGTGGTCATATTATTGAAATCCCCCCGCCGCCGCAACAAAAACTGCCCTTCGATGCAGGGCGGGCTTTGGCGATGATTGAAACCATGGTGAACAGCATTGATGATAAACACCTCAACGCCAATGCCATCATGAAGCATTTTACCGCCGAGAATTATCCTTTTTCCTTTAAACTTTATCAGCCCGAATTTACAAATACCCTCAAGGACTTTGCTTCCCTGTATTCTGAGCCGGACAGCGACTTGCTTTGCCGCCATTACGGCAAGCTGCTCATTGGCCGGGTGCTTACCTATATCAAAGACCATCCCGAAAAAGGACAGCCTAAGAATTATGGCCTGTATAGTGTCAGTATGCTTGTGACAACCTACATGATTCCCTCTATTTTGGCCATGGAGGCTCCTTTTTCGGATGCGCTGGCGGACGGCATAGTGGCCGAGTGGAACCGTGCCTATCCCCGCCAAAAAATTAAAAAAGGGACTTTTGACGCCCTGCAAACCGGGTTTTATAAACGCTGGTGCTTTATCACGACCGCCGTATGCGAAAGCCTGCATAAACCCGATGACTGCGAGGAACTGACCGCGCTGCGCCATTTTCGGGATACTTATCTGCTGCGTCAGCCGGAAGGTCCTCTCCTGATTCAGCAATACTATCTCTTCGCCCCCATGCTGGTGGCCTGTCTCGACCGCCAACCCAATGCGCCCGCGCTGTATCGCTCCCTTTGGCAACGCTACCTCCTCCCCTGCCTTCTGCACTTGCAGGCCAGCCAACCGGAAAGTTGCAAGCGGCACTATATGCGTATGATCTCTTCTTTACGGAAACGGTTTTTCTAAGCGGTTGCGAATGCCTCGTATTTTCCGGAGAAAAACCGCAGCCATATTGCAAAATGTGTATTCACCAGGCTATTTTGGGACAAACATTGACATATTTCTTCCAATGCAGTATAGTAAATTTGATATCCCCGAAATGAGCCTTTTGGGATGTGCACACAGGGGTGTGCAAAGAGGAGAAAAATAAGTATGGATACACAAAAGCGTGAGGAAGATCCCGTTTTGTCGAACTTCCCCTTTGCCTCGCCAAAAATCTTTTTATCAGACCCGGAGGCATCCGGAGCGACAGGAGAGCTTTCTTTTCAGGCTCCCAAATTGGAAGCTTTGGTGTGGCCGCCCCCCGATACAGCTTCTATGGCCGCGCCCCCCACTGCACCGGTTGCGGCCCAACCCGATATACCCTCCCCGGCGGAACAGCCGACACCTCCTAATCCGCCGGCTCCCTTCTTTTCGGCGCATTCGCAACCTGTAAAAACTAGCCCGGCAGCCGATGCCGCGCCATCTTCCGTGGCGCAGCGCCTCGAAAAGCCAAGGGAAAAAAAGAAGCTTTCCAAGCGTGCAAAACGGGGTCTGTTGGCAGCCGGAATCCTGGCGGGACTTTGCGTTGCCATCGCGGGTGCGGTGTATGGGATCGTTGGCGCCACCGCCCCCATGTACTGGGAGCTGCGTTCTGTGCGACCTTTCTCTTCCAGCAAGGAGATATGGACAGCCGAAAAATGCGAGCAGGTCATTACACTGCTTAAAGAAGACAGCCTGTCTATCGAGCCGGACGCGGAGGGCTTTTTTCAGCCCCAAATTTCTGATGCTCAGCGCGGAAAATCCAAATACGTTTGGGACGCCCTGAAAACGGCGTTACAATACCAGCCACAAACCATGGAAGCCATGAAGCCTTATTATGAAAACGAAGCTCCGGACGCCATGTTCCGCCAAAATCAGGCGGATTACTATCACCACTTTGAGGTACTGTTTACCGCTTTGCTCACCAGCGAATCCCTGGGGCAAAATCAAAAAGACTATGTGGCGGTGCGATACAGCCAGTTCATTTTGGATTACTGGCGCGATATCCGCCGTTTGCAGGATGTGGCCTTGGGTGGCGCGGTTACAGCGCTCACCGGTCATCGTAATATCGACCAAACGCTTGTCAATCAATTGCTGCAAGAGCATGCCGATCAGGGCGCTGTGCTCCTAAACTACTTACTCAAAATTGATGCGACCGAATATGTGAACAGCACGTTTATTGCCAACACGATTGATGAGCATGTACTGGATTATTTTCAAAAATATTCGGACGGGGAATTGGGCGCGCCGTGGCTGACGTATTTTGAAAAATACCTGGCCGGCTATTTTAAGGGCGTCCCCACCAACCTCCAGCTTCTCTCTTATATGCAATTGCAGTATTACAAGACGCATTACCCGATTGTGGCCGAAAAATACGCGGCCCTTGCCAGCGTCAACGATTTGGCGTGCAGCCCCGAAATCACGGCGTTGTTCGAACCCTACTATGCCATCGTCAATAAACAATTCTATATTACTGCCGAGCTGGCGGATTGGTCTAAAACGGATATGGAGGAAGCGAAAAGCTATCCTGATTTCTTGGGTGCCCAGGCACAGCCCTATGCCCTGGTGATTGGCTCAACCAATCTGGAGGATCCAGAAGACCCCAATAATTCGGGTTCCATTTTTGACACCATCCAGCTAGGCCTTAGCCCGGTATTGCCCACGCAATGTCAGATAGTCGCAAACCTGCGGGAAGCGCGCTACTATTTGCTGGCCGAACCCAAATATACATACGACTGCACCTATAGCGCCACGAACCTGCCAACCAAGATAAAAGGGTATGCCTGCTCCATCAAATTTACGCTATTTGATTTGGTGGACGACAAGGAGTTGGGTGCGACCACCATCGAACGCAGGCCCCCCGAGCAGATTTCCCGTGGCATGGATGTTTCCCCGGAGTTTGCGGATACCCCCGATTTTGCGGCGATCCAGGGATGGCTTCAAACCAACATTGTCCAGTAACGGCTCTGCCCCTTTCTCTTGCCGAAAAGTTGAAAACTTCACTTAAAACCGAACAATTGTGGAAAACTTAGGCATACTGAACCAAGGGTCAAGCCCTCTTAATTAATAACTTTTCAATTTTTGACTGATTTAAGCCGTAAGTTTTTCG
>JAVBST010000007.1:0-69012 GCA_031556545.1 Oscillospiraceae bacterium
TGGTAAGATGGTGGTAGCTCATATGGTTGCCTCCGTTCGAATGTTGTCTTTTCAACTCCATTCTACACGAAGTTTCCATTATGGGCTATCTTTTTTGTCCTTTCTGGGTGGCGCACTTCATTTTACAATCTATCATAAAAAATCCGCACATGAGGTTGCGGATTTTCTTACCTGTATTCTTATACTTACCTATGGGCGCCTTTTTGGGATTTGATGACGGACAGCCGGGAAAAATCCTCGCGTTCCTTTTCCTCCAAGGCTTCCGTGATATATTTGACATTGGACTCGAAGGTGGGAATCATAATATTTTTCAGTGCGTTGGCGCGCTTTTGTGTTTTTTTGATGGCGTTGGCTAAACGGTAGACACTATTCTCAATTTGCGCGAGCTGTGTGGTCAGGCGTTTAACCTCATCGAAATGCAGATAAGCCTCATCCAGCAGGGAATTGCTTTTCTCCAAGCCGTAGGGAAGAGGTGGCGTTGAACCCTCGAGCGACACCAGCGGGATTTCTACGCCCATCACACTTTTAAAGTCAATGGCAAGGCCTTCCTCTAAGGGCACTGACTGGGCAAGCTCGGCGCATATGCCCAGGGTAATATTGGCTTTTTGCAGCGCCGCATAGGCAACGGCATAGGTGGAATCAATGGAACTCTGAATGACATTGGCTTGATCAATGAGCTGCATCATTTCCCGCACCAGAATATTGCGCTTGCGGTCCATGAGTTCATAGCCGAGCCGGGCGAGATCCAAGGATTTTCTCATACTGATTAAATTGGTTTTGGTGGCAAATATCTGCGCCACAAGATCGCCTTCTTTCGCCTGATTTTAATCGAGGCTGCGCCTGCGAACCAAGATCATCAGGCGGTGGTGGGTTTATAGTATTGATCCAACAGAGCGTTATCCACACGGTCCAGTTCCTCGCGCGGCAGGCTGGATAAAAGCTCCCAGCCCAAATTGAGGGTTTGCTCAATGCTGCGGTTTTCATGGAAGTGCTGGTTGACAAAGCGTTGCTCAAATTGCCGGCCAAACTCCAGGAGCTGCTTATCCGAGGTGGAAAGCTCGTCTTCACCGATAACAGAGGCCAGGGCTTTGGCGTCCTGTACCTTGGCGTAGGAGGCAAAGATTTGGTTGGAGACAGCGGCATGATCCTGCCGGGTATATCCCGCGCCGATGCCGTCCTTCATGAGGCGGGAAAGAGAGGGGAGAATGCTGATGGGCGGATAAATGCCCATACCGTCCAGATTGCGGTCTAATACAATCTGCCCTTCCGTAATATATCCGGTCAGGTCAGGGACCGGATGCGTGATGTCATCATTGGGCATGGTCAAAATGGGAATCTGTGTGACAGAGCCTTTTTTGCCCTTGACCATACCGGCCCGCTCGTAAAGCGAAGCCAAATCCGAATAGAGATAACCCGGGAAGCCCTTTCTGCCAGGAATTTCGCCCTTGGAGGAGCTGAATTCCCGCAATGCTTCCGCGTAGGCAGTCATATCCGTTAAAATCACCAGTATATGCATATTCAACTCAAACGCAAGGTATTCAGCCACCGTCAGCGCGCAGCGTGGGGTGATGATACGCTCAATGATGGGGTCGTTCGAGAGGTTGAGGAGCATAACCACGCGGTTCATGACACGGGCATCTTCAAAGGAACGGCGAAAATAATCAGCCACATCGTTTTTGGCGCCCATGGCCGCAAAAACGATGGCAAAGTCCTCGCCGTCGGCGATGCGGGCCTGCTGTACAATTTGAACCGCAAGCTCATTGTGCCGGATGCCCGACCCTGAGAAGATGGGCAGCTTTTGACCGCGGATGAGAGTGGTCAGCGCATCAATAGAGGAGATACCGGTTTGGATATAGTTTTTGGGATAGATACGGGATACGGGATTGATGGGCAAGCCGTTGACGTTGCGGTGCATTTGCGGATAAATTTCGCCCAAACCGTCAATGGGACGGCCCAATCCATTCAGTACACGTCCCAAAATTTCGGGGGAGAGAGGCATTTCCATAGGCTTGCCCAGCAGACGTGTTGCCGTATTGGCCAGGGAAATACCGCGTGTGCCTTCAAAGACCTGAATAATCACACGGGAGCCCTCAATTTGCACAATACGTCCCGCGCGCCGGCTGCCGTCCTGCAGGTGGATCTCCACCATTTCTTCAAACGAGGCGTTTTGCACATCGTCCAGGACGATTAGTGGCCCATTAATTTTTTCGAGTCCGGTATATTCCAGTAACATGGATGGTGTTCCCCCTTATACTAATCTGCAATTAAAACCTTCGGTTTTAATTTGTCCCACGAAATGTGACAGCGGGCACAGCCCGTGCAGATACCGTTCCATACGGTTGGGCTGCGGCTTTTCCATGGCGGCAATCTTCCGCAGCCAGATACAAGCTTCCCTGAAAGTGGCTACGGTTTGACCAGCGCCGTGATGGTTTCATCAATTTCTTTCAAATAATCATCAAACCGCCCGAGCTGATCGTTCGGAATATCATATTTCATCTTAACAAGCTTATCAAAAAGTCCCGTTTGGATCAGCCTGGAGATGGGAATGGAGGCGGCAATGACAGTCTGTGCCTTGCGATAGAGATGGAGGATTAACTCCATCATTTTATATTGCTTTTCCAGCGGGACATAGGTATCCTGTTCGTGGAAAGCATTTTGCTGCAAAAAGCCGATACGGATGAGTCTGGCCGTTTCGATAATCAGTTTTTGATCGTCCGGCAGCACGTCCGCGCCGATGAGCTTGACAATCTCCATTAGCTTGTTTTCTTCCAGCAGGAGAGCGGAAATGGCTTCACGGCTGCGCATAAAGTTGGGATGCACATTCTCCGTATACCACTGGCCTAAATCCGAAAGGTATTCGCTGTAGCTCAGGGTCCAGTTGATTGCCGGATAATGGCGGGCATAAGCGAGGGATTTGTCAAGCGCCCAGAAGCAGCGGGTAAAACGCTTGGTATTCTGCGTGACAGGTTCAGAAAAGTCGGAACCCTGTGGCGATACTGCGCCGATGAGCGTCACGGACCCCTCTTGTCCGTTGAGTGTCTTAGTGTAGCCGGCCCGCTCATAGAATGCGGAGAGGCGGGAGGGGAGATAGGCAGGGAAGCCTTCCTCCGCCGGCATTTCTTCAAGCCGCCCGGAAATTTCGCGGAGCGCTTCCGCCCAGCGGGAGGTGGAGTCCGCCATCAGAGCGGTATGATAGCCCATATCCCGATAATATTCGGCCAGGGTAATCCCTGTATAAATGGAGGCTTCACGCGCCGCCACAGGCATATTGGATGTATTGGCGATGAGGGCGGTACGGTCTGTCATGGGGCGGTTGGTTTTGGGGTCGATGAGCGCCCTGAACTCTTCAAGGGCCTGCGTCATTTCATTGCCGCGCTCCCCACAGCCTACATAAATGATGATATCGGCGTCACACCATTTGGCCAGCTGATGCTGTGTCATGGTTTTCCCGGTGCCAAATCCGCCGGGCATGGCGGCAGCGCCGCCCTTGGCCAGAGGAAATAGGGTATCAAGAATGCGCTGTCCCGTAATCAAGGGACGTGTGGCGGGTAGGCGGTCGATAACCGGCCGGGGGACCCGAATGGGCCACTTCTGTACAAGGGTCAAGGCATGGACCTTGCCCGTAGCATCTTCCACTTTAAGCAGCGTCTCTTCCAGATTATAATCCCCATTGGGCGCCGCGAACACGACCTTGCCGGAAAGATCCGGAGGAATCATGCAGCGATGCGTAACCACAGGCGTTTCGGGACACTCGGCAAAAATCTGCCCGCCCGTAACCGTTTCGCCAACGGTAACCTTGAGGGTAACCTGCCATTTTTTTTGCAGATCCAATGCGGGAATATTGGCGCCGCGTTCAATGAATGCGCCCGACTGCTTTTCAATCTCAAGTAGCGGGCGTTCAATCCCGTCAAATATATTGCGCATGATGCCCGGCCCCAGGGTGGCGCACAGAGGAGAACCGGTAGCATAAACCCCTTCTCCGGGTTTAAGGCCGGTGGTATCCTCATAAACCTGAATGGTGGTCGTATCCTCTTGGAGCAAAATGACTTCGCCTACCAAGCGGGCGTCGCCCACATAGACCATTTCCATCATCGATAAAGCAGTCTCGCCTTTAATGGTGACGACGGGGCCGTTGATGCCATATATTGTATAATTGTCTGGCAAGTTATATCCCTCCCGAAGGCTCAAGTAAAGTTATGCCTATTCTGTTCTTATGCGAATCCTGAATAGAACTGAGAGTGGTCTTTCCCGTTTTTATTTTGGATTCGTATGATCTAAAGTAACAGGTTCCAAAATCAGACCCGCATTTTCAATAAACCAGGATCTTTGCTGCTGGAGCCTTGCATCCAGGGTATCGTCCGCAAATTGATGAAGGGTTTCAGCCTTGGCGCGTATCCCTCCGATTTTGATGGACAAGTCCTCTTCAAAGGCGCTTCCCGCTGCAACCAGGGGAGACAGCAGGTCCTTGTATTGCCGATCCTCCGGCTTTACATAAATGATGAGTGGTGCCCCCGCAAACAGGGCGGCAATTTTTTGTGTGCTTTTTTGCAGGAAAGCGGCATAATCCGGTGAGGCAGCGAAAGTCTTTAATTGGGTCTCCACCTCGGCGAAGACCGAATCCATAATTTGTTGCCGTTGCTCAATCAGGCGCTTTTTCTGCTGTGCTTCCTGCTGAGAGAGATCACGGTTCATATTCTGGCGGATGAGCGAGCTTTGCTGTTGAATCATTTCATAGGATTCGCTCAGTACATCCTGTGTGGACTTTTCCAGCTCCTGCTGATTGAATACGGCGACTTCTTCTTCTATTTTTTTGCGCCGTTCATTGGCGTCATTGTTGATGGCGTCAATAAATTTTGCGATTTTTTCTTCTTTGCCCATTGCTCAAACCTCCCATGGATCGGATAATCCATATGGCATTCTTAGATAAACCCTATATTTTGATTCCGATGGCATCACGCAGATACCGGGTGATGGAATCCTTGGAACGCCCTGTGCCGTGCCGGTCCGGAATTTCAACAATTAATGGCCGCTGGCGGTTCAGTTTGAGGTCATAAACCAAGTCGGGACAAAGCTGAACCAGGCGCTCGGTCATCAAAACAACACCTATATTGGGGTCGTCCATTGCCTTGATTAGGGCGCTTTGAACCTCTTCTGTCTCGTGTACAACATCGCCCTCAATACCGGCCAGACGCATTCCGACCACTGTGTCTGAGTTGTCACTGATCAAATAAAAACGCATTGTATTGCCACCTTGCTTGAGCTAATAAAAGCTATATCTTGTTCAGGATAAGGATGGACATCAACAAGCCATACAGAGCGATACCTTCGCCCAAGGCTACAAAGATGAGCGCTTTTGCGAAATTCTTGGGATCTTCACTGGTGGCGCCGATGGCAGCGGGTGCGGCGCCTCCGACGGCAATACCACCGCCAATGCCGGCAAGTCCGGTGGCAAGCGCCGCGCCCAGCAAGCCAAAACTCTTACCGCTGTCCGTTGAGGAAGCAGCGGTGGTTTCTGCGTTTTCAGTGGCGGCTGCGGTGGTGGCAGCGGTATTCTCCGTATTTTCTGAAGCAAAGACCGTTACGGAAAGGCATGCGATCAAAATAAATAATGTCAGAAACGTGCCGATATGGATGGCAAAAGCGCGTTTGGCGGAACAGCCGTTTTTACGTTGCCGGTAAGCAAGATAGATTGAGCCCGCCAATACAAGGATGGGAATAATGAACAGTAAAATTTTCATTGTGATTCCTCCGAAAAATAATATGAATTTATGGATGACGCTTCACAAATACGTGTTGCATTGCAATGTGCAACCGGACTCCTCGATCAGTCAGTAGAGTCGCTGAGCTTGGCAGGGGTGAAGGGGCGGCCATCACCCTCAAAGAAGCGGCTGAACATCTCATAGAACTGGAGACGTAACACCTGGACACCCACCAAAAGACCTTCCAGCAAAAGGACGACGCCATTTCCAATGACCAGGATAATGGGACCGCCGATTGCGCCGCCCATTTCCGCCAATGTAAAGACCACCATCATCATGCCCGCATGTACCAATACAAAACCGCCTACCCGTAAAAAGGACATGGTATTGGAGGCAAAGCTCAAGAGATATTCGAAGACTTCGAAAAACTCCTGCATAATAAATTCGCCTATACTTTCCGGCTTCCAATCCTCTTCACCCTCAATCAGCTTGGTCAAAGGTTCGGAGCAGAAAAGAACCAGCACGGGTAAAACGATGCAGGGAAGAACAAAGGGAAGGGTCAGAAGGTTCTTGTGGAACACCATTGTGGAAACCGCCGCTACCACAATGGAAGTATAAAGGACGAAGCCGGCAACGCCATTGGGTCCGAAAAGGGCCGGGCCATATCGTTTTTGCTTAAGCTTGGAATAGATACTCAGAATTAAGGCCAACATGACGAGGCCCACACCAATCCCAATAGCGGTCATAATAATATTGTTGGTGCCTTCCACCGACATGACTTCCAAGGGTTTGCCTGATAAGCCAATCGCTTTATACAGCGGGTCCAGTGCGTGCTCAAAACCAAAAAGAGATCCGTAAACCGCACCGAATAAGGTGGAGAAGAAACCGCAGCGCACCAGGATAGGCCCCAGTGCCATTCTTTTCAGTTTCCACATAAGCATCCCGATGAGGCTTAGGACAATACCTTGCCCTACGTCTCCAAACATAATGCCAAACAAAACGGAATAGACAATCGCGACAATGGGAGTGGGGTCCACCTCTTTGTAGCCGGGGGTCCCAAACATCTCGACGTAGAATTCATAGGGCCGGAACAACCGGAAATTCCTCAATTTGGTGGGCGGGGGAACCGGTTCAATCATGTTGGGCTGATCAATGGTCATTTCCAAAAGCGGAACCGATTCGATGCATTTTCGGTAATGCGCTTCTTGTCTTGCGGGAATCCACCCCACATAGAAAAAGAAGTTTCGGCCAAATTTGACGGCATATTTTCGAAGACTAAAAGCATATTCCAGGTTTGCCACTTGTGTATAGACCTGCCGGAAGTGTTTTCCTTCCTGCTCCCAGAAGGTTCGGATTTCTGTCTCCAGCGCATCCAATTCCGCTTGTTGCTTCGCGATGGTGTTGCGCAGATCCACAATCACATTTTCCGGGGTGCCTCTGGCGGAGGGAATTCGTAAGCGTTGAAAATACAGACCCGAGAAAATACGGTCAATTTCTTCGGAGTTTTCAAAGGGAACGAAATAGACCCCCCAATAGGAATGTGTATCACTGGAGCAAGGGAAGAAGAGAATGTAAGGATTATCGGAATAGGCTTGCAGCTTCTGATAGCTTTCCTTGGGCAGCCGGCCAAATCGCACCTTGGTAAATTCACAGGCAAAAACGGCGTCTAAGTCAAGATCGAGACCGGTGAAATGCTGAAACTGCAAGATACTCTCTTCTGCTTGCTGGATAGCGTCTTGCAGGTTTTGCTTGCGGTTATACAGACTGCCAAGTGTTTCATCCAATTTCTGGATATAGTCTTTGATGTCCTCTTTGGAAATATCCGCAGATGCCTCTTCCATAAGCAGCTCCTGCTGTGCGGTTTTAGCCAAGGTTTTCAGCCGGCTCAAAGAAGTCGAGTAGGGATTTTCTTCATTGAGGGAATAAATTCCTTTGGTGATGGACAGAAAGGCAATGGCGGATTCGGGATGAAAATACCCGGTATCGCAGTTTGCTTTGATAATGGAAGCCAATACTTCCATTTTGCCGATCACCTTGACTAGCTTCATTTTTTCAACGGACATCGTTTCACCTCCTCCTATTCATCGGTTCCGATCAATAGCTTCTCAATTTCTTCGGGGGGGACGCTATAACGAATCCCCTCAATGATATGGGTAATATTTGAAATTTCATTTTCAAACAAAAGAACATAAGACATCAAAACAACCGACGGATTGCTGGAAAAGCGGAAATGGTGCAGCGAAGCATTATAGAGGGCCTGCTGTGCGATTTCGTCCATAGAATAACTCTGATATTTCAGAAAAAACTTTTTATACTCACTATTGCCCATCCATTGCAGGACATCCTCTGCGCTTGCAAAGGAAAGCAGCTTGTCTAGGGTTTTTCCCTTGATGCGCAACCCGTGTGGAAGCAGTAAGGTGCGGATTTGGTCGGGGGAAATGGCATCAAATTTTTTGAGCCGGTAAATGCTGACGATGTTTTTCATGTCGATATTGAGACCGAGCAGACTCAGCAGTTCCTTTTGCCTGTTTCCCGAGAAATGCTCTTCGGCAATGGCGTGCAGGAAGTCAAACAGGTATTGGTATAACGCGGCTTCCAATCCGGTGAAGTCAATCGTCTCGCCGGGGAAAGGGACAAAAGGATCCAATAGTCCGCGATATTCAGTGCCCTGTAGAATATGCAGGATATCTTCGAAGGTGGTTGCGTTTCGCAGCTGCTGAATTTTCAGCTTGGAATGGCTGATGAAAAAGTCCGGCAGCTTGAATTGATAATCTTCTGGATGCTTCGCATACAGAACCCGAAGGGTATGATTGATATAATCAATATCACCTTTGACAATAAAATAGCTGTAAAACTGGCGTCCCACCGTCATCTCATATTTACACAGGGAGGCGTAACGCTGAAAAAGTTTCTGGCCGAGCGCATGTTCCAAATAGTGTCTGTTGGCGGACGTGGGAGAGTAATTTTTGAGCACATCCGCATATACAGTTTGGGTTTTAAGATAAGTGCCCGCCTCATTGATGGTACGGCATTGCAACAGGGCCTGATACTGCTTCGACTTCAGGCGAGTGCCATACATTGCCCGGGACTTTGCCAAAACGGCATTGGATGATAATGACGACAACATGCTGCGGCGCTCCTTTTATCTTAGTACAATCTGCAATGAAAACGTTGGGTTTCCATTGGCCGCCCGTAACGCGACATGGAGTATCTTACTCAGACAAAACCCGTTGATAGAGCGCCTTGACCCAGCTCGCCCGCCGTTCAGTTTCAATTTGCTTTAGGCGCTGGAGGCCGAGGGCAGTCTGTGCTTCCAAGTCTTTGACGGCCTGCACGGATTCTTCCTTCACGTTTTGCCGTACGATTTCAATGCGTTTTTTGGCGCGCTCTATATATTCTGCCCGCAATGCGGCCTTTTTTTGCGAAATTTCTTCCTGTGCAGTATATTTGTCTTTTTTTGCCTGTTCCGTAACCTCTCGAGCGTGCGAATCCATTTCAATAATCTTTTTAATCATGTCTTCCATCTAGAGCCCCTCCTTTCCAGAATTCCTATCGGAATGATAGACACAAGCTAAGGGAGAACACCCTGTTCTCCCTCATATCATAGATATCCGTATTCATTTTTCAGTGGATCACTGCTTAACAACATAGCAGAAAAAAGACGGCTGGATCTCGCAGGCTGTTTTAGGTCCAACCCCGATGGGGGCACAGCATGCGCAAAGTTCAGTTCCCAAATGGCAACACCTATTATAGCACTGCTGCAAAATTTTGCAATGAGCAATTGTTCTAACAATTCCTTCACTAAAAGGCAAAAATATATCAGTTTTTGAGGCTATGAATGGGTGCGGGAATGCGACCGCCCCTGCTGATAAAACGCTCGGGAGAAAAAGTGTTCACCGGCATAACGGGGCCGCTGCCCAGAAGTCCGCCAAAGGAAAGCTCATCGCCAGGCTGTTTTCCAATGGCCGGGATCAAACGTACGGCTGTTGTTTTGTTGTTAATCATGCCAATGGCGGCTTCGTCCGCCAGAATAGCGGCAAGGATTTCGTCAGGCGTATCGCCCGGCAGTACAATCATATCAAGGCCCACTGAACATACCGCCGTCATCGCTTCGAGCTTCTCCAGGGATAGGGCGCCCGCCTTGACGGCCGCCACCATGCCTGCATCCTCAGAGACGGGAATAAAAGCGCCCGAGAGGCCGCCGACATGAGAGGAGGCCATTGCGCCGCCTTTTTTTACCGCGTCGTTCAGCAGCGCCAAAGCGGCCGTCGTACCGTGTGCACCGCATTTTTCCAGGCCAATTTCCTCCAGAATATGGGCGACCGAATCCCCGATGGCAGGGGTTGGGGCCAGGGATAAATCCACAATACCAAAGGGAACCTTAAGGCGTTTGGAAGCTTCCAGCGCGACGAGTTGTCCCATTCGCGTAATTTTAAAAGCGGTTCGCTTGATCATATCGGAGATTTCGGTCAAATCTGCGTCCGGCAATTTGGCCAATGCGGAGCGCACCACGCCCGGCCCCGATACGCCCACGTTGATCACGCAATCGGGTTCTCCGGCACCGTGGAAAGCGCCGGCCATAAAAGGATTATCGTCGGGCGCATTACAAAACACCACAAGTTTGGCCGGGCCAATGCAATCCCGGTCGGCGGTAATCACCGCAGACTCTTTTATGATGGAGCCCATGAGCTTGACGGCATCCATGTTGATGCCCGTCTTAGTAGAGCCGATATTGACCGATGAGCAGACGTGATCCGTGCGGCTCAAGGCCTCGGGGATGCTGCGAATGAGGGCTTCATCACCCGGCGCAAAGCCCTTTTGTACCAGCGCGGAATAGCCGCCCAGAAAGTTGATGCCGACTGCGCCCGCCGCCTTTTCAAGGGTTAGGGCATACTGGACAGGATCGCCGCCACTTGCGGCCAGCACCATGGCAATGGGGGTGACCGCAATGCGCTTATTGATGATGGGGATGCCGTATTCGCTGGCAATAGTCTCCCCTGTAGCAACTAGATCTTGCGCCCGGAAGCAAATTTTATCGTATATTTTTTGACAGGATTTCTGAATATCCGCATCACAGCAGTCCAAGAGCGAAATACCCATTGTAATCGTGCGGACATCCAGATGCTCTTCCTGAATCATCGTGATCGTTTCCAGAATATCGCCAATGTTAATCATACTACCGCCATTTCTCCGCGCTTTTTATGAAGTAACAAGCACCGTCAATTTCCTATGCGCGGTAAGGGAAATGACGGGAAAAATACAAATTGTAGATAAGGCGCCCTGCAAGGAGTAGGGAACAAGGAACCGTCGTGACGCTGAACCCAACCGCTCCGCATCCTGTCGAGGATCGCAAGCGCCAAAGTCGATCGGGTATCATGGAGGAAAATGAACTCTCTCCAAATTTGCAAAGACCGTAGGGAGGCAAAACATATACGCCGGATTATATCCGGTGCATGGAGTTAAAGATGTCCTCGTGCATCGCATGGATGGCGAGGCCAAGCTGCTTTCCTGCATCTTCCAGATCTTTGGTAAAGGCTGGGAAAGGCGTTTTGGAGGCGGAGAGGTCTGTGAGCATAATCATGCAAAACATATCCTGCAGGATCGATTGGGTCACCTCGATGACGTTGACGTTATTTTCACTGCAGATACCGGCCACCTTGGCCAGAATACCTACCATATCTTTTCCAATGACCGTGATGACTGCACGCATAATCCATTCCGTTTCACCGCTGCCGCTGCGGAGAAAAAGGCATCAACTTCCCTGCGGCCGGATTCGGGAAGCTTTGTTTATGAAAGGGTATAAATCCCCCAATTAGGATAGCGTATCGGTGAGTTCCAGCATCCGCAGCATATCCTGCTCCGAGTATTCCGAGGGAATATAAAAGCTCTGCGGGCCCAGATGCAGTTCCCCGATGGCTGTGCTTTCAGGTGAGCAGACGCGTTTAAAACCGGATAAATAGAAGCGTTTTAAAAACACAATAAAGGTTTTCTTAATAAAGTTATGGTTATAATCAGCCTCAAAGGCAACCTCCGCGTATTGGAGGATTTTCGCGGGAGACATGTGATATTTCAGGAAATAATACAGGAAGAAGTCGTGCAACACATAGGGACCCAAAATGGATTCCGTATGCTGGTGGACATCTTCGCCCTGCCCAGAGAGCAGTTCCGGGGAAATAGGCGTGTTAAGGATATCTTCCAGAACGTCCTGTAAGGCTTTAAAAGGCGGCGTCTGGGCGAGATAGGGCAGCATAGTTTGCAGCATGGTTTTGGGGATGGCAGCGTTGACGTTATAATTGGCCAGCGCGTCTCCGCCAAAGGTACTAAATCCAAGGGCAATCTCCGAAAGATCACCGGTACCGACCACAAGGGCGTTCTCATCATTGGCAATGCCCAGCAGAATTTGCGTGCGTTCCCGTGCCTGCGCGTTTTCAAAGGTGGTGTTATAATTGTCTATTTGGTGATGGATATCATTCAGATGGAGCTTGACGGCTTCGGCGATGGAGATCTCGCGAATATTGGCGTGTACCAAATTCAGGAGCTGAATGGCATTATTGTAAGTGCGCTCCGTGGTGCCAAAGCCGGGCATGACCACACCGATCAAGTGATGTTCGGGGAGGGAGAGTTTATCCAAGGCGGCCTTGGAAACCAGCAGGGCCAAAGACGAATCCAGCCCGCCGGAGCATCCGATCACGACTTTTTTAATGCGGCTGTTGAGTAGCTTGGCGGTCAGGGCCCGTACCTGTAAGTCGAAATATTCGTCCGTGAGAGCCACCGCATCTTTGAAATCGGCGGGAAGAAAAGGATTACGGCGCACTTCCCGCAGCAGCCCTTTTTTGGCGTTGAGGTCGTGGATAGAAATGGCATGGGTCTTTGCAACCGTATCCGCAGTATAGCTATCACCGCGCAGGATATCCAAATCAATATCTGTATTGATGGAAAAAGTGGCGTGGTTGTGTATCTGCCAGGCCAGCTTTTCTCCACATTCAAAAACCCCGGAAAAGGCGCGGTAGAGATTGGGCGCGCCGGATTCTCCGACATTGCCGTTGCAAACAGCCACTGCGCAGCCAAAAGCCTGTGAAAAGCTCCTGGCAGCGCGCCGGCACTGCGCCACTTTATTGACCGAGATGGGCAGCGCGCAGGTGTTAATGACCAAGTCTGCCCCCTTATTGGCGGCCGAAGCGGCATACACGGGCAGGCGAACGGGGTCGCAGCAAGCGATGGAGAATTTAAGGTCCCCGCAATAAAACAGCGTATCAGGATGGAGAAGGTTGGAATAAAGGTTCGGATTGTAGGGAGTCAGGCCGTAAGCCGGCATAAAAGCAGGTACAAAGCCCAAAATATTACCGGTGTGCAGCACGGCGCTCACCTGCACCAGGGCTCCGTTTTCCATGATGGGAAGGCCTACGATCACATAGGTGTTCATGTTGACGGTGGCCGCGGCAATATCTTTAAGTGCCTCGCTGCATTCCGCGAGCAGAGCGCGGTTTTTAAAAGCGTCTCCACAGCTGGCGCCGCACAGGGACAACGCTGGCAGTACCACAATATCGCAGGCAATAGAAGCCGCCTCGTTGATTACTTTGATGGCCGCATCCATATTCTTTTTAATATCCCCGGGGATCACGCGGTGCACGGCCTGCACAACACGAATCAAGTTTTCCAAAATAACGTCTCCCTCCAAAATATCGATATGCAATGAATCCGGAAATGGATTCTAGCTTTTCAGTATATTTTACCACATTTTGTCCTTTTTTTGAACTGAAAAAATAATTTCTCTCATAAATTCTTCGTTCGATTAGGGAGGGATTCATAAAATTAGATTTTAGCTCTTGTGAAGGACCGTCAAAATATGGTATTCTTTACATTAGAAAGAACATTACCGAAATACAATCAAGTATACGTTGATTGTATTTGCCTGCCATTTCTTTTGGCTTTTTTCCTCCCAATTGCGCTACAAAAGGCTTCCGTATCCCTGATATGTGCGCCTTTATCGTTTTTTGGAGCGAAAAATCCTCATAAATCCATAGGCCCAGCATTCATCAACACATATCGGTCGAGATGGCACAAGGAAACAAAGGGGTGAAGGAATTGCCATTCAAGAATATTTTGGATTTGCATACCCATACGGATAATTCGCCGGACGGGGAGCATTCGGTGATGTTAATGTGCGAATATGCCATGCGCAAAGGGTTGCGCGCCATTGCCTTCACCGATCATTGCGAAGTGAATGCCTATAATGAGGAGCACTATGACCGTACCATCCGCCAGTCTTATTTTGAGGCTTTGAAGGCGCGGGCCGTGTTTCGCGGCAAGATGATCGTATCGGTGGGCATTGAGATTGGCCAGCCGCTATCGGATATTGCCCTTTCTGAAAAAATTGCGAGTGAGTTGTACTATGATATTGTCCTCGCGTCCATACACAATTTGCAGGATATGCAGGATTTCTTTTTCCTCGACTATACACAGCAGGATGTAGACGCGCTGTTGACTGCCTATTTTGAAGAGATGCTCAAGATGGTGGAATGGGGCGGCTTTGATGTGCTGGCTCACCTGACCTACCCCCTGCGTTACATTTGCGGAGACCACGGCATAAAGGTGGATTTGCATCAGTATGCCCAAGCGATCGACGCCATTTTATCAGCTTTGGCGCAACGGGAGAAAGCGCTGGAAATCAATACCTCCGGTTTACGGCAGCCCCTCGGTGACTGTATGCCGCCCTTCGCGCTTATCAAACGCTTTAAAGAGCTGGGCGGGCGGTATATCACTGTCGGTTCAGACGCGCACCGGGCGCATGATGTGGGGGCGAAGCTGGAAGAGGGGATGCGCTTGGCCATGGAAGCCGGTTTTTCCCATCTGACGCTGTTTGAAAGCCGTATGCCGGTAGAGATTCCGATCATATAGTACAGTATGTATAATGCCAATAAGGCAATAAATAACAAGTTGTATAATTCGGGTTTCCGCTTGACCTCAAGAAGCGGCACAGCCTTAGCTGTACGGGAGAAATTGATGGAGAAATTGATACAGATTTTGCAGAACAATCCGCGCCTCTCCAATCAGGACATTGCGGTGATGCTGGATATGTCCGAAGAGAACGTGGCAAAAAAGATTGCCGAATATGAAAAATCCGGCATTGTCAGCGGCTACAAAGCCATTATTGATTGGGACAAACTGGACGATCAGCATGTAACGGCCCTGATTGAAATTAGGGTTACACCCCAAAGCGGTTATGGCTTTGATGAAATTGCCCAGAAGATTGCCCAATTCAAAGAGGTGGAGAGCGTTTATTTAATGTCCGGAGCTTATGATTTAGCGGTGATGCTCACGGGTAAAACCTTTCAGGAAGTTGCCATGTTTGTTGCCAGGCGTTTATCCCCCCTGGATTCGGTGATCTCAACCGCCACCCATTTCATTTTACGCCGCTATAAAGATGTAGGGGTTGTGTTGCGCGGGAGTGAGGACGACGACAGGGGGCTCGTATTACTTTGATGGACTATGAAAAGTTACTGAACCATAAAATCAAGCTGGTGAAGCCCTCGGGAATCCGCAAATATTTTGACATTGCGGAAGAAATGGAGGATGTGATCTCACTGGGGGTGGGGGAACCTGATTTTCAAACCCCTTGGCATATTCGCGAGGTTGGCATCACTTCTCTGGTGAACGGCAAAACCCGCTATACATCCAACGCGGGGCTGCTACGGCTGCGTGAGGCGATTTGCGATTATTATCAGCGCAAATTCCGCCTGGCATATACGCCGCGCACCGAAGCGCTTGTAACCGTGGGCGGCTCGGAAGCCATCGATTTATGTATGCGCACCTTGGTCAATCCGGGAGAAGAGGTGCTGATTCCGGAGCCCTCCTTTGTCTGCTACACCCCCATCACGCAAATGTGTGGTGCGGTTCCGGTGCCGATGCAAACGAAGGAAGCGCATCAATTTAAATTAACGCCGGAAGCCTTACAGCAGGCGATTACGCCCCGGACCAAGCTCTTAATTCTGCCCTACCCCAATAATCCAACTGGGGGCGTGATGCGGCGGGAGGATTTGGAAGGGATTGCCGAAATTTTGCGGGGAACGGACATTCTGGTACTCTCGGACGAGATCTATGGGGAGCTGACTTATGGCGATACGGCGCATGTCTCCATTGCCGAATTGGACGGAATGCGGGAGCGCACGGTGGTGGTCAGTGGATTCTCCAAGGCTTATTCCATGACGGGTTGGCGTCTGGGCTATGCGCTGGGACCTGCCCCTCTTATCAAAGCCATGACCAAGCTGCATCAGTTTGCCATCATGAGCGCCCCGACAACGGCGCAATATGCCGCCATTGAGGCGCTTCAGCATGGCGATGAGGACATCCTTGCTATGGCGGAGGAATATGATTTGCGCCGGCGGCTTTTGGTTCACGGGTTCCGCGAGATGGGGCTTTCCTGCTTTGAACCGGAGGGGGCATTTTATGTTTTCCCTTCTATTCAGTCGACCGGTCTGAGTTCGGACGAATTTTGTGAAAAGCTCCTGTATGCCAAAAAGGTAGCGGTGGTGCCCGGGACGGCTTTTGGAGCGTGCGGAGAAGGCTTTGTGCGGGTTTCGTACTGCTATTCCATTGCCCACTTGCAGGAGGCACTGAAGAGAATTCGTGCTTTTTTGGCCGAACAATAAAATAAATAGGATAATAAAAGGACTGTGTGTATGCGGAATCCGGTATCGATCCTGGGGTGTGAATCTTATGACCCGGCGCTGCTGGATGCGGCCATAGAGACTCATTTTCAAAATCTGGAACTCGATTCGCTGTTGCAGCGCGATACAAAGATTTTTCTTAAGCCCAATCTACTGATGAAGCGCAGCCCGGAGGATGCGACAACGACCCATCCACAGGTGGTGGGAGCCATCGTGCGCGCGCTGAAACGCCGCGGATGCAAAAATATTTTGTTGGGCGATTCCTGCGGCGGCCCCTATATAGCCTCACTGCTCAAGTCGGTCTACCAGGGGACGGGAATGGACGCAATGGCTGAGCAGGAGGGATTTGCGCTCAATTATAATACAGGTTTCCGTGAAGTTGTGAAGCTGCAAAACCTGCGCTGCAAGACCTTTAATATTATTGAACCTGCTTTGGATGCCGGTCTTAT
Organism: Oscillospiraceae bacterium; assembly: GCA_031556545.1. Taxonomy (GTDB): domain Bacteria; phylum Bacillota; class Clostridia; order Oscillospirales; family Acutalibacteraceae; genus JAVBST01. The sequence continues at coordinate 16,816 of JAVBST010000007.1, forward strand.
CATCAATATTGCCAAGCTCAAAACCCATGCCATGACAGGGATGTCGGCCGCTACCAAAAATATATTTGGTTGTGTGCCGGGACTGCAAAAACCGGAGCTGCATTGCCGCTTTCCCAAAGAGGCAGATTTTGGGGAGATGCTCATTGACCTGTGTGAAACCGTGCGGCCACAGATCTCCTTTATCGACGCTATTATGTGCATGGAAGGTAACGGGCCTTCAGGTGGCAATCCACGCTTTGTCGGCGCCTTACTGGCCTCCCACAATCCCTATGACCTGGATTTGGCTGCCAGCAAAATGATTGCCATGCGACCGGAAAAGATTCCATATCTGCAAAATGCGATTGACCGGCAGCTTTGCCCTTTGGATCTGGAAAATCTGCGCCTGGTGGGAGATTCTCTTGCTTCTTTTGTTGTGCCGGATTTTCAACAGCCCGATACCAGTAGAGGGACCGACTTTATTACGAGACTGCCCAAATTTATGCAAAAACCTGCGGCTGCCTTGACTTCGCCCAAACCTGTCATTCGCACAGGTAAATGCATTGGTTGCGGCAAATGCAAGGAGAGCTGTCCGCAGTCCACCATCACCATTGCCGGTCGAAAGGCCATGATCGAATATGGAAAGTGTATCCGGTGCTATTGCTGTCATGAAATGTGCCCGGTGCGGGCTATCGATATTAAGCGGTTTAAACTTTTTAATGTTTAGGGGGGATGGTTATTGAAAATCACATTACAGGCGGCGGCGAAAATCAACTTGTTTTTGGATATCCTGGGGAAACGGCCGGACGGATATCACGATCTGGAACTGGTGATGCAATCCGTAAATCTCTATGACACGGTGACTTTGGAAACGGAGCGGCTTCTGCAAAATCCTATCCGCTTGATTTGCTCAGATCCTACTTTGCCGCAGGATGAATCCAATATTGCGTACAAAGCCGCCATGGCCTTTTTTCAGGAAACCGATTTGCGCTGTTCAGGGCTCACCATCACGTTGGAGAAACAGATTCCCCACGCGGCTGGTTTAGGCGGCGGCAGTGCGGACGCAGCGGCAGTCATTTTGGGATTGAATGTGTTGCTGCGTACCCGGCTGACCCAGGAAAGGCTCTGCAAAATCGCCCTGAAAGTGGGGGCGGATGTGCCTTTTTGCCTGTTTGGCGGGACCTTGTTGGCCCGTGGCGTGGGAGAAAAACTGGCTTCTTTGCCACCCTTGCCGGATTGTACAATCCTGATTGTTAAGCCATCGGTCGGCATCTCCACGCAGGAGGCGTATGCAAGGTATGATCAAAGCGGTAAACAGGCGGCACAGGAAGCGGTCACGCCGCTGCTGGAGGCTTTGCAGGAGGGCAATTTACCTAAAATTGGCGCAGGACTGTACAATGCCTTTGAAGCGGTAACGGATTTGCGTGTAATTGGGCGGATTCGCAAAATCATGATGAACAGCGGCGCGCTGGGCAGTTTGCTCAGCGGCAGCGGGTCGGCTGTTTTCGGAATTTTTAACGAGGAAGAATCTGCTGCCAAAATCGCTGAGCGATTGGAACAGCAGGGGCTGCAGACATTTTTATGTCGGCCCATATCGCAGACTATTACCGTACATCAGGCGTAGCCGTAATATGACGCGTCCCACAGCGACACTGCGGGACGCGTCATATTCATCAAGTGTAAAATTATTGGTTCTGCGTTTGATTCCGGTCCCGCGCCTGAACATTCAAGCCGGACGACTGCAAAAAAAATTATATGTGCAGGAATAATTCTGAATAAATTGGGCAAAACCCGTCCATAATTTCGGTAACAACAAAAAAGGACGGGGTACGATATGAATTGGAAACGTTTCCATCAGGCATTACTCATAGGGCTGGTCTTGACGGTGGCAATTACCGTTAGTTCATTCGCGGGGGAGTGCAACCATATTACGCAAAGTGTATTGCGGCTGCATGTGTTGGCCAATTCGGACAGCGACGCCGACCAGGCCCTGAAGCTGCAGGTACGGGATCGGGTTCTCGTCGAAGGCGCCGCGCTTTTTGATCAGGCGGAGAACATAGCGGAGGCGCAGAACGCGCTCACGCCCGAACTGTCACGCATTCAGTACGCCGCAGAGGATACCGTGCGCCGGGCGGGCTATCATTATCCGGTACGGGTGGAGCTCTGCCAGGAGTATTACAACACCCGCACCTATGAGCAGGTGACCCTGCCCGCGGGGCAATACAATTCCGTGAAGGTGATCATCGGGGAAGGCAAAGGGCACAACTGGTGGTGCGTTATGTTCCCGCCCATGTGTCTGCCGGCGGCAGAGGAGTCGGTGCAGCTGGATGCGGTATTGAGTGAGAATGAGATTCGGCTCGTGGAAAGCAAGCCCGAATACGAAGTGCGCTTTAAACTGGTGGAACTCTATGAGCGTTTTATACAAAAAATTCGAAAGTAACCTGGGGCACCGATATCCCTACTATGACGTCGGCCCTTAAAACAGGAATTTTAACGGGAGTCATTATATGCCGGAGCGATATTGGCCATGCGCCGCTTTCAACGGCGCGGCCTTGAATAGAAGTGAGTGTCCGCAGAGCGGACAAATGCGCATGATTACTGTGGCAATGAAAAAGGAATGTATCAATACGGTCTGTATAAATCAAGCGAGTTTATGCAGACCGTATTGTATGTTTATATAAAGGGGACAAAGGGTTTATTTTAGAATTTCATAGAAGGCCCGCAGATCCTTTTTTTGTTGGATATCAAGATTGTGCCAACGAATCCCTTCCAACGCACCGGCAATTGCATACAGGGAGTTGAGGCAGGATCCGGGCTCCACCCGACGTATCCGCAAAAAAGCTTCCTTGGGGCCGAGTGTCCGGAGGGTTGGAAGATCTTCAATGCCAGCTTGATGCAAGCGGTCCGAAAGCACTTTGCCGATGTTGGGTAGTTTCGTAAAATCGTCCATGTTTTTTCTCCTTAACTTTTTTCTTTGAAATGCATTCATCTGTGCCGAGTTGCGTTGATTGGAATTTTCTGTTATAATTTCGTACGACAATCTTAGCGCCCCAAACGACCCTGAAGCAGCAGGGACGTACGCCACGAGACAGATGGACCTGGTACGGTCCGTTGAAAAGGGGATACGAATGAGAAGAACAGACAGAGAAGTGAAGGGGCAAGATCAAATTCTTGCCATCTTGGAAAGATGCGAAGTGCTGCGTCTGGGATTGTGCGATGGTGGGCAGCCCTACATCGTACCCATGAATTTTGCTTATGTGGAAGGCGATACAGGTATAGTCCTCTATTTCCATAGCGCCCTGGAGGGAAGAAAAATCGACATCATCCGGCATAACAACCGGGTTTGTTTTGAAGGGGATTGCGACTTTGGCCTGATTCGGGGCTCCCGTGCCTGTGACTGGTCGGCAGAATATGCCAGTGTGATCGGGGAGGGGACGATCGAGCTGGTTCAGGAGGAAAAAGAACGCCAGGAGGCCCTGGGATACTTGATGCGGCGGTATGGATTTACAGGCGAGCTGGTTTTTGCGCCCAAAGTACTGCAAAAAACCGCTGTTTTGAAAATCAAAGTCAGCGGGATATCAGGCAAGCAACGCAAGAAGCAATAATCCACATTATAACATATATTTTGACATAAAGCACGAAAAATTCCCAAATAAAATGCATTGTTATGGCAATGAAGTAGCTGAGTTTTTCGTTCAGGACGGTCTTGCTTGGCAACATGCATGTCGAGTGAATCCCTTATGCTGTATGGTAGTGCGCCTAATCTACTGATGCGGTAGATGGGCCGGAAAGGAATAGCAATAGATGAATTCTTTTATTATCTTGCAAAATGCAAAAAAATATAACGAGGCTGACGAAAATGCGTTTCTGGATTTGCGAGATATTTATCTGGAGATTGCCGAAGGAGAGAGTGTGGCTATCGTGGGAAAGTCCGGTTCGGGTAAAACCACGCTGCTGCGTATTTTGGCGGGATTGGAGCGTCCCAGTGCGGGGTCTGTTATGGTCGGGGGCGATCCTTTGGATCAGTTCAGCCTTAAAGCGCTGACGGCATACCGGAGGCAAAAGGTGGGTCTCATCCTTTCGGAGAGCAGCGTGATTCCGGAACTGACCGTTTATGAAAATATTGTCCTGCCTTTTTCTCTGGATGGCAAGCAGCCCCAAAAGGAACATATCGAGAATCTTCTGGTCATGATGGAACTCACGGAGCTTTATGGTGTTAAGGCCGGCAAATTGCGGATAGATCAGCAGCAAAAAGTAGCGGTGGCACGCGCCTATGCGACTAACCCGAGCTTAATTCTAGCGGATGAACCCACGGCGCATTTGCATAGCGAGGCGCGGGGGCAACTCATGCAGATGCTCGAAACATGCCATGAACGTTATGGGCAGACCCTAGTGCTGGCAACCGAGGATATGGATTTGGCCGCCTCCTTTGACCGTATCATTCAATTGGTGGACGGGAGTATTGCCAATGAGAGAAGGTGGGGCCAATGAAGACCCCCCTATTTCGTTTGGCTTTTGAAGGATGCAAGCGCCACTATAAACAGTGGATTGTTTTAGGGCTGACGATTGTCCTGTCCTTGGGGGTGCTGATGAGCATTCTGACCGTGCGGACGAACTATCTGGAGGCGGTCTGCTTAAATCATGAGGAGACCTATGGTTCCTGGGATTTCACAGCCCGGCAGTTGACGCCCGCGCAAGTTGAATATTTCAAGCAGCATAGCCCTTTTGAGCATATTGGATTTTCCTATGGTGAGGATTTTCTTTACCGCTCAGAGGGCACCGAGACGGACGGCGGATTCGAATTGCGCGCCATCGATTCGGAGGCGCAACGCATGACCCATTTGCAGTGCGTGGAAGGGAGATTGCCACAGGCGGATGACGAAATCGCTATTGGCGGCGGTACCACCTACGACAGAATGGATGATGCGGATCGCTATAGTTTAATGTCGATAGAAGGCCCGGGAGGGCAGATGGACGAGTTTTACCGCAAGCAAATCGGGGACAGCATCACAGTGGCGGAATTGAATAGAGATTGGATAGCGGATCCAACCAAGCCCTACAGCGTACCGGGCAAAATCTATAAAGTGGTAGGTGTTTTTGAAAGGATCGGCTTTAATTACGCCTATATCACATCCGGTGCTTTGACATATTATGATCGTAATTGGACAGGAATGGCGAATGAAGCCTTCGCTACCGCCTATTTGGAAGCGGACGACCGAGAAAATGTGGAGGTTTATAAAGCGCAGTTGACCTCCGGTTTTCCAGAAGAGGAATGGGAACAAGCTCCGGTTTGGCTCATGGAAAACACCGATAAATATAATTTGGAACGCAATGCTTTTCACAATTATGGCGTTTGGCTCTTTCAAAACCTATGGCTGGCCTGCATATTGCAGGTCATCGCCTGCGCAATCGGCGTGTTTTTAACTTTTTATGTATCCCTGGCCAATGAAAGCAAAAAACTGCGCACATTGAGCGCTTTGGGCATTTCACGGGGTCAGGTAGCCCGCGTGGCTGTCTATGAAATATTATTGTTGCTGGTGGTGGTCATGCCTGCTAGTGTGGCCACCAGCCTTCTGTTGACCTTTTTGATACAGTGGGTTATAGGGCTGTGGCTCTCCCTGTCCGTGCCCTTTTCCGTATCCTTGCCTGCACTCTTAATCGCGGGTGGCGGCACCCTATTGGCATCGGCGCTCGCAGCAGGGTTGGCAGGAGGCATATGGGGTCATAAAACAGCCGCCGGGAAACCCCAGCCGATGTTAAAACCAAGCAAGCCGCATCCCCGTCATCAACGGAAAAAATCCACTGACTTTGGCGGACTCTTCCATAAGACTTTTGTAAGAGTTCCGTTGGTGCTCGTTTTGGTCATCCTCTTTTTGTCGGCTGGCACACTGGTTACTGTACAGTCTGAAAACAAAGCCCATCATATGGAGCTCGCGCAGGAGAAAAATAGCGATGGATATTCTGAGCAGATGGATTTTAGCCTCTCGGTAGCGTCCAAAGTGATACGGGATCAAGACCCGGTTGGGGTGGTGATACAGGCGGAACGGGAGAGTGGTATTGCCAATGAGGCGATGGAAGCCATCAGCGCCCAAAAAAGTGTGGAAGAAATATATGCGCTCACGGATGTGCTTATGCAGCTTTGGCTGCCGGCCGACACGGCATTATCCAGATCGACACAACAGGAAACGACCTTGGGATGGCTGGAACAAGAGAGAGACGTATTTTCCAGTGTAGCGCCACTCGATAATCAGGAAGAGTTGCTTGAGAAATATCATGTCATTTTAAATGAAACCGGGATTCCACAGGCGGATATTTTGTATCCGCTGTCGCTGCAAGGCGGCAATGATACCTATATGAATATGCTGCTGGATCAGAGGGGAAAGCTGGTGGAAGGCGAAGTCAATTGGGAGGCATTGCGGGCCGGACGCGAAGTGTTGCTGGTGGGCGATGCGAAGGAAGAACTGGGCCTTGGGGTAGGGAATGTAATTAATCTCCTGCAATTCTTCCCGCAAAATGAACAGAATGGGTACAATGGCCAGCCGCTGGGTTCCGTGCGCAAAGAGGTTATCCAAGTGAAAATTGCGGGCAGGATTCATGCGCCGGAGGAGTACGGCTCTTTTCTACTGGCTCCTTATGAAGCTCTTAAAAATCTGGGAATCCCCGCTACTTGGAATGGTGCCAGTTTTATCCTGAAAAAGGATGCCAACTATGCAAAATTTGAAAAGCAACTCCAGAAGTTGACGGGGTCCAATCCGTATGCAACCATCACCCTGAGCACAAATACAGAGAGGCTTGAGAAGCGGCTGGATCTTGCCCGCTCCCAACGGGCTATTCGCCTCAATGGCAGCCTGATGTCAGGCTTTTTTATTCAAATATGCATCGCCCTATTGGTGGCGTTTTGGCTGATTCGTACAGAACGGCGCAAACGTAGGCTGGGGATCTTCAAGCTGTTTGGAATGACCCATGCGCAGTTGACGAAGCAGCTCTACGGCGAGGCCATTCTCTATTGCCTGCTTGCGGGGATTCTCTCCATACTGTTAACGGGAGGCTATTTCCTGCTACTGATGGGAGATTTCAGTTGGCTCACCTGGCAAAACATCCTCGCGTTTTTGACACCGACGGGTGGCATCCTGCTCTATTCATTGATTACAATATTCGGTATCCTACGCATGCTGCATGGGAAAAGCGCAACGGAGCTAATGCAGGCAGATGAGGGATAATCGATCCGGCAAGCAAGCGGCATAGCCTGCACAAGGCATGGTTTGCTCGGTTGCAAACCGGTCAAGAAAAAGCAGGATATGCCAAGCATCAACCTAAAAACGGGGCTGTGGCAAAACGAATTTTCGATCGCAAAACGCACCAATGAAAGGATATAAATTGTAGGGGTCGATGCCTTCATCGACCCGAAAAACGGCAAAATTTGCTGAATTTCGGGCTGATGTAGGCATCAGCCCCTACTTGTTTTGTGCATTTTTTGTATCGAGCCGTTTTGCGACAGCTCCGCTTTATGCGTATTGTGAATATCTATTTCACAATCACCTTGTGATAGATTTTCTTGCCTTTTTTGAGAATCACATGGCCCTTATCAAAGGCGGAAAGGGGCAGAGTCGACGCGACGCTCTCGACTTTTTGGTCATCCACCTGCACGCCCCCGCCTTCAATCAATCGGCGCCCCTCGCTTTTGGAGGGAATGAGCTTTGCACGAAGTAACACATCCAGTACCGAGAGGGCGCCATCGGTGAAATCGGCAGGGGAGAGGGTGGTGGTAGGCATATTGTCCGTATCCGTGCCCTTGGTGAATAGGGCGCGGGCTCCCTCCTGCGCTTTTTCGGCTTCTTCCTGCCCATGGACCGTCTTGGTTAATTCAAAAGCCAGGGTTTCCTTGGCGGTATTGATGGCGCTGCCGGACAGTTTCTCATATTCAGAAATTTGATCCAGGGGGAGGAAGGTCAGCATCTTCATGCAGCGGATGACATCTTGGTCATCAATATTGCGCCAATACTGGTAGAAATCATAGGGGCTCGTCTTGGCAGGATCCAGCCAGACTGCGCCCTTTTCGGTTTTACCCATCTTGCGTCCGTCGCTCGTTTGCAGCAGCGTGAAGGTCATGCCAAAGGCTTCCTTTTGTTCCATGCGGCGGATAAGCTCCACCCCGCCAATGATATTGCTCCATTGATCGTCGCCGCCCAATTGCAGGGTGCAGCCGTATTTTCGGTTGAGCACGAGGAAATCGTAGCTCTGCATGATCATATAATTCAGCTCGAAGAAGGAGAGCCCCCGCTCGAGGCGCTGCTTATAGCATTCAAAAGAAAGCATGCGGTTCACGGAAAAATGCACGCCCACTTCCCGCAGGAAGTCAATATAGTTGAGATTTAAGAGCCAGTCGGCGTTATTGACCATGATAGCTTTGCCAGCGGAAAAATCCACGAGGTTGGACATTTGCTTTTGGAAACAGTTGATATTGTGCTGGATATCTTCCTTGGTCAGCATCTTGCGCATATCGGTTTTACCCGAGGGGTCACCGATCATTCCGGTGCCGCCGCCAAACAGGGCGATGGGAAGATGGCCTGCCCGCTGCATATGCGACATTACCATTACCTGTAAAAAATGCCCGACATGCAGACTGTCCGCAGTGGGATCAAAGCCGATATAAAAGGAGACTTTTTCTTTCTCTAGGATTTCCTGAATTCGGTCCTCATGGGTCATTTGGGCAATCATGCCCCTTGCCTTCAGCTCTTCAAAAACGGTCATTTGCCTTCCTCCAAATCAGTATACGAATTGTATTTTACAGAAATTTCGTTTATAACAAATTGTATTACGCAGATGACGCACCCTGTTTAAGCATCTCTTCCGCGTTTTGCAGCAGTAGCTCTGTGATGGTCATACCGCCCATAATGCGCGCCAGCTCATGCTTGCGGCCCTCGAAGTCCAGCGGGGAGACGCTGGTGTAGGTCTTATCCTCCTGTACCTTTTTGGCAATCAAATAATGACTGTCCGCCAGTGCCGCAATTTGAGCCAGATGGGTGACGCAGATGACTTGTCGGCCCTTAGAGACCGCCTTTAGCTTAAAGCCGATTTTTTGTGCGGCCTTTCCGCTGACGCCGGTGTCGATTTCATCAAAAATCAGGGTGCTGACGGGTTCCTCATCAGCCAATATGCTTTTGATCGCCAGCATAATGCGGGATAATTCGCCGCCGGAAGCAATTTTAGAGAGGGGCTTGGGAACCTCGCCCTTGTTGGCTGAAATCAGAAATTCCATTCGGTCTATGCCGTTTGTATGATAAGGGACTTTTTCCTGCAGCACCGTGAAACGCACATTGGGCATGTCGAGATATTGCAGCTCGGCGCAGACCTTTTGGGCGAAGTCTTCTGCACAGATACGGCGTTTTTCAGAAAGAGCCTGGGCGAGTTCGGCGGTCTTTTCCTCCTGTACTTTAAGCTGTGCTGTCAACGCTTCGGCTGTCTGCGCAGAATGCTCCAGGGTCTCCAGCTCCGCAACGGCGTTTTCCAAAAAGGCCAGCATCTCCTCTTCGGAGCCGCCATATTTTCGGCCTAGCCGATAGAGCAGATCCAGGCGCGCTTCCAGATCCTCCAGATCCTTGGCGTCATATTCAAATTCCGAGAAACTATCCCCAATTTGGGAGGTGTAGTCCTCGACACGATAATATACATCTTGTATTTGTTCGCTTAACTCCGTGAGACTTTCCAGATAGCGTGATACTTCCTGTATGGCATGCATGGCATCCGAAAGCAGCTCCATCGCGCCACTACTTTCATCCGAACCGTGCAGAGCCGAATAGGCGGTATCCAGGCCTTCAATGATTCTCTCCGCGTTCAAATAGATTTGTTTTTGCTGCTGCAGTTCTTCCGTTTCTCCAATCTGGATTTGCGCGTCACTTAGTTCTTGAATCTGGTATTCCAGCCGTTCTATGCGCTGGAGTCTTTCGGTTTCGTCCATGCTCAACTTGGCAATTTGCCTTTTAAGGCCCATCAGCCCGGTATAGGCTTCACGGTATTCGGCTAAAAGAACGGCATAGTCGCCTTTGCTGTCTATATACCCCATATGATGCTCCGGAAGGAGCAAGGCGCCGCTGTCATGCTGGCCATGAATATTGATGAGGCTTTTACTGATTTCCTTGAGCATAGAAACAGTAGCGGGACGCCCGTTGATTTTACAGTTTGTTTTACCGTCTGCCGTAATGCTGCGCTGCAAGAGGAGGGTATCATCTTCTTCCGGTGGCAAGTCGAGTTCCCGGAGCTTTTCCTGAACGACGGGTAAGATATCGGAAAAGAGCGCAGAAATGTGCGCGTTTTTCGCGCCCGTACGTATGAGCTCCTTGGAAGTTCTCTCTCCCAAGATAGCGTTGATCGCATCAATAATGATGGATTTTCCGGCCCCTGTTTCGCCCGTGAAAACAAGCAGGCCGGCATCAAAATCAATGCTGACCTTTTCAATAATGGCAATATTTTCAATGTATAAATTGGTTAACAAAGACTACTCACCTCTATACTATTTGTATAAGAGTTGTTGTAATTTCGTTTGCGCTTTACCGCTATGTTCTATGGTCTTAAACAGGGCAAAGATGGTATCTTCTCCGGCCAGTGTGCCTACAAGCCCTGTCCAATGCATGTTGTCAAGTGCGGCGCAAACCGCCTGTGCCATACCGGGCTCACAGCGGATGACCAACGTGTTCATGGCGGTATCCACATTGAGGACGGATTCGGCAAAAAGCGCGTTAAAACGGGCGGGCAGGTCACCCAGCTCCGATCGGGGCGCGGCGTAACGGTAGCGCCCATCCGGGCCCAGGGTTTTAATCAGACGCATGTCCTTGATGTCCCGGGAAATCGTGGCTTGGGTAACGTTAAAACCACGCTCGGAGAGCATCCGGAGCAGTTCTTCCTGTGTATCGATTTCCGTTTGCTGTATAATTTCCAAAATAATGTGCTGTCGTTTGGATTTCATGCTACGTCCTCCTTTCTGTGAGTTTCTGGTTGAGGATATCATAAAAATCATCGGTTTTGAGGCGAATAAGAGCCGCTTTACGCTCGGCCTTGGTGATGGTAATTTTACTGTGCGTATCCACCTCGATGGACTCTTCTCCATCGACTGTTAAATAAATGCACTCATCAATTTCCTCGCCTGCATAAATCTGCATCTCAACGTCAGCGCGGAAAACAATGGTCCTGGCAAAGAGGGAATGGGGACAGATAGGCGTCATTAGAAGGCTTTCAATCTGCGGGTCCACGATTGGGCCGCCGGCCGAGAGCGAATAGGCGGTGGAGCCGGTGGGGGTAGCGATAATGATGCCGTCGGCTCGGAAGGTGGTAACGGGCGCCCCGCCGCATTCCACGTGCAGGGGAATAATCCGCGAGAGCATCCCGCGAAATATCACCGCGTCATTGAGGCAGTAGAATACCTTTTCAGCATCCTGAGACTTTAGGGAAACTTTAAGCATCATGCGGGCATCCAGCATATAGTCACCCTGCATAATGCGTGCAAGCTCGGAGAGTTCGTGACGCTCAAGTCCGGCTGTAAAGCCAAGCCGTCCGGCATTGACCCCCAGCACCGGCTTATTGTAAAATGCCGCCTGCTTGGCCGTGTGAATGATGGTACCGTCACCGCCTACCGCGATGACAATATCGCTTTGCGCAAACAGGTCGGGGGATTCAAGGATGTCTGTCGCATATTCTCCAAACATATTTTGATCGGCGGAGGAAAGCAGGATTGCCGCGCCGTAGCCCTGCAATTTCCTGAGAATTTCCATGGTGGTATCAAAAGCGTGCTTTTTACTCAGGTTGGGGACAATCGCGATTTTCATCGGGTTTCTCACCGTCCTCGTTGATGTGGGAGCTATGCGAAGCGCTAACCCGGCGCAACCGGTTCAGGGAGCGGGAGTATTTTTAAATTATAAGCAGGGAAAATTTCGGCAGCTTTATCCATTGCTGCAGTATCATGCGCATATGTCTGCTCTGTGGGCGCGCGCTTACATGCAAGGCCGCGTCTCTTTCATCGGCACAGGATCAATACTACGTCAGTGCAGATGAGTTTCCCTCAAGATTGCTATCTTTACATGCCGGAGCGGTAAAATGGCGATGTGCTTGCATGACCAGGGCTTCCACATCCAGCAGAGGTTCTTCGGCAGCGCCACGCTGCAAATGTGCCAGATATTCGATGTTGCCCTTCGGGCCCTGAATGGGGGAATAGTCCAAGTTGAGTACCGAGAATCCGGCTTCACGAGCAATGCGCAGCACCTTCTCAACAACCTCAATGTGGGTTGCGGCATCCCGCACCACTCCATTTTTGCCGACCTTCTCTCTGCCTGCCTCAAACTGCGGCTTAATCAGGCAAACAGCATCTCCACCTGCATGCAATAAAGAATGTAATACAGGCAGTATAATCGATAGGGAAATAAAGGAAACATCCACACTGGCAAAGGCAACCGGGTCAGAAACCAGCTCGGAGGTTACATAGCGGAAATTGGTGCGTTCCAGACAAATGACACGGGGATCACTGCGCAGGCTCCAGGCAAGCTGGTTGTAGCCCACATCAATGGCATAGACTTTTTGCGCGCCATTTTGCAGCATACAGTCTGTAAATCCCCCGGTCGAAGCGCCCACGTCCATGCAGATAAGCCCTTTCGGATCCAATGCAAATTGCGCTATGGCCTTTTCCAGCTTCAGTCCGCCGCGGCTCACATAGGGACAAAAATCCCCACGGACGACAATTTTGGCATCCTCCGGAACGCTTTGCCCGGGCTTGTCGGCCTTTTGTTCATTGACATAGACCTGGCCAGCCATGATGAGGGCTTTGGCATTTTCCCGACTGGGTGCCAAATTTCGCTCAAAAAGTATTATATCAAGCCGTTTTTTCTGCGTCAATATGTTTCACGCATCCCTTTCCGGAATCTGCCCCGAAATTTTTTCGCTCATGCCCAGCGCGTGCAAGCTGTAACGCTGCAGAAGGCTGGGGATGGATGCCTGCATCACAAAAGTATCGGGGACTGCGGTGATATGGTACTCCCCCTGATAATTTTGCTCGAAGAGCATGGCCGCAACCACCTCGGCTACGCCGCCGTGGCGGAGGGATTCTTCAAAAAAGTAAGCCTTTTCAAAGGGAAGTATGGCCTGTACGGCACGGACATCTACGGGTTTGATCTGGTTGAGTTTGAGGATGGCGATTTCGATTCCCTGTGCTTTCAGCTTCTCACAGGCTTCACAGGCTTGCGCAAAGAGCCGTCCATAGGTTGCCAATACCACTTTTGCATCCGTGGGGCCATAAAGCGAAAAGGTATCATAAGACATTTCGTAATTGTCCGGCAATGCCTTCTCTACGCCTCGGGGATACCGGACAGCGACAACGCCTGCGTCACTGTACAGGGCATTGCACAGATCGTTTTTGAGCTCCGCGTAATTGGAGGGCGCCAGCACCTTAATATTGGGGATGCTGTTGAGAAAGCCGACATCGAAGAGCCCCTGGTGAGTCTCGCCATCTTCCCCAACAAAGCCTGCCCGGTCAATGCACAGTACAATCTTCAGGTTCTGCAGCGCCGCATCGTGAATCAGTTGGTCGTAACCTCGCTGCAAAAAGGTTGAATAGACGGCGAAGACGGGCAGCATGCCATTTTTTGCGAGGCCCGAGGCAAAGGTAATGGCATGTTCCTCGCAGATGCCTACATCAAAAAAGTGATCCTTGTATTGTTTACTGAATGCCGTAAGGCCCGTGCCCAGCGTCATGGCGGCGGTAACTGCGCAAATGCGGCTGTCCTTCTCGGCGAGTTCGCACAGATATTCACCAAAAACATCCGAATAACTCTTGGAAGGCGGAATGGGCTCTCCGTTTTCGATATCAAAGCGGGAGATGCCGTGAAACTCTTTGGGATTGGCTTCTGCAAAGCTGTAGCCCTTACCCTTTAACGTGTGGATATGTAGGAAGATAGGGCGCTTGACTGACTTGGCGCGTTCCAGAACCCGGCACAGAAGCGGAATATCATGGCCGTCAATTGGTCCCATATAATAGAACCCCATCTCTTCAAAAAAGGTGGAGTGGTAAATCGCGTTTTTAACCAAGGACTTTCCCTTGAAGATTAAATCGTTTATTTTTTTGCCAGCCCAAGGGATGTGATTGAGGAGTTTTTCCAGGCGATCCTTGAAGTGGAAATAACTCGGGCGCAAACGAATGCGCGCCAAATACCGCGCGACGGAACCCACGTTTCTGTTAATGGACATTTTATTGTCATTTAATATCACAATCAAGTTATCTTTGGAGCGAGCGGCATTCTGCAGGCCTGCGAAAGCCAGTCCGCCTGTCAGTGCGCCGTCACCGATGACAGCGATAACATGGCTGTTATCATATTGCAGAGCCTTGGCACGAGCCAGCCCGCAGGCAGAGGAGATGGAGGTGCTGCTGTGGCCGGAATAAAAAATATCATGCACACTTTCGTTGGGGCGGGAAAAGCCTGATATGCCGCCTTCCTGCCGCAGGGTGGGGAATTGTTCATAGCGCCCTGTCAGAATTTTGTGGGTATAAATCTGATGTCCCACATCAAAGACCATCTGGTCGGTGGGGGAGTCAAAGATCCGGTGCAGAGCCACCGTCAATTCCACAACCCCCAAATTGGAGGCCAAATGTCCCCCCGTTTGAGATACCGTTTCAATTAGTGTTTGTCGAATATCGGCACATAAAGCCGGTAATAGTGCCGGATCCAGTTTTTTGAGATCGTCCGGGGCGTGTATATTTTTTAGGAGCTGCGATTCAAACATATTCGTTCCTCATGCGTATTCTTCTACTAGGATTGTAACCGCCATAGCGACATATTACATGCAGTATAACACAAATCGAAGATGGTGGCAATGATTAGTGACTCCTGTTGGAGAGCATCAGAGCGAGCTCCCGGAGAGGTTCCCCCTCTTCGCCAAAAACAGCCAGTGCTTGTACCGCCTTTTGCGTGAGCCGATCCGCAAGGTTCTGGGCCTCCTGTAGTCCGAGCAGCGCCACATAGGTGGACTTTGCGTTTTGGGCGTCGCTGCCGGTACGTTTACCGGTTTCATTTTCATCGCCCGCCATATCCAGAATATCGTCTACCACCTGAAAGGCGAGTCCAATATGCGATGCGTATTCGCTGGCGGCTTTCAGTTTTGCCTGGGTAGCGCCAGCCGCAATACAGCCTGTTTTGCAGGCGGCCAGAATCAGAGCCCCTGTCTTGAGGGATTCCATGATGGTAACCTGCTCGATATCAAGTGATTTGCCCTCGGCTTCCAAATCCAGCGTCTGCCCATCGATCATGCCCGCGTGACCCGCCAGCTCTGCCAACACGATGCCGCCTTGTAATATGCGGTCAGCGGGCAGGAGGTTCTTTTGCGAGCCCTTCAGAAGTGTCTCGTAGGCGAGATTCAGCAAAGCATCACCGGCCAGCATGGCCGTGGCTTCCCCGAAGGCGATATGGCAGGCGGGACGGCCCCGGCGCATATCGTCATCATCCATGCAGGGCAAATCATCATGGATCAGGGAGTACCCATGAATCAACTCCAAGGCGCAGGCAAAGGGCAGTGCCGCTCGGATGTCACCGCCGCAAACCCGGCAAAATTCCAGGCAAAGCAAGGGACGGACCCGCTTGCCACCGCCTATAATACTGTAGCGCATGGCCTCCCAGATTTGGCTGTGAGTCCCCGTTTCCTTCGGCAGGATTTCCTCCAGGGCACTTTCGATAAGAGGGGAGTATGCTAAAAGGCGTTTTGGCCAGTCCATCTTTTCACGTCCGTTCTACGATCTATGGGATAATCCGCTTCTTGTATTTCAGGTGTTTGCATTTTTATAAAAATACAAATTGTATTCTATTGGTCGTCTAAAGCCTCCACTGTATCTATTTCAGAGGCCGATAAAATCTTCTGCTCAGCAGTGTTCAGGCAGGTATTGCAAAAGGAGGCGAGCTGCGTGCCTTCTTCATAGAGCTTGACTGAATCCTCCAGAGATACCTTTTCCTGTTCCAGTTTATCCACGATTTCTTGTAAGCGCTTCATGGCTTGTTCGTAATTGGAGATGTTCTTACTCTTCATTACCTTTTCCTTTCTGCGACAAGCCGGACAAGTGGCCTGCTTGAAAATTTACATTGGGTATAATTTCTTGTACGGTACAGTCCAGATCTCCATCCTGCAACTTGACAAGAATAGTATCTCCCGCTTGAACCTCCCCCATGCTGCTCAAAACCTTATTCCGGTGCAGGGCGAGGGAATATCCCCGAGCAAAGACACGCAGGGGGCTCAAGGTATCGAGCTTGGCACAGAGATTCTCAAATGGATGGCGCTTGTCCAGAAGACATGCCCGCGTAGCCTGTGTCAGGGCAATCGTTTGCGCATCCAGCTGCAGGCGGTTTTCCTGAAGGCGCTGCAAAGGATTTTTAAAAATATAGTGAGAGGTGAGCGTCTGCAAATCAAAACGGGATTGCTCGATCTGGTTCTTGGCCCGTGTCCTGAGGGTAGCGTGCAGGCCGCGCACCCAATCCATTTGCTCGTATCGGTCGGGCGCGGCGAGTTCTGCGGCGGCGGAGGGCGTTGGAGCCCGGCAATCGGCGACAAAATCACAAATGGTATAATCGGTTTCATGGCCCACTGCGGAAATCACGGGGATGGTGCTGGCTGCAATGGCACGCGCCAGCAATTCATCGTTGAAGGCCCAAAGGTCTTCAATTGAACCGCCGCCCCGTCCGATGATGATCAGATCAGCCGCCTGTGTTTCGTTGCACCGCACAACGGCCTTTGTCAAATCGGCGGCGGCGGCTTCGCCCTGTACTTGTACAGGGAAAAGGATCACTGCCGTGAGGGGGAAGCGCCGTTTCAGGATGCTTAGAATATCCTGAACAGCCGCGCCCGTGGGGGAAGTAAGGACGGCGATGCGCGCCGGGAGTGGGGGCAAAGGACGTTTGCGCTCGGGCGCAAAGAGGCCTTCGGCAGAAAGCTTGTCCTTGAGCTGTTCATAGGCTATATAGTAAGCGCCGGCGCCTTCCGGTTGCATATCGTCTATATAAAGCTGGTATTGCCCGTCCCGGGGATAGACGGAGACCCGGCCCCGTGCCAGCACCTTCATACCGCTTTGAGGCTGGAAGCGCAGACGTTGGGCGCTGCCGCGGAACATCACGGCTTTGATGGCGGCATTTTCGTCTTTAAGGGTCATGTAGAGATGTCCTGTGCGGATATGGTGGGTAAAATTTGAAATTTCTCCCGTCACATAGATGTGCGAGAGAATCTCATTGCCCTCAAACAGGGATTTTATATATTCATTGAGCTGGGTGATGCTGACAACATCGGGTGCTCTCATGGCGATTCCACCGTTTCTTCCCTCTCTTGTGGCTGCGTTTCCTTACGGCTTCGTACCACGCTGCCCAGCAGGCCGTTGATGAAGGCGGCGTCGTTTTCGTCACTGAACTTTTTGGCCAGCTCTACCGCTTCATTGATGCAAACACTCTCCGGCGTTTCCCGCATATAGGTCAGCTCAAACAGAGCCAGCCGCAAAATGGAAAGAGCAATGCGGGAAATTCGTTGCAGTTTCCATTGCACCAAATGCTTTTCAATCAGCTCGTCCAGTTCCTCCCGATGCGCTTCCACCCCTTCAATCAGGCTTTTGGAGAAGTTGTTTTGTTTTAGCTCTCGATTCTCGGCGGCCAAAATGATGATATCTTCCAGGGGTTCCTCTTTGTGAAAGGAGCGCTCAAACAGTACTTCCAATGCGCTTTCTCGGGCAACTCTTCTAATCATTCCTGTTTCCTCTACCTCTTTTTTACTTAATCCACTTGCAAAGGGGAACAACCGCTTTGCAAACGCTCGCCAATTTAAAAATGATACATCCGTTTTGGGGAAAATAGTCCCTTGCTGTATTGTTGCAATCGGGTATACAAACTCCATGCCAGCCAATTCGCTATGTATACTAAGACTTTGCCGGCATGATGTCTGTCCTCATCCCTCCCGGTTGCCGCGTGAGGGGCAAGGGATGGAACTTTTTTTATAGCATAGCAAAAAAAGACACAGCCCCCCACAAGCATTGCAGCGGAGGGCTTTTCAAACAATCCGTTATTGTGCAGGAAATTCCTCCGGAAAGATAATTCCCATAATATGCACGTTGATTTTAGAAACCAGGGTATTGGTCATATTTTGTACGGCGTCTTTGACGGTTGTCTGAATGGCTTCGGCAACGGTTGGAATTCGGGTACCATTGATGAGGGTGACGTAGATATCCAAAACCAGATCGCTGTCCGTCATCGTTACCTTTACGGCATTCGCAGCCGCGCCCCCCTTGCGGAAGAGGCCTTTCAAATCGGAGGGACGGTTGGCAAACCCCGCCACGCCCGTAACATCCTTGGCGGCATTTACGGCAATGGAAGCAATCACTTCTTCCGAGATGATGACACCGCCAATCTCTTCCTTCATTTTGATATCACTCATATTTTTCACCCATTCCGCCGCACTGCGGCACATATTTTTGTATCTGTCCCAACAATCAGACAGCCGTAGTCATCAGGTTCATTGTGTGGATGTATTCGTAATATCCAAGGATTCACTGTCTACTATTATACCATATACCTTCAAATTGACAACTACTTTACTTCAGTTATTGTAATATTATTATAGGGGATTTCGGTTTGCTTCATGATGATTTCCTTAATCTGTAGTCCCTGGCTTTCCGTCAGGGCGTCGCAGCGAACCGCAATATCTATTTTATCCCCTTTGATAGTGGCTA
This sequence comes from Oscillospiraceae bacterium, assembly GCA_031556545.1. Classification (GTDB taxonomy): domain Bacteria; phylum Bacillota; class Clostridia; order Oscillospirales; family Acutalibacteraceae; genus JAVBST01. The sequence continues at coordinate 35,519 of JAVBST010000007.1, forward strand.
AACATTCTTTGAAGCCTTTTGCGACCACCAGGTTTTCAATATCATTTTCCTGGGAAATATTGTCGGCCATTTTGGTTGACGCGGCGACCGCCTCTTTCTTAATGTCATCGGTGGCGTTTTTGTTATCGATTACGGCCTGTATGGCCTCTTTGGACTCATCGTACGCCTGTTGCCGGGCGACCTTTGCCTTGGAAAAATACTCGTCTGCTTTGGCGGCGGCGGCAGCGTCCTCGGAGGACATGGAGGCGGTAGAATCAACGGAGGCAGCAGAGGAGGATGTGTTTTTGTTCACATACTGTGAATCTCCCAGGTTTTTCTCCGTTTCCACCACGCTGGTTGTGTCGGCGAAGTTGCTTGTTTTGGCGAACTGCCAGTTTAAGTATACGGCCACTCCTAGGGCGACGACGAGGGTTGCTAAGACAATTTGTCTTTTTCCGATCATATTTCTTTACCTCCAAATTTATGATTGAGCTGTTGATTCCATGACGCAAACGCGCGTGGATGAGATGGATAATGCCGTGGTTACCGCATCAATGATTTTTTCTTGTACCACGGCGTTTCCGCCGCCCTGGCATACCACGACCACCCCTCGCACCTTGGGCTGCATTTCTGTAACCACAAGCGCCTCCTCTCCGTTTTGGGCTTGAATAATGACTAGCTTGTATTCACGATCACTTTTTTGGGATGTTTTATGCTCGCCCGTATCGTTTTGGGTTTCATTTGTCTCATTGCTGTTTTTCCCCTCATCTGCATAAATGTATTCGACGCCATTGTCCAAGGTCACCATAATCTTGCATGCCCCGGCGCCTTGAATGGCTGTAATGATCTGCTCCAGCTTAGCTTCCAGCTGTGCTTCATATTGCGTCAGCAAGGTTTCAGAAGCAGTATGGGTTTGGGTGTTTTTTTTGGCGGGAATAGCGATTTCGGAAATAAAAATAAGCGCAATGCCCAGAAGTCCAACAAGTATTACGACTCTTATTTTTTTTTCGCCTCGAAACCAACCGAGAATCTTCGCTGTGAATTTTCGAAGATCAACTTGACCCTGCATTGTTTGCTTCCTCCTGTGTTGCACATCTAATATTCGCATCCAGTCCCAGATTGTCGTTGATACTTTTCCGGAGTGTATCGACCTTATCCTCCTGCTCTGGGGGCAAAACCAGGGTAACGCTATTAATAGATATGCGATTGTCCTCATTTGTATCCATGTTTATCCTAATTTTCGCTTCATGAATTCCGCTTTTTTCCAGTTCGGCCTTTACAAGCTCGGTAATCTGACGTTTGACCTGCTCCTCCATCTCCGAACGGAGGGTCTCTTCCAGCTGCAGATAGGTCTCGTTCTGACTGACATCGGTATTTTCCGGCAATTTCAGCTCGATGTTTTTCTGCAATAATAAGGGCGAAAAGAGGGCGCAGAGCATAAAAACGGCTACCACTGTCTTGACGATTCGATCCATGTTGCCCGCAGGCGTCAAAATATGCACCATCATCCCTGCCAATGCCGCAAGGCACAGGCTGAGGGCCCAGTCACGAATTACCTCCATCGATTTATCCCCCCTTTACGCCACCCATCATGAGCATGATGGCGGTGGATACAATCAGGAGCAAGCCGCAAAAGAGCAGAATGGCCAGCAAAAGGGAGAGGGCGGAGGCGATGCCCTTTAAGACATTGGAGATGTTGCTCAGCTCAAAGAGTTCACTGCAGGCGGCGCAGAGGTGCAGCGTTAGCATCCAGATGAGAATTTCAAAAATAACCGGGATATAAATGAGGCTAAGTCCGATCATTCCAAAGGCGCCCACCGTATTTTTGACAAGGCCCACACAGCTTTGAATGGAACTCAGGGAATCGCTCAGGGCGCTGCCGACAACCGGGACAAAATTGCCGATCAAATATTTGGCCGTTTTATGGGTTACAGTATCGGCAGCCCCGCCCACGAGACCCTGCAAGGTTAAAAGTCCTACAAAGAGGGTGGATGCAAAGCCTAAAACGATGGTGACTGTGTTTTTGATGACCTTGACCGTTCCGCCCAGATTCAGGGAGGGGGAGAGAGAGGTAATAATACAAAAGGCCATGAAAATGCCGACAAGACCTGTCAATACGCTTGAAGAAAAGCGAGACATCACTTCTGCTACGGCAAAAACAAGCATATTATAGCTTTTAGCGGCCATAAAGTTTCCACTGGCGGCCATGAGTCCTGCCAATACCGGAATGAAAACGAGCATGACATCGGAACTGAGCTTGACGGCAGAGCAGGCGTAGGAGACACATTGCATGACAGGGATAATAATCAGAACCCCGATGAGCAGGGCGCTGATGAGATTAAAAACGGTATCCATGGTTTTTCCGCTGAAAGAGTCTTTGAAGGTATGGAGTAAAGCGCAAAGCAGAATGATGCCCGCAATTGCGGTTATGGCTTTAAGAGGGCTCGCCACTTTTCCGGTGACAATATCCAGCAGCATGGTTAGAATTCGGCCCGGGGACACATCTAAAAGCTGTTGATAGTCCATATTGGCAAGACCCAGGGATTCCATGAGGCTCTGCGTTTCCGCAGGCATTTGCTCCATGATTTCTCCGGCGCCGCTGGCCTCCAGTTGACTCTCGAAAAAATCCGCTGTATCTTCCGCCCGGGCGCTAAAGCTCAATAGCAGCAGAAGGACGATTAATGCAATGAGTATTTTTTTCATCTTTTCACCTTTTTCCGTCCGCAGACTCAGCCTGCATGCTGCGCAAATATTGGAGTCTGATTCCTCGTAGTGAACACGTCGGAACTCCGTTTGTGATCTGTTCCCATGTCGCTTCGCGGTTCCTGTGGGATGTTCCATGGGGTCTGGAATCCTGCGGTCTCGCCCGCGCGGAGTGGCTCCTTGCAGGCATTATGAGGAAAGCTCTCCTGCGCCCAAGTAATAGCTACTGCTTTATGATGGCGCTCACAAGCTGCGTAACCGCTTCAAAAAGAGGCAGTGCCAGCACCAGAATGAGGATTTTGCCTGCGAGCTCCACTTGGGATGCCAACGCGGATTGTCCGGCATCCTTGCAGGTGTTGGCGGCAAACTGGGTTAAGAGGCTGATTCCCAGTACTTTTAGCAAAATGGTCATATAGCCCGAATGCATCCCGGCCTGGCTGATTAAATCTTGAATGGCCCCAATGCCCCAGATGAGCTTTTCCAGAATCAATACAAAGATAAAAAGTCCGGCCGCGATACCGGCCACGGCCGCATACTCGGGTTTGTATTGCTTGAGCAGCAGGATGATGACACAGGCTACCATGGCAAGCGCCGCAATTTGAATCATTTCCATGGCTAGAGCCCAAAAATGGATTGAATGGATTGGAATAGAGCGCTGATTTGAGGAATAATCATCATCAGCACCACAATCAACCCGGCCAGAGTGGTTATCATGGCTTGCTCCTCCCGTCCTGAGCGGATCAAGAGCTGATTGAGAACCGCGACAATAATTCCGATGGCGGCGATCTTAAAAATCAAATTGACATCCACTGTCTCTACTTCCCCTCGTATAAATATTATACAAATTGTTGTTTTGGAAAAAATACGTATATACAAATTGTATATACGGAAAAATGCAAATTGGAGCAATGAAGAATTTTTCAGATTATATAAATAGGATAGCGGCGGCCAGGCCCAGAAAAAGTCCCAGGCTGATATACATACGGCTCAGCTCTTGCTTTTTCTGGAGCGCCGCGCTTAGTTTGTCATCCAATAATTGATCATACATGTGGCAGTGGCTGATTTGTCCGTTAATATCGGTAGTTCCGAGCTGTGCGCCGAAGGCCTGTAAAAGGCCGATTTCCTCCCCGGTGAGTGTGGTTTTTACGCGTCGCAAGCTGTGTTCCCACGCGTGTGGAAGATCCGTTCCCCTTTGTATTTGGGTTAAACAGATGGGTAAGAAAGAAAGGGTTCGCAGTTCCGACTGTCCGCACATTTTTTCTAGGAGCACCGGCACAGGAGGCGCATTGAAACGGATTTCTGTTTCAATGAATTTGAGCATCATTTTAACCGATTGCAACTGTGCCACATGCTCCGATAACTTAGATGATTTGAGGAAGCCGATCCAGCATCCCGCCAGTGCGATGCAAATGATGCCCAGAATTCTCATTTTTCAGTTCCTCCACTTTTACGATGCGCGCCACTTCTCCGGGCTGTCCCGCTCCTTTGAGCAAGACCAGCGTTTGCCAGGCGCCGGCGTTCGTTAACTTCCGAAAAATGGGGCGTTGCGCCAATTCCGCGAGTGTGGCGGCATGAAGGCTGGCAATAAACCGTACCCCTGCGTTGATGCCTGCTTCGATTCCTTCGATATCCCTCTGATCGCCCAATTCATCGCAAATAATGATATCTGGAGACAGACAGCGCAGCGCGATTTGGATGCCTTCGCCCTTGGGATAGCCATCCAAAATGTCGCAAAAGCCTAAATCGTTCTGCATGGCGCCTTCATAGATGGCGGCCAGCTCTCCGCGTTCGTCAATTACGGTAATTTTCTGAAAATACTGTCCTGCGCCGCCGGAAAGCTGCCGCGCCAAATCCCGCAGGAGGGTAGTTTTTCCGGAGGTGGGCGCACCTGCAATCAAGAGTCCGCCCGGCAAAGCGAAAGATATTCTTTGCAATATGGGATCGGCCACACCTGGCATTTCACGCGCGATGCGCAAATTGACGGAACTGATATTGCGAACCCCCGTGATCCGTCCTCCCTCGATCACCGCGCTGCCGCACATGCCCGCACGGTGTCCCCCGCGAACGGTAATATAACCCTGTATCATTTCGCGCAGGTGAGTATGGACCGAATAATTGCATATTCTATGATAGCTTGTCTCCATTTCCTCCGCGCTGACAGGGGGACACACATCAAAATGCTGACTCGGCTGCGCGTCTTGTGTGACAAAATAGCGCTTCTGTTTACAGACGAGCAAGAGGGGGAGATTGCGGCGCAGCCGAATCTCTTGCGCCTCGGATTTTATATCATTCGGTAATCTGGATAAACGTGTGCGCAAAGTGGGCGTTAGTGTCTCGATGGCCTCATCAAATTTATGTATACCGTTTAATTGCAATGGCTTCACCTTCCGGTAATATGTATGGGATCTTGTCCGAGTTTAGAACTGGAAATAAAAATACCGGGCCTTGATAGGGGCATAATTGAGGGAAGGACTGGAGTGTGGTATACTATATTTCTGTTGTAATAGTACTCCGGTACTGAAAAAAAGAGTTAGGAGGCATGCAGGATGCGTGATGAATTTTGCAGGACCGGGTTACTTTTGGGGCGGACAGCGATGGAGCGCTTGGAGCGCGCCTCGGTTGCCATCTTTGGGATAGGGGGCGTTGGTTCCTATGCCGCGGAAGCTTTGGTGAGATGCGGCGTGGGGCGACTTGTCTTTTTTGACGCCGATACGGTGGCCGTCAGCAATTTAAACCGCCAGTTGATTGCCACCCATAAGACGATGGGCATGCCCAAGGTAGAAGTCATGCGGGAGCGGGCGCTTACCATCAACCCGGTAGTACAGGTGGAGGCGAATAATTGTTTTTATACGGCCCAGAATGCCGGAGAGTTTGATCTATCACACTATGATTATATTGTGGATGCAATTGATACGGTTTCCTCCAAAATCACCCTGGTTGTAAAAGCGCAAGAGGCAGGCGTCCCCCTCATCAGCAGTATGGGTGCGGGCAATAAGTTGGATCCCACACGCTTTGAAGTGGCGGATATTTATGAAACTTCGATATGTCCGCTGGCCAAAGTCATGCGCCGGGAATTAAAAGCGCGCGGGATTTCCGCTCTCAAGGTGGTCTATTCAAAAGAAGAGCCCATTCGGCCGCAAGCGGAAATGTCAATAGAGCCTGCAGATGCAGGGGTTCTTCATAAGAGGCAGATTCCTGGCAGTATTGCTTTTGTGCCTTCGGTGGCAGGCCTGATTTTGGCATCGGAGGTCGTTCGGTATTTATCTGGAAACAAACAATAGAAAAGGTGAATTTTTTCCCATAAATCTTTTTGGATAGGCTTGCATATTCCGCCGTATTTTGTTACAATTTAAGTGAAAAATTTTTGCTGAAATAAACTATCCGTATATTTTCTGTTACTTTGGCAGTAAAAAGAAGGAAAATTTTGGCGCTTTTATATCCATTATTAAAGTATAATGCGTATGTATCCGCTCTGTGGCAGGGGGATTTATCTGCACTTTCGTGCCTCGAAACTTTTTGAATGAGGTGAATGGATTTTATGCCAACCAAAACGCTGCTGATTGTCAATATGTATGCAGGCAAAGGCGCCATCAAAAATCGCTTGCCCAATGTGGTGGATGTCTTCCGCCAAAACGGTCATGAAGTGGAAGTGTTTTTAACCGGGCAAAAGGATGATGCCCGCAAGACGGCGCAGCAAAAAGCCGGTAGCTATGATCTCGTTGTGGCCGTCGGGGGAGACGGTACCCTTAACGAAGTGATTACAGGCTTAATGCAATGTGATGCTCCGCCTTCACTTGGATACATTCCAACCGGCACCACCAATGATTTTGCCTCCAATTTTTCGCTGCAGAAGGACGCGTTAAAAGCGGCAAAATCCATTGTGGAAAGTGCACCTTTCGCCTGTGATGTGGGCAGCTTCAATGAGCATTATTTTATTTATTGTGCGGCTTTCGGCGCCTTTACAAGCACCGCATACAGCACCCCTCAAGCGTCCAAAAATACATGGGGGCGGCTGGCCTACTTGTTTGAAGGTGTCAAGCAGCTCAGCGCGATCAAGCCTTACCATATGGTGGTGCGGGCCGAAGACCACGCCATTGAGGATGATTTTGTATACGGCATGGTCACAAACTCCCAGTCTATCGGCGGATTTAAGGGATTGGGCGGCAAAAATATGCAATTAGATGACGGTCTGTTTGAGGTTTGTCTCATCAAAATGCCAAAAAATCTGCTGGAAATGCAAGCGATTATCTCCGCGCTTTTGAAGGAGGATAAAAACTCCAAATACATTTATCATTTTCTTACCTCGGAGCTGAATCTGATCTCTGAGGTTGAGATTCCCTGGACGCTGGACGGAGAATTTGGCGGTTCCCTCCAAAAGGTCGAAATTCAGATTCACCACAAGGCCATCCGTTTTTCACTGTGTAAGAATTGACGCCAGCCATTGAATCGGCTGCGCGGAAGAACCTGCAAAGGTACGGTTTCAAGTCCATTCACCGCACCATAATAAATACCGATAAGGGATAAAATCCCTTATCGGTATTTATTGGTCTTAATTCTTAAATGCATCGGTAAAGAAAGGTTGAGAGCATGCGCAATTAAGAAAACAATGATTTTGTCAATATTGATGCAAAATGGATTTAACTTGGATATAAAATAGGAGTTGTAATGTTAGTGTTCAAAAAGGTTGTTAAGAGTGCTCTTTGGCTTGCGTTGATTATCGGTTCCATGATTCTCATATTCTATATCGTGTTATGTATTGCTGTTGTCCCCAAAACCCCAGCGACTGCGGAACAAGTGTGGGAGGTGTTGACTTCACAGGGCTACGAGCCGCAAGACATCACAGAACTGTATTTTAAAAAGGATTCAGGTTTTAAACAAATTCTCATCAAGTGTGTTGCCTTTGAAAAAGATGATATTCATTTTGAATTTTTTGTTTTTAACAATAAAGGTAGTGCTATTGATACTTATAGACAAGCTTATACACAAATTATTCTAAATCGAAGGCAAATGCCTTATGCTGAACATGATACGCAAATTGCAAATTATTCTATTTACACTTTAGAGTCAGCGGGAGAATATTCTGTTGCAATATATGTTGGCGCTACATCCGTTGTTGCATATTGCAAGGAAGAAAATTCAAGTAAAATTGGTGATATTTTAAGATCTATTGACTATTTTTAGTTACCTGTTTAATCTGAAGTTTCTTGTACCACTGTATACTAATATGATATCTAAAAAAGGAGCACCCACATGAATGAAAAGGCTTGGATACAGATAATATATTTCTTCTTCATGATCCCCATGAATTGGTTTAGCTGCCAATGGATTTGGACTTTGGTATGTAGAGCAGCCGGGGTAACCAGGCAAGAAGTAAGAAAATACCGGATAGAAAACCACCAAGAAATTCATCCACAAAGAAAAGTATATGATTGGCTTGTGAATAAATCCGAAAATCCGAAACAGTTTAAAAAGCTGCTTTCTATTTATCGGATTTGTACGATGCCAAGCCTCATTTGCTTTAGCTTAGCAATTATCGGCTGCTTTACCCATGCACTTGACACAATCCTTGACAATGCTTCGATTATTATGCCAATGATTATTGTTGCTGTAGCTTTTGTAGGTGCGTTATATAATAGAATCACTAAATAACCCGTCGCAATTTTCCGATAACCAGCATTACAATGGGGATAATAAAGCAAAGTATAATATTGACAGGCAGGGCTATTTTCTCTGAAAATTGCTCCAGCTCAAATAGATTTTTGGCAATGAGAGTGGATAGCGAAAAGGTCATCAAGATCACGGGGCTGACAAATGCTTTTTTTTCGGTTAATGAAAAGAGGGACTTTGTTATACTGGATGTAATATATGTGAACAAAGAAATAATTATAAAGTCCGTGACCAGCCACATGCAGAGAACGAGGGTTTCCATGCGTTCCAAGGGTTCCAGAATAGAGATATTTTTAACCACAACATAAAAAGGTTCGGCGATTTTGCCTGTTAGCGCATAGCCCAAGGCTCCTACCGTGACCAGGGCGATCAGGACGCCGGCAATCCCCAGCATCATGGCGGTGCGGCTTCCCAACTGGCGGATACGGTCGGTATCCTTGACTTGATCCGCAAAGAAAAACAAAAAGAGGAGATATCCCCAAATACCCAATGCAACATAGGAAGACCCCATGGCGGGGAGCAGATGATTGCGGATGGGCAACAGGTTTGTCAGCTTGACGTTGAACAGGGCTAATATGCTGACCAGCAAAAAGGCGGCCAGAACAATGTGAAAGAGGAATTCTCCCAGACGGGCAAAGGAGGCAATTCCTCTGCGGGCGTTCAAGAAACAGAGGAGTAAAATGGTGCCCATCAGAAACTCCGGGGCCGCGGTAGGCAAGATGGTCACATTAAGGCGTTCGACGGCATAACGCAAATAAAGCCCCAAAAGCAGGGTGATCCAGATCCAGTAGAGCGCGACAAGCAGGCTCCCCAGAGGACGCCCTAAAATGGCGAAGCAGAGATCCGAAAGGTTGAGTCCGCTATGCTTTTTGAAAAGGCTTTGCAGGATAAACAGCAGGGCTACAAATCCCAGCACTGCCACAATGATCCCGATCCAGAGCGCCTGCTTGCCCATTTGGCTGCCGAAGGTTGGGATGAGCCGCATGGCAGGGGAAATGGTCGCCATGAGAAATAATACCATGAGCTGGCGCAGAGAGATTTTGTTGTTTTTCACCATTTCTGTCATAGCCTTGCGTCTATTCCTTCCACCCGAAAATTCCCAGCAGTAAGCCTGCGATACTGGCATCCCCCGAAAAAGTCTGCAAGCCCAAAAGACCCAGCGCGACCACCATCAGCCCCAGATAAACTACAATATTTCTGCGCTTGCCCGATTTGGCCAGACGCCAGATGTCCAGAACGCTGAGTACAACCGCAATACACGCGACAACAATAAACGTCATATCGAGGGCTAAGGAACGCTATGCGCCTGTCCTTCCTCTTTTGCCCGTATCCCCCAATCATTCCTTGCTTTTTGCAGGGTCTTTAATGACGGAAGTCATATCGATTTTTACAAATACCTCCACGGTGATGGAGATAGTTCGAAAGTTTTCGTTCCATTCCGGCTTCAAGGCATCCCATGCCTTGGGGCTTTTGGCGTTGATGGAAGGTCCAATTCCAATAAAGTCGGCCCCGGTAGACTGCGCTTTTTGCACACAGGTTTCCATTTTTCTGCGCACGTTGGAAGCTGCGTCATCCTGCAGTTTAATCAGAATCGGTTCAGAGAGTTCCGTCACCTCGGTTTGCATCTCCAGCACTTTGGCGCTGACCTCTGTCCGGATGACCACGCGATCCAGCTGTCCGTCCCGGACTTCCGGCGTGATGCTGCTGTGGCTGCTCACCATATTCAGGGCGACGGTTTTGCCGTTCTCCAACTGGGTCCGCAGCACTTCCGAGTCCACCTCGTTGCGAATGATATTGTATCCCTCTGAGTCCACCCTCCGGGTGAAGTAGAGCAGTTTATTGTCCCGAATCACGGCATAGCTGTCTGTGCTGATTTCAGCATTTTCCTGGATGGGAGTAGCGGACCCTTCCGGTTTTGAGGCATCCGCCGGTTCAGAAGCCGATTCGGTTTCTGTTTTTTTTACTTTTTGGATGGCCGGAACCGCAATTGCGGAGGTGGCGCTGTCGCTGAGCTGGCTGAGTAAATCCAAAAATCGCAGGGTATAGGAGGTTGCAGAAAGATCAATTTTTTTAAGAAAGTTTTTTAAATAATCCGGCAAATAGTTATTGGATTCATGCTCGTCTTTTAAGAAAGTCAGCGCATCACCATGGGTGATATAAATCACGCCGTTCAGGCGGAAGTCATTATCGCGGGCGATATAATCGAGATAGGAGTTCAGGCCGGTTTTGGCGGCGGATTCGCCGATTAAATAGAAATCGGCATGGCCGTAAAAGAGTTCCTGATCTGTGTAAGACTGGAGTTTTTTTGCCGCCGCGGCAATGCTGACATCTTCCTCTGTGAGGACCATGCCCTCTCCGCTCTTCATGGAGCCGCCCGCGCCACCGCCCTGGTCGTTGCCGCTCACCTTTTTAAGCACGACGGTCACACGGACGTTGTCAACGTCCTCTTTCCCCTGGTCAACCGCAAAGATTCGGACCATAGCCAGTTGCCGAAAGTCCTTGGCTTTTGGGAAAAAATGATCGGTGGTGCATCCCGTCAATACAAGGGATAATGCGAGCCATATGAGTAATAGCTTCTTCATAACCATTTCCTACTTCTGGCGTCTTTGATTTTTGACGTTTAGGTGCGGAGGCCTTAGTTTTATAAAGGGGAGGGGAAAGCGCAAGATGGTATCCTGATAGACATCCTTCCAACGAGCCGCTACATAGGGAGAAAGATAAGGTACTCCAAAGCTCTCAATAGTGGCGAGGTGGTAGCAGATCAACAGGACGCAGGCTGTCACCCCGAAGAGTCCTGCCACCTGCGCGCAAAGAATCAATACGATGCGCAGTACCCGAACCGCTTTAGCCAGATCCTGATTGGGGATGGAAAAGCCTGCAATACCCGCCAGCGCGATCACGACAATCACTGCCGGCGATAAAAATTTCGCGGATACGGCGGCTTCCCCCACAATAATGGCCCCGACAATGGAAACTGCGGAACCGATGCTCTTGGGAAGTCGGATGCCGGCTTCCAATAAAAGCTCAAAGGCCACCAACATAAAAATGACTTCGGTAAACACGGGGAAAGGGACACCGATTTTGCTCTCCACAATGGAAATGGCGAGTTCAATGGGAATCATCTCCGGATGAAAGGAGGTCACTGCCACATACAGAGATGGCAGCAAAAGGGCTATAGCAAAGGAGATATAGCGGATAATGCGTATGACGGAAGAGACCAGGTAGTTGAAGGAGTAGTCCTCCGGTGCCTGCAAAAACATATTAAAGGTAGCGGGTGCAATGTAGACGGTTGGCAATCCGTCGATAATGATGCCGACCCTGCCATCCAAAAGGTTGGCGCAAAGTTTGTCGGGTCGCTCCGTGTATTCCATTTGCGGAAACAGGGAATACTTTCGGTCAACAATATATTCCTCCAATATGGCCGGGGATAGCACCCCATCTACATCCATCTCGTTTATACGGTTTGTAATAGTTTCCACAAGGCCATCATCCACAATGCCCTCGATGTAGACAAGCGCCACCGTGGTTTTGCTTTGCCGTCCCACTTTGTTCTGCTTGATGCGCAGATGAGGTGTTTTGATCTTGCTTCGGACCAGAACGGTATTGATGCGGAAAATTTCCACAAAGGAATCCTTTGATCCCTTGAGTACATTTTCGTCGGTCGGTTCACTGATTGAGCGCTTTTCGAAGCCTTTAATATCAAAGGTCAGCGCCTGCTGCACCCCATCAAATATCAGCGCAGCCGAGCCTGACAGGATTTCCATCAAGCAATCTTCCATATTGTCGAGTTGTTTCGCGGAATTGTGGTACAGGCCGCCCGCCATGATGGCGGTGATGATCGCTTCCTCGCTTTGCGCGTTTTGAAAGACGCTCTCCTGCAATAAAGGTTTTAGGAGATCGTCGTCAACCATTTTCATGTTTACCATTCCATCCACAAATACGAGGGTCACCGTCATGGCGCTGTGTCCGTTGACATATAGGGTGCGGAAAATAACATCATCACTCTCACCAATTTGTGTTTTGATGTTTGCGGTGGTTATCAGCAGATCATGGAGTGATTGTGCCTCTTGAGACGAAAAAGTAGAATTACTCTGTGTATTTTTGGGATGTGTTTGCATGGACATATCTACCTACCAACAATTTGTAATACAGCCCCATAAATAATGGAGCAAAATGCTGCAAGTAGTATATGTGAATATTGCTTTTTTATACGAATCTGTCATTAAAATATCTACAAAACTCCATTTGTATTCAGCTTTGCCTAGCGCGATACCAGCTGTAGTCTGTTTCAATATTAGAATGCCGGAGTGGAATGACGGGTTTTGCGGAGCGGATGCCCCGGCACAGCCGTTTGAATCCAAAAAGACTGTCCTCAACCGCCGTGGCGTGAGAACAGTCTTTATAATAATACATATTGTTATCCGTGTTGATGCACATCCGTAGAAAAATTGGGAGCTATACTTTCTTTCTGTTAATAAATCCGAGAAACTTCTTCTTTTTTGGGGGCTTTGCCTGAGGCGCTTGCGCAGGTGCATTGCCCATATAGGTTTCTTGAGCGGGAACCGCTGCCTGAGGAAATGCGCGATTAGGCTCAGACTGCGGTTGCGGTGTTGGAGCGGCATGGGGATTGATAGGACGCTGTTTTTGGGGAGCTGGTGCGGAGGTTGGGGGATTCTGAAATTGGTGGGAACTTAATATTTCATTCAGAAATTGCTGCACCTCATTGACCTGTCTGTCGGTGTCATCCGCCTTTGGTCTCAGATCACGGAGAGGAACCGCTTCCATGGGCTGGGCTTTTGGGGGGGTAGGCAGATCCGGCAAAGTGGGAGCGGGATTGCTCTGAGCTCGGGTGTTGATTTGCGGTTGGCTCGCTCCCGAAAAAATATCCACCATAGGCTCCTTGGCGACAGGGGAGAGCAACTCATCCAATCGGTCAGTGCGCTGAGCAGGAGGTTCTGTGATGCGTTCCGGTTCCGTTTTTGGTTCCAAAGCAAAGTCAAACTCCATTTGGCGCTTGGGGGGCGCCTCAGAATCGGATACAAGGGTGGATAATTGCTGCACAATGTGATTGCTGAGTGCATCAATATCCCGGAGTGACAGGTTGGCAAATTTTTTCGTATCTTGCATTGTATTTTCTTCACCTCAAACGTCATAGCAATTTTCGTACAGGGCTGCCTGCATAGATTGCAGAAGAAGGATAAGCAATGCATGTAAAATACTTTCGCTACCGGGGAAATAGTAATTCGTTTTTATAAAATTATAATAGCACAACCCCCAAGTGTTGTCAATAAGGCCAAACGACAATGATTGCCCTACGACAATAATTGCCATGAACCGCACTTTCGGCGGGCTTCGCACGAGGGATGTGCCGGTGCAGACGGTTAAAAACGACACAACAATGCCTTCATAAATGAAAGAAAACTGCGTAAAATAATATCATTATAAGAGATTATCAGTGGAACCACGCCCAACGGCAGAGACTGCGGGGCACTCGATCCAAATGCTGTGCCACGCTTCCGGCGGGTTTTGCACAGCAGATGACCCGGCGCACCCAATTGGGATTTCGATTATTAAGCCAGAAGGAGATTGTTATGAAACCAAAACCCACCCGCAAGGCATTGTCTGTAACCCAAGAACTGACCAAAAGGAAAACCATTAAGAAAGGGGCAGGGGGGCAGGAGATGATTCCCACAGATGTATTGGGCAGCTATACCGGTCTGCAAGAAAATGGAGATAAACCCATCCAGGATGCGGATGATCTTTAAACGGGGAGAATGTCTCTCCGTTTTTTTCTGTCTTACCTAGATCGGTGCCTTTATAGCAGGAATTGCGTATAATAGCACTAAAAGAGGATATTCTGTGATACAGACACAGGCATTATTTGCAGATCATATAATTACAGTCATATCAGAACGGGAGAGGTGAAAGGCGATGAAAACAGTTGTAATTGATCCTGGCCACGGGGGACATGATTTGGGAGCCGCACATAACAGGCGCCTGGAGAAGGGTGACACCTTGCGCCTTGCGCTTGCATTGGAAAAGCAACTGCAAAGCATGGGTTGCAAGGTCATTTTAACCCGTAATGCGGATACATTTGTACCCCTGCTGGAAAGGAGTGAGATTGCCAATCAAAACAGCGCCGACGCATTTATTTCTTTGCACCGCAGTTCCCAAGAGGGGCATTCGAATCCCAATGGGATAAGCGCCTTCATACAGTCAAACGCATCGAGGGTCAACAGAGCGTACGGCAATGCCGTGCTGAATGAATTGAGCAAGGTGGGTGTGCAAAACAATTTGGGGGTTTTGGAGGGGAATTACTCCGTGTTGCGCAATACATATGCCCCCGCCATCTTAGTGGAGTTGGGTTTTATAACCAATGAACAGGATAATGAGCTGTATGATCAGTATTTGGAGGGTTATGCAGATGCCATTGCGCAGGGCATCGTGAAAACACTCCAAGAAACGGAGCATATTCCGCCCAAGAAGCGAGATCCCATCATTGTTTCCATTCAACGCAGATTGCATGATCAGTATAACGCGGAGCTGTCTGCAGATGGGATTTATGGCCCCAATACGGAAAAAGAACTCATTAGGGCGCTGCAGATGGAACTCAACCGTATATTCAATGCGCAATTGAAAATCGATGGAGTATTTGGAGAGGGCACAAAACAAGGCATTCCAGATTTGCGCCGGGGGAACCAGGGCAATATTATCTATCTGTTTCAGGCGGCATTAAATGCCAATGGATACCCTGCGCCGTTAACGGGGAAGTTCGATCAAGATACTGAAAACGCGGTGAAGGCTTATCAGCAGAGTCATAATTTGGAGGTCGATGGCATTGTGGGAAACCATACATACAGCAGCCTTTTGTCTCAATATCCACCTTCTGCCTCAACCGTGAGATTGCATCAGGGGCAGAGCAAGGATCCGGTTATTCAGTCAATACAGCACAATTTAAACAATTTGTATAGCTCGAATGTAGAGCTGGATGGAGCGCAAAGCCAAACCACCCAATGTGCGCTCATCAAAGGGCTGCAATCGGAACTCAACCACCTGTTCGGCGCGGGTCTCTCCGTGGATGGGGTGATGGGGCAAAAGACACTGGCATCTCTTCCGGTATTACAGGCAGGAAGCCGCGGCGATCTTGTGTATCTGCTGCAATCCGGTTTGTATATGAAGGGATACGATGCTCACTCCGATGGAATTTTTGGAGAGCACACCCAAGGCATCGTGAAAGAATTCCAAAAGAGCTGCGGCTTGCCTGAGGATGGAGCTGCGGGAGAGAACACATTTAAGCGCCTGTTCTCATGATGATTTTGTCGGTGAAAGTTGATAGGATTCTTGCTTTAACAATCGGGATTGCCGCTGCACAATAAGACTTGGAATATGTGCATGATACCGGGGAGTGGAATTTTCTTGCGAAAGGGGGCCGCTCTTTTTGGGATATGCACTATCGCAAAATTTCTGGATGGAGGATGGCCTTAAAGTTGTTTTTCTGTGGCGGGAATGGTATAATATATTTATTATAGAATGAATCGGCTGCGCCGGGGAAAGCGCTCTGCGATGCGCAAGGAGAACTGCGCTGCCGGGTAAAAATCTTCTGTGACGGAGGCTCATATGGTTGACATTCATACCCATATCCTGCCGGATATTGATGATGGCCCCAAAAAAGAAGAAGAATCTTTACGTCTGTGCCGGATGGCCGTGCATAATGACATTCATGAAATTGTAGTGACGCCCCATATTTATAAATTAGATCAGATTGATGAGTTTATACAAGAAGTAAAGAACAAATTGGAATCTTTACAAGAGGCTGTCATGCAAAATGAAATTGGCGTACAGTTGTATCAAGGCGCTGAGGTGTTTATCTCGGATGATATTTTTTACACTTCCCATCTTCCCAAGCTATCAATTCACAACAGCCGCTACATTTTGGTGGAGTTTGCCTATTCCGGCCTGGGAATAAACCGAATCATCAAATATATCAAAGAAATTCAGGAACAGGGACTGATCCCGATTATTGCACACCCCGAACGCTATGAATATTTCCAAAAGGATTATCAGATGGTCAATGCTGTCGCGGAGCAAGGCGCCCTGTTTCAGATCAATGTTGCATCTTATGCGGGCCTAACGGGCCGCAAAGAAAAGATGCTCGCCAACGCCATGGTACAGCATCAATTGGCGGATTTTATGGCTTCGGACGCACACTCCGTCACATCCAGGCCCAATAATATACGAGAAATGCTTAGCGGACATAATGATATTGCTGCCAATCAAGTCGAATGGCTGTTGGAGCAGGCCCCCGGGATCGTGCTGGCGAACCAAGAATTCCCGGCAAGAGACAGAGGGGTTCTCAAGGGCAATGTCCGCCAATTTTTTGCGCAACGCTTTTAACCGGCTGCGCCGGAAAAGACACTCCGTTTTTGTGAATCCCTATGGGGAGCGCAAAACCGCAACACTACATGGAATCTTTATAAAATCTGGAGGGGTGATGCGTGTGCCCAGAAACAACAAATCCCCAAAAGCACCCGAACCAGTTGATACGCCTCCATTTGTGTCGGCCATTCTGGTCGCGGCCGGCAATGCCACACGGATGCAGATGGAACAGAACAAGCAGTTGCTGCCCATATGCGGCATTCCGGTGCTCATTCGAGCCGCCTATGCCTTCCAGAACAGCCCGGATATTCAGGAGATTATCATTGTAACGCGGGAAGAGGACCTTCTAAATATTTATGATATGGTGAAAGAATTTGAGCTCAGCAAAGTGGCGCATGTTGTAAAAGGTGGGGCGACACGGCAGGCATCTGTATGGGCAGGCGTTGCTATGACCCATCAGCAGTCCGCCTATTTTTGCATTCACGATGGCGCGCGGCCTCTGATCACCTGCGATCTTATTTACCGCTGTATTGCGGATGCTTATGAAAAAAAAGCTGTTGTAACCGGTGTTAGCCCTAAGGATACCATCAAACAACTCGATGCGGATGGCCGTATCCGATATACGCTGGATAGAAATACATTATGTATTATTCAGACGCCGCAGGTTTTTGAGGCTGCCTTATACAGATCCGCGATGCAGGCTGCTCGTGAGCAAGGCGCTGACTATTCTGACGATGCGCAGCTCATTGAGGCGTTGGGCTTCCCCGTGTATTGCAGCCCTGGGAGCTACGCCAATATTAAGATTACCACCCAAGAGGATATTGCCCTGGCGGAAGCCTTGCTGATGGGGCAATCCCAGTGGTTTCAGACGTAATACTAATAGTCATATTAGAATAAATCAAAGACAGAATGGAAGGTGGGAAGGGGCTTTCTGTGTGCTTTGGCCCCTATCAAATGCGAATTGGACATGGCTATGATGTGCACAGGTTTGCGGAAAATCGCAAACTGATCCTGGGTGGAGTGGAGATTCCGCACCCTTGCGGCTTGCTCGGACATTCGGACGCCGATGTATTGTGCCATGCCGTCATGGATGCGCTCTTGGGCGCTGCGGCATTGCCGAATATCGGCGCGCTTTTTCCGGATACGGACAGCGCCTATCAGGGCGCGGACAGCCTGCAATTATTAATAAAAGCGGTAGAATTACTCAAGGCGCAGAGCTGGATCATTCTCAATATTGACACCACGGTTATTGCCCAAAAACCCAAACTGAACCCCTATTTGCTGCTAATGCGCGAAAATATTGCGGGGGCTTGCGGTTTGCCGCTGGCCGATGTCAATGTGAAGGTTACTACAGAAGAAGGGCTGGGTTTTACGGGCAGAGAAGAGGGGATTGCCGCACATGCACTGTGCTTGTTGCAGATAGATCCTGCGGAAGGCCCATAAAAGGCTTGCGATAATCAGCAAGACTTTGCAATTATCCCATGATGCTTTCAAAAAGTGCGGCCCTTTGCCGCGCTAGTACCCATGAAAGTGGCATGCTTGCGCCGTTAATGCTGTTAATGCGCTGCGCAGGCTGCTCTTTGAAAATGAAGAAGTTTTTTAAGTGATGCTGCCATATATTGCAACAAATGAAAGATAGTAAGATGTTGCAGCTTTCTGCCTGAGGGAATGGATGCACGCATAGCCTTTTGCCGGCATTGACATGGACATAAAAAGTTTTCGCACACTTTTCGGGGTTTATATCTTGCTCCAACCTGTGATTATTACTTTTTTTAGATAAAATTTTTATGGACAATGATTGAAAACTTGTTTTCTTGGATGTACTTTTCATGTCTCCACGCATAGAATGTAACAAAGTGAGGTGTGAAAAGATGGCAGTTTATAATTACAAAGTAGCTTCGGTAACCTATGCCATCAAGGGCAGAAACTTGTTACGCCAGCGGGGCTATAAAGCCTACATTGATCGAACAGATGACCCACAAGCAGGGGAAGGATGTGGCTATCGAATTATTTTGCACACAACCCCATATCATATTGACGGTGCGGATGCTTTACTAGCCAAAGCAGGCGTGAAGATCTTGGGCCGGTATGAAGGGGTGGCGCAAGATGATCTATTTAGATAATGCCGCCACTTCATGGCCGAAACCTAGATCCGTCAAAGATGCTATGGAAGCAGCATGGACTCATTTTGGTGGAAACCCCGGACGGGGCGGACACAAAATGGCAATGCAGACTTCTGATCAAATATATAATGTCCGGACGGCGGTTGCAGAATTTTTTCATGCACCGGACGTGGAAAATGTTGTTTTTACATCTAACTGTACCGCCGCTTTGAACATGGCAATTAAAGGTCATTTGAAAGAGGACGGGCACGTCATTATTTCCGATATGGAACACAATGCGGTGGCCCGTCCCATTTATGCGTTGGCAAAGCAAGGGAACATCCGTTATTCAATCGCCAAAGTTGTGCCGGGCGATTTTCAGGAAACACTCCGTAATTTTGAGCGCAGCATTACAGCCGATACAAAAGCCATTGTGTGCAGTCATGTTTCCAATGTCTTTGGCGTCGTATTGCCGGTGGAGGCGATTGGCCAACTGGCACGGAGGCATCAATTAATTTTCATCGTAGACGCGGCACAGTCGGCAGGAATTTTTCCGATCGATATGCAGCGGATGCATATCACCAGCCTGTGCCTGCCTGGGCATAAGGGATTGTACGGCCCTATGGGTACCGGTGTTCTGGTCACGCAAAATGGGGAGCAGATGCAAACGCTGATGGAGGGTGGCACGGGCAGCCTGTCAAACGAGTTGGAACAACCGCGTTTGATGCCGGACCGTTTAGAGAGCGGCACGATTAATACTTCAGGTATAATTGGACTTGGAGCAGGTATACAGTTAGTAAAAAAACATGGATTAACTTCCATTTATACCCATGAATTACATTTGATTCAATACCTATATGACGCCCTACGGCACAGGAACGCTATCCAATTGTATACACAGCGTCCGGAAGCGCCGGCTTTTGCTCCGCTGCTTTCCTTTAACATCCGGGGTCTCCCCGCCAATCAAGTAGCCGATTTATTGGACCGGGAAAATATTGCGGTGCGGGCAGGTCTGCATTGCGCCCCCTTGGCCCATCGTGCGATGGGTACCGAGCAAACAGGGACAGTACGCATTGCGCCTTCTCTGTTTACTACCCGCCATGAAATGGATACCTTGATTGCGGTGCTGAATAAACTACTCAAAAATCAAATTATTCGTAAATAAATGCTAAAATACTTTCAAATAACAAGGTTTTATGTTAGAATTATTTAAACAGAAATCCTGCATTTTAAGTTCATGGGCGGTGACGGAATGCAGGGTATTGAATTTGTTATCTATAAATCCAATCAAGAGCGGCAGCACCACTTAGCAGCTGTCCACTATGTTTTCTAATTTTACTAACACCCCGTGTCGGACTGTCGCGGTATAGGACTACCAAGAAACGCCTTCGCAATTGGAGCTGTATCTTCCGAGCACGGTTATTGTGATGAATTTGCGATTAGGATGTGAATCATGCTGGAACTCATCATTTCAAAGGATATATGGAATCAATTTTTCAGTATTACGAATACGTTTGACGTCAAAGACTTCATTGACATTTGTTTTGTGGCGTTTATTGTGTACAATGCGATCCGGATCATGCGTGAAACCCGTGCGGAGACGCTGATTAAAGGCGTTATTCTGCTGGCATTGGCTTATTTGTTTTCCTGGCTTTTAGACTTGGACGCAATGAGCTTTATTATACGTTCTGTATTTTCTCAATGGGTTATTGTGATTTTGATTATTCTTTTTCAGCCGGAAGTACGGCGTGCCCTGGAACAAATGGGCAAAAGTAAACTGTCCCGGCTGACCATATTTGGCCCTCGACGGGAGGATCGTGTATACCGGCGGATGATCTCAGAGGCTCTCAATGAGGTCTGTCAGGCCTGTGCCGTGATGAGCGAGCGCCATATTGGCGCCTTGTTGGTTTGGGAACGAAATACCGCTCTGGGGGATATTATCAGTACCGGCACCCTTGTAGATGCTCATTTGACCGGCAACCTGGTGATGAATATATTTTTCCCCAATTCCCCTTTGCACGACGGCGCCTTGGTCGTACGTGAAGGGCGCATCAGCGCGGCGGGGTGTATCCTGCCCCTGACCAAGCGCACGGATGTGGAAGATGATTTGGGTACACGGCACCGCGCCGCGATTGGCATCAGTGAGGAATCAGATGCCCTGGTGATTGTGGTATCGGAAGAGACAGGGGGCATTTCTCTGGCGGACAATGGGGATCTCCATCGTGATCTTCAGCAGATGCAGCTCTATAATATTTTGCGAACCGATCTGCTGGGGGATGATATCAAAAAAGAGAGTAGCCTGAAAAAATGGTTATTCAAGGGAAGTAATAAGCATGAAAAAAAATAAAATTAGCTTGAGTAAACTCTTCTATAACAATAAGTTTGTCTTGGCTTTCTCCATCCTGATTGCAGTCGTAATCTGGTTTTATGTCTCCATTTATATCAGCCCTTCTATCGAGCAGACCATCAGCAACGTCCCCATTACCATGGATTTGAAAGAGAATGTACAGACAGGGTTAATGCCCTTTTATGATACAAGCGCAACCGTCTCCGTTAAGGTGACGGGAAAAAAATACGTTGTGGGCAATCTTTCTGAAAACGATGTGATTGTAACGCCTAAGTTGGACTTTATTGAAACGCCGGGCACCTATAATATGAATCTGACGGCGAAGCCCCGTTCCGGCTTGGATGATATTCAAGTATTGGAAGCCACCCCCTCTACGCTATCCGTTTTATTTGATAAAGAGGTAAGCCGGAATTTTGACATTACGGCAGAAGTGATTTCGGATCAACTGATTGCCGATGGCTATACGGAGAAAAAACGGACTCTTTCTGTGGAGAGAGTGACCATAAAAGGGCCCGAATCAGAAGTTGAAAAAATTGATAAAGTGGTGGCCCGTAGTAAAGTCAACAAACCGCTGACGGCTACGAAACCCCTGGATACAGAAATCCTGATTCTGGATAAAGAGGGGAAAACACCTAAATTTGTGGAGATGGCCAACCAAGATCAAATTATCCGCTTAACCATCCAGGTGCTTCAGCGGAAGTCATTAGTGCTACAGGCTAATTTTGGGAATACCCCCGAATATTTTAAAACCCATCCCTTAAAACTTACCTATAATCCGGCAAACATTGACGTTGCGGGATCCGATTCAACGCTATCCCAAATTGGAACTCTTACCTTAGGCATGATCGATTTTAAGAAGTTGACGCCAACCAATACCGCCTTTACGTTTGAAATCTTCCCGCCCGCAGGGACAGAATTCTTAAGCGATATTTCTACCGCAAAAGTAACCGTGGATATGGCGGATATTGCGCAGACTACACTAACTTTGTCAAAGGATCGTATCAATGTGATCAATAATGCGTCCGGAAAAAATATCAAGGTGGTGCCTGATAGTATTGGCAATATTCGCATTTGCGGGTTATCTGCCAATATCGCAAAGTTGGTCGGCTCCGATATCCAGGCGGAAATCGATTTATCCAACGTGTCGGTCGCGCTGGGCCTGCAGCAGGCGAAATTGAATATCCTGATCCCGTCTTATGACGACTGTTGGGCCGTAGGGGATTACGAAGTCGAAATCAATGCCACAGAGTAGAAACAGACCCGATTAAAGAGCCCTGCCGTTGAAAAATATTTGGCAGGGTTTCTGTATTTCCCGTTTTGGGCACAAAAATACGCTTCTAACCATAAGGCTAGAAGCGCGTCTTGCCCCACCGCAGGTGGTGCTGGTGACCGGAATCGAACCGGTACGATGTTGCCATCACGGGATTTTAAGTCCCGGGCGTCTGCCAGTTCCGCCACACCAGCATGAAACAGCGAAATCTATTATACTGTATGGGTTCTTGCCTGTCAACACAAAATGATCGCAAAATTAAAAAATCAAGCGTGCAAGTTTCATTGCCCGCCCTATCATACCCTAACATAGGCAAATGCGGAGCGCATCATGCGCATCCGGCTAACTATGATACTTCTGTGCCAGCATCATATCCTTGACTTTCATCAAGCGGGTTGTGGTGCTGCGTTCGTTTTCGTCCAGCTTCATGGCGATATATTTAATGGTCTCCTGCAACTGCGGGATCATTACGTGCTCCAGTGCATTGACACGGCGGCGCGTCTTTTCGATTTCTGCGGCCATCAACTGAGAAGCTTTCTCGATTTCCGCCAATCTCAGCATCTCCGGCAAGATTTGCGCCAATTGCTTGACGGCTGCATCCAGATCCGATGTTGTAAAGGCGTAACCGTAGGAATAAATATCATTCTCGTCAGGAGTCCGAAACTTGGTTTCAAAGCGAGGGATGCGTACGCTCATCACATTTTTTTCGGATACTTCTACCTGCAGTTCCTGCTTTGGAATCATCAGCGCCACATCCAGCGCCTCGCTTTGCATCAAAGAGCGGGCGATTATAAAATGCTGATGGGCCTTCTCGATCGCCTGCTCTACCCGTTGTCGCATGGCCTTATTCTCTTTGACCAGCTCCAAAAATTGGCGCATCAACTCATCCCGCTTATCCTTCAATAGCTTGTGGCCGCGCAAAGCCGTACCCAGCCGACGTTTCAGCTTGGTTAGCTCCATACGGGTTGGATTGACATTCAAAATGGCCATAAACTGCTCCTATAGATGCAAGTAAATTATTTTTTCGAAGAAAGGTCAGGATACTCCGATATATGAGCAGCCCTCAAAATGTCTGTACGGAAATTCAGGAGTCATAGTATTCATCCAAGAGTTCATCGCTGATCCGTTTCAGTTCACTACGGGGCAGAATGTGCAGCAGAGACCAGCCTAAATCCAAGGTTTCCTCAATACTTCGATTTGTAGAATATCCCTGTGAGATGTATTGCTTTTCAAAGGCATCCGCAAACTCGGCATATTTTTTATCAATCTCCGTCAGGGCCGCTTCCCCCAGAATGACCATGAGTTCCTTGGCGTCTTTGCCGCGTGCATAGGCTGCAAAGAGCTGGTTTAACGTATTGGAGTGGTCTTTACGGGTTTTGCCTTCACCAATGCCCTTATCCTTAAGACGGGAAAGGGAGGGGAGTACATCAATGGGCGGCGCGATGCTCTTGCGGAAAAGTTCACGGGAGAGAATGATCTGGCCTTCCGTTATATAGCCGGTGAGATCGGGGATGGGATGGGTTTTATCATCTTCCGGCATGGTCAAAATTGGAATGAGCGTGATGCTGCCATCCTTGCCTTTGAGCCTCCCTGCCCGTTCGTACAGGGAGGCTAAGTCTGTGTACATATAACCTGGATAACCGCGTCGTCCGGGAACCTCCTTGCGGGCTGCGGACACTTCGCGCAGGGCATCGGCGTAGTTGGTAATATCCGTCAGGATGACGAGTACATGCATATCCTTTTCAAAGGCCAGGAACTCCGCGGCCGTCAAGGCCATACGCGGCGTGGCAATGCGCTCGATAGCCGGATCGTTGGCAAGGTTAATGAAGAGCACCGTTCGGGCAATGGCGCCGGTATCCTTAAAGCTTTGGATAAAGAAATTGGATTCCTCAAACGTAATTCCGATGGCGGCGAAAACCACCGCAAAGGATTCGTCCTTGCCGCGCACCCGGGCTTGCCGGGCGATTTGCGCGGCAAGTTGGGAGTGGGGGAGACCGCTGGCGGAAAAAATGGGTAACTTTTGCCCGCGTACCAGCGTATTCAGCCCGTCAATGGCCGAGACACCGGTTTGGATAAACTCCTGCGGATAGTTTCGCGCCGCCGGATTCATGGGGACACCGTTGACATCCAGACGCTGTTCGGGGATAATTTCGGGCGCACTGTCAATGGGGCGCCCCAATCCATCAAAAACACGGCCCAGCATATCGGAGGAGACGTTGAGCTCCATCTGCCGCCCCAGGAAGCGGACCTTGCTGTTGGAAAGGTTGATGCCTGCCGAGCTTTCAAAGAGCTGCACCAACGCATTGCTGCCGTCGATTTCCAACACACGGCAGCGCCGCTTTTCTCCATTAAACAGCTCAATTTCGCCCAACTCATTAAATTTGA
Organism: Oscillospiraceae bacterium; assembly: GCA_031556545.1. Classification (GTDB taxonomy): domain Bacteria; phylum Bacillota; class Clostridia; order Oscillospirales; family Acutalibacteraceae; genus JAVBST01. The sequence continues at coordinate 60,348 of JAVBST010000007.1, forward strand.
CATTCTCGACTTCGCGCACCAGCATTAGAGGACCGGCCACTTCCTGTATTGTACGGTATTCCTTGGGCATTAGAAGTCCTCCTTTTTCAGCGATTCCTGTATTTCAAAGCGGAGCTGCGCCACAATGTGTTCTGCCTCGTCATCAATCTTTGCCTCTTCCACATATTTGATGCGGCCGATGCGTTCCCGCACCGGCAATGACACGAGAGCCTCAATATCGGCACCTTCCGCCAAGGCTCGTACCGCCTCGTCATAAAAGCGCAGTACCAGCTGCATCATTTGATATTGTTTGTGCAAGGAGGTGTAGGTATCTACCTCGTGAAAGGCAAATTGATGCAGGAAATCTTCGCGGATTGAGCGCGCCGCCTCCATTTTCAGGCGATCGGGCGCGGAGAGGGCGTCCATGCCCACGAGTTTGACAATTTCTTCGAGCTCCGCCTCGGCCTGCAAGAGTTCCATAAGGCGGCTGCGCAAGTGCACCCAGTCCGGAGTCACCTCCTGATTGAACCAACCCGCCAGAGAATCGGTATACAGGGAATAGCTGGTCAGCCAGTTGATGGCGGGGAAATGGCGTTTGTAGGCGAGATTGGCGTCAAGGCCCCAGAAGACTTTGACAATGCGCAGCGTTGCCTGGGAGACCGGCTCCGAGATATCACCGCCCGGCGGCGAAACCGCGCCGATTACGGAGAGCATGCCTTTCCGGCCATCCGAGCCGATGGCCGTGACACACCCGGCGCGTTCGTAGAACTGGGCCAAGCGGCTGCCAAGATAAGCGGGATAGCCTTCTTCACCCGGCATTTCCTCCAGCCGGCCTGACATTTCCCGTAGCGCTTCCGCCCAGCGGGAAGTGGAGTCGGCCATCAGGGCTACGGAATAGCCCATATCCCGAAAGTATTCGGCGATGGTGATGCCGGTATAGATCGATGCCTCCCGGGCTGCGACGGGCATATCGGAAGTATTGGCGATGAGTACGGTTCGTTTCATCAGGGATTGGCCGGTATGGGGGTCGATGAGTTCCGGGAACTCGTTGAGTACGTCGGTCATTTCGTTGCCGCGTTCGCCACAGCCGATGTAGATGACGATATCCGCTTCCGCCCACTTTGCCAACTGATGCTGGATCACGGTCTTGCCGCTGCCGAAAGGGCCTGGAATGGCTGCCACGCCGCCTTTTGCAATGGGGAAAAGGCTGTCGATTACCCGCTGGCCGGTTACCAGTGGTCGATCCGGCGACAGTTTTTGGCAATAAGGGCGGCCAAGGCGGACCGGCCATTTTTGCATCAAGAATACATTTTGTATATAATTATTGGCGTCACGAATTGTACAGATTACATCGGTGACTAGAAAGCGGCCCTCTGTAATGCTTTCCACCGTTCCCATGAATCCCGGCGGCACCATGATTTTATGCAGCACCACCTCGGTTTCCTGTACCGTGCCCAAAATATCGCCGCCCACCACAGCGTCTCCAATTGTAACGAGGGGAATAAAATGCCACTTTTGATCCCGGGACAGCGAGGGAACTTCCACGCCACGTGTAAGGTTGGTGCCGGATTGTTGCATAATCGCATCCAGTGGACGCTGGATACCGTCAAAAATACTGCCTATGAGCCCGGGGCCCAGTTCCACACTCAGTGGTTCGCCCGTCGATTCCACCGGCTCGCCGGTACCCAGCCCTGAGGTTTCCTCATATACCTGAATGGAGGCGCGGTCCTGGTGCATTTCAATAATTTCGCCGATGAGGCGCTGTTCACTCACCCGCACCACGTCATACATATTGGCGTCCCGCATCCCTGCGGCAATCACCAGCGGCCCCGAAACTTTCACTATTGTGCCTGTGCTCATGCCTACACTCCATTTCCTCGCTTTTTACCGGCATCAATTGAAAACAACACTCCCCACGGCAGAGACCGCGGGGGATTGGGCCTCACGGAACGCCCCGGAGAAGCGGGGGATCAGACCCAAAATGCTGCGCCAAACTTCCGGCGGGTTTCGCGGCGCGGATGCCCCGCCGCAGCCGGTTGGGAAATACGCATTGTATATTATCGATGCAAATAAAGTACAATTTGTAATATACAACGATCAATTTTGTGCGCCTTCCTCTTGGGAAAGGATATCTGAACCCACGGCCCGCTCCACCGAACGGCTCACATTTTGGATACCGATCCCTGTATTGCCATAAAGGCCCGGGATGGGAATTAAGGCAGGTATCTGCCGTTCGAGGAAGGGTCCTAATTCCTCCGCAAGCGCCGTAAAGATGCCTTCGGTTACATAAACGATGGCATAGCCGCTGTCGGCCATGTGCTTTAATTTTGAGAGAGCTTCCTTGGTGCTTTCCACCGGGAAGATATCCAAGCCCACCGCCGCAAAGCCATAAATACTGTCCCGGTCGCCCATGACCGCAATTCTATACATAAAGCGATCCCAGCCTTTCCCGAATCATATCCGCAGACAGGGCGTTGCGTTTGCCGGTGAGCAAAATCCGCAGGTTTTTGATTTCATACTCCTTGGCCAGGTAATAGGCAATCAGTGCATCCGCGCCGAAGGGCTGGTGCTTGGCGGGAAGAATCGTCTGGATGACCAGTGCGTCACAAGCTTTTTCAAAAGCCAGCATGGATGCCTGCATGGGCTCCACCAATACCTGCCAGGGGGTTGACTGTAAGTAGGGAACCAAGCCTTCTTCGCCCGCGAGGGCGGCCTGCATCAGACGCTCCTTTTGCAGCGTATTGCAGGAGGAGAGGGCTATCCGCAAAAAATCGGCCCCCTTCTTTGTGTGTATGGCGCGCGCAGCGGTTTTGATGTTGGCGGTAGCGCATAACACCTCGGCGACGTGGATCACAAAATCCAGATGGGTTTGGGCAGCTAATTTCCGCATCAAAGCAAGTGCCTGTGCGTCCAACAGGGCATCAGCCTGCTGTCCGTCCTGGGTTGCTACCAAAATATCATAGCATTGCTTGGCCACCTCCTGCATTTCGGCAGGCAAGCGGTCATACTGTCCCTTGCCAACAGCCGAGGAGAGGTCCTCGGGTTCATAGAGGGAGGGATATATAAAGAAATCTGCGGCCGAATAATCCTTCAAAAAGGCTTTGATAGCGGCCTTCAGGTTATGAAAATCATTGCGGATGAGGAGAAATGAAAAGGAGTCAAGCTCGGGCGCAATGCGCTTGATAAAATCCCACGTTTTCGCCATGGCGTTTCGTAAGGGATCTGTGTCCTCTGTGTTCCCATAGCCATGATCTGCCAAAAACTGCAATGCCTCCGCATATCCTGGCATGGCCAGTAAAGCATCCACCTCCGCCAGTGACAGAAGCTGCGTCTCCACAGCGCGTACACGCGCCACCGCATAGACATATTGAGTTGCTTGCATGGTACCACCTCCGGAAAAGCGAAACATAGCGGAGATTGCGCTTATGTTTGCCACAGTACGGCATTCACCCGGTCCCGCAGTTGTTCTTTTTCAGCCTCGAAAAGAGCTGCAAAGTTGCAATTGACTTCGATTTCGCCATATTGCAGCACAAATCCGCCCTGTATGGGTACGGCTTCTGCTCCAATAGTCAAGGCAGCCGGGGGCGGTAATAAGCGGCATAAAGTATCCGCATACCCCTGTGGCAACCGTGCCAAATCCATCTCTGAAAAGCGGATCACACCCGGTTTTGGCAACGCGAATTTTTGTACCAGTGTAGTGACTACCTCGAAATATTCTACAGTTTGTAATTCTAATATCTGTGTTTGCGCCATTTGCAGGATTTCTTCAATCAACGTGTTCTTCTTGCCGAGTTTGCGCTTTCGCACCTCCATTTCGCTGCTGGAGCGCGCCTTTCCCATGACCCTTTCGGCATTCGCGTTGGCTTGCTCGACGATAGCGATTGACTGTTGCTCGGCTTCTTTTCGGGCAGCTTCCTCTATTTGTGCCGCCTGACTTTGTCCCTCTTCAAGGATGGATGAGGCATGCTTCTGCGCGTCATCCAGAATTTTTTGTACAATAAAATCAAGGCCCGGCACCGGAATGCCCCCTTTCCCATAAGCGGAATCGAACTATACAATAGGTTGTGTGAAAACGGCATCGATTGGTTAGATCATACATTGAGACGGCCCACGCCCAGTACCGAAAGAATTGAAATGAGCAGCGCGAGCACCGCATAGGTCTCAACCATGGCGGCAAAGGTCATGGCTTTTGAAGATTGATCGGGGCGCTTGGCGACAATCCCGACGCCTGCCACCGAAGCGCGGGCCTGGCGGATGGCCGACCAATAGCCCACAACAGCCATGGGCAGACAGGAGGCCAAATAGAGAAGCCCCTTAACTGCGGAAATAGGTTCATAGGTGCCGGCTAGTACCTTAATGTTTGATAGGGTGATGAAAGCCACCAATAAACCGTAAATACCCTGCGTGCCGGGCAATAGCTGTAAAATAAGCACTTTACTGAATTTGGAAGGGTCCTCTGTCACCACACCCGCGCCTGCTTCTCCCACCATACCGACGCCGACGGCGGAACCGGCACCTGCCATTAATGCTGACAAGGCGGCCCCCAATACCGCAAACACAATCCCAAATTTATCCATGCATCTGATCCTCCTTCAGTTTGATATAACGTGTATGAGTCCGTAAGGGCGAAAATAGTCTGCCGCTACCTTCATAGAACTTTGCAAAGAATTCTACATATTGTAGACGATTGGTATGCACGAAAGAACCCAATAGGTTAATGGCAATATTCAGGGTATGCCCTAAGAGAAAAACAACAGTTAGGATAATGGCGCCAGCAATGGAATCACCGCCCATGGAACCCATGGTATTGACAACCTGTGCAATGACGCCGGTAGCGAGACTCAAGGCCAGCAGCCGGGAATAGGAAAGAATATCGCTGAGGTAGCCTGAGATTCCATACAAATTGTATAATCCGGCGCCGAATCTGGCGAAAATATTTTTGGAATCCCGGCTGGTGAAGAGCACTACCATAACAGCGCCTGCAATGGCCATGTATTTGCCGATCTGGCTGAGCATATTCGCGATGGAATCTGCAAAACCGAGCATCGGTCCAGCAATCAATATCACGGCGCCCAACAAGAGCAAATACCAGGAGCCGACATCAAAAACGGCATCCAGTCGTTGTTTTAATTTCCATTTTGTATAAAAGCTGATGGCTAATCCCGCAAACAGATGCAGAATCCCCACTCCAAAAGAGAAAATCAGCATTTTCATGGGATCCTGTAGCGGTGTGAACCATAGGGGCGGAATAGACACCTCATGACCGAAGAATGTTCGGGAAACCACGTTGACGATATCGCCAAACCAGCTGCCGAATACCACGCCCCAAATTATGGTGGAGATGCCACAATAAAAGAACATTTTGAAGGACTTCTGAAGGTTGCCCTCGGGCTTGATCAACCGCAGCACCAATGCGCAGACCACCACCATGATAATCCCATAGGCTGCATCCGAGAGCATGAGCCCAAAGAGCAGGTAGTAAAAGAAAGACATCACCGGATTGGGATCGGCGTCCGTCCTGGAAGGAGCGCCATACATCTCTGTAATGGGCTCCACCGGTGTTACAAAGCGGTTGTTTTTGAGCAAAACCGGCGCCTCTGCTGCGTCTGGGAGATCGGCGATTGAAACTGCGGCTGCAAACTGGTCTTCCAGCACTTTGGTTATCTCAGCTGCCCGATTTTCAGGAATATAGCCCCGCAAAACGAAAGTGCTTTTTGTCATGGCGAGGGCTTCAATTTTCTCATATTTCTGCCGCCGCATGGCATAGTAGTCGCTGGCAAATTCAATATCATCATACAGATTACCATACTGTACGATGGCCTCGCGATGAGCCGTGATCTCTTGCTCCAAACGTGCGGCTTCGTTCTCATAGCGTTCCATGCGAACCTGAGGAGGGTGCCGGGTGGGATCGGAAGGGCGGGTGAAACCGCAAGCCCGCAGCGCCGATTCCATTTGCATGGCGATGGACTGGTGGCATAAGGCGAAAATACAGAGTTGCTCACGGGTTGCGCTCACGAGTTCTATGACATAATGTTCTAGCTCCGGATATTCCGCCGTCAATTTTTCACACAATGCCTGAAAGCTAAGGAGGGGAGGCAGGTACCCGATAAAAGCGCGGGTAGAGGTGGTGCCCGGCAATTGCATGGGGACATCCAGCGTCATCCAGGGGAGCAAAGCATCCCGTACGGACTGGTTACGGATAAGCATGGCTTTCTTATCCGCAATGCCCTTGTGTTGGGCTTTGATATCATAACATTTTTTAATGGTTTCTTCGGCGTGCGGTAACCGGGCCTCAAATTCCTGAAGCGTGATTTCACGACGGCCTGCCAAGGAGGCCAACAAGCCTTTTTTTCGGGGGGCATATTCTTCCAGAATGCGAAGCGCTTGACCACACAGCTGCACATTTTTTTCAAATTGCGCCATACCCCGTGTTTTGTTACTCTTGCGCAAGCCATCGGCAGGTTCCACATCAAACAATTCCACGGCCTCTTTACGCTGCAACATTTCGAGAATCGCCTTACGGTCTTCATACATCGCAATAATTTCGATTTGCCGCATCTTGAGTTTTGCCAATACGCTTCACCTCCCAGCGGTATCAAATGGGGATTTTCAGCCCTGCGGAATGATCATATGCAAGACAGCCTTTACAGAACGCGCACGGTTTTGCAGAGCCAACTCTTCTAACTGCCGACAGGACTCGTCAGCAGCGGCAATGCCATCTGCATCAAGCGCCTTTGCCTGTTTATGGGCAGCCGCCTCTATTTGTTCCGCCTTTGCCTGTGCTTCCATTAGTATGGCCCGTTTTAGGCGTTCAGCCGATTGTTGCGCTTCATCCAACATGGCGGCTTTTTTGGCTATGGCTTGTTTTTCGATTTCCGAGGCCTCTTTTTCCGCTTCCAACACAGCGTTTAGCATCTCCTGTGCCATATGGATTACCTCCTGCAGACATATAACTACCATTCCTATCTATTTCTTTTCCATATTTATCAGTATTATACCATCTCTCTAAAATCTATGCAAGATAAGCGATCTCATTGTATCGCGCTTTTTCGCCTGGGAACAGCAAAAAGCACCCCCGGATCCCAAGAAATTATAGCGTATGAGAAAATGGTGCCATCTCTCTTTGAATTCGGAGATGCCAGGTATTTTGTGCCGGACATATAGCCAACAGATTTATAGGGCCAATATTATTTTAGAATGGCTTCTATGGTGTCCAGTTCTGTGGGGGTAAAGTCTAGATTCGCAATAACGGCAGCATTTTCGATAATCTGCTCCGGACGGCTTGCGCCAATCAAGGCGGTGGTTACCTTTTCCTCTCGCAATACCCAGGCCAGCGCAAGCTGGGCCAGCGACTGGCCACGTTGCTGTGCTAACACATTAAGCTTTTTTACCTTTTCTATTTTTTCCTCGGTAATAAAATCGGGCCATATGCTGATGGAGGCGGTTCCCACGCGGGAGTCCCGGGGGACGCCCTGCAAGTAGCGGTCGGTCAGTAATCCCTGGTACAGGGGCGAGAAGGCGATGCTACCGATGCCTTCTTCCGCTAATACATCTTGCAAACCATCTTCAATCCAGCGGTCAAACATGCTGTAACGGGGTTGATGGATCAGGCAGTGGATACCCATATCCTTGAGGAGGCCTGCCGCTTGCCGGGTTTTTTCAGGCGTATAATTGGAAATGCCAACATATAACGCTTTGCCTTGACGCACCGCCGTGGCAAGAGCCTCCATGCTCTCTTCTAAGGGTGTATTCGGATCCTCCCGGTGATGATAAAAAATGTCCACATATTCCAGTTGCATCCGTTTGAGACTTTGGTCCAGGGAGGCAATCATATATTTTTTGGATCCCCAGTCGCCATAGGGGCCGTCCCACATGGTATAGCCCGCCTTGGTGGAAATGATCATTTCATCCCGATAAGGACGCAGATCCGATTGCATAATTTTGCCGAAAGTCTCCTCTGCGGAGCCAGGAGAAGGACCGTAGTTATTCGCTAAATCAAAATGGGTAATTCCCAAGTCAAAGGCCGTGAAAAGCATGTTTTTGCTGTTTTCCAGGGGGCGCTGATCGCCAAAATTTTGCCAGAGCCCCAGCGATATGGCAGGTAACATCAATCCGCTTTTACCGCAGCGGCGATATTGCATGGTTTGGTAACGTTCCGGTGAAGCTTTGTACATATGTCCCTCTTTCTCCGGCGGCAGCCATCGTGATCCGTGCCCATCCTAACGGTAAAAAGCAATTTTTGCGCCCCTCAATCCCGCCGGGAATTGGTTTGCGCGCAAGGAGTAGGCATATCAGGCGGGGCATTTGGAATATGGTTATATTACTCCGGTAATTAATTGTGAAGGAAGATCTTATATGCCGGAGCAATCGCAAAAGTTAGACAAGCATGCGCCCTTAAACATTTATTATACTCCGATTTATGTAAAAGTAAATAATCCCTCCGGTTTTATGTCATCATATAACCCGATAATCATAGAGCCTAATACTGTGTCGCTGGTTTTCTTCGTGCATCGCGGAGTGCTTGCCCTGGCGCAGTCGGTTTAAAAATGATGAATTGTCAAGTCAAGTGCGCCACTTCGTGTAGAAAAACTTGAATAGGTGATTTCCAGCCCAAACATTTTCGGGGTCTGGAATTGATAAGAAAGAGCTTGTGCGTCAGCTCTCTTTGGTTAACCAAAGAGAGGTT